>NZ_CP095376.1:8951986-9571472 GCF_023008405.1 Amycolatopsis sp. FBCC-B4732
CGGGCGCGGGCTGGGGCGCCTCGTCGTCACCGTGCTCGACATCCTCCGCGAAGTGCTCGAACGCCAAGCGCTCCGGCGCCTCGACAGCCTCACCCCCGCCCAGGTCGAAGACCTCGGGCAGGCCCTGATCGACCTGGAGCTCCGGTTCGCGGAGATCCGGGCCCTCTTCGACGAAAGGACCTAAGTGACCAGACCGGGACAGACCGGCGGCGGCCTCGCCGACACGCTGGACATCCTGCTGGACAAGGGACTCGTGATCGACGCGTCGGTGCGGGTGTCGGTGATCGGGATCGAGCTGCTGGCCATCGAGGCCCGGATCGCGATCGCCGGCGTCGACACCTGCATCCGCTACCTCGAAGCGATGCGGCGCCTGCAGAGCACACCTGTGCCGGGGCAGGTCTCGCGAGGACTCGGCCAGACGACCGGGCTGATCCCGCCGCCGACGCCGGCCGTCGCGGTGCCCGTCGACCCGGCCGTCCCCGCCGACCAGCCGTGACGCTGCAGCTCTACGGCGTCGTGCGCGCCGGGCACCCGCGGGCGCCGCGCACGGTCCGCTGGGACGATCTCGCCATGGTCGTCGGCGAACCCGAACCCGACCCGGCGGCGCACCTCGCGGTGGTGTCCGCGCTCGTCGAGGGCGGCCCGGTGCTGCCGGTCCGGTTCGGCACCGTGGCCGAGGACGAAGAGGCCGTCCGCGCCGAGGTGCTCGCCCCGGCCGCCGACGAATACCGCGCCGACCTCGACCGGCTCGACGGCCTGGCCGAGGTGCACGTCTGCCTGCGGTTCACCGAACCCGGGTCGCCGTGGCGTTCGGCGCGTTCGGACGGGCTGCTGTCGGAGGTCGCCGAGCGGGCGCGCGACTCGGTGGCGCTGCCGGCGGGGGAGTCCGCCGACGAGCGGTGGGCGTTCCTCGTCGGGCTGGGCGACCTGCTGGTCGTGCGGGACACCGTCGCCGGGCTCGGGCCGGGCGGCGGTGTCCAGGCCGACTGGCTCGGGCCGCTGCCGGCGTACAGCTTCCTCGATCGGCGGACGTGCTCCCGCTGGAGCTGGTGATCGAGGGCGGAACAGCTGTTGAACACTCTTTTCGGTACTGGTCGTGACCGCCCGCCATCGGCGATCCTGACGCCGTGACCACCAGTGAGCTCGCCGCCATCGGCGGGCCCGGCTCCGGGCCGGGCCGGTTCAGCGCGCCGTCGGGCATCGCGGTCGACGCGCGCGGCCGGCTGTGGGTGGCCGACACCGGCAACGACCGCGTGCAGGCCTTCACCCGCACCGGTGCTCTCGTGCGCGTCATCGCCGGGCGGCTCAAGGCGCCGGAGGGGATCGCGGTCGACGCCGCGGGCAACGTCTACGTCGCCGACACCGGCAACCGCCGGGTCGTGCAGTACACGTGGTGGGGCGGTTTCGTGCGCGGGTTCGGCGACTTCGCCCGGCCCCGCGCGGTCGCGGTGGACCCGGCCGGTCGGCTGCTGGTCGACGACGGCGGGCGCGTCGCGCGGTTCGACACCCGGACCGGCGCGGCGCTGCCCGACGCCGCGGACTGGGTCAGCTCACCGCGTGACAGCGCCGGCGACGGCGCGGGCGGCGTCTGGGTCGTCGACACCGGCAACCACCGGATCGTCCACTTCGGAGCGCCGGCCTAGCTCTTCGAGATCGCGGCCGTCGCGCGGACCACGGCGGTGCAGCGGTTCTCGACGTAGGCGAGCCCGCCGTCCTCGGCGATGCGGCGCGCTTCGGCCGAGACGATGCCCTGCTGCAGCCACAGCGCCTTCGCGCCGATCTCGACGGCCTCCCGCGCGATGCCCGGTGCTTCGGGCGACGGGCGGAAGACGTCGACCAGGTCGACCGGCTCCGGGATGTCCTTCAGCGACCGGTAGACCTTTTCCCCGAGCAGCTCGGTCGCGCTCGGGTGCACCGGGATGATCCGGAAGCCGTGGGCCTGCAGGACCGCCGGGACACCGTGGGCGGCCTTGGCCGGGTCGCGGCTCAGGCCGACGACGGCGATGGTCTTCGCGCCGGCGAGGATTTCCTCTGCTTTCATACCGGGAGAACGCGCGACGGGCGTCAAAGCTTCCAGAGCCGCAGGCCGCGCACGCGGTAGACCGGCCAGAGCACGTGCCACGGCTTCCGGTGGGCGAAGGTCGCGGCGCACGTCAGGATGTTGCGGGCGGACGTCGTCGCCACCTCGTGGCGGTCCGGCCAGGACTCGCCCTTGGCGCCGACGGCGATCCGGAACACCGTCAGCAGGCCGCGGCCCTGCAGGTCGTACTTCGCGCCGGTGTCCCCGGAGTCCGGCGCGAGTTCGGCGATCTCGGCCCCGAAGGCGCGGGCCGCCTGCGGCGCCACCTCCGCGGGTACGGCGCCGACGCTGCGCGTGATCGCCTTGCCGTGCAGCCGCCGCGCGTACCGGTACACCAGCGAGCGCTCCCACCACGGCAGCAGGCGGTGGTGCGCCAGCAGCGCGGCGCACTCGCCGTGCCCGATGGCGAAGATGCTGGTCAGCTCGTCGTAGCTGCCGTTCGTGGCCGGCTCGTTCAGGTGCAGCCGCACCTCGAACCGGGTGCGCGCGGTGAGCTCGTCGAGCTGCTCACGGCGGTCGAGCCGCGCCTTCGCGCGGGACAGGGACCAGTCGGACATCGGACCTCCAGCCGTCGCGCACAGGCTAAACGGCGCGCGACGCCGGGAACACGCTTTCAGCCGATCTTCTCGCCGTACATCTCGCCGAGCGGGTCGGAGATCAGCTCGACGCGCGCACCGTCCGGATCGGACAGGTAGATCGAGGTTTCGCTCTCCAGCAGGTACTGCACGCCGGCCTCGTCGAGCTTGTCCTTGATCGCGCTCCACCGATCGGGCGTGACGGACAGGGCCAGGTGGTGCAGTCCACCGAGGACTTCCGCGTACGGGCCGAGGTCCAGGCCGGGCAGGTCGAAGAAGGCGACCGCGTTGCCGTTGCCGACGTCGAAGAAGAAGTGGCTCGAGCCGGGGTAGTCGCGGTTCTCGATCAGCTCGGTGAGCGGGAAGCCGAGGACGTCCTGGTAGAACTCGATGGTCCGCTCGACGTCGCTGGAGATCAGCGCGGTGTGGTGGATGCCGCGCCCGTTCGTCGCCGGGCGGTCGGCGGCCGGGCGCAGGTGGCGCTCGCGCAGCTCGTCGCGGACCTCGGCGAGCTTGGTGACCTCGGCCTGGGTCGGTGCCATGTCCCTCACGTCCCTTCCTGGTGGTTGTCCCCGAAGCTACGCCCGATTTATCTCGCGCGCAAGAGGTTGTCTGGCGAGAGTTCCGCTGGGTGGAACACCGCGGCTTGTGCGGGAGGTGCGCGGCGGGCAGAGTCCGGGGCGTGGACGTCAGCAAGGTGCAGGAGGCCGCCGCCGTACTGGCGCGGGCCTACGCGACGCGCGAACCGGTCGAGCCGCTGATCAAGCTGTTCCCGGAGGCGACCGTCGAGGACGCGTACCGGATCCAGCAGGAGCAGGTGCGGCACTGGACGTCGGGCGGCGACGCGGTCCGCGGGCACAAGGTCGGCCTCGCCTCGGCGGCGATGCAGCGGCAGATGGGCGTCGACCAGCCCGACTACGGGCACCTCACCGGGAGCATGTTCCACCTGGAGCACCAGCCGATCCCGACGTCGGCGTTCCTGCAGCCGCGCATCGAGCCGGAGATCGCGTTCGTGCTCGGCTCGGCGCTGCGCGGCCCCGGCGTGACGGTGGCGGACGCGGTGCGCGCGGTGGACTTCGTGCTGCCGTCGCTGGAGATCGTCGACTCCCGCATCCGCGACTGGAAGATCTCGCTCTTCGACACGATCGCCGACAACGCCTCCTCCGGCGGCGTGGTGCTGGGCAGCAGCCCGACGGCGCTGGGTGCCGCGGACCTGCGGCTGGCCGGCTGCGTCCTGTACCAGAACGGTTCGGTGGCGGCGACCGGCGCGGGTGGCGCGGTGCTCGGGTCGCCGTTGAACTCGCTGGTGTGGCTGGCGAACACGGTCGGCCCGCTGGGCGTCACGCTGGAGCCGGGGCACGTCGTGCTGCCGGGCTCGATGACCCGGGCGATCCCGGTGTTTCCGGGCGACACGATCGTCGCGACCATCGCCGGCCTCGGCAGCGTCACCGCGGTCTTCTCGGAGGAATCATGAACGTGCGCGAAGCGGCCGCGGCGCTGCTGGGGACGGTCGCGGAGCGCTCGCCGCTCTCGGAGGAGTGGCCGGGCCTCGACGTCGACACGGCGTACGCGATCCAGGACGAGGCCCTGCGCCAGCGCCGCGCCCGCGGCGAAACGCTGATCGGCGTGAAGCTGGGCCTGACGTCGCGGGCGAAGCAGGAGCGGATGGGCATCGATTCGCCGCTGCTGGCTTGGCTCACCGATGCGATGGTGTTGCCCGCGGGCGTGCCGGTGCCTTCGCTGATCCACCCGCGTGCCGAGCCGGAGCTGGTCTTCGTGCTGGGTCGCCGGCTGGCCGGTCCCGGCGTGACGGCGGCGACGGCGCTGGCCGCGGTCGATCGCGTGTACGGCGGTGTCGAGGTGATCGACAGCCGGTACGCGGACTACCGCTTCACGCTCCCGGACGCGGTGGCGGACAACGGTTCTTCGGCGTACTTCAGCGTGGGTCCGGTGGGGGTTCCGCCTGCTTCGCTGGATCTGTCGTTGGAGGCGACCCTGCTGGAGGTCGACGGCCAGATCGTCGACACGGCCACGGGCGCGGCGGTCCAGGGCCACCCGGCGGAGGCCCTCGCGCTGGCCGCGAACTCGCTGGCGGCCCGGGGATTGGCGTTGGAGCCGGGGTGGCTGGTGCTGACCGGCGGGATGACGGACGCGGTCCCGCTTCGGCGGGGATCTCGCGTGGCGGCGCACTTCTCGCACCTGGGTTCGGTCACGCTGTCGGCTTGAGGTCACGGGCAGTGGGCTTCGCGTTTGAAGAGACCCTTGGTGCACGGTGAGGTGATGCCGTCCGCCGGGATGACGTAGTGATCCGACACGCCGAGCCCGTCGAGGCCGGTGTACCCGATCAGCCCGGGAGCGGCCTCCGGGTCGACGATGACTCCGTGCCGTCCGTCGTAGCGGATTCCAAGGTCCAGGAAGACGTTGGCCAGCTTGGCCGCTTGGGTGCCGGTGGGGCCGAAGAAGTCGCGGTAGGCGAGGAAGCCGGAGGTCGACACCTGCTCTCCGGTCCGCAGTTCCGCCTTCGAGCTGACGCCCAAGGTGGGACCTTCGTAGGTCACGAGCCCGAAGTTTTCGACACACTTCCCGTCGCCGGCGTCGAGGTAGCCCGCGACCCGATCGTCGTCGAGCTGGACCGGCTGGAAGCGGTAGCTGACCTTGTAGGCGAAGTTCGGCGTGGAGTTGGCGACCTTGATCGTCAACGGGATGTAGAGGTCCAGCTGGGGGTGGACCTCGCAGCCGGTCGGGAGCGGCCCGGGTGCCTGACCGGCCGGGATCGGCGCGCCCAAGGTGAGTTCGACGTCCTCGGTGAAGCCGTCCCCTTTGCCGTCGCGCGCCTTGAACTTGTACGTCGCCGCGGCGCCGTACTCGGTCTTGGCCGGCGGTGCGGTGGGCGGTGCGGCGACGACGCTGCTGGTGGTGGGCGGGTTCTCGGGGGAGGTCCGTGGCGTCTCCCCACATGCCGACAAGCTCAGCACGGCCGAAAGCGCGGCGACCACCACCAGGCGAGCACGCATGATGTTCCCTTCGACGAGGACCGTGTTCCGAGCGCCAGAGTCGGGACCTCACGCGTGGTGGTTACGGCGGGCACCGGGCCGGAATGAAACCGTGACTGGGCCTGGGGGCGGTCACGCCGGCCGGGTGAGCGCGATTCGCTCGATGCCGCGGATGACGCGGGGCCAGACGGCTCGCGGGAGGTCGTGGCCCATTCCCGGGACGATGTCGAGGGCGGCGCCGGGGATGGCGCGGGCCGTGGCTCGGCCGCCCGAGACGTGGACCAACGGGTCGCGGGCGCCGTGCACCACCAGGGCCGGGAGCTTCGCTCGGCGCAGCCCGGGGGCGCGGTCGCGGTCGGCCATGATCGCCGCCAGCTGGCGGAGGGCGCCGCCTGGGGGGAGGCCGCGGTCGTACGTGCGCTCGGCTCGGGTGCGCATTCGGGCTTCGTCGAACGGGTAGGCCGGTGAGCCGATCAGACGGAACGTGCGCATCAGCGTCTCGACGTAGCTTTCGCGGTCCTTCGGGGGTGTGGTGAGCAGCATCGGCAGGGCGCGGGCGCTCGGCCGGCCGACGAACCGGCCGCCGGTGCTGGACATGATCGACGTCAGCGACAGCACCCGCGAAGGGTGGCGGATGGCCAGGGTCTGGGCGATCATCCCGCCCATCGAGGCGCCGACGACGTGGGCGGCCGGGATGCCCAGCTCCGTGAGCAGGCCCGCGGCGTCGTCGGCCATGTCGGCCAGCGTGTACGGGGACCGGCGGAGCAGGTACGCCTGCGCGAGGTCGGCCCGGCCGTGGAGGCGGGTCGAGCGTCCGGCGTCGCGGTTGTCGAAGCGGATCACGTGGAAGCCCCGGGCGGCCAGGGTTTCGCAGAACTCCTCGTCCCACCAGATCATCGGGGCGGCCAAGCCCATGATGAGCAGGAGGGGCCGGCCTGCCGGGTCGCCGAAGGATTCGTGGCAGAGCTCGATGCCGTTGACGCGGGCCAGCTGCTCGGTCATCGGGCCTCCGCCGTTTCGGTGCCGTTGCGGTACGCGCGGGCCTGGATCTCGTACAGCTCGTGGTAGACGCCGCCCGCGCGGATCAGGTCGGCGTGCGTGCCCTCCTCGATCAGTCTGCCCTTCTCCAGGACCAGGATGCGGTCCGCCGAGCGGATGTTGGCCAGGCGGTGGGTGACCAGGACCGTGGTGCGGCGGCCCCGGTGCGACGTGCTCGCGTGCTGGAGCCCGGCGAACACCCGGGCTTCGGCGCGGGCGTCGAGCGCCGCCGTCGGTTCGTCGGCCACCAGGACCGAGGCGTCGCGGTAGATGCCGCGGGCGATGCCCATGCGCTGCCACTGGCCGCCGGACAGGTCGTGGCCTTCGTCGAACTTCTTGGACAGCATCGTGTTCTCGCCCGCGGGCAGGGAGGCGATCACCTCGTCCGCGCCCGAGTAGTCGACCGCTTCGCGCCACGCGCGGCGATCGGGGTCCGCGCGGCCGAGGCGGCCGACCGTGATGTTGTTCGCCGCCGTCATCGGCCATTCCGCCGGTTCCTGGGCGATCACCGCGATGTTCGCGTGCACCGACGCCGGGTCGGCCCCGGCCAGGTCGACGTCGTCCCAGTGGACGGTGCCCTCGTCCGGCGGGTACAGCCCGGTGAGGAGCTTGCCCAGCGTGGTCTTGCCCGAGCCGTTCTCGCCGACCAGCGCGACCACCTCGCCGCGCCGGATGGTCAGCGAGATGTCCCGCAGGGCCGGGGTTTCGCGGCCCGGGTAGGTGAACGTGACGCCCGCCAGCCGGATCTCGCCCGGGTCGGCCGGTGCGGTCAGCGACGTCTCCGGTGGCCGCCGTTTCACCGATTCGACGAGCAGCTGGTTGTAGAACCCGATGTAGAACGAGTCCTCGTACAGCGAATTGACCGCGCGCATGGTGTTGGACAGCGCCGTCGACGCCGTGCGCATCGCCAGCACCGCCGTGCCGGCCAGCGCCAGCTCCATCCCGCCGGTGTAGAGCAGCCAGCCGAGGACCAGGTACGCCGCCGCCGTGCCCAGCCCGGCCGCCGCCCGGCCGGTGGTGCGCACCAGGTTGCTGCGGTGCGCCAGCCGGATCTCTTCGCGCGCGAGGCTGCGCGAGATGCGCCGGTACTCGCCGAGCAGCGGCTCCTGCAGCGTCAGCGCGTGCCGTTCGAGGGCCATCGTCCGCCAGGTGGCGACCTCCTCGACGACCGACTTGCGGATGTTGCGCCCGACCGTGTCGAGGAAGTGCCGGTAGTTCAGCTTCGCCACGCGCGCGGCGGCCCAGCCGTCGGCCGCCGCGGCGAGCAGGAGCACCGGCGCGAGCCACGGGTTCAGCAGCCCGGCCGTGAGCATCGCCGCCGCGAGCGAGATCACCGACGACGTCAGGTCGGCCAGCCGGCGCAGGCTCGTCTCGATGGCCCGGACGCCGAACCGCGCGCCTTGGCGCGCCAGCTCGCGGAAGTCCGCGTCCTCGAACGCGATCAGCCCGACGCGCACCACCGACGCCGTCACCGCGTCGTCCGCCGCCGCGGTGACGCGCGGCCGCAGCGCACCCTCGACGGCGGCGACCGCCGCGTCCAGCGCCGCGCGCGCCGCGTACGACCCCGTGACGACCGCGAGCGCGGGCAGCGACTGCAGCACCCGGTCCGGTGTCGGGCCCTGTTCGAGCAGCGCGGTGAAGACGTTCGCGGTGGCGAGCAGCCCGAACGCCGTGACGCAGCCCGAAACGACGTGCACGAACGCGGCCAGCAGCGTCAGCCTCGGCGAAGTCCGCCACGCCAGCCGCAGCACGACGGAGATCGCGGCCGGCAGCGCGCGCACGGCTTGGCCGAAACCCGCGTTGGCCACGCGCTCGTCGACGCGGGCCCACTCGGGCATCTTGACGTTCTCGACCCCGATCAGCGGGGGCGAGTCCGTCGGCTGCGGTTCGGTGTTTCCGGGCACGTGTTCATCTGTACTCCGGGGGTCCGACAATTCCGGGAGTCCGCTGCGTGCGAGCCCGGGTGCGGTCGGTGAGCGGGGCTGGGCCGTTCGGGTGAAAGTAATCGTTTTCCCTGGGCCTTTGGCGCCATTGGGGGACACACTCGCTGCACAGCTCGAAAGTGCGCAACACCGAATAACTAATCGTTGTTGTGAAATAGCGCGCCGCGGGACCGTCCAGGGTCGACAGGTCCGTGGATGCGCTGGCACAGACCGGAAACGGGTGACGTCCTCGTGCCAGGGGGGAGGGGCGTCACCCGTTTCCGCCTACTCTTCGACGCGGCTGTAGTGCGCACGCAGGAATGGGCTGAAATCGCGGTCTTCGCCCATCTTGACGTCGATTTCGTGCGTCAAGGTGTCCCCGGCCGGGGTGAGCCGGTGGCGGGCCACCCCGCGGGCGGTCTTCTTCTCCAGGGTCAGCGTGGTGCCGGACCAGCTGCCGCGGGCGGGCGAGTCGGGTGGGAAGCCGTAGCTGTCGAAGCCGTACCAAAGCGTCTCACCGGTGCCCGGGTCGGCGGTGAAGACGTTGTGCCCGAGGAATTCGGATCCGTCGTCGCGGCGCTGGCGGTAGTGCTGGATCAGCGCGAACCCGTTGAGGGCCAAGCGGTATCCGCACTCGGCGTGCGCGGTCGAGGCGGGTGCCCACGGTGCCGCGGCGAGCTCTTCGGTGCCGGTCCAGTCGCCGACGAAGGCTTTCAGCGCGTCGTGGGCGGGGCCGAGGGTGGGCATGTCCATGGTCGTCTCCATTTCGACAGGTGCCTGTCGTTGTGCGAGACTAGCACGCATGCGGTCTCCCAGAGCTGAGACGTTCACCCGCGTGATCGACGCGGTTTTCGCGTGCAACGGCGGCTTCCTCGTGGCGGGCGACGCGCTCACCGGGCCGGTCGGCCTGACGGCGGCGCAGTGGCAGGTGCTCGGCTTCCTGGAGGACGGCCCGGCGACGGCCGCGGACGTCGCCCGGCGGCGGGGGCTGCGCCGGCAGAGCGTGCAGGAGACGGTGAACCGCCTGCTGCGCAACGGAATGCTCGACCGGCTGCCGAACCCGGCGGACGCGCGGGCGCCGCTGTTGACGTTGACGCGCCGGGCGAAGGACGCGATGCGGGAGCTGGGCCGCGCGCAGGTCGAGTGGGCGGAGGGACTGGCGGCGGAGGTGTCGCAGGAAGACCTGGAGACGACGCTGCGCACGTTGCGGCGCCTGCGGGAGCTGGCGGCCCAGCCGCGGTTGCCGTGACCGGAGGGATGGCGGGCCGCGGCTGGGGGGTGAGTTGGACCGGACGGCCGCCGAGGGGGAGCAGGTCAGTCCGGCTTGATGCCCAGCATCGTCAGGAACGTGCGGAAGCCGGTGGACATGTCGACCTCCGCCGGGTCCAGCAGCCACTGCAACTGCAGGCCGTCGAGGACCGCGATGGCGATCGGGGCCAGCTGTTCCGGCGTCGTGCCCGGCGGGAGCTCGTCGCGGTGGCGTTCCAGCATCTGCGTCATGCCTGCCCGGACGCGCGTGTAGCGGTCGTGGAAGTACTCGCGCGCCGGGTGGTCCTCGGTGACGCTGTCCGCCGACAGCACCGTGTACGTCTGGACGATGCCCGGGCGCGTGGCGTTGTAGTCGACCAGGTCGGCCAGCTGGTTGACCGTCATCGCCGACTCGTCGCCCGGCGGGGCGTGGCCGAAGTGGAGCAGGTCCCACTCGTCGCGGGTCTCCAGCACGGCCGTGAGCAGGTCTTCCTTCGTCGGGAAGTAGTGCATCAGCCCCTGTTGGGTCAGGCCGACGCGCTCGGCGACCGCGGCCAGCGAGGTGCCGCGGTAGCCGCGTTCGGCGATCACCTCGAAGGCCGCTCGGACGATGCTCGCGCGGCGGTCGGCTCCCCTGGCCCGGGTCATGATCCCGAGCCTACGGGACGAGCTGTCACGGAACCATAACTTTCACTACTCACCGCCAGGTAGAGTGTGCTCATGAGCTTCGACGTCGACGCGCTGCTGGCCGGGCTCGACCTGGACGCCAAGGCGAGCCTGCTCTCCGGGCAGGACGTCTGGAGCCTGCCCGCCCTGCCGGACATCGGCCTGGACTCCCTCGTCCTCTCCGACGGCCCGGTCGGCGTCCGCGGGGTCCGCTGGAGCCAGGACGACCCCTCCGTGACGCTCCCCAGCCCGACCGCGCTCGCCGCGAGCTGGGACCCGCGGCTCGCCGTGCGCGCCGGCCGCCTGCTCGCGCAGGAAGCCCGCCGCAAGGGCGTGCACGTGCTGCTCGCCCCGACGGTCAACCTCCAGCGCTCACCGCTGGGCGGCCGCCACTTCGAGTGCTACTCGGAAGATCCCCTCCTCACCGGGATGATCGGCGCCGGCTACGTCACCGGCGTGCAGGACGGCGGAGTCGGCGTGACGGTCAAGCACTTCGTCGCCAACGACTTCGAGACCGAGCGCTTCACCGCCGACGTCCACGTCGCCGAACGCGCGCTGCGCGAGCTCTACCTCGCACCCTTCGAACTCATCGTGAAGCGCGCGAAGCCGTGGGGGATCATGGCCGCCTACAACAGCGTCAACGGCACCACGATGACCCAGCACGCCGAACTGCTCGACGGCGTGCTGCGTGGCGAATGGGGTTTCGACGGCTTCGTCGTTTCCGACTGGCTGGCCGCGCGCGACACCGTCGCCTCCGCCAACGGCGGCCTCGACGTCGCGATGCCCGGCCCCCGGACGGTTTTCGGCGCGCGGCTCGCGGAAGCCGTGCGCGGCGGCGAAGTCGACGAGAGCGTCGTCGACGACATGGTCCGCCGCGTGCTCCTGCTCGCCCACCGGACCGGCGCGCTCGAAGGCAGCCCGGCCGCCCGGCGGTCCGAAATGGACGGTGACGCGATCGCGCGCGAGGTCGCGCACCGGTCTTTCGTGTTGCTCAGCAACGAAACCGGTGTGCTGCCGCTCAAGCAGCCGCGGAGCATCGCCCTCATCGGCGCGCTGGCCGAGGACCCGAAGATCCTCGGCGGCGGCAGTGCCACCGTGTTCCCCGATCACGTCGTCTCCCCTCTGGACGGCCTCCGCAAGGCCGTTCCCCCGGGCACCGACTTGGCGTTCGCCACCGGTGCCGATCCGCGAACGACGCTACCGCCGGCCACCGACAATTTCCGGCTCCGCGCCCTCGCCCAAGCCGCGGATGGCACCCGATTGGCTGAATTCCCGCTCAGGGAAGCCAAAATCGCGTGGATCGGCGAACTGCCGGACGGGCTCGACCTGAACACGCTCGCGTCGGTCGAGATCTCCGGCACCTACCTGCCGGAGCGCAGCGGCACGCACACCTTCGCCGTCACCGGGCCCGGCGACCTCCGCCTCGCCGTCGCCGGCCAGACCCTCTTCGACGGCGTGAACCTGCCGCCCGGCGGGGACGTCTTCACCTCGATCATGCAGGTCAACGAGCAGCGCCGCGAGATCGACCTGACCGCGGGCGAACTCGTCGACGTCAGCCTGACGTACTGGATCCCGTCCGAGATGGCGGAGTTCGCCCGGGGCAGCTTCGCCTGGGTGACCTTCGCGCTCGGCCACCGCGGCCCGGTGCCCGACCCGGACGCCGCGCTCGAGGAAGCCGTTGCGCTGGCGGGGAAGTCGGACGTCGCGGTCGTCGTGGTCGGCACCACCGCCGAGGTCGAGAGCGAGGGCTTCGACCGGGCTTCGCTGTCCCTGCCGGGCCGCCAGGACGAGCTGGTCGCCCGGGTCGCCGCGGTCAACCCGAACACCGTGGTCGTCGTCAACGCCGGCGCCCCGGTCGAGCTGCCGTGGCGCGCCGACGTCGCCGCGGTGCTGCTCACCTGGTTCCCCGGCCAGGCCGGCGGCGACGCGCTCGCCGACGTCCTCTTCGGCATCGAGGAACCCGGCGGCCGCCTGCCGACGACGTGGCCGGCGAAGCTCGAAGACGCGCCGGTCACCGACGTGACCCCGCGGGAAGGCGTCCTCGAATACGGCGAAGGCGTCCACATCGGCTACAGCGCCTGGGCCCGCGGCGACGAACAGCCCGCCTACTGGTTCGGCCACGGCCAGGGCTACACGACCTGGGCGTACGAGGAGCTCGACGGCTACCCGGACGAAGAAGGCGGGGCCCGCGTCCGGGTCCGCGTGCGCAACACGGGGAAGCGGCGGGGCCGCGAGGTCGTCCAGCTCTACCTGGCCCCGACCGAGCGCGGCGACCGGCCGCACCGCTGGCTCGCGGGGTTCGCGAGCGTCGAGGCGGGGCCCGGCGAATCCGTCGAGACCGACGTCGTCATCCCGCCGAGGTCCGCCGAGGTCTGGCGGGACGGCTGGCAGCACATCGCGGGCGAGTACGTCTTGGAGGCGTCGCACTCCTACGCCGAACCGCGGCTGAGCACGCGGATCGTCCTCCAGAAAATCCGTTGATCACCTCCGAGAGGAACCCCTATGCTGCGCACAGCACCCTTGAGCAGCGAAAGGAGGTGGGTCCGGTGATCACGCAGACGATCATGCGCTCCCACCCCGGAACGAGGGTGCCGGGTCGGTAGACCGGGAGCGCAACCTCCTGGAAGGACCCTCATGACCGAACTGGTCGTGCGCCCGCTCGAAGCGGGCGAAGAAATGCTCTTCACCTCCCTGCCCGACCGCGGCCTCGTCGGCCGCACGCTGCTCGGCAACGACTTCGTCGAGATGGCGAAGCAGGGCGAATACCGGCCCGAGTGGACCTGGGTCGCGCTGCGCGACGACGTCGTCGTGGCGCGAGCCGCCTGGTGGGCCAAGCCCGGCGACGAGGAACCGATCGCGCTGGACTGGTTCGACTTCACCGACTTCGACGCGGGCGTCCACCTGCTCAAGACGGCGCCGCTGCGCGCGGAGTACGCGCTGACCACGCCGCCTTCGTGGCAGGACGACCCGGACGTCGCCCACGAGGTGACCGTGCGCGTCGAGGCGGCCGAACAGGCGGGCTACCGCAAGCTCGTCGAGCGCTACCGGTTCTGCTGGACGCCGGAAAACGGTCTCCCCGAAAAGACCGGCCGGCTCGAGTTCCGGCCCGAGCCGGACGACGACGTCATCCTCGAGGTCTTCAAGCGCGTGCACGTCGGCAGCCTCGACGCGCACGTCCGGAAGACGGTCGAGGAGCACGGGCTCGACGCCGCGGCCCAGGAAGATCTCGACATCATGAAGTGGATGCCGGCCCCGCGGGACTGGTGGCGGGTGGCGTACACGCCCGAAGGTGAGCTCGTCGGGCTCAGCCTGCCGACCCGCAACGTCTACGACCCGGTGATCGGCTACATCGCCGTCGTGCCCGAACACCGTGGAAACGGCTACGCGTACGACCTGCTGGTCGAGGCCACGCACGAGCTCGTCGGGCACGGTGCCGACCGGATCGTCGCGGGCACCGACGTCGGCAACGTCCCGATGGCCAAGGCCTTCGCGAAGGCCGGCTACCCGGTGACGCAGCACCGCATCGACCTGGCCTGAGACGGAGCTTTCATAGGGAAAGTGCCGTCTCGGCACTTTCCCTATGAAAGTGGCGGCGGTACGCTCGCTAGAGCGATCTATCAAATCGGCTACAGGGGGCCCGGATGGACGTTCTGCGGGAGAAGGGGCTGACGCCGCTTCGCGTGATCCTCGGCTTTTCGCTGGTCAGCACGACAATCCACTACGCGCACAACGCCATCCGCGTCGCGGACTACCCGCAACTGCCGGGTGTTCCGGCGATGGTCGCGGGGATCGTCGTCGCCTTCGCTTGGGTGTTGTTCACGGTGTTCGGCTGGCTCGGCTACCGCGCGTACCGAGAGGGGCGGTACCCGCGGGCGCTGGCGTTCCTGCTGGTCTATTCGCTGGCCGGGATGATCACGCTGGGCCACTTCCTGACGGGCGTACCGCAGATCCCCGCGTTCTACTTCGCGACGATCTTCACGGATGCCGCAGCGGGGCTCGCGTTGTGGGTCTTCCTGACGTGGGCGTGGTCGGCGCTCAACCGGGTGACCTCGCGAGATCAAGTTTCTACACAATATTGACGTTCGTCGTAACTATGTAGACACTCGGACGAGTGACCACCACCACACCGGTGACCTTCGACCGCCGTCCGGACGAGTACCGCCACTGGCGCCTCCGCCTCGACGGGGAGGTGGCCTGGCTGGAGCTGGACGTCGACGAACAGGGCGGGCTCGTCCCGGGGTACGAGCTCAAGCTCAACTCGTACGACCTCGGCGTGGACATCGAGCTGTACGACGCCACCCAGCGGCTGCGGTTCGAGCACCCCGAGGTTCGCGTGGTGGTGGTGACGAGCGCGAAGGACAAGGTCTTCTGCGCCGGCGCGAACATCCGGATGCTCGCCGCGTCCGAGCACCACTGGAAGGTGAACTTCTGCAAGTTCACCAACGAGACCCGCAACGGCATGGAGGACGCCACCGCGCACTCCGGCCAGACGTACGTGGCCGCGGTCAACGGCACCTGCGCCGGCGGTGGCTACGAAATCGCGCTGGCCTGCGAAAAGATCCTCCTGATCGACGACAACTCCTCGACCGTCGCGCTGCCGGAGGTGCCGCTGCTCGGCGTGCTGCCCGGCACCGGCGGGCTGACCCGCGTGGTCGACAAGCGACGGGTGCGCAAGGACCTCGCCGACGTCTTCGCCACGCGCCCGGACGGCGTCAAGGGCAAGACCGCGGTCGACTGGCGGCTGGTCGACGAACTCGTGCCGCGCCAAGGGTTCCGCGAAGCCGTGGAGCAGCGGGCCCGGGAAATCGCGCGCGAATCCGACCGGACCGGCGAAGGCGGCATCGAGCTGACCCCGCTGGAACATCGCTATGTCGACATAGAAGTGGCGAAGGACCAGGTCACGATCACCGTCAAGGGCCCCGAAAACGACCCCGGTGACCTGCACGAAGAGGGCGCGAACGGCTGGTTCCTCGCCATGACCCGCGAGCTGGACGACGCCATCCTGCGGCTGCGCACCAACGAGGTCGAAGCCGGTACGTGGATCCTCAAGACCGTCGGCGACCCGGAGAAGGTGCTCGCGCACGAACGGGCCGTCCTCGGCGCGAAGGACTGGCTGGGCAACGAGATCACGCACTACTTCAAGCGCACGCTCAAGCGCCTCGACGTCACCAGCCGCACGCTGATCGCGCTGATCGAGCCCGGCAGCTGCTTCGCCGGCTCCCTGCTGGAACTCGCGCTCGCCGCCGACCGCCAGTACCTCCTCGACGGTCCGCCGATCGACGACGAAGACTCCGACGAACGCGCCACGATCAGGCTCAGCGAAGCCAACTTCGGCCCGTTCCCGATGGGCAACGGCCTGACCCGCCTGCAGACGCGCTTCTACGGCGACGAAGACCACCTCGCCTGGCTCGCGCGCGAGAGGGACCACGTGCTGAGCGCGGCCGAAGCCGTCGAGCTCGGCCTGGTCACCGACGCCCCGGACGACCTCGACTGGGAGGACGAGATCCGGATCGCGCTCGAAGGCCGGGCGTCGCTGTCCCCGGACGCCCTCACCGGGATGGAGGCCAACCACCGGTTCGTCGGTCCCGAGACCATCGAGACCAAGATCTTCGGCCGGCTGGCGGCTTGGCAGAACTGGATTTTCACCCGGCCGAACGCATCCGGGCCCGAAGGCGCGCTGCGCCGATACGGTACGGGGCAGAAGGCCGTCTTCGACAGGAAGCGGGTCTAGCGCAGATGCCCGAGAAGATCGACTACGACGCCAAGATCCCCAACAACGTCAACCTCTCCGAGGACCGGCGCCTGCAGCGCGCGCTGGAGGGCTGGCAGCCGAAGTTCATGCACTGGTGGGGCGAGATGGGCCCGACGCTGGAGACCCAGGGCGTCTACCTGCGCACCGCCGTCAGCGTCGGCCGCGAGGGCTGGGCGCACTTCGACCACGTCAACGTGCCCGACTACCGCTGGGGCATCTTCCTCGCCGAGCGCGACCCGGACCGGCGGATCGCGTTCGGGGAGCACCAGGGCGAGCCGGTCTGGCAGCAGGTGCCCGGCGAGTACCGCGCCGACCTGCAGCGGCTGATCGTCATCCAGGGCGACACCGAACCGGCGTCGGTCGAGCAGCAGAAGCTCCTCGGGCTCACCGCGCCGAGCCTCTACGACCTGCGCAACCTCTTCCAGGTCAACGTCGAAGAGGGCAGGCACCTGTGGGCGATGGTCTACCTGCTGCACGCCTACTTCGGCCGCGAAGGCCGTGACGAGGCCGAAGGGCTGCTGCTGCGCAACTCCGGCAGCCCGGACGCGCCCCGCATCCTCGGCGCGTTCAACGAGGAAACCGCCGACTGGCTGGCGTTCTACATGTTCACCTACTTCACCGACCGCGACGGGAAGTACCAGCTCGGCACGCTCAAGGAGTCCTCCTTCGACCCGCTCTCGCGCACCTGCGAGTTCATGCTGAAGGAAGAGGCGCACCACATGATGGTCGGCACCACCGGCGTCGACCGCGTGGTGACCCGCAGCGCCGAGCTGATCCGCGAGCACGACACGCTCGACATCGGCCCGCACGGCGGCATCCCGCTGGACCTGATCCAGAAGTACATCAACTTCCACTACACCGTTTCGCTCGACCTCTTCGGCAGCGAGACCTCGACGAACGCGGCGAACTACTACACCGCCGGGCTCAAGGGCCGCTGGCAGGAGACCCGCCGCAAGGACGACCACAAGCTCACCGACGACGCCCGCAGGCTGGAGAAACCCGCAGGCGACGGCACCTGGACGTCGGAGGAGCTGCAGGCGATCCTGCTGCTCAACCTCGACCTGCGCAGCGAGTACGTCGCCGACTGCCAGACCGGCGTCAAGCGCTGGAACAAGATCCTCGCGGACGCCGGGATCGACTTCGCGTTCCGCCTGCCGCACCCTGGCTTCAACCGCGAAGTCGGCATAAACTCCGGCCACCACGTCACTCCCGGCGGCACCATCGTCGACGAGGCGACCTGGGAAGCCGGCAAACGGAAGTGGCTGCCCACCACCGAGGACCTGACGTTCGTCCGCTCGCTGATGCACCCGGTGTACGAGCGGGGGAAGATCGCGAGCTGGGTCGCGCCGCCGCGGCAGGGCATCAACGGGAAGCCCTTCGACTACGAATACGTCCACCTCACGTAGGAGGCCTGGTGGCGACAGCGTTCAACGCCGCGGAGTACCTGCTCCACGCCGGGCACCCGGACGCGACCGCGGTGGTGTCACCCCGCCGTTCGCTGACCTACGCCGAGCTGGCGGCGGAGTCCCGCCGGGTCGCCGCCGGGCTCGTCGGGCTCGGCGTGCGGCCCGAAGAGCGGGTCATGTTCTGCATGGTCGACGACGTCGAGCTGCTGACCGGCATCCTCGGCGCGATGCTGGCCGGCGCGGTCGCCGTGCCGGTGTCGACGATGGTCACCGGGCTCGAGCTGGGCAAGGTGCTGGCCGACTCGCGGGCGCGCGTGCTGGGCGTGTCCGGCGAGTTCGCCGAGCAGGCCGCCACCGCGCTCGGCTTCGCCCCCGAGGTCACCGACGTGCTGCTCGACCGGTCCGACGCCGACGGGTTCGGCGTCCGGACGCACGAGTGGTCGTCGCTGGGCGGGACGTTCCGAAGTGGACGGACGTGGGAAGACTCGCCCGCGTTGTGGCTGTACACGTCGGGGACGACGGGGCAGCCGAAGGGCGCGATGCACCGGCACGCGAGCATCCGCGCGGTCTGCGAGACCTACGCGCGTTCGGTGCTGGCGACCACGCCGGCGGACCGGTTCCTGTCCGTGCCGAAGCTCTTCTTCGCCTACGGGCTGGGGAATTCCTGCTTCTTCCCGCTCGGCGCGGGCGGCACGGTGTTGCTCGAGCCTTCCCGGCCGACGCCCGCGTTGTTCGCCCGGCGCGCTCGCGAGGAGCAGCCGTCGCTCTTCTTCGCCGTGCCGACGTTCTACGCGGCCCTGCTCGCCGGCGACGTCCCGGACGACTCGTTCGCTTCGGTGCGGCACGCGGTTTCGGCCGGGGAACCGCTGCCCGCGTCGCTGTTCGAACGCTTCCGCGCGCGCTTCGGGCTGGAGATCCTCGACGGCATCGGGTCGACCGAGGCTCTGCACATCTTCCTGTCGAACCGGCCTGGCTCGGTGCGGCCGGGCAGCACCGGCGTCGCCGTACCCGGGTACTCCGTGCAGATCCGCGACGAAGCGGGCGCGGTGGTCGACGGGCACGGGCAGCCGGGCGAACTGTTCGTCGCCGGGCCGTCGACGGCGACCGGGTACTGGGCCCGCTACGACGCGACGAAGCTCGTCTTCCAGGGCGAATGGCTGCGGACCGGCGACAGCTACGTCCGCAACGAGGACGGCACGTACACCTGCCTCGGCCGGTTCGGGGACATGCTGAAGGCGGGCGGGATCTGGGTGTCACCGTCCGAAGTGGAGGAACGGCTGCGGCAGCACCCGGCGGTGGCGGAGGTCGCCGTCGTCGCCGCGCCGGACGCCGACGGCCTCGACAAGCCGGTCGCGTGCGTGGTGGCCGCGCCCGGCTTCGCGGTGGACCAGGCGGAACTGATCGACTTCTGCCGCGAGGGGCTCGCGGCGTTCAAGCGGCCGCGCGGGGTGGTCGAGCTGGCCGAACTGCCGAAGACGGCGACCGGAAAGATCCGCCGCAACGTGATCCGCGAGCAGGTCCGCGACGTCCTGCGGGTGGTGCCCAGTCCGTGATCGACGGGTACTTCGTGGTGGACGCGCACGTCCACACGCCGCGGCTGCCGACGCTGAAACCCGCCTGGCTGCAGTGGGCGCACGACTTCGCGGGCTCGTACCCGTGGCGGTCGGTGTACGACGCCGAAGGGACGGTGATCCCGGCGGCGATGGACGAATTGATGGACTCCGAAGGCGTCGACCGGGTGCTGCTGTTCTGCGAGTACAGCCCACGCGCGACCGGGATTCAGCCCATCGAGGACAACCTGCCGCTGGTCGAGCACAACCCGGCCCGGTTCCGGCTGGTGGCCAACGTCAACCCGTACCTGCACCACCCCGCGGTGGCCGAGGTCGAGCGGCAGCTGGACCTGGGCGCGGTGGCGCTGAAGATCCACCCGGTGCACGGCGCGTTTTCGCCGGCGGATAAGGAGCTGTACCCGGTTTACCAGCGGTGCGCCGAGCGCGGGGTGCCGGTGATCTTCCACTCCGGGACGTCGAGCTTCCCGGGTTCCCGCGCCAGTTTCGGGAACCCGGAGCTGCTGTCCGATGTGGTCGAGGACTTCCCTTCGCTGCAGTTCGTCTTCGCCCACGGCGGCCGCGGGTGGTGGTACGACGTGGCCGCGTTCCTGGCGCTGGCCCGCGACAACGTCTGGCTCGACCTCGCCGGGCTACCGCCGAAGAAGCTGACGGAGTACTACCAGCGCTTCGACTTCACGCGGCTGGCCGGGAAGTTCGTCTTCGGGACGGACTGGCCCGGCGTGCCGTCGGTGGCGAAGAACGTGCGCACGCTGATCGGGCTCGGTCTTCCGGAGGACGTGCTGACCGGGGTCCTGTCGGGCAACGCGGTCAAGCTGATGCCGGGCCTAGCCTAGAACCTGGTGCAGGCACAGCACGTTGCCCTCGGAGTCGTTGAACCACGCGGCCCGCTCGGTGCCCAGCTCCGCGATGTGGGCCACGGTCTTCAGGCCCTCCAGCTCGAAGTCCTGGAAGCGCACGCCGCGGCTCTCCAGGGTCTCGATCTCGCCTTCGAGGTCGGCGACTTCGAAGCTCAGCGCCGTGTTCTCGCTCTGCGCACCCGCCGGCATGGCGCGGAGGCCGATCGAGCCCGCGCCCGCCTCGAAGTACAGCGTTCCGTCTTCGCCCTTCCCCAGCTGCTTCAAGCCCAGGGAGTCCGCGTAGAAGTGGCCGGCGCGTTCGCTGTCGGTCACCGGGAGCATCGTCGTGATCGTCGATTCGGTCAGCATCCGTCCATGGTGCGCCGTCGCGCGCACCGCCGTGACCTCGACTTTTTCAACGATCGGTGTTGAACGCGCGCAGTGTCCGCATCGCTTCCGCGAGTGCCGGGGCGTCGTCACCGAGCGGGGTCAGCACGATGCGCCGCAGGATGTCGGCCGCGGCCTCGCGGGCCTTGCCCGCCACTTCGAGGCCGTGCTCGGTCAGGGACGCGAAGGTGACGCGGCGGTCGTCCGGGCTCGGGATCCGGCAGATCAGGTCCGCCGCCACCAGGCGGTCGGCCACCTTCGTGAACCCGCCGCTGGACAGCGCGGCTTCGGTCGCCAGCTTCGTCATCGGCATCCGGTGCTCGGGCGAGCGGACCAGCCGCAGCAGGATGTCGAACGACGCCGGCGCGAGCCCGAACCGGTCGGCGATCTCGCCCATGAGCTTGTCCTGCGTGGCGAGGTAGCCCTCGATGACCAGGCCCCACCAGGTGACGATCTCGTCGTCGTCGGTCGCTTCCACGGTCGCCACCTTACCTCGCCGGAATATATCTTGCGCGCGAGAGGTTATCGGGATACCTTGAGCCGAGGAGGCAACCATGTCGATCAAGACGTCCGGCCTGCACCACGTGACGGCCATCGGCGGCGACCCGCAGCGCAACGCGGACTTCTACCTGCGCACCCTGGGCCTGCGGCTGGTCAAGACGACGGTCAACTTCGACGACCCGGGCACCTACCACCTCTACTACGGCGACAGCTCGGGCAAGCCCGGCTCGCTGATGACGTTCTTCCCGTGGCCCGACGCGCCGAGCGGCCGCCACGGCACCGGCCAGGCGACGACCACGTCGTTCTCCGTGCCCGAAGCCTCGATCGGCTGGTGGAAGCAGCACCTGGGCGCCCAGAACGTCGAGACCGGCGAGGTTCGCAACGCCGACGGCGAGGAGACGCTGACCTTCCGCGACCCCGACGGCCTGAAGCTCGCCCTGGTCGCGCACCCGCAGGGCGATCCGCGCGACCCGTGGGACACCGAGCTCGTCCCCGCCGAGCACGCCGTCCGCGGCCTGCACTCGGTGACGCTCTCGGTGAACCAGGAGGACGCCACCGCGGGCATGCTCACCGACGGCCTCGGGCTCAGCTTCGCCAATCAGGAAAGCAATCGCCTGCGCTTCGCCGCCGGTGAAGGCGGGCCGGGCGCGCTGGTCGACGTCCTCGTGACGCCGGACGCGCCGCGCGGGCTGGTCGCCGCGGGCACCGTCCACCACGTGGCCTGGCGCGCCCCCGACGAAGAAACCCAGAAGACCTGGCGCGAAGAGCTGGTGGAACAGGGCGTGCACGTGACGTCCATTTTGGACCGCCAGTACTTCCGCTCGATCTACTTCCGCGAACCGGGCGGGACGCTGCTGGAGGTCGCCACCGACGAGCCGGGCTTCGCGATCGACGAGCCGTTGCTGGAGCTCGGCCGCGCGCTCAAGCTGCCGCCGTGGCTGGAGCCGCGCCGCGAAGAGATCCAGCACATGCTGCCCAAGCTGAACCTCCCCGCCGAAAACAACCCGGAGCTGTGATGACGCTGCGGCACAAGTACGTCGAAGGCGCCCCGGACGCGCCGGTGCTGCTCCTGCTGCACGGCACCGGCGGCGACCCGGACGACCTGCTCGGCCTGGCGCGCGAGCTCAGCCCGCGCTCCGCCGTGCTGGCCCCGGCCGGCACGGTGTCGGAGCACGGCGCCGCGCGCTGGTTCCGGCGGCTGGCCGAGGGCGTGTTCGACCACGAAGACGTCGTCAAGCGCGCGAATGAACTCGCCGACTTCGTGCTCGAAGCCGGGGCGGAGTACGGCTTCGGCGACCGGCGCGTGGTCGCGGTCGGCTTTTCGAACGGGGCCAACATCGCGGCGGCGGTCGTCCTGCTGCGGCCGGAAGTCGTGCGGGAGGCCGCGTTGTTCGCGTCGATGTCGCCGGTCCCGGAACCGCCGGACCTCGACCTCAGCGGCTCGCGCGTCTTCCTGGCCAACGGCGAACGCGACCCGATGGCGCCGCTGGCGTCGACCGAGGAGCTGATCCGGCTGCTGCGCGAGCGCGGTGCCGACGTCGTCACCCAGCGCCACGCCGGCGGCCACCAGATCACTGTGGACGGTGTCCGCGCGGCGGCCGGGTGGCTCGAGCGCTAGCGCTTTGTACGGAGTGTGTACCGGTCCGCCCTACGATCGGGCGATGACTAACGAGGCACTACAGCGTGCCGGCAAACTGCTGGACGCGGCCATCCTCGCCGACGGGCACAACGACCTGCCGTGGGAGCTGCGTGAGCACGGCGGGCCGAACCCGGTCGAGGCGGCCGCGTCGCTCGACCTGACCGTCCGGCAGCCGGCCCTGCACACCGACTTCCCGAAGCTCGCCGACGGGAAGCTCGGGATGCAGTTCTGGTCGGTCTACGTGCCGTGCGAGTTCGAAGGCCACAGTGCCGTGACCGCCGTCCTCGAGCAGATCGAGGTCGTGCACCAGCTCGCCGAGCGCTACCCCGACCGGCTCCGGCTGGTCGACACCGCGGACGAAGCCGAAGCCGCGTTCGCCGACGGCCGGATCGCGTCGCTGCTCGGCGCCGAGGGCGGGCACAGCATCGCCGAGTCGCTCGGCGTGCTGCGCATCCTGCGCCGGCTTGGCGTCCGCTACATGACGCTGACGCACAACTTCAACACCACCTGGGCCGACTCGGGCACCGACGAACCGGCCCACGGCGGCCTCACCGAGTTCGGCCGCGACGTCGTGCGCGAGATGAACAAGATCGGGATGATGGTCGACCTCTCCCACGTCGCGCCGTCGACGATGCGGGCGGCGATGGAGGTCAGCTCGGTCCCGGTGATCTTCAGCCACTCCTCGTGCACCGCGGTCAACGACCACCCGCGCAACATCCCCGACGACGTCCTGGCGAAGCTGCCCGGCAACGGCGGCGTCGCGATGGTCACCTTCGTGCCGGCGTTCATCTCGCCGAAGGTCGCCGCGTGGGACCAGGAGCTGAAGGCCGCGATGGAAGCCGCGGGCCGGGAGTACCGGAACCTGACCCAGCGCGGCGAGTTCGTGAAGGAGTGGGACGGCCCGGCCAAGCCGAAGGCCACCGTCGACGACGTCGTCGCGCACGTCGAGCACGCCCGCGAGGTGGCCGGCGTCGACCACATCGGCCTCGGCGGCGACTACGACGGCGTCGGCTCGCTGCCGGAGGGGCTGGAGGACACGTCCAAGTACCCGGTGTTGTTCGCCGCGCTGCTCGAGCGGGGGTGGAGTGAAGAAGACTGCGTGAAACTGGCCGGCAAGAACACCCTCCGCGTCCTGCGCGAGGTGGACGGCTTCGCCCGTTAGGGGGTTTGAGGCGGCGCTTCCCGCGTGCCGGACGGACACTGAGCACATGACGCACGCGCGCGGGGGCGCGGCCGACCGCCCCACCGGTCCCACCCACCACGACCTGCCCGGGAGCGAGGTGCCCGAAGGGGCCCTCGAGCCCGCCGAACTGCGCGCCGGCGACGTCCGGCCCGGCGCCGAGGAGGTCGCGCCGGTGCGCCCGGCGCCGTCGAGGCCCGCGAGCCCGAAGATCAAGCGCACCCGGGTCAGCGGCACCTGGGTCGCGGTGATCGCCGGCCTGGCCGTGCTGATCGTGCTGCTGATCTTCATCCTGCAGAACCTGGACTCGGTGACCGTGCACTTCTTCGGCGCCGAGGGCAGCCTGCCGCTGGCCATCGCGATGCTGTTTTCGGCCATCGGCGGCGCGGCGCTGGTCGCGCTGATCGGCGGCGCCCGGATCATGCAGCTGCGAAAGCAGGCCCGCCGCCGCTGACGCGCACTTTCACGTGAAAGTGCGGCCCCCAGGTGCGCACTTTCACGTGAAAGTGCGCGTCAGGTGATGATGGATGTCATCGTCAGTATCTGGGCGCAAACGTTTTCGTCGCCGGTTGTGCGGACGCGGCCGGTGTCGGCGGGGGTGCGGGTGCAGAGCCGCCAGAACGTGTCCAGGTCCGTCGTCACGGTGGCCAGCGGGGTGCGGGACGGCGGTGCGCCGCGGTCGAGGACCCAGCCGTCGCGCTCGCGGCGGGCGTGCCACTTGCCGGCGCCGGTGACCGTGTAACCGACCTGCTTGCCGACGCGGGCCTCGACGTCCCGCAGCGTGTGCGGCAGCGCGCGGACGAACGTGTCGGCGATCGGCTCGGCGTACTCGGCCTCCAGCGGCGTGTGTTCCAGCGCCTCGCGGATCTGCACGTGGTGGACCCAGAACTCCGAGTAGTCGCGGGCCGCGTCCAGCCAGCGCGGCGCCGGCTCGGCACCCGCCCAGCTCACCGGCTCACCGAGGACTTCGAGGTCGAGCTTCGCCCAGTACTCGGTGGTCTGGCCCATGAACTCGTACATCATCGTGAGCAGGACGTCCGTCGAGAGCCGGCGGCAGGCGACGACCCACTCCTCGTTGATCCGGTCGACGAAGCGGGGGAAGGACTCACCCGCGCGGGGGCTTTCCGCGGTGTGCCCGTCGCGGCTCCGGGACAGCCGGCCGACCTTGTCTCCCAGCAGGTGGGCGGCGATGTCCTTGACCGTCCAGCCCGCGCACGGGGTCGGGCGCTCCCAGTCTTCCTCGGTCAGCGCGCCGAGCAGCGTCATCAGCGCCTGCTCTTCCTTCGAGAAGTACGGGAGGACGTCGATCGGCGGGCCCCAGCGCGTCGGACTCATGTGGGCATCCAAACACCTCCATTCGGCCTACCCACAGGTAGCATCAGCCCGTACGCAGAGGGGAGTGGCTTCGTGAACGCAGAGCGACCGAACGGCCGGGGCACCGGCGACGAGGTGGCCGACCTGGCCCGTCGCGCCGGTCAGCTGGCCGGCTGGGCCGCGCGCACCGGGTTCGCGCTCGGCCGCAAGCTCCCCGGCGTCGAGACCGCCGAACGCGGGGTCCGGCAGGTGGAGCGGCAGCTGCTGACCGAGCTGCGCCGCCGGCTCGACGAGGTCGACGACCCGTACCACGCGGCGCTGACGGCGGCGTCGGCGATGAACCGCCCCTCGGTGCCCGGGACGGTCGAGGCCACCGTGACGATCGTGCCCGCGCGCGACAACGCCGCCGAGCCGCTGCGCGCCGCGATGGCCGAGCTGCTCAACCACTCCATCGGCTTCGGCCGCGAGCGCGCCCGCGAGTACTTCTACGCGATCATCCTGCGCCAGCTGACCCCGGACGAGGCCCGCATCCTTTCCGCGTTGTCGGACGGCTCGCCGTTCCCCGCGGTCGACGTCGTCGAGCGCACCGGCATCGGCGGCACCGGCCGGGTCGCGCTGCGCAACGCGTCGACGGTCGGCAAGGCGGCCGGGGTGTCGCTGCCCGACCAGGTCCCCGGCTACGTGACGCGGCTGATCGGGCTGGGCCTGGTCGACCTCGACGAAGAGGTGCCGTCGCTGGAGACGCAGTACGAGATCCTGCTGACCGACGAGACCGTGCGCGACGCCGAGAAGCACGTCAAGCGCGCGAAGTTCGTCCGGCGGACGATCCACATCTCGCGCCTCGGCGCGCAGTTCTGGCAAGCCTGCGACCCGAGTCTCGGGTAGCGCATGGGGGCCTTCCTCAGCGGCATCGTCGCCGACTTCGCGCAGCACTGGCCCCTCTACGTCTCGATCCCGGTCGTCGCCGCGCTGATCGGCTACGGCACCAAGCTCGTCGCGATCCGGATGATGTTCCAGCCGGTGGAGTTCATCGGCGTCAAGCCGTTCCTCGGCTGGCAGGGCATCGTGCCCAAGCGCGCCGCGCGGATGGCGAGCATCGCCTGCGACACGATGACCGAGCAGCTGATCAAACCGGCCGAGGTCGTCGCGCGGCTGGACGCGTCCCGCATCGCCCAGGAGATCGAGAAACCGCTGCTCGCGGGCGTCGAGGACATCGTCCGCGAGGTGGCGGGGCACTACCAGCCGGGCCTGTGGGAGTCCCTGCCGGTGCGCGTGCAGCGCCTGGTGATCGAGCGCGTCCAGCACGAGTCACCGCGGATGGTCGCGGCGGTGCTCGACCTGATCAAGTCCGATGTGGACAGTGTGTTCGACCTCAAGGGCATGGTGGTCACCAGCCTGGTCAAGGACAAGCGCCTGCTCAACCGCATCTTCCAGGAGGCGGGCGCGAAGGAGTTCAAGTTCATCGCGCGCTCGGGCCTGGTCTTCGGCGGCGCGATCGGCGTGATCCAGATGGTGGCGTGGGTGCTGTTCAAGTTCCCGCCGATCATGCCGATCTTCGGCTTGTTCACCGGCTGGTTCACGGACTGGCTCGCCCTGCGGATGATCTTCTACCCGATCGAGCCGCGCCGGTATTTCGGAGTCCAGTGGCAGGGCCTGTTCCTGAAGCGGCGGGCGGAAGTCGCGGAGGCGTACGGGTCGCTGATCGCGAAGGAGATCATCACCCCGCACAACGTCATCGAGGCCATCCTGCACGGCCCGCTGTCGGACCGGGTGCTGGCCCTGATCCAGCGCCAGCTCGACCGCGAACTCGGGAGCGTCGCGAAGCCGCTGCTGGTGTTCGCGGTGGGGAGCCGCAAGTACCAGGACGTGAAGCTGGCGATCGCTTCGCAGATCATGTCCCGGCTGCCGGAGACGATGCGCTACATCGAGGACTACGCGACGGACGCGATGGACATCCGCAACGTGCTGGTGTCGAAGATGAAGCAGCTGTCCCCGAAGGAGTTCGAGCGCCTCCTGCGCCCGGCTTTCGAGCAGGACGAGTGGATCCTGATCGCGACGGGTGCCGTGCTGGGCTTCGCGGTCGGTGAGGCGCAGGTGCTGGTGCTGGAGCACCTGGCCGCCTGATTCCACCCGAACGGCCGTACACCCGGACGTATCCCGGTGCTCACCTCGAGCCTCTACTCTGCGTCAGGACCACGACCGGGCGGGGGAGCCCATGACTGCCGAACCTTGGCCGCAGGAGATCCGGCTGGCGGTGACCATGGTCGGGGGCTCCAGCCTCGCGATCTGGATGGGCGGGGTCGCCACCGAGACCTCGCAGCTGCTCCGGGAATCGCGCAGGGACGCCGAACCCGGGCGGTACCGCAAGCTGCTCGACGTCCTGCGCGCGACCGTTTCACTCGACGTCCTGACCGGGACCAGCGCCGGCGGGGTCAACGCCGCCTGCCTGGGCCTCGCGGAAGCTTTCCGTTCCACGCCCGGGGTTCTGCGCGACACCTGGATCACCACCGCCTCGCTGGAGAACCTGATCCGGGACGCGCGCGAGCCGGCGCCGCGGTCGGTGCTCGACGGGGACCGCGTGCTGCTCGGTGACCTCGAAGCGGTGCTGCGCGAGATCACCGCGAACGGCGTGCCGCCCGCCGAGGAGCCGGACGTCACCGTGCTGCTCACCGGCACGATGATCGACGGGGAGACCACCCGGTTCGACGACGCGCTCGGGAACCTGGTACGGGACACCGAACACCGGATGCTCTTCCGGTTCTGCGGTCCACTGTGGACGAACGGGGTGGAGGCGCCGCTCGCGCTGGCGGCGCGCTCCACCGCGTCCTTCCCCGGCGCGTTCGAACTCTCGCGGCTGCCGATCGGCACCGCGGGCACCGACCGGCTGCACCCCGACATGACGCCCTACACCGAGCTGACCCGCTCGCACTGGCTGACCGACGGCGGGGTGCTGCTGAACAAGCCGTTGCGGCCGGCGCTGCGCGAGATCTTCGAACGCCCGTCGCAGACGGACGTCCGGCGGCTGCTGCTCTACGTCGTGCCGACCGGCGAACGGGACGCCGACGCCGTCGCGTGCGACCCGGCGAACCCGCCGCTGCTGTCGAACGCGCTGGCCAAGGTCGTCAACACCGTGATGAGCCAGTCGATCAGCGCCGAGCTGGACGACCTGACCCGGCACAACGACGCCGTGCTGCGCGCCAGGGACACCCGGGTTTCGCTGGCCGCGCTGGGGTTGCGCGGCGGGCCCGGCTGCCTGGTCGACGCGCGGATCGCCACCGCCTACCTCGAGCGGCGGACCGCCGAAGACGCCGCCGAGCTGGTCCGGGTCGCCGCGCGGCGGTACGCGCTGTCCGAAGCGGACACCCCCGACCGCGACTGGGCGTCCGGGATGTCGCGGCAGCTGCGCGCGATCGCCGTCGCCGGGCTGAGCAGCGGCGTTCCGGCCGGGCCGCCGGCCGAGCGCCTCGCGGTCGCCGATCTGGTCGGGTACCGGACGACCGCGCTCGACGACGCCGTCGCGACCGGGTTGCAGCTGGTCAACGCCGGGTTCCGGCTCCAGCCGGACGCCGCGCGCGCGAAAGAGCTCAACGACGCTCGCGCCCAGCTGCACGCCGCTCGCGCGACCGCCGGGCGCGGGGTGCGGCTCGGGCAGTGGGTGGCCGCGCACACCGGGCCCGGCGCGAGCAGCACCCTCGAGGTGTGGATCCGCGAGCTGGCCGAGGAGTGGGCCGGGCTGGGCCGCTCGGCCGCCGTCGCCGAGGCCTGGCCGAAGGTGGTCGCGGGCTTGCGCGCGGCCGCGCCGACGCTGCGGGAGCTGACCGCCGCCGGGGACGACGCCGGCACGGTGACCACCCTGCTGGACTGGCTCGAGCTGCGGCCCGACGTGGCCGACGACGTGGTCCAGGCCCGGCTGGTGGCACTGCACGTGGCCACGCGCGGGCTGCTCGCGCAGGCGCCGTCGGTCGACCAGCGGGTCGACCTGGTGCAGGTCAGCGCCGATTCTCGGACGTTACTGGACATGACGCGCAGCCGGTCCGGGGACAAGCTGACCGGGATGCAGGCGAGCTGCTTCGGCGCGTTCTACAAGGCGTCGTGGCGGGCCAGCGACTGGATGTGGGGCCGCGTCGACGGTGCCGGCTGGCTCGTCCAAAGCCTGCTCGACCCGGGCCGCCTCGAGACGCTGCGGGACGTCCTCGGGCGGGAGCGGTTCCGCGACGAGCTCGTCGCCGCGTTCGGCCCGGACTGGCGCCCGCCCGGCGAGCAGGACCGCTGCACGCCGGCCGAAGCGGCGCAGCTGCGCGACCAGCTGACCGCCGAGCTGGCGTTCCTCGGCCTCGACGCCGACCTGAAGCCGGCCGAGTTCGGCGCCGAACGGCCGGTCAGCCTGCCGGTCACGGCGATGGTGCTGGCCCGGCCGCGGCAGGCCGAGATCGCGGCGGAGGAGCTGCCGGTCGTCACGCTCACCTCGCGCTGCGACGCCGACGACCGCCGGGACATCGGCGACGCACTGGCGAAGGAGCGGGCCCCGCTCGACGTCGGCGGCGCGCAGGCGCAGTTCCAGGCCTGCCGCGTCTCGGCGGAGCGGCTCGCCGGCGAACAGGGCACCGCGCGGCTCACCCGCACGCTGGTCGCGCTCGGCGCGGCGACGGTGAACGCGGGGACGGTCGCGTTCCGCCTGCCCGGTGGCTGGCCGCGCACGGTCGCGGGCATCCTGCGCACGGTGGCCAGGAGCACGGCGAAGGTCTCGCAGGGCGCGTCCCGGCTCGGCACCGCGGGCTCGCTCGCCGCCGGCGTCCTCGCGCTGCTGGCCGGCCTGGTGCTCGGCAACGACGGCGGCGCGGTGCTGCAGTGGATCGGCCTCCCGGTGCTGGCCGGCGCGGTCGTCTACCTGGCGACGGCGCTGCTCACGATGGGCCACCTCGCGCGGAAGCTGTTCGCCCTGCTCGGGGTGCTGGTGGTGGCGGCGCTGCTGCTGGCCGCGTTCCTGCCCCCGCTGGCCCAGCCGTTCTTCGGCTGGCTCGGCAGCGTCGTCGCGGGCTGGCGGCGCGGGGAGGGCGCGGTGTGGTGGCTGGTGGTGTCGGGTCTGCTGGTCCTGCCCGCGGTGGTGATGCCGCTGAGCGGGATCGTGCGACGGCTGCCGCACCGGCGGGCGGCGCGGCAGCTGCCGGTGGCCGCGTCGAGCGGGCGGCACAGCGGGGGCGACCGGCGCCGCCGCCTGACCGTTCGCGGTCGCGCGGACACCTGATCCGGCCCGTCGCCTTGCGATCACCCGGCTTTGGGTTCATGGTGCGACTAGGTCGCCGGCACGCACCGGCGGCCCAGGCGCGCGTGTGCCCCGGGACCGTCCACTTCAAACATGTTTGTGGGACTCCTCACCGGGTACCCCGCGTCGTCGCAGGTCATACGGGGGTCGTGAGCTGCGTCGCTGGCGAGGCGAAAATTCTCTGTTACGTTTCCTGAGTATGTCCGTAACGCACTTGATCGAATCCCCGACCAAGGCGGACGGCGCGAAGCTGTGGCGAATCGCGCGCGATTCCGCCAAGCTCGATCTCAACTCGCCGTACGCATACATGCTGTGGTGCCGCGATTTCGCCGAGTCCTCGGTGGTCGCGCGTGAAGACGGCGAGGCGGTCGGATTCGTCATCGCCTACCGCAGGCCGGACGAGCCCGAGGCCGCGCTCGTCTGGCAGGTCGCGGTCGACGCGTCCCAGCGCGGAAAGGGCCTGGCCGGGGCCCTGCTCGACGCGCTCTACACGAGTCTCGTCGCGGACGGCGTGCGTTACCTCGAGACCACCATCACCCCGGACAACGAGGCGTCCATCCGGCTCTTCGCGTCGTTCGCGAAGCGGTGGAACGCCGCGGTGGAAACCAGTGTGCTGTTCGCCGGGGAGGATTTCCCCGAAGCCGGGCACCTGGCCGAAGAGCTTTACCGCATCGGTCCGCTCACGCCACGCAAAGATCCGGGCGAGTAGGAGAAAAGAAACGTCATGAGCATCTTCGAAGAGCTCGAATCCGAAGTACGCAGCTACAGCCGCGGCTGGCCGGTCGTGTTCGACCGCGCGCAGGGCAGCCACCTCTACGACGAGAACGGCAAGGCCTACCTGGACTTCTTCGCCGGGGCCGGCGCGCTGAACTACGGGCACAACAACCCGCGGCTCAAGCAGGCGCTGATCGACTACATCCAGCGCGACGGCGTCACCCACGCGCTGGACATGTTCACCGTGGCCAAGCGGGACTTCCTGCAGACCTTCCGCGACAAGATCCTCGACCCGCGGAACATGAACTACAAGGTCGTGTTCCCGGGCCCGGGTGGCGCGAACGCCGTCGAGGCCGCGCTGAAGCTGGCGCGCAAGGTGACCGGCAAGGAATCGGTCATCAACTTCACCAACGCCTTCCACGGCATGACGCTGGGCGCGTTGTCGGTCACCGGCAACTCGATGAAGCGCGGTGCCGCGGGCATCCCGCTGGTGCACGCCACCCCGATGCCCTACGACGCCTACTTCGACGGCGCGATGCCGGACTTCCTGTACTTCGAGAAGCTCCTCGAAGACTCCGGCAGCGGGCTCAACGAGCCGGCCGCGGTGATCGTCGAGGGCGTGCAGGGCGAGGGCGGCATCAACGCCGCGCGCCTGGAGTGGCTGAAGGGTCTCGACGACCTCTGCAAGCGCCACAACATCCTGCTGATCCTCGACGACGTCCAGATGGGCTGCGGCCGCACCGGGCCGTTCTTCAGCTTCGAGGACGCCGGGATCTCCCCGGACATCGTCTGCCTGTCGAAGTCCATCGGCGGCTACGGCATCCCGATGGCGCTGACGCTGATCAAGCCGGAGCTCGACGTCTGGGAGCCGGGCGAGCACAACGGCACCTTCCGCGGCATCAGCCCCGCGTTCGTCACCGCGACCGAGGCGATCAACGCCTACTGGAGCGACGACGAGCTCGAGAAGTCCACCAAGGCGAAGGGTGAGCGCATCGCCGCCGCGTTCTCGGGCATCGTCGAGGCGTACCCGGACGCGAACCTGGTCGCCAAGGGCCGCGGCCTCGCGCGCGGCCTGGGGTTCGAGAACGGAGACCTCGCCGGCCGCGTCTGCGCGGAAGCGTTTGCGCGCGGCCTGCTGATGGAAACCTCCGGTCCCGACGGCGAAGTCATGAAGCTCCTGCCGCCGCTGACCCTGACCGACGACGAACTGACCCAGGGCCTGTCGATCATCGACGAGTCCATCAAGGCCGTTCTCAAGAAGTAGAGGAGCCACGCCCGTGCTCGTTCGCACGCTCGACGAAATCACCGACACCGACGCCGACATCAAGACCGAGAACTGGCGCAGCAAGCGGATCATCCTCGCCAAGGAGGGTGTCGGCTTCTCGGTGCACGAGACCACGCTGTACGCGGGAACGGTGAACGACTTCTGGTACGCCAACCACATCGAGGCGGTGTTCATCACCTCCGGTGAAGGCGAGATCGAAGACCTGGCCACCGGCAAGGTGTACGAGCTCAAGCCGGGAACGCTGTACCTGCTCAACGACCACGACAAGCACCAGGTCCGGCCGAAGACCGAGATCAAGTGCGTCTGCGTGTTCAACCCCCCGGTGACCGGCCGCGAGGTGCACGACGAAAACGGTGTGTACCCGCTGATCACCGAGGACGCGTAAAACACCGGAGAGGAAACTGGAGGCGAAGCCCGTGACGCTGATGGACACCCGGGTCGACGACACCTACCCGACCCGGATCACCGGTACTCCGGCGCACCTGCCGCGCGCGCACCCCACGGTGTGGGGTACCGAAGCCGACGGCCCGATCGACGCCGCCACGCTGGCGAACCACGAGACCAACGGCTACACCGTGGTCGAGGACATGCTCTCCGTCGGGGAGGTCCAGGCGTACTGGCAGGAGCTGGTCCGGCTGTCTTCCGACGCGGAGCTCGCCAGGGACGAGCGCGTGATCACCGAAGCGAAGACCGGTGAAGTCCGGTCGATCTTCGACGTCCACGAGATCTCCGCCCTGATCGCCGAACTGGTGCGCGACCCGCGCGTGCTGGACCGGGCCCGGCAGCTGCTCGGCTCCGAGGTGTACATCCACCAGAGCCGCGTCAACTACATGCCGGGGTTCAAGGGCACGGGCTTCTACTGGCACTCGGACTTCGAAACCTGGCACGCGGAGGACGGCATGCCGTCCCCGCGCGCGGTCAGCTGCTCCATCGCGCTGACCGACAACTACCCGTTCAACGGCGGCCTGATGATCATGCCGGGCTCGCACCGGACGTTCGTCCAGTGCGCCGGCGAGACGCCGGAGGCGAACTACAAGGCCTCGCTCAAGGACCAGCGGGTGGGCGTGCCGAACGAGGACGACATCACCCGGATGGCGGCCGAGCATGGCATCGACCAGTTCACCGGCCAGGCGGGCTCGGCCCTGTGGTTCGACTCGAACATCATGCACGGCTCCGGGAACAACATCACCCCGTACCCGCGCTCGAACATCTTCCTGGTGTTCAACAGCGTGGAGAACGCGTTGCAGGAGCCGTTCGCGGCGAGCGCCCCGAGGCCGGCCTTCATCGCCGGCCGCGACTCGACGCCGATCTCGCGGTAGCAGTGTCGTACCGGGGCTTCGCCACCCGGATCCCCCGAAAAGCGTGGGGCCCGCCGGTGACCGGCCCGGTGCGCTTTGTTACCGTGTCGCCACCGCGCGGGCGTGTGGTCCGCGCAACAGACGTCTTCGACGGCGAACGGCGGCGGGTGCTTCGCTCGGGGTGAGCACACCCGCCCGATCGCCGGCGAAGACGACGGGCGGACCGCGCCCCCTGGCGGCCCGGCCGGAGGTTTCACACGACCCCGTACCAACGGATCGGGACCGTTGGTACGGGGTCGTTCCACGTCCGGGGGATGTCGCAGGACGTGGACACCCGCGCTGCGGAATCCGCAGAACCGCCAAAACTCCTGGTACCGGACCTGCTCGACGACCTGCCACCACGGTAGGTTGATTTCCGCGGCAAGGCGGAACCCGGGGAGGTGGGCGCGAGCATGGCCCCGATCCGGTTCCGGCTGCTCGGGCCCGTGCAGCTCCTCCACGGCGACCAGCCCGTCCCGATCGGCGGCCCCGGTGTCCGCGGCCTGCTCGCGCTGCTGGCCCTCAAGCCCGGGAAGGTCGTCGGGCTCGACGACATCATCGACGCGCTCTGGGGCCACGACCCGCCCGCGACGGTGCGCACGATCATCCACGGCAACGTCTCGCACCTGCGGCGGATCCTGCGGGAGCTCGACGGCCCCAGCATCCTCACCACCCCGCCGGGCTACCGGCTCGACGTCGACCCCGACCGGATCGACGTGCACCGCGCGCACGCGCTGCTGGACCGGGCTTCGGTGGCCACCCCCGAGGTCGCGGCCGGGCTGCTGGCCGAGGCGCTCGCGCTGTGGCAGGGGCCCGCGCTCGGCGGCGTGCCCGACTCGCTGCGGGCCCCCGAGCTGGAGGACCTCCGCCGCGCCGTGCACGGCGCCCGCGTCGACGCCGACCTCGAACTCGGCCGCCACGCCGAGCTGATCGTCGAGCTCAGCCCCATCGTGCGGGCCCACCCGCTGGCCGAGCGGACGGCGGGGCAGCTGATGCGGGCGCTCTACCACGCCGGCCGCCGCGGGGACGCGCTCGAGCTGTACCGGACCGTCTCGCGCGCCACCCTCGGCACCATGGGCGTCGAGCCCGGCACCGAGCTGCGCTGGCTGCACACGCGGGTGCTCAACGACGACCTCCCCGCACTTTCACGTGAAAGTGCGGACTCCAGGTGGGCACTTTCACGTGAAAGTGCGGACGCCGCGAAGCCGATTTCGCAGCTGCCCGCCGCCGTTCCGAGCCTGGCCGGGCGCGGGGAAGAGCTGGCCTGGCTCGACGGCCTGGTCTCCCGCGCCGAGGCGGGCGAGACCACGATCGCCGTGGTCACCGGCACCGCCGGCGTCGGCAAGAGCACGCTCGTCGTGTGGTGGGCGCACCGCGCCGCGCGGAAGTTCCCGGACGGGGTCCTGTTCGCGTCGCTGCGCGGCTTCGACCCGCACCACCCGCCGCTGGAGCCCGCCGAGCTGCTCACCCAGTTCCTGCTCGGCCTCGGCGTCGAAACCGCGAAGATCCCCGAGCTGCTCCACGAACGCGTCGCGCTGTACCGGTCGCTGATCGCCGGGCGGCGGATGCTGGTGCTGCTCGACGACGCCCGCACCGCCGAGCAGGTGCGCCCGCTGCTGCCGCCGAGCGCGCGGACGATGACGGTGGTGACCAGCCGTTCGCGCCTCGACGGGCTCGCCGTGTCGAACGCGGCCCGGCAGCGCGTGCTCGGCACGCTCGCGCCCGAGGACGCCGTGCAGCTGATCGAGGAGCTCGCCGGGCCGGCGAGTCTCAACCACGCCCTCGCGCGGCTCTGCGGCTACCTGCCGCTCGCGCTGCGGATCGCGGGCGCGCGGCTTTCGGCGAGCGCGCAGCGGACCGCCGAGGAGCTGGTCGACGAGCTCGGCAACGAGCGGACGCGGCTGGCGGCCCTGCAGGTCGAGGGCGCCGACGACGGCGTGCGCGCCGCGTTCGACGTCTCCTTCCGCGGCCTGCCCGGCGAGATCGCCGAGACGTTACTGCAGCTGGGAACGGTGCCCGGGGTGCTGGTCGGGCCGCACGTGATGGCCGCGGTCGCGCAGATCCCGGTGCCCGAAGCCCGGCGGCGGCTGCGCGCGCTGGCCGCGCACAACCTCATCGCCGAGACCGCGCGGGACGTCTTCGTCCCGCACGACCTCGTCTGGCTCTACCTGCGGGAGCTCGTGGAGCAGGAGCTGGGCGAGAAGGAGCGCGAAGAAGCGCTCGGCTGGACGGTCCGCTACTACCAGGCCGCCGCCGACCGGGCGCGGCGCCGGCTGGGGCCGGTCGCGGACCCGCTCGACTTCACCGGGGTGCTCGCCGACGACGCGATGCCCCCGCTGACCGGCTTCGCCGAGGCGCACGACTGGTTCGCGGCGGAGTGGCCGAACCTCCTCGCGGTCCTCGACGCCGCGGCCGCCGCGGGCCGCCACGACGACGTCTGGCGGCTGGCGCGGCTCGGGCACAGCTACCGCGTCGCCTGCCCGCTGCTGGACGAGTGGACGCGGATGGCCGACCTCGGCGTCGCCGCCGCCGAAGCCGCGGGCGACGTCGCCGGGCAGTGCTGGCTGCGGCTCGCGCGGTCCGAAATCGCGTTGGTCTTCGAGCTGCCGGGGTTCGGCCTAGCGGACGCCGAGCGGGCGGCGGAGCTGGCCACCGGCCTCGCCGACGAGTGGCTGACGACGTCGGCCGACCTGCACCTCGGCCGCGCGCTCAGCCGGCTCGGCGAGCACGAGCGGGCCATCGAGCGGCTCGGCAAGGCCGTCGCGGAGGCCGGCGACGTCACGCTGCGCGGGCAGGCGCTCAGCAGCTGCGCGCAGGCGGAGAAGCGGGCGGGCCTGCTCGCCGAGGCCATCGCCCACCAGCTCGCCGGGCTGCGCATCGACCGCGAACTCGGCGACGACGACCGGGTCGTCGTCTCGCTCGACAAGCTGGCCGACCTCAGCCTGCGGGTGGGCGACCTCGAGGCGGCCGAGCGGTACGTCTGGGAGGCGATCGACCTCGCGATCAGCCGCGAGTTCGTCGCGCGCGAGGGTTCGCTGCGGCTGACGCTGGGCCGCGTGCTGCGCGCCGGTGGCGACCTCGACGGCGCGCGCGAACAACTCGCGCTGTCGGTGCGCCTTTGCCGATTCGGCCAGAAGCAGGCCGCCCCACGAGCGGCAGGCGACCGGTGCTATGGCCCGATTCGGCCGTGACTGTGGCCGGATCGGCAAACAACGGCACTGTCGAGCGGGTGCACCCGAAGCTCGACGGCGAGGTGCGCACCGAACTCGCCGAACTGCAGTGAAGATTCGCCCGCGCTTTCGAACTGCGACAACTCGGTGTCGGCTCGGCGCATTCATGGCGATGATTCGGTTGCGAACGGGTCACGGCCGGGTTCGCACCGTGAATCCTTAGTGGATTCTTAGTGGGCGCGGGCGGCGTCCGCGTAGGTTCGGCGGTGCCGGCTGAGCCCTAGGGGAGGGGCAGGCTGAGACGCCGGCGCCGGGCCCCGCGCGGGAAACCGCGGCGGGGCCGGGAGCCGCCAGGAGCGGCTCGTGGCGACCCGGCCGGCCGAGGTGGGGGTAGGCCGGCCGGTCGCCAGGCAGGGGTCAGCCCACGTTGGCGGTGCACAGCGCGATGGTCGTCCCGCTGTTTTCCGCGACCTTCTTGCCGTCGACCAGAATGGCGCACTTGATGTCGTTGCTCGCGCTCGAATTGCTGGTGTCCGCGGTGAGCGTCAACAAGTACGAACCATTGTTGTAGGAAGCCTCGCCCTGCCACGCGTCGGTGCTCGCCGGCGCGTTTTCGGTGCGCTGGTCGCTGAGGCTGCCGTAGCGGACGGTCGCGCCGCCCGCCGAGGTGACCTCGAAGACCACCGCGTGCTTGTCGCCCGCGACCGCGGGCAGGTGCAGCCCGGTCTCGCCGCCGCCGAGGAAGGTCGAGTAGAGCAGCACGCCCGCCGTCGACAGCAGTGCCGCGACCGAAACGACGGTGGCGGTGATCGCGACCCCGCGGTCGCCCGTGGTGCCCTTCTTGACCTGGACCAGCCCGGCGATCGCGAGGATCAGCCCGAGCCCGGCCAGTGGCCACGCCACGAACCCGATGTCGGGGACGAACGCGACACCGAGTGCCGCCAGGCCGAGCAGCAGGCCGACGATCGCCAGGATGTTGCGCCCTGGTTTGGCGTTCGCTTGACGACGCTCCGTGGCCGTCACCGGCGGCGCGGGTCTGCCGTGGCGCGCGGTGGTCGGCGGGTACTGCGGGTCGGTCATCATGCGGGCCCCTTCGGGTGGGAGTGCGACGACGTTAACCCATAAGAGTGCCCGCGAACGAAATTGTTACATTCTGGAAAAAGTCATTGTCCCACCATTTTGCCGTGAGTATCGGTATTTCCTGACATCACGCGCAGGGTGTGGCGATGTGATCAATGCGAAGAATATCGGTGTTCCCACTGTTTTCGTGGCCGTACGGCCTACGACGACCGTCGGTTCCGGTGTTCAAGACGAAAGTCGCGAGCTGGACTTTTCAGTCGAAAAGGCTCACTTCGGGGGTGATTTCGAGGAGCTCGAACACGGGACGCCCGCGGCGGCCGTCGATCGTCGTCGTGCGCACGACGCGCAACCGGGCGGTCACCGGGCGGTCGAGGTTCTCCTTGATCTCGTCGAGCAGATCCGGCGCCACCGCGCCCTGGATCGTCCCGCCGGACTCGCGGTCGAGGTAGAAGATGCGCCGCCGGGTGCGGACGCCGTCGAGCCGCCCGCGCACCGTCTCGTAGCCGACCGCCTCGCGGGATTCGCGGAGGCTGCCCTGGAGGATCCGGGCCTGCTCGGTGGTCATGCTGCGGGTGACCTGCTCGCCCGCGGTCGGGGTCAGGGCCATCCCGATGCCGGCGTTCTTCGCGACGGCGTTGACGATGTCGCTCACCGCGTTGCGGACGGTGTCGCGCTGCAGCAGCACGGCGTCGAGCGCGCCGTCGTCCGAGCCGTTGGCCGGCAGGAAGTCACACAGTTCCTTGACGGCCCGCTCGGAAAGCGTCTCGATGCCGTCGACGATGAGCGCGTCGTCCGGCGCGGGCTCGGGGAAGCCGAAGAAGATCGCGTTGCCCGCCTGGCCGCGCTGGATCAGCGGCGCCTTGTCGCGGTCGGCCTGCTGGACCTGGGTGACCTCGCCGGACGGGTTCCGGATGATGTGCCCGATCTTCGCGGTCGCGTCCTGCAGCGCCCGGCTGATGTCGGAGAAGGTGTAGGCGTCGATGCTCTGCTCACCGATGACCGAGACGTGCAGCAGCGGCGAGCGGGACGTCCGCTCGAACTTGGCGTTGGCCGCCATCGCCGAGGCGCGCGCGAGGTCGTCGAGCCACGTGCCGCCGGGGATCTCGTCGGCGATGCGCCGGAACTCGTTCCTCACCAGATCATCTCCGGGTAGCCCCTGCCGCCTTCGGCCCAGACCTCGGCCCAGGTGTCCTCGTCGCCGGGGCGGCACAGGAAGCCGTCCAGCATGCCGCCGACCGGCTGCACCTGGTCGAGGTACATGGCGGGCTGCCCGACGATGACGCCGCGCAGCGTGAGCAGGCCGTAGAGCGCCGAGCGGCCGGCGTCGTCGAGCCGCTTCAGCGCGCCCCACTCGTCCGGGATGAGGACGACGTCGAGGCTGCGCGGCGGGTGCGCGGTGCGGATGATCAGCTCGCCGCCGATCCAGGCGCGGCCGGACGGCATGATCCGGCGGGCCACGCCGAGGTAGCTGTTGAGCGCGCTGAAGAGGATCTCGCGTTCGTTCTGGTGCGGGGCGTCGAAGACCAGGCGCTCGTAGACGTCGGCTAGGTCGCCCGCGTGGCGGCCCGGCGGCAGGACCTGTTGCGCAGTCCAATGGGGGAGCGCCACGCCACTCCCTCCTCAGCCTCGCTCACAGTGCGTAGCCGAATTTACCAGGATGGGTGTCAGCCACCGCGCCCAGGCTGCTGCGGCCACCGCGGGGCGGCCTCCTCGCTCTCGGGCCAGGCCGGTTCTTCCTCGGTCGGCCAGTCCTCGGCCTCGGCCCCGCGCTGCGGTGGCAGCGGCAGGTGCCCTTCGCGGTGGCCGACGGGCTCGGGCTCGTCGTCGGCCTCGTGGTGCTCCTGGGGCGGCCCCTGCGTCCAGGCGGCCGGGATGAACTGCGTCTGCTCGGCGGCGAGCGGTTCGTCGTACCGCGGCTCGGGTTCCGGCTCGTACGGCGCTTCGGCGGCTTCCGGTGCTTCGGCGCGCTTCGGGATCCGCAGGACGAGCCACGAGGTGAGCGCGCCGAGCGCGAAGGCGATGATCAGCCACAGCCAGATCTGCCCGAACAGCCACAACATCGGCACCACCCCTTCAGATGACCGTGATTTCGACCCGCCGGTCCTCTTCGCCGCCGTCGGCCGGCCGGGTGTCGCCGAGGCCCCGGTAGGTCACGCGCTTGGTCGTGAGGCCGTTGGTGGTGAGGATCCGGGCGACGGCCCGGGCCCGGTCCCGGGACAGCTTCAGCGCGGCGCTCTCGCCACCGGGCCCGCGCCCGACGTGCCCGGTGACGCGGTAGCGGAAGGTCTCCGGCGACTTGGCGAGCGCGACGGCGATGCCGCGGGCGGCCTGTTCCCCTTCGGGCGTGAGCCGAGCGGTGTCCGGCACGAAGGTCACGGGCGCCTCGGCGAGCATCCGGTCGATCTCGGCCTGGACCCCGGCCTTGTCGGTCGGCGGCGGCGCGGTGGTCGTCGTGGTGGGCGGCGGCGGGGTGCTGCTGCTGGGGGCCGCGCTCGGCGGGGGTGCTTGGCTCGTGCTCGGGGCGACCGGCACGACGTCGCCCTCGAACTTGGCGGCGCGGACCCCGTCGACCCCTTGGACGACTTCCAGCGCGCGGAGTGCTTGGCCGGGCGGGAACCCGGTGAGGGTGGCGTCCCGGCCGTCGAAGCTGACGCTCCCGGCGGGCAACCCGGCGGCGGCGAGCGCGGCTTGCGAGCGAGAGGTGAGATCACGCTGGACGCTCCCGGCCTGAGCCCAGGTCACGATCCCCGCGAGCAGCGCCGTGACCAGCACCGCGATCGGGACCAGCAGGATCCAGCGACGCCGACCGGACATAAGGGGAGGGTAGGCCCGGTGCGGCGGGTTGGCGAGTCGGCTGGGGCGGTCCGTCCACAAGTTGTCCCCAGGCAAGTCGACATGTGGACAACTTCGGCGTTCGTGATCGAGCGAGCACTTTCCGTCGGGGGCGGCGGATAGGCTGACGACGGGGTGGCCCCCAGGGAGGGCGGGTTGTGCTGGGGCGGGTTGTGCTGGGGCGGGCTGTGCTGGCCGAGACCCGGGCGAGCCCCGCGCGACGCTAGAGAGGTCCCGAACGACTCATTCGGGACCCCAGGCGCCCCCAATCAGTCATTCGCGACTCCCGGGCCACCCCGAAAACCCGCCCAGGAAGCCTGGCCCGCCCCCGCGGGCAAACCGAGAACCGCTCAGCTGGCCCGCTGAGCGTTGTCCGGCACCTCGAGCACGTCCATCTGGGGCAGCGGCGTCAGCGGAGCCAACGGCGTCAACGGCGCGAGCTGCGGCCGCTTCGGTGACAGCCCGTCCCCCATCGACTCGCCGCGCAGCTGGCGGCGGATCCACGGGAGCAGGTGCACCTTCGTCCACGTCAGGTCCGAGCGCCGCGAGTCGATCCAGCGGCTCGGGACCGCCTCCGCCGGCCACGGCTCTCGCCAATCACCCTCCACGGGGATGCCCAGGACCTCCGCGGACTTCAGCGCGATGCGGCGGTGGGCGTCCGGGGAGAAGTGGAGGCGGTCGTCGCTCCAGGCTCGGCGGTCGTGCAGCGGGGCCATCGCCCACAGGTCGACCATGCGGGCGCCGTGGCGCTCGGCGATGGCCCACAGGTGGGTGTTGTAGATCGCCACCTTGCCGCGCAGGACCGACATCACCGACAGGACCTTCGTGTCCGGGCCGTTGAACATCAGCACCGGGATGCCCGCCTCGCGCAGCTTGGCGACGCCTTCTTCCAGGCGCTCCGCCACCGCGTCGACGTCCGCGCCCGGCACGATGATGTCGTTGCCGCCGGCGCAGAGGGTGACCAGGTCGGGCTTCAGTTCCAGGGCGATCGGGAGCTGCTCGTCCATGATCTCGTCGAGCATCTTGCCCCGCAGCGACAGGTTCGCGTACCGGAAGTCCGCCCGGCCCGCCGCCAGGATCTCCGCGAGCCGGTCGGCCCAGCCGCGGAACGAGCCGTCCGGCAAGGCGTCGTTGAGGCCCTCGGTGAAGCTGTCTCCTAGGGCTACATAGCTGTCGATTCCGTACACGTTGGGTCCCCTTCCCCATCCCTGCGACCGACTCCCCGACATGTAGTTGTACACCACAACTAACCATCGGGGTCCAACCCCCGCGCCACCCCGGCCGTTCAGCCCGGGGTAACAGTGTCTTATCTTGTCGGCCTTCTCCGCTCCCTTATTACGCAGTCTTCACCTTCGGCATGCCGTGAAACAGCACACCAAGAGGCAAACCCGGCACTCGATGTGGCGAAGATCTCCCTGCTTGCGGCGTCCCGGGGGCTTTCCGGCAGGCTGGAAAGGTGTCCGGAGAACCCCGTGAGTCGCTCGCGCAGATCCTCGGCGGCCGCCGGGGTGCGCTCGACGCCAGCGTCCCGCCCGCCGGTTTCGTCGTGGGCTGGCTCGTGGCCGGGCAGTCCGTCGCCTGGGGTGCCGGGGCCGCCATCGCGGTCGCCCTCGCGCTCGGGGTCTACCGGGTCGTCCGGGGCGGCAAGATCCGCGCGCTCGTGGTCAGCCTGGCCGCCGTCGTCGCGGCCGCGCTGATCGCCCTGCACACCGGACGCGCGCAGGACTTCTTCCTGCTGCAGCTGATGTCCAATGTGGCCAGCGCCCTGCTGTGGGCGGCCAGCATCGTGGTGCGCTGGCCGCTGCTCGGCGTCGTCGTCGGGCTGCTGCTCGGGCAGAAGGCGCGCTGGCGCCGGGACGCGGTGCTGCTCAAGGCGTATTCACGGGCCAGCTGGGTGTGGGTGCTCCAGTACGTGCTGCGCGTGGTCGTCTACGGCCTGCTGTGGTGGGCCGGCCAGGTCGTCGCGCTCGGCGTGGCCCGCACGGTGCTCTCGTGGCCGCTGGTCGCGCTGACCGTCGCGGTGAGCGGGTGGGTGCTCTACCGGGCATTGCCACCGGAGCACCCCGGCCTGCGCCTGACGCCGGAGACCAGCTCGGACGACGTACCCAGGGCATAAGGCGGCCCCCGGCGAGGGGGGAGGGTCCGGGGGCCACTGCCTACGGTACCCGGCCGACCCGGGTTCAGTCGACGTTTTCGCGGTTTCGGCCCGCGTTTCGCTCAATCCGCTGGTGGAGCGGGTCTCGGCGCGCCTTCGCCGAAGGCGTCCACGGCGGCCAGCCACGCCGCACCGAGCACGCCATCGGAGCTGGTCAGCACCTCGAGGCCGGACAACCCGCGGCGGACGAGCGCGCCGACCGGGCTGTCCCCGGTGAGCACCGAGCCGACGAGCACGACCGGAGTCGACTCGCCGGGCTCGCGCGCGGCGAGGGCGTTCGCGACGAGCAACTCGGCCGCGCGGCCGACGATCTCCCGGGCCGCGGGCTCGCCGGCGTCGTGCGCCGCGCTCACCAACGGCGCGAAGCGGGCGAGCCGCACCGGCGCCTCGGCGTTGGCGGCCGTGATGAGCGCGCGCGACGCGGCGAGCCGCCCGGCGTCGGTCCGGACGTCCAAACCGGACGGTCCGAGCGCGGTGGCGAGCACCGCCGACGGCAATCCTTCGAGGGGAAGGCCGCGGCCCAGAGCCTCCAAAGTGGAACGGACGGCTTCGCGGCCGAGCCAGAACGCCGAACCCTCGTCGCCGAGCAGCCAGCCGTAGCCGCCCGCGGTGCCGGCGAGGCGCCGCTTGCGGATCCGGCCCGCGATCGAACCGGTGCCGGCGACCAGGACCGTCCCGTCGGGGGCCGACGTCGCCGACGCGTACGCCACTTCGGCGTCGGCGACCGTCCGCACCACGCCGGTGAGCCCGATCCGCGCCCACGCCGCTTCGAACACTGACGCCACCGCCGGGTCGCTCAGCTTGCTGACCCCGGCCATGCCGACGACGCACGCCCGCACGGTGCCGGGGTCGCGGTCGCCGAGCGCCGCGGTGATCGCACCGGCGATCCGGCCCGCGGCGACCTCCGGCGCGTGCGCGTTGGGGTTGGCGCCTTCGCCGCGCCCGGTGCCGAGCACGACGCCGGCGGCGTCGACCAGTGCGGCCCTGGTCGACGTGCCGCCGGCGTCGACGCCGATCGCGGAGGTCACCGGGTCTTGGTCACCTTGAGCAGGCCGCGCGGGTTGTCCGGGTCGCCGCCGCGCGCCAGCGAGAGGCCCAGCGCGATCTGCTGGATCGGCAGGATCTCCAGGATCGGCGCCAGCTCTTCGACGGTCTGCGGGACGTCGATCCGCAGCGCCGCGGGGGTGTCCGCGGACGCCGAACCGACCGCGACGACGTCCGCGCCGCGCTTGCCGACCGCGTCGACGACGTCGCGCATGGCTTCGGCGCCGTGCCCGGCGCTGGTCACCGCCAGCACCGCGGTCTGGTCGTCGACCGCCGCCACCGGGCCGTGCAGCAGGTCGGCCCCGCTGTACGCGCGCGCCGCGAGGTAGCTCGTCTCGGCGAGCTTGAGCGACCCCTCCAGCGCGGTCGCGTAAGAGTAGCCGCGGGCGGCGGTGAGGACCCGGTTCACGAACCGGTACCGGTCGACCGCCCGCTGCACGCCCTCGGTGGCGCCCTCGAGGGTCTGCTGCGCGAGTTCGCCGATCTTCTCGGCGTCCGCCGCCTTGCCGCCGCGCACCGCGTCGACGAGCAGATAGAGCGCCATCAGCGTCGCGGAGTACGTCTTGGTCGCCGCGACCGCCTGCTCGACACCGGCGCCGATGTCGATGCCGAGTTCGGACGCCGCCCGCAGCGGCGAGTCCGGGGTGTTGGTCACGGAAACGGTCAGCGCGCCCTGGCGCCTCGCCGTTTCGGTGACCTCGATCAGGTCAGGCGACCCACCGCTTTGGCTGACGGTGACGAACAGCACGTCCCGCAAATCGGGTCGCGCGCCGTACAGCGTCGCCGTGGACGGGGAAACCAGACCGGCCGGAAGGCCGAGGAGTACCTCGATCAGGTACTTCGCGTACAACGCTGCGTGGTCACTCGATCCACGCGCGGCGAGCAAAGCGAACCGCGGGGGCCGTTGTGAGATCTTTTCCGCCACTTCGGCGATTTCCGACTGACGCTGCACCAGACCGGCCAGGACGTCCGGCTGCTGGGCGATCTCCGCGGCCATGTGCTCGCCGGGCCGTTGTTGGGTCATCATTTTCCTCTCCACCTCCGGCATTATGTACCGGACTCAGGCGGCGTCGGTCAGGTCTAGACCAATGTTAGTGGGGCGGGCCGTCGGTGGAAAAGGGTACGTTTCATACGGGGACGTGGCGTGTGATGAGGGAAGGCATAGGGAGTCGGGCATGTTGGAGACCACCACCACGGGCGAGGCGGGCACCGTCGCCGGGATGCGCGGGCAGCGCGAGCCCAAGTATTGGGCATTGAAACAGCACCTCCTCGACCTTTTGGACGTCCTCCCGCCGGGGTCGCCGATCCCGACCGAACGCGCGCTCGCGGGGGAGTTCACGGTCTCCCGCACCACCGTGCGCCAGGCGCTGGCGGACCTGACCGCCGAGGGCCGCCTGCACCGTGTGCAGGGAAAAGGCACCTTCGCGGCCGAGCCGAAGCTCGCGCAGCGGCTGCAGTTGTCGTCCTACACCGAGGACATGCGCAAGCAGGGCCTGAAGCCGTCTTCGAAGCTCCTCGAAGTCGAAGAGCTGCCGGTGGAGGGTGACCTCGCGAAGCTCCTCGGAATCCGCACCGGTGCGAAAATCCTTCGCCTTCGACGTCTTCGACTCGCGGACTCCCAGCCGATGGCGCTGGAGACGACCCACCTCCCGCTCGGCCGTTTCCGCGGACTGCGCAAGCACGTCTCCGCGGGCGGTTCGTTGTACGCCGTTCTGCGCGAGCACTACGGGGTCGAACTCGAACGCGCCGAAGAGACGATCGAGACGTCGCTCGCCGGGCCGCAGGAAGCGGAAATGCTCGGCGCGGACGTCGGCATGCCGGTGCTGATGCTGACCCGGCACTCGTTCGCCACGGACGGCAAGCCGGTCGAGTTCGCCCGCTCGGTCTACCGCGGCGACCGGTACAAGTTCGTCACGACGCTGCTGCCGTAGGGCCCGGTTGACGGGGGGATCACCGGCGCGGTGGAGTGAGCACGTGACTGCCACCGAAGACACCGGGATCCGGTGGGGGACGCACGCCGCGCGCGGCGTCCTCGCCACCACCATCCTCGGGTCGGGCATGGCGATGCTCGACGGCACCATCGTCAACGTCGCCCTGCCCCGCATCGGCACCGAGCTCAACGCCTCGGTCGCCGGGCTCCAATGGATCCTCGACGGGTACCTGCTGGCGCTCGCCGCGCTCATCCTCGTCGCCGGTTCGCTCGGCGACCGGTACGGGCGGCGCCGCACGTACCTCGTCGGCGTCGTCTGGTTCGGCGTCGCCTCGGGGCTGTGCGCCGCCGCGCAGTCCACCGAGATGCTCGTCGCGACCCGGATCCTGCAGGGCATCGGCGGCGCGCTGCTGACGCCGGGTTCGCTCGCGATCCTCCAGTCGTCCTTCGCGCACGACGCCCGCGCCCGCGCGATCGGCGCCTGGTCGGGGCTCGGCGGCATCGCGGCCGCCGCCGGCCCGCTGCTCGGCGGGTTCCTCGTGCAGGTCTGGTCGTGGCGGCTGGCGTTCCTCATCAACGTGCCCATCGCCATCGCCGTGGTCCTGATGGCGCGGAAGTTCGTCCCCGAATCGCGGGACCCGGAGGCCACCGGCCACCCCGACTTCGGGGCGGCCGCGCTCGGCGCCGTCGGCCTCGCCGGGGTGACCGGCGCGCTGGTGGAGGCGCCGGGACGCGGGATCGGCGACCCGATCGTGCTGATCGCGGGCCTGCTCGGGATCGCGGGGCTGGCCGCGTTCGTCCTCCTCCAGCACCGCTCGGCGGAACCGCTCGTGCCGCCGTCGCTGTTCCGCGACCGGACGTTCACGCTCTCGAACGCGCTGACGTTCGTCGTCTACGCGGCGCTCGGCGGGGTGATGATGCTGCTGGTCATGCAGCTGCAGGTGTCGCTCGGCTATTCGCCGACCGCGGCCGGGCTGGCGGGGCTGCCGCTCACGGTCGTCATGCTGCTGCTGTCGGGGCGCTCCGGCGCGCTCGCGCAGCGCATCGGCCCGCGCACGCAGCTGGTCGTCGGCCCGATCGTCGTCGGCGTCGGCATGCTGCTGATGCTGCGCATCGCGCCCGGGGCATCCTACTTCGGCACGGTGCTGCCCGCGGTCGTGGTGTTCGGGCTCGGCCTGGCGACGGTGGTGGCCCCGGTGACCGCGACGGTGCTCGCCGCGGCCCCGGACCGCTTCGCCGGCGTCGCCTCCGGCGTCAACAACGCGATCGCCCGCTCCGGCGGGCTCTTGGCGGTGGCGGTGCTGCCCGCGGCGGCCGGGCTGACCGGCGAGGCGTACGCCGACCCGGTGGCGCTCACGGCGGGCTGGCGGACGGCGCTGGTCATCTGCGCGGCGCTGGCCATCGCGGGCGGGCTGATCGCGCTGGGCATCCACAACGGCGTCCTGGAGCCACCGGCTTCGCCGTCGCCGCCCAAGCCCGACGACGAGTGCCCCCACCTGGGCGAGTGCTACCACTGCGGCGTCGAGGGCCCGCCGACGCACGTCCGCGGCGGCGGGACCCCGGTCGCCGGTTCCTAGCCCGCGAGGATCTCCGCGAACATCGCCGGGTCGGCGTTGCCGCCGGAGACCAGGACGACCGTCTTGCCGGCCGGCAGCTCGCCGGCGTGGAAGAGGTACGCGGCCGTCGTCACCGCGCCGCTGGGCTCGGCGACCAGGCGGGCCTGGCGGGCCAGGACGCGCACGGCCTCGCGGATCTCGTCCTCGGAGACCGTGATCATCTGGTCCACGACCTCGCGCAGGTGGGCGAAGGTCAGCTTGGACGGCTGCGAGCGCAGGCCGTCGGCGATCGTGCGGGCGCGGTCGGCCTGCGGCCAGCGGACCAGCTCACCGCGCCGGAGGCTGTCGGTGGCGTCCGCGGCCAGTGCCGGCTCGACGCCGATCACGCGCGCCCGCGGGCAGCGGGCCTTCAGCGCGGTGCCGACGCCGGCCGCCAGCCCGCCACCGCTGACCGGGACGAGCACGACATCGACGTCCGGCAGGTCTTCGGCGATCTCCAGGCCCGCGGTGCCCTGCCCGGCGATGATGGCCGCGTCGTCGAAGGGCGGGACGAGGGTCAGCCCGCGTTCGGCGGCCAGTTCACGCGCTTTCCCCTCGTGCTCGCCGATCGGCACCTCGATCACCTCGGCGCCGTACGCGAGGGTGGCCTCGACCTTGATCCGCGGCGCGACGTCCGGCACGACGATCACCGCGGGTACGCCGTAGCGCTGCGCGGCGTACGCGACCGCCTGCGCGTGGTTGCCGCTCGAGTACGCGACGACACCGCGTTCGCGCGCTTCGTCGTCGAGGGCCCCGATCGCGTTGAACGCACCGCGCACCTTGAACGCGCCGATCGGTTGCAGGCTTTCGGGTTTGAGCCACAGGGTGCCGCGGGGATCCCACGTCTGGACCAACAGGGGCGTGCGCACGGCGACACCTTCGACGCGCTTCGCGGCGGCCTCGATGTCGGAGATAGTCACCAGTTCCATGTGCCGAGTATGTCAAGAAATCGTTCGGATGAGAGTGTCTACTGTGGACAGACGGAGTGGTCCTCCTCACGCCGCGGCAACGCGGGGAGTTCCTCGCGCGCCTTAACCGTTGGACAAGGGGAGAACACGGACTACTCGGATCGGGATCATGACGAAGGAGAACGAAGCGGCTTCCGAAGGAAAGACGGAGGAAAAGCCGGGCCTGCGGATCGTGCAGGTGCTGGCGGCGGCGCTCGCGGCGGTGACCGCCGCGCTGCTGGGCTCGACGCTCGGCGTGGCGGGCACGGTGGTCGGCGCGGGCGTGGCGAGCGTGGTGTCGACGGTCGGCGGCGAGCTGTACTTGCGCTCGCTGCAACGCACGCGCGAGGCGGCGGCGAAGGCCCGCGTGCTGGCGACGTCGGGGATCCGGCGGCGGGGACCCGCGCCGGACGTGCCGGCCGAGGTGGAAATTCCGATTACCGACCAGCCGACGGTGCAGCTGGAGAAGCCCGCCGAGGACGGGCCCTCGCGGCTGCGGAAACTGCGCTGGCCCTTGATCATCGGCACCAGCGTGGCGGCGTTCGCGGTGGCGATCCTGGCGATCGTCGGCCTCGAGTCGGCAACGGGCGCCCGGATCGGCGGCGGCACGGGCACGAGCATCGGCAAGATCTTCGGCGGCGGTGGCGGCCACACCGACACCACACCGTCGACGACGCCGACCACCGGGACCAGCGACACCCAGGTGTCCCCGACGGAGACGACCACGACCCCGCCGGAAACGTCGACGGCCCCGACGACCTCGTCGGAGACGCCGACGACCACGCCGAGCACGTCGACGCAACAGCCGTCGACCTCGGCCCCGGCCACGACGGCCCCGCCCACCAGCCAGGGCGCGGCGACCACGCCGACGCCGTGACGGTGGTCAGGCCAGGTGGGTGCGGAGGGCTCGGGCAGCTTCGGTGGTCGCGCGGCCGACGTTGCGGGAGGCCCTCGCGTCGAGTACCGAAGGCAGTCGGTCGTCGTTGACCCGGCCACGACGGCCCCGCCCACCAGCCAGGGCGCGGCGGCCACGCCGACGCCGTGACGGTGGTCAGGCCAGGTGGGAGCGAAGGGCGCGAGTGGCTGACGACGATGCGGGACGCCCTCGCGTCGAGCCCCGAGTGACTGTGGTCAGACCAGGTGGGAGCGGAGCGCTCGGGCGGCCTCGGCGGGGTCCTCGGCCTCGGTGATCGCGCGGACGACGACGATGCGGGACGCCCCCGCGTCCAGCACCGAAGGCAGCCGGTCGCCGTCGATGCCGCCGATTGCGAACCACGGGCGTTCCGGGGCCCAGCCGGCCACCGCGCGCACCAGGTCCAGGCCCGGTGCGTCGCGGCCCGGCTTGGTCGGCGTCGGCCAGCAGGGGCCCGTGCAGAAGTAATCCACGCCGGGCTCCGCCGACGCCGACAGCGCCTGGTCGAGGGAGTGGGTCGAGCGGCCGATCACGACGGCGTCGCCGAGGATGCGGCGGGCCAGCGGGACCGGGATGTCGTCCTGGCCCAGGTGGAGCACGTCCGCGCCGACCGCCAGCGCCACGTCCGCGCGGTCGTTCACCGACAGCAGCGCGCCGTGGCGCTCGCACGCCTCCGCCAGCACCTCCAGCGCCGCGATTTCGGCCGCGGCCTCCAGCGGCGCGCCGCCGGTCTTGTCTCGCAGCTGGATGACGTCGACGCCGCCGGCGAGGGCCGCGTCGGCGAACGCGGCCAAGTCGCCGCGGGAGGTGCGGGCGTCCGTGCACAGGTACAGGCGCGCGGCGTCGAGGCGGGCGCGGATCTTGTCACCGGAGAGGGCGGGCATAGCGGCGACCGTACCCCGGGAGTTAGGGTGGACGGGTCCGCACGGGAGCCCGAGGCACGGGCTGAGAGGGAGCTGCCGCTCCGACCGTGGAACCTGATCCGGGTCATGCCGGCGCAGGGAGCGTGATCCCATGACGAACCTGGCAGTGGTGGGCGGCGGCGTGATCGGCCTGTCCGCGGCGTGGCGGGCCGCGAAGGCGGGCCACGACGTCACCGTGCACGATCCCGAGCCCGCCCGCGGCGGCGCGTCCTGGCTGGCCGGTGGCATGCTCGCCCCGGTCACCGAGGCCTGGCCCGGCGAAGAAGACGTGCTCAGCCTCGGTGAAGCGTCGCTGAAACGCTGGCCGGGCTTCGCGAGCGACCTGGGACAAGAGGGCGTCGACCCCGGTCTCGCCGGGCACGGGACGCTCGTCGTCGCGTTCGACAGCGCCGACGCCGGGCACCTCGACATCCTCGCCGGCTACCTGCACTCGATCGGCCGCGCGGCCGAGCGCCTCACCGGGCGGGAGACGAGGCGGCTCGAACCCGGCGTCGGGTCCGTCCGAAGTGGACTCCACGTGCCCGGCGACCTGGCCGTGGACAACCGGAAACTGCTCAACGCGCTCTACGCGGCGTGCGTCAACCACGACGTCCGGTTCGTGCGCGAGCGCGTCGAGGGCCTGCCGGACGCCGAAGCCGTCGTGCTCGCCGCGGGCGCGTGGACCGGGCGGCTGCACCCGCAGCTGGCCGGCGCCGTCCGGCCGCTCAAGGGCGAGATCCTGCGGCTGAAGCCCCGCCGCGGCTGCCTGCCGCCGCCCGCGCACACCGTGCGGGCGGTCGTCGAGGGCCGGCCGATCTACCTCGTCCCGCGCGGCGACCAGGAGCTCGTCCTCGGCGCCACGCAGTACGAAGCGGGCTTCGACCGGGCCGTCACCGCGCGGGGCGTGCGCGAGCTGCTCGAAGGCGCCGAACGCGTCTTCCCCGCGATCACCGAGTACGAGCTGGTCGAGACCGCCGCCGGCCTGCGCGCCGCCAGCCGGGACGTGCTGCCCTACATCGGTGTCCTGGACGACGGCGTCTTCGCCGCCACCGGGCACCACCGCAACGGCCTGCTGATGGCCCCCGTGACCGCGGCCGCCGTGGTCGCCTGGCTCGAGGGGGAGGAGCCGCCCCAAGGCGTCGAAGCGGCTTCGCCCGCCCGGCTGCAGAAGAAGGAGCACGTGTGATGGAGATCAAGCTCAACGGCCAGTGGACGGAGTTCCCGGACGGCGCGACCGTCGCCGACGTCCTCGACGCGTCCGGCGGCCCGCGGCCCGGGATCGCCGTCGCGGTCGACGGCGTCGTCGTCCGCCGGGGCGACTGGGCGGCCACCGTCGTGCCCAAGGGCGCGGGCGTCGACGTGCTCACCGCCGTCCAGGGAGGCTGAAGTGGACGAAGAACCGCTGGTCATCGGCACCGCCAAGCTGTCGTCCCGGCTGATCATCGGCACCGGCGGCGCGGCCAACCTGGCCGTGCTCGAACGCGCGCTGGTCGCCTCCGGCACCGAGCTGACCACCGTCGCGATGCGCCGCGCCGACGCCGAGGGCGGCTCCGGCGTCCTCGAACTGCTGAAGAAGCTCGGCATCGAGCTGCTGCCGAACACCGCGGGCTGCCGGACGGCCGCCGAAGCCGTGCTCACCGCGCAGCTCGCGCGGGAAGCGCTGGAGACCGATCTCATCAAGCTCGAAGTGCACGCCGACGACCGGACGCTGCTCCCGGACCCGTTCGAGACCCTCGACGCGGCCGAACGGCTGGCCGCCGACGGGTTCACGGTGTTCGCCTACACGAACGACGACCCGGTGCTCGCGCTGCGCCTGGAAGAGGCGGGCTGCGCCGCGGTGATGCCGCTGGGCGCGCCGATCGGCACCGGCCTCGGCATCCGGAATCCGCACAACATCGAGCTGATCGTTTCGCGGGCGGGCGTGCCGGTGATCCTGGACGCCGGAATCGGCACGGCCTCGGACGCGACGCTGGCGATGGAGCTCGGCTGCGACGCCGTCCTGCTGTCCACCGCCGTCACCCGTGCGGCCGATCCGGAGCGGATGGCTTCGGCGATGCGTGCGGCCGTCGTCGCCGGTCACCTGGCCCGCGCGGCGGGGCGGGTGCCGCAGCGCTTCTGGGCGAAAGCGTCGAGTCCACCTCGGTGAACCAGGTGGCTTCACGCCGAACGCGCACCGCGAGCCCGTAAGGTGGACGGCACTTTCCGGCGCACCCGCGGCGGGGCAGGGCAGAAGGAGCCAGCCGTGACGAGCACATCGGTCCAGGACGTCTCGGGCAGGTTGTACCTGGCCGTCGGCAGGCTGTCGCGGTCGCTGCGGCAGGCGGGTGTGCCGGGACCGGGCCACGGTGCCATCTCGGCGCTGGCGACGCTCGTGAACTCCGGCCAGCTCCGTCTCGGCGACCTCGCGGCCAAGGAGGGCGTCGCCGCGGCGACGATGTCGCGGATCATCGCGTCCCTGGTCGAGGCCGGCTACGTCAGCCGCGAGTCCGACCCGGTCGACCGCCGGGCGTGGCTGGCGAAGGCGACCGAGGAGGGCGAGCGGCTCGTCTCCGGCGTCCGGTCGACCCGCGTCCAGGAGCTGAACCGGCGCCTCGACCGGCTCTCGCCCGAGCACCGCGAAGCCTTGACGACGGCGATCCCGGCGCTCGAGGCCCTGATCGCGGACGACTGAGCTAGTCCGCGAGCCGGCGCGTGATCCGGTCGAACAGCTCCGTCAGCGGCTCGCCGACGTCCCGGCCGAACTCGGTCAGCCCGTAGGTGACCTGCGGCGGCGTGGTCGGCTCGACCCGCCGCCAGACCAGGCCGTCCTGGACCAGCGCGCGCAGCGACTGGGCCAGCATCTTTTCGCTGATGCCCTGGATGCTCTCGCGCAGCTCGAAGAACCTGAGGTCGGTGCGCCGCAGGGAGATCAGCACCCAGATGCCCCACCGGCTGGTGACGTGGTCGACGACGTCGCGCGCGGCGCAGTCGGTGTGAAACACCTCATACCGCGCCTCGGCGCCGGCCGGGGTGAGCTGTGGGCCTCCGGTCATGTCATGAGCTTACCCAGAGGTATGTACTTACCAGAAGTTAGCTCGGCTCCTAGCGTCCCCCGAACACAGCGGGAATCGGACGAAGGAGCTGTTCATGATCGTGGTGACCGGGGCTACCGGGAACGTGGGCCGGCCGTTGGTGCGGGCGCTGGCCGGAGCGGGACAGCAGGTGACGGCGGTGTCGCGGCACGCCGCGGACGTGCCGGACGGCGTCCGGCACGTGGTGGCCGACCTGGCGGAGCCCGCCGCTCTCGAGCCCGTGCTGGCCGGGGCGAAGGCGTTGTTCCTGCTGCTGTCCGGCGACCTGCACGCCGTCGGGGCGAATCCTGCCGATGTCGTCGAGCGGGCCGCGCGCGCCGGGGTCGGCCGGATCGTCCTGCTGTCCACCCTGGGGGTGGTGACCAGGCCCTTCGGCACGACGCGGGTCGCGATGCGCGAGCTGGAGGACGCGGTGCGGGCGGCCGGGCCGGACTGGGCCGTCCTGCGGCCGGGCGGCTTCGCGTCGAACGCCCTGTGGTGGGCCGAAAGTGTCCGCACCCAGCGGACAGTCGCCGCACCCTTCGGCGACACGGGGGTGCCGGTCATCGACCCGGCGGACATCGCCGACGTCGCCGCGGCCTGCTTGCTGGACGAGGTGCACACCGGCGGCGTGTACGAGCTGACCGGGCCGGAAGCGATCACGCCGCGGCAGCAGACGGCGGCCATCGCCGCCGCGCTGGGCGCGCCGGTGCGCTTCCACGAGCAGACCCGCGAGGAGGCCAAGGCGGGCATGACGCGGACCATGCCGGCCGAGCTCGCCGACGACACCCTGGACATCCTCGGCTCGCCGAGCCCGGCCGAGGTGCGCGTCAGCCCCGACGTCGAGCGGGTACTCGGCCGGGCTCCCCGCACCTTCGCCGACTGGGCCGCGCGCACCGTCGCCGCGTTCCGCTAAGCGGCCTTCTGCCGCAGCTCGGCGAGCTCCGCACGCAGGGCGCGGAGCTCGTCGAGGATCTCCTGGTTCGCCGCCGCCTGGGTTTCGGCCTGCTTCGCCTCCTCCTCGCGGATGTCCTGGCGCAGCTCGTCCTCCATCCCGCTGACCACGACGGCGATGAAGAGGTTCAGCACCGCGAAGCTGGACACCAGGATGTAGACGACGAAGAAGATCCAGGCCATCGGCGCCTGTTCCATGATCGTCTTGGCGATGTCGGGCCAGGCCTCGCCGGTCATCACCTGGAACAGGGTGAACAGCGACGTGCCGAGGTCGCCGAAGTCGCCGGGGTCGATGGCGCCGAACAGCTTCGTCGCCATCACCCCGGCCACGAAGATGATTAGCGCGAGCAACGCGGCGATCGAGGCCATGCCGGGGATGGCGGCGAGCAGCCCGGAGACGACCTTCCGCATCGACGGCACGACGGAGATCAGCCGCAGCACCCGGAGCACGCGCAAGGACCGCAGCACCGCGAACGGCCCGGTCGCCGGGATCACCGCGATGCCGACCACCAGCAGGTCGAAGACGTTCCAGTTGTCGCGGAAGAAGCCGCCGCGGTAGGCGTAGAACTTCGCCAGCAGCTCGGTGACGAAGATGCCGAGCGCGATGTGGTCGAGCACGTGCAGGAGCCCGGCGTACCCGGCCATGATCGACGTCGACGTCTCCATCCCGAGCGTGACCGCGTTGAACACGATGACGGCGATGATGAAGTTCTGGAAGCGGCGGTCTTCGAGGACCTTCGCCACCCGCTCGCGTCCGGTCAAGGCCGCCCCCCGCTTGGGTCAAGGATCAGTAAATCCGTTCGGCGGCCAAGATATCTTGCGACGAGAGAGGCGAAGCGCATGGGTGAAGGCCCCGAAATCCCGCTGTCCCGGCTGCGCGAAGTGACCGAACTCCTGCCGGCGCAAGCGGAACGCGCCGGTGGCCCGGTCACGACCTGTGCTGGGAGCCGGTCGAGCACACGATCGGGCGGCGGACCTCAGCGCTCCTCGGGAGCCAGCCGCCAGAAGGCCGACACCGGTCCGACCTTGGCACCCATCGGGTACGCGTGCTCGACCGCCTGCGAAACGAACCACTTGCCGTACCGCGCGGCCTCGACCACCGACATGCCCTTCGCGAGCCCGGCCGTCAGCGCCGACGCCATCGTGTCGCCCGCGCCGTGCGTGTGCGGGGTCGAGTAGCGCTTGCCCGGCAGCTCCACGAACGTCGAGCCGTCGAACAGCAGGTCCACGCACTCCGGGTCCGACTGCAGGTGGCCGCTCTTCACCAGGACGTACCGCGGGCCCATCCGGTGCAGCACGACCGCCGCGGTGTGCATGCCTTCGCGGTCGGTCACCGTCATGCCGGTCAGGAGCCGGACTTCGTCGAGGTTCGGGGTCAGCACCGTCGCGCGCGGCAGCAGCTCGTCGCGCAGCGCGTGCAGGCCGGCCTCGTCGAACAGCGGCTGGCCGTGCATCGACGCCGCCACCGGGTCGACCACGAACGGGATCCGGGCGTCCCGGCCGATCTCCGCGTTGTCGCACGCGACCGCGACCGCCTCGATGATCCCGGCCGACGCCAGCATGCCCGTCTTGGCCGCGCCGACGCCCATGTCCGCCGCCACGGCCTCGATCTGCCCGGCCACGATGTGCGGCGGCAGGTCGGCGCGGTCGTGCACGCCGAGGGTGTTCTGGACGGTGACGGCGGTGACCGCGACCAGGCCGTGCACGCCGCAGGTCAGGAACGTGCGCAGGTCCGCCTGCAGCCCGGCGGCGCCGCCGGAGTCCGACCCGGCGATGGTCAACGCGGTCGGAAGGCTCGTTGGCATGGTGTTTTCCCGACTTCTGGTCTAGGCCAATCGGCCGCTTTTCCTTCATCAAGAGTCAACCACGGTGGCACATTGTGTGGGCTACTCACCAGTTCACGGGGCGAAGGAGCCTGGATGAAGCTCTCCTCGGTGGTACTCCTCACGGCTGCGCTCGTGCTCTCCGGAGCGACCGCGGCCCACGCGGACAGCCCGAAGCTTTCCCACGTCACGACCGTCGGCGTGCACAACACCTACGACCCGGCGGCCTACGGCTACCTCGCCCAGGCGCTCGACGCCGGCTCGTCGCTGATCGAGCTCGACGTCTGGCCGGACTTCTTCACCCACGAGTGGAAGGTCAGCCACTCGAACCCGCTGGGGAACAACAACAACTGCGTCGCGGCCACCTCGGCGTCGCAGCTCTACAGCGGCGGCAAGAACAAGAACCTCGAGTACTGCCTCGACGACATCCGGATCTGGCTCGCGGCCCACCCCGGGCACGCGCCGCTCACGCTCAAGCTCGAAATGAAGACCGGCTTCTCGGACAACACCGGCATGGGCCCGGACGAGCTGGACGCGACGTTTCGCTCGCACCTCGGCAGCGTCGCCTTCCGCCCGGCCGAGCTGCTGGGCGGCTACGGCACGCTCGACGACGCGGCCAAGGCGGACAACTGGCCGTCGGTGGACGCGTTGCGGGGCCGGGTGATCACCGAGATCATCCCGGGCACGGTCGAGGAGGGGAACCCGACCGACACGCTGAAGACCGACGTCGAATACGCGCGGTACCTGGTCGGGCTCAAGAACGCCGGCAAGCTCGGCGAGGCGAACATCTTCCCGACCGTGCACGGCGCGGCCGGCGGTGACCCGCGGGACAAGTACACCGCCGACCTCAAGCCGTGGTTCGTGGTGTTCGACGGCGACGCGAACGCGTGGGTCACGCAGACCGGGCCGTGGTGGTACGACGCGAACCACTACTACGTCGTGATGACCGACGCGCAGAACGTCGCGCCGGCCATCGACGCCCACAACCCGACGGTCGAGCAGGCCAACCAGCGCGTCGCCGACCTGGCGAAGCAGCACGCGTCGGTCGTCACCGCGGACTGGACCGGGCTCACGACGGTGCTGCCGCAGGTGGTCGCCCGGGGTTAGAGGGTCAGCACGAGCTTCCCGGACACCCGCCCGGATTCGCCGAGCTCGTGCGCCTTGGCGACGTCTTCCAGCGGGAAGGTCTGTTCGACGCGGACCTTCAGCTGGCCGGCCTCGATGAGCTCGACGAGGCCGGTCAGCCCGCCGCGGTCCGGCTCGACGAGGATCCGGCTCGTGCGGACTTCCCGTGCCGCGGCAGCCTTTTCGACGCGGTCCGCGACGCCGCTGGGGACGCCGATCAGCAGGCCACCCGCCTTGATCGCGGGGAGCCAGCGCAGGTCGCTGTCCTCGCCGACGAGTCCGAAGTAGACGTCCACATCGGACGCCGTGGCGTTCTCGTCGTGGTAGTCGATCGGTTCGTCGACGCCGAGTTCGCGCAGCAGGTCGTGCTTGCCGGCGCTGGCCGTGCCGATGACGTGCGCGCCGCGCGCCTTGGCGATCTGCACGGCGAGGTGCCCGACCCCACCGGCGGCGGCGTCGACGAACACCCGCTGTCCTTTCCGGACGTCCGCGACGTCGACCAGGCCCTGCCAGGCGGTCAGCCCGGCCAGCGGCAGCGCGGCGGCCTCGGCGAACGACAGCCCGGCGGGCTTGCGCACGAAGTGCCGCGACGGCGCGGTGACGTACTCCGCGTACGCGTTGCCCGGGCGCGGGAACCACGGCATGCCGAGGACTTCGTCGCCTTCCCGGACGCCGGTGGCGCCGAAACCGGCCGCTTCGACGACGCCGGCGACGTCCCACCCGACGGTGAACGGCGGCTCGCCGAGGAACCCGCCGCCGGCCCGCACCTTCCAGTCGACGGGGTTGATCCCGGCGGCCCGCACCCGCACCAGGACCTCCGTCGGCCCGGGTTCCGGGCGCGGTGCTTCGGTGACGCGGAGCACCTCCGGCCCGCCGAGGGTCTCCTGGGTCACGATGCGCATTGCTCCACTCCTTCGGTTCGAGGTCGCCTCCTATACTCGGACGGGTAGGCACTTTTCGCTAGAAGGCACTTATCCGTAAAGTAGGTACCTGATGGAAACCACCTGTGAACAGGACGGACCCTGGGACGTCTACCTCCGGAGCTGTCCCTGCCGGGACGTGCTGGACCTGCTGGCCAACAAGTGGACGGCCCTGGTGCTGGGCGCGCTGTCCCGCGGCCCGCACCGCTTCGGCGAGCTGCGCCGGGCCGTGGACGGCATCAGCCAGAAGATGCTGACCCAGAACCTCCGCCAGCTCGAGCGCGACGGCTTCCTGACCCGCACGGTGTACCCGACGACGCCGCCGACGGTGGAGTACGCGCTGACGGAGATGGGCGCGGAGGTGGGCGCGCACCTGGTCGCGCTGAGCACGTGGTCGCAGGCGAACTTCGACCGCATCCGTTCGTCGCGCGAGGAGTACGACGGCCGGGAGCTGCAGCCGGTCCGCTGACGGCCGCCCGGTAACGGCCGTCGCCGGTCCCGCGACTCCAGGGAGGCCCGGGTGGCGAACCCCGTCGTGGAAGGTGGCCGGACATGACCGATTGGTTGTCCCGGTGGAGGATGGACGACTGGAGGCACTTAACCGATGAACCTCCTTACGTGATCTCGTCGGGCGCCGAGCCGTCGCCGGACGACGCGGCGGACGACGATTCCCCGGGCGATGGTGACCAGCACCCGGCCGACTACCCCGGATGATCCCCGGCACGTGGCTCGCGGCCGTGCTGTTCCTGCTCGTCGTCGCGCCCGGGTTGTTCTTCGACCTGCTGGGCGCGCGCCGCCGGGTGGCGGTGGCCGAATCGGCGTTCCGCGAGATCGGCCGGGTCGCGCTGGGCAGCTTGGGGTTCACCCTGGTCACCGTCGTGCTCCTGCAGACGGCGCAGTGGCTCTTCCCCCGGCTGTTCTTCGACCCCAGGGCCCTGATCCTCGGCGGGAACGCCTACCTGGCGGACCACTACGGCGCGGTGGTGCTGACGCTCGTCGTGGCGGCCGCGACCTCCCACGCGCTGGCGTTCGGGCTGCACAAGTGGCTGGCCCGGCGCCACGGGGAGACGATCCGCGTCATCAGCCTCTGGGGCAAGGCCTTCCGGCACGGCGTGCCGGCCGGGCACGCGGTGTTCGCCCGGGTCCGGCTGGCCGGCGGGCTGGTGTACACCGGGCAGGTCGAGAACTTCACGGCCGATCTGCCGATGGGTGATCGCGAACTGCTGCTCACCAAACCCCTGGCCGCCAAGCCGGACGCCGACAGCCCGCTCCGGCCGCTGCCGGACTCCTACCGCCGGGTCATCATCCCCGGGGACCGGATCGAGGTGATCAGCGTGGAGTACCGGCCGGTGCCGCCGGGCGCCGTCACCGCGAAGAAGCGGCTTCAGCGATCCAGCACCCAGAACGGCGACACCGGGCCCACGCCCGCGCCCAGCGGGTAGGACTCCGCGACGCAGCGCTCGATGAACTTCTTCCCCGCCGCCACCGCGTCCGGGACCGAAGCGCCCTTCGCCAGGGACGCCGTGATCGCCGACGCCAGGGTGTCGCCGCCGCCGTGGGTGTTCTCCGTGAGGTACCTCGGCCCGCTCAGTTCCCGGAACTCGCGGCCGTCGGAAAGCAGGTCCACGCAGTCCTCCGTGCCCTGCATGTGGCCGCCCTTGACCAGGACCCAGCGGGAGCCGAACTCCAGCAACGCCTCCGCCGCCGCGCGCTGGGTGGCCGCGTCCACGACCGAGACCCCGGTCAGGAGGCGGACTTCGTCCAGGTTCGGCGTGATCAGCGTGGCGCGGGGGAACAACTCGGTGCGGATCGCCTCCAGCGCGTCTTCGCGCAGGAGGGCGTGCCCCGTCATCGACGCCGCCACCGGGTCGACGACCAGGGGGAAGTCCATCCCGAGTTCGTCCAGGGTCTTCGCCACCGAGCGGATGATCTCCGCGGTGGCGAGCATGCCCGTCTTCGCCGCGTCGACGCCCATGTCGGACGCCACCGCCTTGATCTGCGCCGTCACCACGTCGGCCGGGATCTCGGTGAAACCCTGCACGCCCAGCGAGTTCTGCACGGTGACCGCCGTCAAAGCGACCAGCCCGTGCACGCCGTTGGCGAAGAACGTGCGCAGGTCGGCCTGGATGCCCGCACCACCGCCGGAGTCCGATCCGGCGATGGTGAGGGCGGTGGGCGGTGTCACTGCTGCACCACGGGCAGGTAGACCTTGTTGCCCTGCTCGCCGAACTCCGCCGACTTCTCCGCCATGCCGGCCTCGATGGCCTCCACAGTGGACAGACCGTGCTCTTCGGCGTACTTGCGGACGTCCTGCGTGATCCGCATCGAGCAGAACTTCGGGCCGCACATCGAGCAGAAGTGCGCGGTCTTGGCCGGCTCGGCGGGCAGCGTCTCGTCGTGGAACGAGCGTGCGGTGTCGGGGTCGAGCGAGAGGTTGAACTGGTCGTGCCAGCGGAACTCGAAGCGCGCCTTCGACAGCTCGTCGTCCCACTCCTGCGCGTACGGGTGCCCCTTGGCGAGGTCCGCGGCGTGCGCGGCGATCTTGTACGTGATCACGCCGGTCTTGACGTCGTCGCGGTTCGGCAGGCCGAGGTGCTCCTTCGGCGTGACGTAGCAGAGCATCGCCGTGCCGTACCAGCCGATCTGGGCCGCGCCGATGGCCGAGGTGATGTGGTCGTACCCCGGCGCGATGTCCGTCGCGAGTGGACCGAGCGTGTAGAACGGCGCCTCGCCGCAGAGCTTCTCTTCGAGCTCCACGTTTTCCTTGATCTTGTGCATCGGCACGTGGCCGGGGCCTTCGATCATCACCTGGACGTCGTGCGAGCGCGCGATGTGCGTCAGCTCGCCGAGGGTTTCCAGCTCGGCGAACTGCGCGCGGTCGTTGGCGTCGGCGATCGAGCCCGGGCGCAGGCCGTCGCCCAGGGAGAACGTGACGTCGTATTGGCGCAGGAGCTCGCAGAGCTCCTCGAAGTGCGTGTACAAAAAGGACTCTTGGTGGTGCGCGAGGCACCACGCGGCCATGATCGAGCCGCCGCGGCTGACGATGCCGGTGACGCGCCGCGCGGTCAGCGGGATGTAGCGCAGCAGCACGCCGGCGTGCACGGTGACGTAGTCGACGCCCTGTTCGCACTGCTCGACGATCGTGTCGCGGTACACCTCCCACGACAGCTTTTCGGGCTCCCCGTTGACCTTTTCGAGCGCCTGGTAGATCGGCACGGTACCGACCGGGACCGGCGAGTTGCGGATGATCCACTCCCGCGTCTCGTGGATCCGCTTGCCGGTGGAGAGGTCCATGATCGTGTCGGCGCCCCAGCGGGTCGCCCACACCATCTTGTCGACCTCTTCCTCGACCGACGACCAGACGGCCGAGTTGCCCATGTTGGCGTTGATCTTCACCAGGAAGTTCTTGCCGATGATCATCGGCTCGGACTCGGGGTGCTTCCGGTTGGCCGGGATCACCGCGCGGCCGCTCGCGACCTCGGCGCGCACGAACTCGGGGGAAACCCGTTCCCGCGCGGCGATGTACTCCATCTCGCGGGTGATCACGCCCTGCTTGGCCCAGCCGAGCTGGGTGTTGTGCTCACGCCCGTCGGCCCAGCCGGCACGCAGCCGGTGCAGTCCACTGTGGACGTCGATCGACGCTTCCGGGTCCGTGTACGGGCCGGAAGTGTCGTAGACGTCGAAGTGTTCGCCGTTGGAGAGGTCGATCCGGCGCGCGGGAACGCGCAGTCCGGATTCCGTCTGGTGGAAGACTTTGTGCGAGCCGGTGATCGGACCCGTGGTGACGGAGACGTCCTTGTTTTCCAGCGTCGTCAACGACTTTCACTCCCTACGCCGGCATTACCCGGTCAGGTTCATGCGGTCGGTGACGCCTGCGAAACGCAAGTCACCCTCTCAGCCCGCCATGGCGCGAGCTCCCGCGTTGGTGTTGTGCCACCGACCATGCCACGCCGGGGCACGATACTCAAGTCACCCGGCCAACTCGGCCGGAGTGGCGTAGACGTCGACCATGGCTCCGTTGCGCAGCACGGTGATCGGCAGTGCGGTGCCGATCACTTCCGCGAAGAGCCGGCGCTGGATGCCCTGGGCGTCCGACACCCGGGTGCGCCCGACGGTCAGCACGAGGTCGCCCGCCTTGAGGCCGGCCTGGTCCGCGGGCCCGCCGGAAACGACTTCGCGCACCCGCAGCCCGGCGCTCTGCCCGGTGCGCCCGGCGACGTCGTCCGGCAGCGGCGCGGGCACGCCGACGATGCCGAGGTACGCGCGCCGCACCCGGCCTTCGACGACGAGCGTGTCGATGATCCGCCGCGTCGTCGCGTTGATCGGCACCGCGAGCCCGAGCCCGACGCCGGCGACGGCGGTGTTGACGCCGACGACCCGGCCGGCCGAATCGGCGAGCGCGCCGCCGGAGTTGCCGGGGTTGAGCGCCGCGTCGGTCTGGATGACGTCTTCGATCACGCGGGTGGTGCGCCCCTGTCGCACCGGCAGCGCCCGGCCGAGCGCGCTGACCACCCCGGCGGTGACCGTCCCGGCGAACCCGAGCGGGTTCCCCACGGCGACGACGAGCTGCCCGACGACCAGCCGGTCGGCGTCCCCGAGCGTGGCGGCCGGCGGCGTCTCCCCGCGCGCCCGCAGGACGGCGAGGTCGGACAGCGGATCGGCGCCGACGACGTCGAAGGGCACCTCGCTGCCGTCGGCGAAGGTGGCGACCCCGCGCCGGTGGTCGCTGACGACGTGGGCGTTGGTGAGCAGGTGGCCGTCCTCGGCGAAGACGACCGCGGACCCGCTCCCGCGCTCGAGCTGCACCCCGGCGACGTGCGGGGTCACGGTCCTGGCGACCGTGCTCACCGCGCGCGAGTAGGCGTCCATCGCGTCGTCCACGTTTCCACCTCGATTACACCGTTGCACCTACAACAAGTGTGCGCTTTCGAGGCCGTGAAGTCCGTTCGCTGGTCGTGAACCGCCGACCGGACCAGTGACGGTCAGTGGTTCACCGGATCGGACCACGCGCCGGTGAAGATCCGGCGGGCAGACTCCCCAAGCGCTTCTGTAACGGTGCAGAAGCGATCTTCTGTGGGGTTGATATGCGCAAACTCATGTTCGGCGCCCTCGCCGGGCTGCTGGTCACCGGTCTGATCCCGGGGATCGCGGCGGCCCAGGGGGATGCTCCCGGCGCCCCGGGCGCCCATCCCAGCTGGCTGCCCGCGAACAAGACCGGCTTCGGCACCGCTCACGACCGCTCGAGCAACGTCTGGTTCACCCTCCAGGGCGGGCAGCTGTCCGAGGTCTACTACCCGGACCTGTCGACGCCCAGCGTCCGCTCGCTGAACTTCGTCGTCACCGACGGCCGCAGCTTCGCCGACCTCGACCACGCGGCGAAGTCGCAGCAGGTCCGGCGGACCGACGACGACAGCCTGACCTACGAGCAGACCATCACCGACGACCAGCACCGCTGGCGCCTCCGCAAGACCTACGTCACCGACCCGGCCGCCACGACCGTGCTGGTGGACGTCGACTTCCAGTCGCTCACCGGGCGGCCCTACCAGCTCTACGCGATCGCCGACCCGGACCTCACCAACGACGGCTCCGACGACTCGGCCGCGCGCAAGGGCGACGTGCTCACCGCGCAGGATGCCGCGAACGCCGCCGCGCTCACCGCGAAGCCCGCGTTCACGAAGACCAGCGTCGGCTACGCCGGCAATTCCGACGGCACCACGCAGCTCACGAAGACCTTCAAGCTGAAGAGCTACGACACCGCCGCGAAGGGCAACGTCGTGCTGACCGGGCAGACGAGCGCCGACGGGCTCCGGAACCGGCACGTCACCCTCGCGCTCGGCATGGGCGCGAAGGCGCCGGACGCGCTCGGCAGCGCGCAGGCGTCGCAGCGCCGCGGCGTCCGCGACGTCACGCGCGCGTACGACCGCGGCTGGGAGCAGTACCTGCGCGGGGTGAGCAAGCCGCCGTCGTCGCTGAAGACCGACGCCGAGCGCGACCTCTACAAGGCGTCGATGCTGACGCTGGCCGCGAGCGAGGACAAGCACCACCCGGGCGCCTTCATCGCGTCGCCGAGCATGCCCTGGCGGTTCGGGAACAACGACCCGGAGTGGTCGCCGTCCGGGACCTACCACCTGGTCTGGCCGCGTGACCTCTACCAGATCGCGACCGGGCTGGCCGCCGGCGGCGACCAGGGGGCCGCGAACCGCGCGGTGAGCTACATGTTCGGCACGCAGCAGCAGGCCGACGGGCACATGCCGCAGAACAGCCGGGTCGACGGCGTGCCGTACTGGACGTCGATCCAGCTCGACGAAACCGCTTTCCCGATCGTGCTGGCCCAGCAGCTCGGCCGCAACGACCTGTGGCCCGGCGTCCGGAAGGCCGCCGACTTCATCATCGGCTACGCCGGCCCGAACGGGCAGCCGGCGCCGTACACGCAGCAGGAGCGCTGGGAGGAGCAGGACGGCTGGTCCCCGTCGACCATCGCGTCGGTGATCGCCGGACTGGTCTGCGCCGCGGATCTGGCTTCGCACAACGGAGCTCCGGCCGACGCCGCCCGCTACCTCGCCGCGGCCGACAAGTTCAAGGCCGACCTGCCGAAGCAGACGATCACCACGAACGGGCCGCTGTCGAAGGACCCGTACTTCGTCCGGCTGACCAAGGACGCCGACGCCAACGCGGGGACGACGTACAACCTCGGCAACTCGAGCGTCACGATGGACCAGCGCGCGGTCACCGACGCGGGCTTCCTCGACCTCGTCCGGCTCGGCGTCTACCGGGCCGACGACCCGGTGATCGAGAACAGCATTCGCGTCACCGACAAGGACATCGCGTTCACGACGCCCACCGGGCAGTTCTGGCACCGGTACACGAAGGACGGCTACGGCGAGCAGGCCGACGGTTCGCCGTGGGACTACACGTTCCCGGCCGGGAGCCGCACCACGTTCGGGCGGCTGTGGCCGCTGCTCGCCGGCGAGCGCGGCGAGTACGAGCTGACGCTCGGCGACCCGGCGTCGGCCGCGCGGCGGCTGCGTGACCTCGGCCGGGTGAGCAGCTCGGCGGAGACCATGCCGGAGCAGGTGTGGGACGAGAACCCGCCGTCGGGGCAGACCGGGTTCCCGGTCGGCACGCCCAACGCGTCGGCGACCCCGCTGGCCTGGACGCACGCGCAGTACGTCCGGCTCGCCCAGGACGTCAAGGCGGGCTCGGTGCTGGAGACGCCGAAGGTGGTGCGCTGCCACTTCCTCGGCTGCTGAACCGGCGAAGGGCCCCTCGGAACCGAGGGGCCCTTCGCGGTCTCAGATGACGGCGCCGTCGTCCTCGGGGGTCTTCGGGGGCAGCCACTTGTTGCCCGGGACGCCCCACTTGTTGTGCTTGAGCATCTTCTTCGCCGCGCGGGCGTGCCGCCCGACCAGGCGGTCGAGGTAGATGTAGCCGTCGAGGTGGTCGGTCTCGTGCTGCAGGCAGCGCGCGAAGTAGCCGGTGCCCTCGACCTCGATCGGGTTGCCCTCGATGTCGGAGCCGGTCACCTTCGCCCACTTCGCGCGGCCCGTCGGGTACGACTCGCCGGGCGCCGAGAGGCAGCCCTCCCAGTCGTCGTCCGGGTCCGGCATGGTCTCCGGGATCTCCGACGTTTCGAGCTTCGGGTTGACGACGACGCCCTTGTGCCGCACGCCCTCGTCGTCCGGGCAGTCGTAGACGAACACCCGCAGGTCGAGGCCGATCTGGTTGGCCGCGAGACCGACGCCTTCGGCGGCGTACATCGTCTCGAACATGTCGTCGACGAGCGTGCTCAGCTTGCCGTCGAACTCGGTGATCTCCCGAGTCGGCTGGTGCAGCACGGGTTCGCCGGCGATAACGATGGGGTGGATGGTCACGGCGAGCCAGTTTAGTCGGACCCCTCTGGTAGACCTGCATCAGACCGTGACGCGCCGGGGTCGATGCCCACGTCGGCGGCCGCTTCCGTGGTTGAATGGCGCCCGCGGAAGAGCTAGGTCTGATTCGCCATACGCCCGATTGAGAGGGACTCGGATGGACGCCGCGGAGTCGATGGCTGAGCCGCAGCCGTCGCCGCCGAAGCCCGTGCCCGGCCTGACCGAACGCGAGGTCGAGATCCTCGCCTTCGAACGTCAGTGGTGGCGACACGCCGGGGCGAAGGAGAACGCCATCCGCGAACGCTTCGATTTGTCCGCCACGCGCTACTACCAGCTGCTCAACAAGCTGCTGGAGAAGCCGGAGGCGATCGAGGCGGACCCGATGCTGGTGAAGCGGCTGCGCAAGACGCGCGCCGCCCGGCAGCGCAAGCGAGGCGCCCGGCGACTGGGGATCGAGCTGAAATGAGTGTGTTTTCGGGTATGTCCCGGCCGATGAAAGCCGCGGGCGTCGCGTTGATCGGCGTGGCCATCGTGGCCGCCGTCGTCGGCGGGATCTCCGCGTTGAGTGGTGACGGTTCCAACGAAGCCGGGCCGAGCGGCACGTCGTCGGCGAACCCGCCGGGTACCTCGGGCGGGACGTCGGCACCGCCGGCCACGTCGTCGACGGCCACCCCGCCGTCGACGTCGGCGAACCCCACGTCCCCGGCGCCGCCGACCACCCCGCCGCCCGGCGGCCAGCCCACGCAGGGCCAGCCGGGGCAGGGCCAGCCGGGGCAGCCGGGTGGTGACCAGCAGGCGTCCAACAAGTGGGTCACCGTCCGGGTGTTCAACAACTCGACGATCAAGGGCCTCGCCGCCCGTGCGAAGGACGACTTCGCCGGCGCGGGCTGGAACGTCACCGAGGTCAGCAACTATTCGCAGGGCGTCATCCCGGCGACCACGGCGTACTTCCGCCCGGGCACCGACGAGGAAGCGGCGGCCAAGCAGCTCGCCCAGGAGTTCGGCTTCAAGGCCGAGCCCCGCTTCGCGGGGATACAGGATGCGACGCCGGGCGTGATCGTCATCGTGACGAACAACTACGAGTCGGGCCACAAGGGCAGCTGACCCGCTCACTTTGCGCCACAAAGCGGCACTTTCATGACGAAAGTGCCGCTTTGTGGCGCAAAGTGAGCGGTCAGTCCGCGACCTGGGTTTTCGCGTAGGCCTCGAGTGCCGCGAGCTGGGCCGGGTCGAGGCTGGGCCGGACCGTCTTGCGGGCCGCGTCCAGGTGCGCCGCCGTCACTTCGCGGGCCTCCAGCGACTCGCGCATCGCGGTCAGGGCCGCTTCGCGGATCAGCGCGGCGCAGTCGGCCGCGGAGTAACCGTCCAGAGTGGACGCCACCTCGGCGAGGTCCACATCGGAGGCCAGCGGCGTGTTCTTCGAGCTGGCGGCGAGGATCGCGGCGCGGGATTCGCTGTCCGGCGGCGGGACGTAGACGCGGCGCTCCAGCCGGCCCGGCCGCAGCAGCGCCGGGTCGACCAGCTCGGGCCGGTTCGTCGCGCCCAGCACGACGACTTCGCGCATCGGCTCGACGCCGTCGAGCTCGGTGAGCAGCGCCGCGACCACGCGGTCGGCGACGCCGGAGTCCGACGACTGGCCGCGGCGCGGGGCCAGCGCGTCGATCTCGTCCAGGAAGATCAGCGACGGCGCGGCCTCGGCGGCCCGGCGGAACAGCTCCCGCACCGCGCGTTCGGACTCGCCGACCCACTTGTCCATCAGCTCGGCGCCCTTGACCGCGAAGACGTTCAGCGCGCCGGTGCCCGCGAGCGCCCGCACGAGGAACGTCTTGCCGCCGCCGGGCGGCCCGTAGAGCAGCACGCCACGCGGCGGTTCGACGCCGAGGCGCGCGAACGAGTCCGGGTACCGCAGCGGCCACAGCACGGCTTCGGTGAGGGACTGCTTGACGTCGACCATGTTCCCGACGTCGTCCAGCGTCAGCCCGCCGGTGGCCAGGTTGTCCGAAGTGGACATCGACACCGGGCGGACGGTGGCCAGCGCGTCCAGCAGGTCCTGCTGCGAGATCCGCGGCTCGTCGGTGTCGCGCTGGCGCAGCGCGGCCCGCAGCGCCGCGTCCCGGCGCAGGGCGATCAGGTCCGCGGCGACGAACCCCGGCGTCCGCTCGGCGAGGACGCCGCAGTCGATGCCGGTGTCGAGCGGGACGTCGCGCAGCAGCACGTTCAGCAGCTCGCGCCGGGTCTTCGCGTCCGGCAGGGCCAGGCCGAGCTCGCGGTCGAGCAGGTCGGCGGCGCGCAGCCGCGGGTCGGCGGACTCCGCGCGGGCGGTGGTCGCGACGACGGCGAACCGCCCGCGCCGCAGCGCCGTCCGCAGCTCTTCCAGCACGACCGTGGCGACCGGCGGCGGGGAAGCGGCGGGCAGCAGCGCGTCGACGTCGGTGAGCAGCAGCACCGCGGGTCCGTCGGCGGAGCGGACCGCCTCGCGCAGGCGCGCGACGGCGACGTTCGGGTCCAGCACGGCGAGGTTCGGCGCGGCCAGCGGCACCACGCGGATGTCCGCCTCGCTCGCGACCGACCGGACGAGCGTCGCCTTGCCGACGCCTTCGGGCCCGGACAGCAGGACGCCGAGGTGGGCGGGCGCGCCGAGCCGCGCGAGCAGCTCGGGCCGGTGGAAGGCCAGGTCGAACCACTCGCCGAGCTTGCGCGCGGCGGCTTCGGCGCCGATCAGGTCCGCGAGCGGGACGGCCGGCTCGACGACCTCCTCGACGCTGACTTCGTCTTCGACGATCTCGGCGTCGATCCACTCCTCGGCCGCGGTGACGGCGGAGGTGCGCACCAGAGCGGTCGCCGTCCGGGGCGCGGCGGGCTCGGCGGCCGGCCGCGCGCCGTCGCGCCAGACGACCACTGTGGACGGTCCGACCGCGACGGTGCCGGCGGGCTCGGTCGCGGTGACGGTGAGCAGCTCGTTGGTCCAGGTCGCGCCGATCGCCCGCGACAGCTGGCCGCGCAGCCCGGCGGGGTCGGACCCCGGCGTCGGCGCGAGGTCCTGCGGCAGCAGCGAAACGGCGTCGCCGACGGTGAGCACCTTGCCGATGAGCGCGAGCCGCAGCATGTGCGGGCTGACCGAGACGCTGGCCAGCCGCGACCCGGCCACGGTCACGGTCCGCGCCGCGGCGACCTCGGCCGGCGCGACGACGACCTCCGAGCCCTCGGTGACCCCGAGGTTCGACATGGTGACGTCATCGGTGAGCAGCACCCCGGGCACCCCGGCCGCATCGGCGGGCGCGGCGAGCGCGGCACTGACCCGCGCGCCGGTGAGGTGCACGGCGTCCCAGGCCCGCAGGCCCAGCGCATCGAGGACTTCGGGGTGCAACCGCACGACGCCACGGCGGGTGTCCAGCGCGGACGGGGTGTGCCGGACGGTCAGCGTGATCTGGGGGTGGCTCACGCCGTTCACCCTAGCGAGCCGGTGCGCTCCCAGGCGTCGAAGTAGGCGATGTCCCGCACGGCCGGGCGAGCGGCGGGCCGGAAGTCGCGCTGGGTCGGGTACGCGACGGCGAGCAGGCTGATCTTCGTGACGTCGTCGGGGATGCCGAGCAGCGCGGCGACGTCGGATTCGTGGTCCTGCAGGTGGTAGCCGCAGCTGGAACTGCCGAGACCGCGAGCGCGCAGGGCGAGCTGGAAGCTCCGGACGGCGGGGTGGGCGGAGCCGAAGTCGGCGGTCTTCAGGGCCCGTTCCTCGACGAGGTGGCCGTACTCCGCTGCCCGCGGCCGGCGCCTGCTGGGCGACGCGGAGGCAGTCGTCCAGCACCTCCTGGGGCACTTCGCGGTCGAGGTCGAGCTTGCGGCGGACCGATCGGGTGGTGGTGAGCACGGTTTCGCCGCGGCCGGCGTCGAGGCGATGTCGCTCTACAACCACGTCGAGAACAAGGGTGACCTGCTGGACGGGCTCACCGCGCGGGTCTTCGAGCGCTCGCCGCGGGGCAGCACGCGAGCTTCACCGGGGTTCGCCGAGGAAGCCGCGGCCCGCAGCTACCGGTCGCTGCTGGGGATGCTGTTCGGTTCGGTGCTCACGGGGACGGCGGGGACCGGCGCCGCGCAGGCGGAGCGGGCCGAGCCGGTGGGCGCGTGGTTCCGGCGGGTGGTGACGGCCGCGGAGCTGCCGAGCCTGCACCGCGTCCGGCCCGCGCTGGAATCGGGTGACTGCGTGCAGGACTTCGGCTACCAGCTTGACCGGCTGGTCGGTGGGCTGCGGCCGACGCCGTGAAGGCCACGGCTACTTGCGGCGCAGGCCGATCTGGCGCCAGGACCGGCGCCGCTGGCCGTTGCCGTTCTCCGACGTGCTGCGCGGTACGCGGACCGTCTCGCCCGTGCGGGGGAGCCGGACCGCGCGCATCGCCGCTCCCGCGACCCGGCGGCGCAGCGGGGGACGCAGCCCCAGCCGGCGTGGGGAGCGGGCGCGGCGGATCGCGCGGCGCTCGCGCGGCGGGACCATCCACGCTTCCGGGTGCGCCGCCAGCCAGCGGTGCCGGTAGACCGAGTACGGGATGTGCGCCAGGTACAGGATCATCGCCACGAGCAGCGCGACCAGCGGGAACTGGATGATCGCCGCGGCCAGCAGGGCCACCCCGAGCAGCAGGGGGGCGATCGCCTTGGCCGGGGCCTTGACCGTCTTCAGCGACAGCGTCGGGATGCGGCTGATCAGCAGGGCCGCGATGGCGATCGTCCACGCCCACACGACGTACTGCGAAGACCACCATCCCCCGCCCCACTGCAGGTACGCCACCAGCGGCAGCATCGCCAGCAGGCCGCCCGCCGGGGCCGGGACGCCGACGAAGAACTCGCTCGCGTACGCCGGCTGCTCGGTGTCGTCCAGCAGCGTGTTGAACCGGGCCAGCCGCAGGATCATGCAGACGGCGAAGATCAGCGACGCGACCCAGCCGATCCGGTCCGCGCCGGTCTGCCAGACGTAGATCACCAGCGCCGGGGCCACGCCGAACGAGATGCCGTCGGACAGCGAGTCCAGCTCCGCGCCCATCTTCGACGTCGCGTCGAGGAGGCGGGCGATCCGGCCGTCCAGGCTGTCGAGCACCGCGGCGATGCCGATCGAGGCGATCGCCATCGCGTAGTTCTTCGTCAGCGCGAACTGCACGGCCGAGAGGCCCGCGCACAGCGCCAGCACCGTGATGGCGTTCGGCAGCAGCCGGACACCGGGGGTGGTCACGCGGACCATCGATCAGCCTTTCGCAAGCGCGGCAGGGAGTTCGGCGATCACGGTCTCGCCGCCGACCGTGCGCTGGCCCTTGCTGACCAGCACGGTCGAGCCCGGCGGGAGGTAGAGGTCGACCCGCGAGCCGAAGCGGATGATGCCGTACGTCGCGGCGGCGCCGACCTTGTCGCCCTCGCGGATCTCGCAGAGGATGCGGCGCGCGACCAGCCCGGCGATCTGCACGACGACGAGCTCGTGGCCGTCTTCGGTGCGCATCAGCACGGAGTTGCGTTCGTTGTCGTCGCTCGCCTTGTCCAGGTCGGCGGACAGGAACTTGCCCGGCCGGTAGGCGACGCGCTCGATCACGCCGTTCGCCGGCACGCGCTGGACGTGCACGTCGAACACCGAGAGGAACACCGACACACGCATCCGCGGCTCGGCGGGCAGGCCCAGCTCGGCGGGCGGGACGGCTTCCTCGATCAGCGACACGAGACCGTCGGCCGAGGCCAGCGCGACGCCGTCACGCGGCGGCGGGACCCGCTTCGGCTCGCGGAAGAACGCGGCCATCGCCACGGTCGTGAGCGCGCCGAGGACGCCGAGGCGCTTGGAGAACCGGCGGGCGACCAGCGTCGCGACCGCGCCGCCCGCCACGAACGGGCGACCGGCCGGGTGCATCGGCGGCAGCGTCTCGCGGGCCAGCTGGAGGGCGTGGGCGACGGGATTGCCGGCGGATTCCGGCCGGGTGCCGCTCATGGTCGGGTCCCCTGGTTTCGTGTCGGAAGATCGGGTCGGCGCCGGGGTCCGGCCGCCGCGTACGGGCGCCCCCACGCTACCGCTGCCCCAGGTGAGCGTGTCCGAGTCCCCCTCGGTGGCTCCTCCGCGAGGGGGTCACCGCGAAGGGTGGGAGCGACCACATCCCGGTAACGGAAGGTCGATTTCACCGATGACTCTGGGTAGTTGATGCCGTTCGGGGCGCTGCCGCGCGGCCCCGTGGACCCAGTGAGGAGGGGATGATGACCGACCACCGCGATCCGGCCGACGTCCGCCTCGCCGAGCTGTTCGGCGCGTGGCGCGCGGAGATCGACGAAGTGCCGCTGCCGTCCTTGGTGGCCCCCATGCACGCCGTCGACGTCGTCATCGAAGCGAAGAGAAATGGGGGCCGGGTGCATCCGCCCCCCGACGGCGCATGCACCCGGCCACCGGGCAATGCGCGTGACGAAGCAGTCTAGCGGCTGAGGGCCGGACGATCACGATTCGTCCGGCAAAAGTTACCAACGGTCACTCGGACGACGGCCGAGCCCGTTCACGAGCCGCAGGATCGCCAGCAGGACGACGGCGCCGAGGACGGCCACGCCGAAGCTGGGGAAGTCGAAGTCGAACGTCTTCGCCTGGCCCGTCGCGAGCCGGTAGACCAGCCCGCCGAGCGCCGCGCCGACCACGCCGACGAGCACGCTGACCAGGCAACCCTGCCGGCGCCGCTCCCGGCCGCCGACGACCAGGTTCGCGGCCCAGCCGACGATCGCGCCGAAGATGACCCATGCGACGAAACCCATGGCGCGAGCTTACGCGAGCGGATGCACAAGAGCTATTGCACAAGAACTCTTGTACAACTACTCTTGTGCGTCATGACCGAAGACATCCGGGAGATCCGGGATTCGAAGGTGCTGGCGGCCATGTCGCACCAGCTGCGCCGCCGGCTCCTGGAACTGCTCCACCTCGACGGCCCGGCGACCGCGTCGATGCTGGCCGCGAAGACCGGCCAGGCGGTCGGCAACGTGAGCCACCACATGAAGGTCCTGGCCGCGGCAAAGCTCGTCGAGGTGGCCCCGGAACTGGCCCGTGACCAGCGAGAACGGTGGTGGAAGCGCAGCGCGAAGACACTGCGGTGGGCCGCGGCCGACTTCCCCGGCGACCCGGTCGCCGAAGCCGCCGAGGTCCTCGTGCTCGACCACCAGACCGCGGTCGCCCGCGAGTGGATCGCGAGCCGCGAGTCCTACCCCGAGCAGTGGCGCGGGGCGCCGTTCAGCATCGACACCTGGGTGCGGCTGTCGAAGGAGGAGCTCGACGAGCTCAACGAGCGGATCTTCCTGCTGATCGGCGAGTTCGAGAACCGCACCGAACCCGGCGACGGCGTCGAGCGCCGTCCGGTCTTCTTCGCCGCGCGGGCGTCGCTGGGCAAGCCGTGAAGGGGCTCTGGGGGAACAGGGACTTCCGGCTGCTCTGGACCGGCGAAACGACCAGCATGCTCGGCAGCATGGTCGCGAGCACGGCGTTGCCGCTGGTCGCGGTGGTCACGCTGCAGGCGAGCACGTTTCAGGTCGCGCTCCTGACCGCGGTCGCCTGGCTGCCGTGGCTCGTGGTGGGCCTGCCCGCCGGTGCCTGGGTCGACCGGCTGCCGAAGCGCCCGGTCATGCTGCTCTGCAACACGGTGTCGATGGCGGTGTTCGGCAGCGTCCCGCTCGCGGCCGGCTTCGGCGCGCTGACCATGCCGTACCTGCTCGCGGCCGCGCTGCTCGGCGGCATCGCGAAGGTCTTCTTCACCCTCGCCTACCGGGCCTACCTCCCGGCGCTGGTCGGGCCCGGCGAGCTCCTCGGCGCCAACGCCAAGCTGCAGGGCAGCGAATCCGCGACGCAGGTCGCCGGTCCGGGCGTGGCCGGGCTGCTGGCGCAGGCGTTCGGCCCGGTCAGCGGGATCCTCGCGGACGCGGTCAGCTTCGGTGTCTCCGTGCTGTGCGTGCGGGCGATCAAGGTGCGCGAGACCGTCGTCCCGCCCGTCCGGACGCCGCTGCGCAGCCAGATCGCCGAAGGGCTGCGGTTCGTCGTCCACGACCGGTACCTGCGGTCGCTGATGACCTTCGGCGCCGTCTCGAACCTCGCCCTCACCGGCTACCAGGCCATCCAGATCGTGTACCTGTCCCGCACGCTCGGCGCCGCACCCGGCCTGGTCGGGCTGGTGCTGGCGGTGGCCGCCTCCGGCGGGGTGCTCGGCGCGGTACTGGCCGGACGGCTCGCCGCCCGCTTCGGCGCCGCGCGCGCGTGGCTGCTGTGCGAGGTCGTCGCGGCCCCGATGCTGCTGTTCGGGCCGTTGAGCGGCCCCGGCTGGGCCTGGCGCTGTTCGTGCTCGCCGAGTTCGGCGTCTGCGCCGGGGTCGTCGCCGGGAACGTGCTGACCACGACGTTCCGCCAGCAGTACACCCCGCCCGGGCTGTTCAGCCGGGTCAACTCCAGCACGTCGATCGTCAACTACGGGACGATCCCGCTGGCCGGGGTGCTCGGCGGCGTGCTGGGCGAGACGATCGGCATCCGCGAGACGCTCTGGTGCGCCGCGGCGATGTCGATCGTCGCGTTGCCGTTGCTGGCGCCCTACGGGAAGCTGCGCGACTTCCCGGTCAGAGCAGCAGCACGTCCACCTCTTGACCTTCCGCTGCCGACGTGACGTCTTCCGGCAGCACGATCAGGCAGTTGGCCTGCGTGAACGCGGCCAGCAGGTGCGAGCCCGGCCCGCCGCGCGGCCCGACGACGCCGGTGACCTCGCGGTCGGACGGCGTGAACACGCCCCGGCGGTACTGGCGGCGGCCGGCGGGCGAGGACATCTCCTCGGTCAGCCGGGCCCGCACGCGCCGCCGCGAAACGTCGGTGTGGCCCATGGCCGTCAGCAGCGCCGGGCGCAGGAACGCCTCGAACGACACCAGCACGCTGACCGGGTTGCCGGGCAGCGTCACCACCGGCACGCCCTGCCAGCGCCCGCAGCCCTGCGGCCCGCCCGGCTGCATCGCGATCTTCGCGAACTCGACGCCCTGGCCGGTCAGCGCGTCCTTCACCACTTCGTAGGCGCCCGCGCTGACCCCGCCGGACGTCACCAGCAGGTCGGCGTCGGCCAGCTTCGGCTCGATGACCTTGCGGAACTCCTCGACGTCGTCGACGACGCTGCGGACGACGTCGGCCTCGCAGCCGAGTTCGCGGATCGCCGCGGCGAGCATCACGCTGTTGGACTCGTAGATCTGGCCGTGGCGCAGCGGGGCGGGCGCGTCGATCAGCTCGGTGCCGGTCGAGGCGATCAACACCCGCAACGGCCGGTGCACCCGGAGCTCGGCCAGCCCGACGGCGGCCGCGAGGCCGAGCTGCGAGTGGCCGAGCACGGTCCCGGCGTGCAGCGCGACGCTGCCGGCGACGACGTCTTCACCGGTCCGCCGGATGTGCGCGCCTTCGCGGGCGGGCGCCGAGATCGTCACGGTTTCCGTGCCGCCGTCGGTGTCCTCGACCATCACGACGGCGTCCGCGCCGGGCGGCAGCGGGGCGCCGGTCATGATCCGGTGCGCGGTGCCCGGTTCGAGGGTTCCGACGTCGACCCGGCCCGCCGGGATGTCGTCGGCCACCGGCAGGGTCACCGGCGCCGTGGCGACGTCGGCGGCGCGGACCGCGTAGCCGTCCATGGCGGAGTTGTCGAAGGGCGGCAGGGAGACGCCGGCCCGCACGTCCTCGGCCAGCACGAGGCCGGCCGCGGCGGCGAGGGGCAGCGTGGCCGCGGGGGCGGTGCCGAGGAGCTCGGCGACGCGGTCGCGGTAGTCGTCGACGGAGATCACCGGACCATCCTCCCCGCCTTCGGGGGTCGTGCAAGACTCTGCCCCGTCACGAGCACGCCGATGGGGAGCAAGCATGCAGGTTCAGGTCCGTCAACAGCCTTCGTTCGCCGTCGCCCGGCTGATGCTGGCGCCCGGGGAGCCGTGCCAGGTGGAATCCGGCGCGATGATGGCCACCAGCTACGGCGTGCAGGTCCAGTCGCAGGCGCAGGGCGGGATCATGAAGGGCCTGGGGCGCGCGTTCCTCGGCGGCGAGTCCTTCTTCATCTCCACCTTCACCGCGCCGCAGAACGGCGGCTGGGTCGACGTCGCGGCCAACCTGCCCGGCGACATCCAGGTGGTCCCCCTCGACGGCCGCACCGGCTGGGCCGTCACCCGCGGCTGCTGGCTCGCGTCGTCGCACGGCGTGCAGACCGAGACCAAGTGGGGCGGGATGAAGAACCTGATGGGCGGCGAGGGCGGCTTCCTGACCCACGCCACCGGCCAGGGCCAGCTGCTCGTCTCCTGCTACGGCGCGGTCGAGACCATCACGCTGCAGCAGGGCGAGATGGTGACCATCGACACCGGGCACGTCGTCGCGTACGCCGACACCGTGCAGTACCAGATCCGGAAGGTCGCGACGGGCATCATCCAGTCCATGAAGAGCGGCGAAGGCCTGGTGTTCGACTTCGTCGGCCCCGGCCAGATCATGACGCAGACGCGCAACCCGTCCGCACTGGTCAGCTGGATCATCTCGCACGTCCCGTCCCGCTGATGCGCGTCCAGACCCGGCACACGCCCGGTTTCGGCGTCGCCCGCGTCCTGCTGGACCCGGGCGAGGCCGTGCAGGCGTCGCCCGAAACGTTGCTCGCCAGCCGGTTCGGGGTCACCGAGACGCCGGTGGGCCGGGGCGGCGTCCGCGCGAGCAAGGCGACGACGGTGGTCTACACCGCGCCGTCCGACGGCGGCTGGATCGACTTCGCGCCGCTGCGCCCCGGCGACGTCTACCCGCTGGAAGTCGGCGGCGGCACGGGCTGGTCGGTGCACCGCGACGCGGTGCTGGTGCGGCCCTCGACGGTCCGGCACGACCCGAACTGGACGCCGTTGCAGCAGCTCTTCGGCGCCGACTCGGGGTTCCTCGAGCACTACAGCGGAACCGGGCCGCTCGTGCTCGCCGCGCCCGGCCCGGTCGACGCGTTCGAACTCGGCAAGGGCGAGCTGGTCACGGTCCGGCCGGACTACCTGCTGGCCTACCCGGACAGCGTCCAGTGCCGGTTGCGCGCGCTCGACCCGGGCGGCCCGCAGTCGCTGCGCACGGGCGAAGGGCTCGCCGTCGACTTCGCGGGTCCGGGGACCGTGCTCGTGCACGCGCGGAACAGACGCCTTTCGGGCACGTGATCTTCGGACGAATTGCCCATTGCCGAGGGGAATAATTCCGGTAGCGTGATTGGCACTTCCGCCGCTGGCCTCCGCTCGGGCCAGCGGATCCTTTGTGCTGAGGGAGGGCGCCGTGGCTGTCGGCACCGTCAAATGGTTCAACTCGGAAAAGGGCTACGGCTTCATCGAATCGACGGAGGGCCCGGACGTCTTCGTCCACTATTCGGCCATCCAGTCCGAAGGATTCCGCACTTTGGACGAAGGCGATCGCGTCGAGTTCGAAGTGCAGTCGGGCCGTGACGGTCGTAGCCAGGCAGCCGACGTGCGGAAGGTTTCTTAGCCACTTCCGGGTCCGGGGGCGGGCCCCCGGGCGGGGTCCGGGGGTTGCACCCCCGGGTTGGCACAGCGACTCGCTCACCTGATCGGCGAACCCCCGGGAAGCGCTGAACCTGGGGCGTTAGGCTGCGGGCGTGACAGGCGATGTGTCGGGGGACCTCACCGGTCGCCGGCTGGGCAACTACCGCATCGACGGGGTGCTCGGCAAGGGCGGCATGAGCGTCACCTACAAGGCCACGGACGTGCGTCTCGGCCGCAAGGTGGCGCTGAAGGTCATCGGTGACCACCTCGGGGCCGACGCCGAGTTCCGCGAGCGGTTCGTCGACGAGGCGCGCAACACCTCCGCGATCGACCACGCCAATGTCGTGCCGCTGTACGACTTCGGCGAGCTCGAAGGCATGTTGTACATCGCCATGCGGATGGTCGACGGCGGTGACCTCGCCGGCCTGATCGCCGGCGGCCCGATCGCGCCCGCGCGCACCCTGACGATGCTCGACCAGGTCGCCGACGCCCTCGACACCTTGCACAACCGTGGTCTGGTCCACCTGGACGTCAAGCCGGCGAACGTGCTCGTGACGAAGAAGGAGACCTCGCGCGAGCACGTGTACGTCGCCGACTTCGGCCTGACGCGCCGCGGCGCGACCGGCCACCGCACGCGCGGCGGCGACTTCCTCGGCTCGCCGACGTACGCGGCGCCGGAGCACCTGCGCGGCGAGCCGCTGGACGGGCGCACCGACCAGTACGCGCTGACGTGCGTCCTCTACGCGTGCCTCACCGGCAGCCCGCCGTTCAAGGGCGACGTGCCGACGGTGATCAAGGGGCACCTCAACGGCGAACCGCCCGCGATCTCGCGCGCCGTCGCGCTGCCGCCGTCGATCGACGAGGTCATCCGCAAGGGGATGGCGAAGAGCCCGGCCGACCGCTACCCGAGCTGCGTCGAGATGGTCGCGGCCGCCCGCCGCGCGCTCGGCCCGCTGGCTACCTCCGACACCCCGCCGGGCCCGCCCGGGTCCCATTCGGGCGGAATCCCCGCGCCGCACCGTGCTGGTCAGGTACAACAGGGGCCGCACCAGAACAGCGCACCGCAGGGAGAGGGGGCCCCCGTGCACCCGTACGGAGGACAGCAGCAGCCCGGCTACGGCCAGCAGCCCGGGCCGCAGGGGCCACCCCAGGGCATGCCGCCGCAGGGCCCGCAGCAGCCGGGCATGCCGCCGCAGGGCCCGCCGCCCGGGTACGGCTACCCCCAGCAGGGCCCGCCGGGGATGCCGCCGCAGGGCATGCCCCCGCAGGGTTACGGCTACCCGCAGCAGCCGGGCATGCCCCCGCAAGGCCCGCCGCCCGGCTACGGCCAGGACCCGATGCGCCTGCGCCCGCCGATGCCCGCGGGCGGCGCGGGCGCGTTCCACCAGCCGAAGAGCAGCGGCGGCAAGAAGTGGATCTTCATCGTCCTCGGGCTGGTCGTGGTGGCCGGCCTGGTGGTGGGCGCGATCTTCCTGTTCGGCGGCGACGACAACGGCGGCGGTGGCGGCCAGACGACGGCCCCGAACATCCCGGTCGGCCCGGGCGGGGACTCGCAGAGCAACCCGACGTCCTCGCTGAACGCGCCCCCGACGTCGATCAGCATCAAGCCGAGCAACTGAGCGCGGCCCGGACGCCGTGAACGGGTCGTTCACGGCTTCGGTGGCTCGCGAGATCGTGCGGCGCTGAGCAGGTCTTCTTGCACTCTCCCCCCGAGAGTGCTAAACACGGTGTTGGCACTCGACGCCGTCGAGTGCCAAAGGTCGGGACGGTGAGGCTGACCCCCACCCGGGTCCAGTCGTCCGTCGCGGGCACCGAGCCTGGCCGAGGAAAGAGTCCTGCTGCCGCCGCTGCAAGAACCACAGCGCGGCGGTGGCGCCCAATACCGGAGGACCACACCGCAATGGCCAAACTGATCGCGTTCGACGAGGACGCCCGCCGCGGTCTTGAGCGCGGCTTGAACACCCTCGCCGAAGCCGTCAAGGTGACCCTCGGCCCGCGGGGCCGGAACGTCGTGCTCGAGAAGAAGTGGGGCGCGCCGACCATCACCAACGACGGTGTCTCCATCGCCAAGGAGATCGAGCTCGAAGACCCGTGGGAGAAGATCGGGGCCGAGCTCGTCAAGGAGGTCGCCAAGAAGACGGACGACGTCGCGGGTGACGGCACCACCACCGCCACCGTGCTCGCGCAGGCCCTCGTCAAGGAAGGCCTCCGCAACGTCGCCGCCGGCGCCGACCCCATCAGCCTGAAGCGCGGCATCGAGGCGGCCGTCGAGGCCATCACCGAGCAGCTGCACAAGGCCGCCGTCCAGATCGAGACCAAGGAGCAGATCGCTGCTACCGCCTCGATCTCGGCCGCTGACCGCACCATCGGCGAGCTGATCGCCGAGGCGCTGGACAAGGTCGGCAAGGAAGGCGTCGTCACCGTCGAGGAGAGCAACACCTTCGGTCTCGAGCTCGAGCTCACCGAGGGCATGCGCTTCGACAAGGGCTACATCTCCGGTTACTTCGTGACCGACCCGGAGCGTCAGGAAGCCGAGCTCGAGGACCCGTACATCCTCCTCTTCGGCTCCAAGATCTCCACCGTCAAGGACGTCCTGCCGCTGCTGGAGAAGGTCATCCAGTCCGGCAAGCCGCTGCTGATCATCGCCGAGGACGTCGAGGGCGAGGCCCTGGCCACCCTCATCGTCAACAAGATGCGCGGCACCTTCAAGTCCGTCGCCGTCAAGGCCCCGGGCTTCGGTGACCGCCGCAAGGCGATCCTGCAGGACATCGCGATCCTGACCGGTGGCCAGGTCATCTCCGAGGACGTCGGCCTCAAGCTGGAGAACGCGGACCTGTCCCTGCTGGGCAAGGCCCGCAAGGCCGTCATCACCAAGGACGAGACGACCATCGTCGAGGGTGCGGGCGACGCCGACCAGATCCAGGGTCGCGTCAACCAGATCCGCGCCGAGATCGAGAACTCGGACTCGGACTACGACCGCGAGAAGCTGCAGGAGCGGCTCGCGAAGCTGGCCGGCGGCGTGGCCGTCATCAAGGCCGGCGCCGCGACCGAGGTCGAGCTCAAGGAGCGCAAGCACCGCATCGAGGACGCGGTGCGCAACGCGAAGGCCGCCGTGGAAGAGGGCATCGTCGCCGGTGGTGGCGTGGCCCTGATCCAGGCCGCCGAAGCCGCGTTCGCGGGCCTGAAGCTCGAGGGCGACGAGGCCACTGGCGCCAACATCGTCAAGGTGGCCGTCGAGGCCCCGCTCAAGCAGATCGCGATCAACGCCGGCCTCGAAGGCGGCGTCGTGGTGGAGAAGGTCAAGGGCCTGCCGCAGGGTCACGGCCTCAACGCCGCCACGGGTGTCTACGAGGACCTGCTCGCCGCCGGCGTGCCGGACCCGACGAAGGTCACCCGCTCCGCGCTGCAGAACGCCGCTTCCATCGCGGCGCTGTTCCTGACCACCGAGGCCGTCGTGGCGGACAAGCCGGAGAAGGCTTCGGCCGCTCCCGCCGACCCGTCCGGTGGCATGGGTGGCATGGACTTCTGAGTCCGGTCGCTTGACTGGGAAAGCCCGGTCCGCTTCGGCGGGCCGGGCTTTTCTCATGGCTTGGTGAAGAACCAGATGGCGTAGGCACCCAAGATGACGACGCCGAGCGCGAGCACGCCGAGGCCCCCGAGCCAGGCGGTGCTCGCTTCTTCCGCTTCCAGCGCGACGACGATCGCGCCGATCCCGGTCAGCAGGATCCAGATCGCCAGCCCGGCGGCGGTGTAGAGCACGGTCTTGGTGACCGTCGTGCTGCCGGTGTCGTTGAACGCGAGTGCGAAGAACGCGGCGAAGGCGGTCAGTCCCAGCCCGGCGAGCAGGTACAGCCCACCGAGGATCCCGACGACGACCTTCGCGGCCGTTCTGCTCCCTTGATCCACGAGCGCGAACCCTAACCCCTCGAACGGGATTCGCGCGGGCCTTTTGCGCTGCTCGGCTTACGGTGCTCGGCCGAACAGCGCACCCCCGGCGGGCCCCGGTTCCCCCTGCGAACCGGCGCCCGCCACGATCAGGAGTCCTCTTCCGGCGTCAGGATGGCGGCGGCGACGTAGATCGGGATCGCGATGCCGACCGACAGGAACACGGCGGCGACCAGGCCGATGCGCAGGACGTTGGCGTCGATGCCGAGGTAGGTGGACCAGCCACCGCAGACGCCCGTGAGCATCTTGTCGGAGCGGCTGCGGCGGAGCTTCTTGGCGGGGGTGTACACGCTGTTCGTCATGGCTCAATACTGGCTTCCGGGCCACCCTGACCACATCAGGAACGGCCCGGACCCCGACCCTGAACTTCGCCCTCGGGGAAAACCAGGTGCTCACCGGGGTGCGTTTTCCGGCCGTGCAGCACGACACCCCGGAGTTCGCCGGTCAGGACGACCGCGACGAGAGGGGCCCGTGCGCGGAACCGGCCGAGTACGTCAGCGGGGGTGTCCGGTCGGGGTCCGGTGATCTGGACCTGATCGGCTACTCGCTGCGCAAGTGGATGCGCCTGGCCCGCACCGGGAATCTGCGCGCGAACGCCGCGAGGATCGTGTCCCGCCTGGCGGGGCCGAGGTTCGCGGGCTACCTGCGGACCCGATCGCCGAACCCTGGCTGACCTGGCTGCGCGACCTGCGGCGCGGCAAGCACACCCCGGACGAGGCCATGGCGGCCGCCGCCGAGCTGGAGGATCGGCTCGACCGGCTGGCGCGGGGTGCGTCGCCGCTGCCGGAGCAGCCCGATCGCGAGTGGGCCGACCGGTGGCTCGTGCGGGCCTACGACAGCGCGCGCACCCGGGCCAGGCGGGCTTCCCACGCGGCCTGGACGTCGGCGGGGGCCGGGTAGGCGTCCGTGGGCTCCGGTGCCTGGCGCAGCACCGGCAGGAAACCGTCCACAGGGGACAGTGAGTCGGCGGAGACGTCCCCCGTCAGCAAGGAAATCGTGCCGAGTCCACAAGCGAATTCGAGTTCCGGGAGCGCGCCCGCCAGTGCGAGTCCCGCCGCCAGGCCGACGCTCGTCTCCACCGCCGACGACACCACGCACGGCAGCCCGCACGCCTCCGCGACCTCGAGCGCCCGGCGGACGCCCCCGAGGGGGGCGACCTTCAGCACCGCGATGTCCGCCGCTCCGGCGACCGCGACCTTCAGTGGGTCTTCCGCGCGGCGGATCGACTCGTCGGCGGCGATCCGGACGCCCACCTTGCGGCGCACCGCGGCCAGGTCGTCGATCGTCGGGCACGGCTGCTCCGCGTACTCCAGCCCGCCCGCCGCCTTGTCGAGGTCGGTGATCGCGCGGACCGCCGTGTCGACGTCCCACGCCGCGTTGGCGTCGACGCGGATCGCGCCGTCCGGGCCCAGCGCGTCGCGGACCGCCTCGACCCGGGCGCAGTCGTCGGCCAGGGAGACGCGCGGGTCCGCGACCTTCACCTTGGCCGTGCGGCAGCCGGACGCACGCACGAGTTCGTACGCCTTTTCGGGCGCGACCACCGGCACGGTCGTGTTCACCTCGACCCGGTCGCGGACCGGGGCCGGCCAGCCGGTTTCGCTCGCTTCGAGGGCCGCCCGCAGCCACGGCGCGCTCTCGGCGTCCGAGTAGTCGGCGAACGGGCAGAACTCGCCCCAGCCCGCCGGGCCGCGCAGCAGCACGCCTTCACGGACGGTGATGCCGCGGAACCGGGTGCGCAGGGGAATCGCGTAGACCTTCATCAGGGCCGATCATGCCACCGTCCCAGGTTCGGCGAACGGGTGCAGAACCGCGCATTCGGAGGAGAGAATGATCCGGTGGTCCTCGACTTCCGCGTGCTGGGTCCGGCCGAGGTCACGGCCGACGGCCGCCCGGTACCGCTCGGGGGCAGCCGGCCGTTGATCGTGCTGGCCGGCCTGCTGCTGCGCGCGAACCGGGTGGTGCCGGTCGAGGAGCTGGGCCGCTGGCTGTGGGACGACGACCGCCGCCGTTCCAAGGGCGCGCTCCAGACGTACGTGCTGCGGCTGCGCCGGGCGCTCGGCGACCAGGTCGCGATCCGCACCGAAAGCGGCGGCTACCGGATCGAACTCGACGACGGCCTGCTCGACCTGTCCCGGTTCCGCGCCCTCGCCGCCCGCGGCAAGGCCGCGCTCGACCGGGGCGAGAGCCGCCAGGCGGCCGCCCACTTCGCCGAGGCGCTCGAACAGTGGCGCGGGCCCGCGCTGCTCAACGTCGAGTCGGACGCGCTCCACCGCGACGAAGCCGGCCAGCTGGCCGAGGAACGGCTGCGGGTCCGCGAACAGTGGGCGGACGCGCTGCTCGACGTCGGCGAGTACGGCACCGTCGTCCCCGAACTCACCCGGCTGACCAGGGAAAACCCGTTGCGGGAGCGGCTGCACGAGCAGCTGATGGCCGCGCTGTACCGCTCGGGACGGCAAGCCGACGCGCTCGAGGTGTACGGCCGGATCAGCGGGGTGCTCGCCGACGAGCTCGGGCTCGACCCCGGGCCGTCGCTGCAGCGCACCCGGCAGGCGATCCTGACCGGCGCCGACGAGCCCGCCGGGCTGGCGCGCTACCGGCTCGGCGCCGAACCGCAGGTGCCGCACCAGCTGCCCGCCGACCTGCGGACCTTTTCCGGGCGCGAGTGCGACCTCAAGGCGTTGCACGCGCTGCTGCCGGAGGCGGTCGACGCCGGTGCGTCCACGCCGATCGCGTCCGTCGAAGGCATGGGGGGTCTGGGGAAGACGACGCTGGCCGTGCACTTCGCGCACGAGATCGCCGACCGGTTCCCCGGCGGGCAGGTCTACCTCAACCTGCGCGGCTACGGCCCCGGCGAACCGGTCGAGCCGTCGACGGCGCTGGAGGCGATGCTCACCGCGCTCGGCGTGCCGTGCGAGGCGATCCCGGCCGACCTCGACGGCCGCGCGGCGAGCTGGCGGACGCACACCGCGGGACGGCGGCTGCTCGTCCTGCTCGACAACGCCAACCGCACCGAACAGGTGCGGCCGCTGCTGCCCGGGCCGGGCTGCCTGGTCGTGGTCACCAGCCGCTGGCAGCTGCGCGCGCTGGTCGCGACGCACGGCGCGCGGCGGATCGCGCTGGAGGAGCTCGGCGACGAGGACGCGGTCGAGCTGCTCGCGGCCACCATCGGCGTCGAGCGGGTGGCCCGCGACCCGGCGGCGGCCGAGCGGTTCGTGCGCCACTGCGGCGGGTTGCCGCTGGCCATCCGGATCCTCGCGGTGCGGGCGGCGCAGTTCCCCGACCTGGCGCTCGACGAGTTCGCCGGCTCGATCGAAGACGACCTGCTCGGTTCGTTCGACCTCGCCGACGGCGAAGGGACGAACATCCGCTCGGTGCTGTCGTACTCCTACCAGGCACTGGAGCCCTCGGCGGCGCGGCTGCTGCGGCTGCTCGGCCTGGCCACCGGCGCCGACTTCACCGCCCCGGTGGCGGCCGCGGTCGCCGGCCTGGACCTCGCGACGGCCCGGGCGGGCCTGGAAACCCTGGCGTCCGCGCACTTGCTGGCCCAGCCGCGGCCGGGCCGCTACCAGTTCCACGACTTGATCCGGGCGTACGCCGGCGAAGTCGCTTCGCAGGTCGATACGGCTTCGCAGCGCTCCGCGGCGTTGGACCGGCTGCTGGGCTGGTACCTGGCGTCGGCACTGGACGCGTCCCGCCGGATGCGCCCGGAGCGCTACTACCGGCTGCTGGAACCGGACGACCTCGAAGGTGGTCTCACCTTCGACTCCCACCACGACGCGCTGGACTGGTTCGTCGAAGAGTCCGCCAACCTCATCGCCGCTGTGCACCTGGCGCGGCGCCTCGGCCGCGACGACGCCTGCTGGAAGCTGGCTTGGCTCCTGCAGAGCTACTTCGTGACGCGCTCGCGGCTGGACGATTGGCGTTCGGTGTTCACGGTGGCGCTCGAAGCGGCCCGCGCGAGCGGCCACCGCCCCGGCGAGGCGGGCATCCTCAGCGGCCTCGGCGTCGTCAACGGCGTCGCCCGGCAGTACGCGGACTCGCGGCGCTACCTGGAGCAGGTGCTGGCGATCCAGCGCGAGCTCGGCGCGCGGGAGGGCGAGGCGCGGGCGCAGTACAACCTGGCGCTGGCTTCGCACAACCTCGACGAGTACGCCTCGGCGTACGAGCACGGCAAGCAGGCGCTGGAGCTCGTGCGCGAGCTGGGGATGGGCCAGTTCGAAGCGAGCGTGCTGCGCGCGCTCGGCGACGTGTGCACGTCGATGGGCGACCACGAGCAGGCGTTGCGCCTGGCGGACGCGGCACTGGCCGTCGTCGGCCCGGACGGCCAGCCGGTGGACACGCGCTTCACCCAGCACACGCGGGGCCTGGCCCTGATCGGCCTCGGCCGGCTCGACGCGGGCATCGCGTGCATCCGCGAGTCCGTCTCGATGTTCTTCGAGATGGGCGAGCTGTACGAGGCCGCGGACGTGCTCGCCCAGCTCGGCACCATCTATTCGAGGTACGGCGACGAGGCTCTGGCCCGCGAGTGCTGGCTCCGCTCGGTCCGCCTGCTGACGGAGCTGGGCCACCCCGACGCCGACGACGTCCGCGCCAAACTGGCGGCGCTGGTCAGCGCGGGCGGCTGAAAGACGTGCGGCGGACCGCCCGCGTGCCGACCCCCAGCGACAGCACGCAAGCGGGTCCGCCTGCCCGACGAGTCAAGCGGACCCCGCTCACTGTCCACTCACTGCGGCCCGATCCCGAGCAGGTCGGCGAGGCATTCGGCGTTGCGCGGCGCTTCGACTTTGACGTCGTTGTCGAAGTAGACGTAGACGTCTCGCCGCCCGCCGTCGTGCCAGGTGCGGATCTTGTCGGCCCAGGTGCGCAGGGCTTGGTCGGAGTAGCCGCTGACGTAGAGCTCCTCGTCGCCGTGCAGCCGGACGTAGGCGAAGTCCGAGGTCTGCTCTTCGAGGAACGGCCACTTTCCCGCGGTGTCGGCGACCACGAGGGCGATGTCGTGTTCGCGCAGCAGGTGCGTGGCGGCGGGCTGGGCGAAACTGGGGTGCCGGACTTCGAGTGCGTGCTTCAGCGGTTTTTTCGGGCCGGGTTTCAGGTAGGGATCGTCTTTGAGCTTGTCGTCGTGCTTCTTGGCCAGCGCGGCGGCTTCGGTCGTGGTGCGGGGCAGGAGCGCGAAGAAGTTCGCGAGCCGGTCCGGGTCGAACGCGAGCCGGGGCGGGAGCTGCCAGAGGAACGGGCCCAGTTTCGCGCCGAGCGCGAGGACCCCGGAGGCGTAGAAGTTCGCGAGGGCGGTCTCGACGTCGCGGAGCTGCTTCATGTGCGTGATGAAGCGCCCGCCTTTGACGGCGAAGAGGAAGCCCGCCGGCGTCTCGTCGAACCAGGCGCGGTACCGCTCGGGGCGCTGGAGCGAGTAGAAGGAGCCGTTGATCTCGACGGAGTTCATCCGCCGCGAGAGGTGTTCGAGTTCCCGCCGCTGAGCGAGCCCGGACGGGTAGAAGACACCGCGCCAGGGCGGATAACGCCAGCCGGACGTCCCGATCCGGATTTCGGCGATCGCCCTCACCCCCTTTCCGTTCCCGCGAAAGGTGATTCCCGGCGTCCGTCGTGGTGAAACGCGGCGACGACCGGACGGTTGGACCGCGGGTCGGGACGGGTGACCTGAGTTCGGGGACGGCCGTCTCAGTGGGCCTTTGAAGCGTTTGCTCACAGCACCGCCGGGGTGGAGTCGGACGTGGTTGTGGTGCGCGGCGCGGAGTTCGGCAGCGCCGGCCAGGCAGTGCGAATACGCGGTTCGACTGCCCGGCCGCAGCCCCGGCATCGACCGCCGGCCGTGCCGCACCGATCCCGTGTCGCTACTTTCGTGCTAGGCCCAGGAGAACCTCCAGTGCCGCGACTGCACCAGCCCCGACGCGTACTCCCGCAGGTTCCCCGGCTGCCCGGCGAACGTCGGCAAGCTGAACGCCCGGTGCTCCGCCGCCACCGTGAGCGCCCTCGCCTGGTTTCGGGGTGGGGCCGACACCGACAGCTCGATCGCGTCGAAGCCCAGCACCACCAGCGTCGCCCCGAAGCGGTCCTCCCAGCTGCGCAGCACCGCCGACAGCTCGGCCACCTGGTCCGTGCACTTGATCATCCCCGTCCAGCCCAGCAGGGCCGGGATGTCGGCGGGGCGCTCGGTCTGGACCAACCCCAGCCGGTGCGGGGCTCGGGTGGCCAGGATCGAACCCGTGTTGCCCGCTTCCGCCAGCGGGTCCGACTTGCGTGGGCTGCGCTTCGCCAACCCCGGGAAGCGGGCGCCGAAGGGGCGGAGGCAGGCGCCGTCGCAGCAGGACGTGTCCCACCAGCGGGCCAGCGCCGCCGCCGGGTCGGCGGAGGACACCCGGTGGCCGGCCGGGGCGAGGCGGCCGCGGTCGTCGATCCAGTCTTCGCCGTTCGCCGCGAACCGCTGGTCGTGGGGGATCAGCACCGGCCACAACCCCGACCGCTCGAACTCGGCCACGCAGCCGAGGAACCGCTCGGGCCGGGTCAAGGGCAGGTCGGACACCCACAGCCGGCCGTGCCACGACCCCGGTGGCAGGGTCTGGACCGGCGGCGCGGGCGTACCGGGGCGGAGCGGTGCGATCGTCATGGACGTCCCCTCGAACTTGTGTTCGGCTACTGCATCTCGAACAGTAGTTCGAGGGTCCGACAATTTCCAGCGATTCCCCCGCTCATCCGTTCGAGTGAATCCACAAATCCGCAGGTCAGGACCTCGAACGAGACGCGTGAGGTGGAAGTTGCTCCTGTGACGATTCGCTGGGCCGAAGGGGTGGCCGAGGCGTAGGAGGTGCGAACGGGGCGAAGCCTGCTTACGGTCATCACGGAGGAGAGGAGCAGCCGGTGACCGACCACGTACCCGAGCCGCCGCGGGGCTGGGTGCCCGTGGAGCACCGGTTCGCCGGGCTCGACCGGCGGACCTTCGCACCCGCTCTGCTGGTCCTCGGCATCGCGCTCCTGCTCGGCTACGGCCTGCCCGCGCTCAACGCCGCCATCCCGTGGCACAACGAGGTCCGGGCCGGTGACGTCCTCAACCTCGGCGCCGGCGCGACGGCCGTCCCGCCGGTCGGCTGGCAGCTCGAGAGCGGCACGCTGACCGGCACCGCCGCACCGGCGAGCGCCACCACCCTGCAGGTCGCCCTGGCCACCGGCGGCGCGAGCATCGACCTGCGCGGCGCGCCCTTCACCGGGTCGGCGGACGCCTTCCTCGACCAGGTCGAACGATCCGAAGGCGACGCGCCGGGCGTCGACGGGGCTCGGGGCACCGTCACGACCGCCGCCGGGCTGACCGGGGTCGCCCGGGCCGGTACCGGGCCGGTCGGCGACGCGCTGGACGTCGCCTTCAAGGTCGGGCAGCCCGCCGCCGACGCGCCCGCGCTGCTGGTCCGGGTGCGCACCGCGCCGGACCAGTTCGAGCGCTACCGCGACGAAGTGACGGCTTTCTTGCGCAGCATCACGCCGGGCGCGGCCCGGTGAGCGGCGGGGCGCGCGGGGTGTTCCGGTGTCACCGAGACGAGGTGGAGGCGGTCATCGTGGGCGTGGCTCGGCCGGACCGGTTCGAGTGCGATCGCGGCGAACTGGCGGCGTTCCTGCGCAGCAGCACCCCGGGTGCGGTCCGATGAGCGGCGAGGCGGCCCAGCTGGCCGCGATCGAGGAGTCGGGCTGGGGTGTGCCGTTCCGGCTCTTCCAGCCGCACAACCTGGCTTTCTGGGTGTATTCGCTCGGCCTGGGCGGTGGTGCGCTGGCGATCGTGCGGTACTTCGGCACCGGCGGTTTCTACACGCCGGCGCTGAACGGTGGTGTGCTGCTGTTCGCGCTTTACCTCGTGCCGTGGTTGCTGTTGCTGCGCCGCCAGAACCGCTACACGGCGCAACCGGGCGGGCTTCTCGCGGCGGGTTTCGCCTGGGGTGGCGTCGCCGCGGCGTTCTGGATCGCGCTTCCGGCCAACACCGCGCTGCTGGAGATCTGGACGAAGGCCGGCGGCACCGCCTTCGCCGGCAACTGGGCCGCCGGGCTCACCGCTCCGATCAACGAGGAGTGGGGCAAGGCGCTCGGGCTCGTCCTGCTGATCGGGCTCGCCCCGCGGCTGGTCCGCAGCGCCTACGACGGGTTCATCATCGGCGCGTTCATCGGCCTGGGCTTCCAGGTGTTCGAGGACGTGCTTTACGTCTACAACGGCGCCGCGCAGACCTTCGGCGCGAACCAGCTCGGGACGTCGCTGCAGGTGTTCCTCATCCGCGGCGTGTCCGGGATCGTGTCGCACGCGCTGTTCAGCGCCCTCTTCTGCACAGGTCTGATGTGGGTGCTGGGCCGCGCGCGTGGCGAGCGTCAGGTGCTACTCGGCGTGGTGACCATGCTGCTGGCCATGGTGTTCCACTTCGCCTGGGACGACATGGGCGGCCTCGGCGGCGGTGGCCCGCTGGTCCCGGTGCTGCCGTTCGCGATCGCGGCCGTCGAGCTCGCCACCCTGTTCGCCGTGCTGCGCCGCGCCGCGCGCCGCGAGCGGAGCTGGATGCGGGACCTGCTCGGGCCGGAAGCCGAGGCCGGAGTGGTCGGACCCGCGTTGCTGGACGCGGTCAGCGGGCTGCGCGAGGACCGCAGGAAATTCCGCAAGCAGGTGCACAGCCGGCGCCGGGCCCGCCACCTCCTCAACGCCGCGGGCGACCTCGCGCGAGAGATCTCCCGCGCCGGAGGCAGCGAAACCGCCCGCGTGGCGCACGCACGGGCCGAGCTGGAACGACTCGCCTAGCGGCCGGCGCGCCAAAGCACGGCACGCCCGGTGAACGCCGCCAGCCGGTCCAGAGCCGGCGCGCCGGCGTCGATCGGGTGCGGCTCGCCGAACCGGCTGCCGCGGTCCTGTGCGGGCAGCTGAGCCCGCACGAACGCCAGCGCCTGCTCGACGAGGTGGTCCGGCGCGGCCGCCGGAACGCCGGTGGCCTGCGCCAGGTCCCAGGAGTGCGTGAGCAGGTCCGCGATCCGCCACCGCAGCCGTTCGGCGCCGGTCGTCGTGCCCAGCGGCGTCTCCTGGACGCGGTCGAGCGCGCCCGGCTCGTCCGCGGCCGCCTGCAGGGCCGCGGACGAGCGCCGGAACGCCCCCGCGGGGTCCGCGCCGAGGTGGTCGGCCGCGCGGTCGGGCGGCGGGGCGTTCGAGAACATCGCCGTCAGCACGAGGTCCAAGCCGACGAGGTGGCCCGTCAGGTCCCGCACAGTCCACTCGTCGCACGGCGTCGGCGCGCTCCACTGGCCGGGCGCGACCCGGTCGAGCAGGCCGCTCGCGGTCGCGGCCGCGCGGGCGAGGTCTTCGATCACAACGGCCGGAGCAGGTCGTCGGCGTCCACGATGTGGTACGCGTACCCCTGCTCCGCGAGGAAACGCTGCCGGTGCGCCGCGTACTCCGTGTCGACCGTGTCGCGCGAGACGATCGAGTAGAAGTGCGCCTGACGCCCGTCGCCCTTCGGTCGCAGCAGCCGGCCCAGGCGCTGGGCTTCCTCCTGCCGCGAGCCGAACGTGCCCGAGATCTGGATCGCCACCGACGCCTCGGGCAGGTCGATCGAGAAGTTCGCGACCTTCGACACCACCAGCGTCCGGATCTCGCCGCGGCGGAACTTGTCGAACAGCTCCTCGCGCTCCTTGTTGCGGGTCGCGCCCTGGATAACCGGCGCGTCGAGCTCGTCGCCGAGCATCTCCAGCTGGTCGAGGTAGGCGCCGATGACCAGGGTCGGCTCGCCGGCGTGCTTCTGCACGATCGACTTGATCACCGGGGTCTTCGTCATCGCCGTCGCGGCCAGCTTGTAGCGCTCGTCGGCCTCGGCCGTCGCGTAGCCGAGGCGCTCGGCGTCGGTCAGCGTCACGCGGACCTCGGTGCACTCCGCCGGCGCGATCCAGCCCTGCGCCTCGATGTCGCGCCACGGGACGTCGTAGCGCTTCGGTCCGATCAGTGAGAAGACGTCGCCCTCGCGGCCGTCCTCGCGCACCAGCGTCGCCGTCAGGCCCAGCCGCCGCCGGGACTGCAGGTCGGCCGTCATCCGGAACACCGGGGCGGGCAGCAGGTGGACCTCGTCGTAGACGACCAGGCCCCAGTCTCGCGAGTCGAACAGCTCCAGGTGCCGGTACTCGCCCTTGGTCTTGCGGGTGACGACCTGGTAGGTCGCGATGGTGACCGGCCGGATCTCCTTCTTCTCGCCGGAGTACTCGCCGATCTCCTCCTCGGTCAGCGACGTCCGCGCGATCAGCTCGCGCTTCCACTGCCGCCCGGCGACCGTGTTCGTCACCAGGATCAGCGTGGTCGCCGCCGCCTTCGCCATGGCCGCCGCGCCGACCATCGTCTTGCCCGCGCCGCAGGGCAGCACGACGACGCCGGAGCCGCCCGCCCAGAACGCCTCCGCGGCCTGGCGCTGGTAGTCGCGCAGCTGCCAGTCCGTCTCGTCGAGGGCGATCGGGTGCGCCTCACCGTCGACGTACCCGGCGAGGTCCTCGGCCGGCCAGCCGACCTTTAGCAGCGCCTGCTTGAGCCGCCCGCGCTCGGACGGGTGCACGATGACCGTGTCCTCGTCGATCCGGGCGCCGAGCATCGGGCTGATCTTCTTGTTCCGGCTCACCTCGGTCAGCACCGCGCGGTCGGTGGTCGACATGACCAGCCCGTGCGCCGGGTGGTTGGCGATCTGCAGCCGCCCGAACCGGCCCATCACGTCGACGACGTCGATCAGCAGCGGCTGCGGCACCGGGAAGCGCGAGTACGTCGTCAGCGCGTCGACGACCTGCTCGGCGTCGTGGCCGGCGGCACGCGCGTTCCACAACGCCAGCGGCGTGATCCGGTAGGTGTGCACGTGCTCCGGCGCCCGTTCGAGCTCGGCGAACGGCGCGATGGAGATCCGCGCGTCGTCGGCCTGGGGGTGGTCGACCTCCAGGAGCACGGTCTTGTCGGACTGGACGATCAGCGGGCCATCAGTCACAACTACTGTTATACGTGCCTCGCTCGCGGCCGGCTGCGACGGGACGAGGTGCCGAGGGGATCACTGGAGGGCACGTTGACCACACCACCGTCCGACGACAACCCGTTCCGGACGCCCGACTACGCGACGCCGTACGCGCCGATGCCGCCCGTGCAGGGGCAGCCGGCCATCCCGCACTGGTTCACCGTGAAGGTGCGGATCACGCTCGCCGCCTGCGTGGTCCTGGCGCTGGGCCTGGGCTCGCTGGCCGCGCTGGGCATCAACTCGCTCGGCGGCAGCGGCACGCCGTCGTACGGTGACTGCCTGTACCTGACGCGGGAGAGCGGCGACCGGACCGCCTACCACCGCGTCGGGTGCGGCGCGGACAGCGCGACCTACAAGGTCGAGAACGTCTACCGCGGGGCCATCTCGTGCGCGTCCGGCGACTACGTGCGGTTCCGGGTCGGCTCCGGCTCGAGCCAGACGCTCTGCCTGGCGCTGAACGTCAAGTCCGGCGACTGCGTGCGCGGCGTCGAGGACGAGACGACGATCACCAAGGTGAGCTGCACCGACCCGGCGGCGCAGGACCGCGTCCAGGTCGTCTCCGGCTTCGGTGACGAAGACGCGTGCGGCGAGAACGCGGACAAGGTCCTGATGTACCAGGGGCCGCCGCGGCGCACGGTCTGCCTGGTGAAGACCGGCGAGAACATCTAGCCGCTAGGAGCCGTTCTGGCCGGGCAGTAGCGCCTGGACGTCGAGACGGTTCGCCAGCAGGCCGGAGTTGTGCATCAGGTCGGCCACCCGCTGCAACCGGATGCCGTTGAGCGACGCCGGGTACGAGCCGAGCGAGATGAGCGCGGCCGTCGTCGAGTCGATGTCGGAGAACTTCGGGAGCGCGTCGCGGACCACCGCCGGGTCCGTCGCGCTCTGCTGGGCCGCGCCCAGCGCCGTCCGGAACGCCGCCAGGGTCCGGGGGTTGGCCTGCGCGAACGGCTTGGCCGACGCGTAGCCGGACAGCGGGAAGCCGAGCGTCGAACCGCGGGCGCCGTCGGCCAGGATGTGCGCGCCCAGGTCCTTCTCGGCGCGGGTGATATACGGCTCGATCATCAGCGCCGCGTCCGCGTCACCGGCCTGGAGCGCCTGCGGCATCCCGTCGAACCCGACCTGCCGGAACTTGATCTTCGCGGCGTCCACGCCCGCCGTGACCAGCACCGACCGCGCGACGAGCGCGCCGATGTCGTCGAGCATGTTGACCGCGATCTCGGGTGACTTCTTCGCCGTCGGCACCGTGTAGTCGGAGCCGGGCAGGGTGACCAGCGCCATCGTGTTGGGTCCCGAGGTGTACGCCTCGCCCTGCAACTGCAGGGCCGACCCGCCCGCCGCCGCGCGGAACATCGCAATGTCGGAGGCGAAGGTGACGTCGAGGTCGCCGGCGGCCACCTTGGCCAGCCCGTCCTCGCCGCCGAGTTCCACCAGTTGGACGTTCAGCCCGCCGGACCCGAACTTCCCGCTCGCCACGGCGATCCGCAACGGGGCCGTGTCGATGGCGTTGCCCACACCGACGCGCAGGGTGGTCCGTTCCAGCGCTGGTGGGGGCGCCGGGGTGCCCGAAGAGAACACGCTGCACCCGGCGGTCGCCAGAAGCGCCGCCACCAGCGGAATCGTCCGTCCGCGTCTGATCATGAACCTTCACCTACCGCGAGAATCTGGTTCTCGTGCTGGATCGTATGGTCCGCGCCCCATACGATCGCGGGCAGGGCCGGATCGCGCCAGCGCGGCTTTCGGATCTCCACGGTGGGGGCTACCGTTCAGTAGGTTCGACTGCAGTCAGATCCGCGGGTTCCGCCCGCGGCGGAAAAGGAAACCAGGTGACCCGTCGCGAGAAGCGTCCCCGCAAGGGCGGCGACGCGGCGGATCCGCGTCCGGCCGGCGGCCGCTGGCGATTGCGCAACTGGCGCCTCGGCACGAAGCTCTTCGCCGTCCTGCTGATCCCGGCGCTCGCCGTGATCGCCCTCGTCGGCCTGCGGATCAGCTCGGACCTGCGCGACGCGCGGCAGCTCGCCGAGTTCGCCACGCGCGGCCGCGTCGACAGCACGGTGGCCGAGGCCGTCCACGAGCTGCAGCGCGAGCGCGACCTCACGGTCCGGTTCGTCGCGCAGAACCGCCAGGGCGACACCGCCGACCTCACCGCCCAGCGCAACCGCGTCGACCAGGCAATCGGCACGTTCGAACGGACCCTCGCCGACAGCAAGCCGCGGCTCGACGCGAAGGCCGCGGACAGCCTCCAGCAGACCGACGACCGGCTGCGCGTGCTCGGCGGCCTCCGGTTCTCCGCGGAGCACTCGGCGTTCCCCGCCGACGCCGTCCTGCGCTCCTACAGCGAGCTCGTCTCCGGCATGCTCGACATCAGCGACGCGGCCGCCGCCGACGTCTCCGACCCGGAGCTCGCGCGGCTGCGGCTGGCCGGGAACGCGCTGGCGCGGATCAAGGACCAGATGTCGGTCAAGCGGGCGGTGATGGCCGAGGCGCTCGCCGCGGGCACGCTGGACCGCGACCGCACGCGCGCGCTGCTCGGCGCCGAAGCCGAGCTCGCCGCCGCGCGCAACGACTACCGCACCTTCGCGACGCCCGACCAGCAGCGGATGTACGACGACACGGTGATCGGCCTGGTCGTCGACATCGGCAACGACATGGTCGAGTCCGCGCTGACCCGCACCGAGAACGGCCAGAACCTCTCGGGCCTCGACCCGAACCAGTGGGACACCTCGGCGACCCACACGGTCAACCTCGCCCACCAGGTGCAGCAGGCGCTGCTGGTCCAGTTGCAGGAACGCACCGACGCGCTGGCGGCGCAGGCCCGCACGGCGGCGTTGTGGGACGGCGGCGTGGTGCTCGGCGTCCTCCTCGTCGCGGGCGTGCTTTCGGTGGTCATCGCGCGGTCCCTGTTGCGCCCCTTGCGGATCCTGCGCCGGACGGCCCTCGAGGTGGCCGAGCACCGGCTGCCCGCGGCCGTGCAGAACCTGCTCACCGACCCCGAGCCCGCCCCGGAGAACCTGCGGAAACGGCTCGCCGTCGCGCCCGTGCCGGTGTTCACCCGCGAAGAGGTCGGCCAGGTGGCGCGCGCGTTCGACGCGGTGCACGGCGAGGCCGTCCGGCTCGCCGGCGAGCAGGCGATGCTGCGCGAGAACGTCAACGCGATGTTCGTCAACCTCTCGCAGCGCAGCCAGGACCTCGTCGAGCGGCAGCTGTCGGTGCTCGACCGGATGGAGGCCGACGAGCAGGACCCGGACACCCTCGCCGGGCTGTTCGAACTCGACCACCTCGCCACGCGGATGCGGCGCAACAGCGAGAACCTGCTGGTGCTCTCCGGCCAGGACTCCGCGCGCGAAGACGCCGGTGCGGTGTCGGCCGACGAGATCGTCGGCGCCGCGCTCTCGGAGGTCGAGCACTACCAGCGGATCGAGCTCGGCCCGGCGCCGCAGGTCGCGGTGCGCGGCGAGGCCGTCAACGACCTCGTGCACGTCGTTTCGGAGCTGCTGGAGAACGCGACCCGCTACTCCGGCGGCGAGACGGTCACCGTGGCGAGCGCCGAAACCCACGACGGCGACTGGCAGATCGAGATCATCGACCACGGCGCCGGCATGCCGCAGGCGGAGATCGACCGCACCAACGCGCGGCTCGCGCACCCGCCGGACGTCGACGTCGAGGTGTCGCGCCGGATGGGGCTGTTCGTGGTGGCGACGCTGGCCACCCGCCACCACATCGACGTCAGCCTGAGCGCCGGTGCGCCCTCCGGGCTGGTGGCGACCGTGCTGGTGCCCTCGGCCCTGATCGTCGAGCTGCCGCCGATGCCGGCGCCGCCCCCGCCCGCGGAGCCGGCCGCCGCCCCGGAACCCGAACTGCTGGCGCCGCTCGCCCCGCTCACGCCGCCGGAACCCGAGCCGGAGCCGGAACCGGAAGAGCTGACGCCGCCGTCGATCGAGGCCGGCCCGCCGCGCCGGGCCCCCGTGGTGGCCCGCGAGCAGGCGCCAGAGTGGCCGGTCGCGGACGACGACACGCACCTCGACTTCGACGCGCCGACCGAGCGGATGCCCGCCTACCGCGACGTCCTGTCCCGGTGGTTCGACGCGGCCGCGGCGCCCGAACAGCCGCGCCGCCCGGTGGAACCGCGCCCGGTCGCCGAAGAGCCGCGCCCGGTCGAGCCGGAGCCGCGGCACGCACTCGCCGCGGGCCCCCCGCCCCCGCCACCCCCACTTTCCCGTGAAAGTGGCGGCGAGGGCGGCAAAGCCGCACTTTCACGGGAAAGTGCGGCTCTGCCGAACCCGGACGACGAGGACACCGAACCGCAGCTGCGCCCGGTGGCCCCGCCGGCCGCGATCGAGCCGACGTACGAGTGGCCGACTTCGGCCGAGCTGGAACAAGAAGACGGCGCGGAAGACACCTGGCCGTTCCTCCAGCCCGCGGATTCGGCGGCCAGCCCGGGAGCGGTGCCGGAACAGCGGCCGATACTCTCACTTTCCCCGGAAGCGGTGCGCGAGCGGATGACGAGCCTTCAAGGCGGCTTCCGGCGAGGGCGGCACGCGAGGGGAGACGACACCCGGAACCAGTGAAACGGATTGAGGCATGAGCTCGAAGACGCCCCTGCTGGAAGTGATCGCGCTGGACGTGGCGGACGCCGAAGGCGCGCAGGCGGGCGGGGCGGACCGCCTCGAACTGGTCGCTGACATGGCTCAGGACGGCCTGACGCCGTCGATCGAGACCTTCCGGGACGTGCGGTCGGCGACCGACCTCCCGATCCGGGTCATGCTGCGGGACAACGGGTCCTTCGCCGTCGGCGACCTCGAAGGGCTGCGCGCGGACACCGGACGGCTGATCGACGCGGGCGCGCGCGAGTTCGTCTTCGGCTTCCTCACCGTCGACAGCGAGATCGACGTGGACGCCTGCGAAGCGCTGATCAAGGAGATCGACGGCCTGCCGTGGACGTTCCACCGCGCCATCGACCGGACGCGCGACCCGCTTCGCGCGTACGACCAGCTGGCCGCGCTCGGCTGCGACACCGTGCTCGCCGCCGGCCACCCCAACGGCGTCGGGAGCGGGCTTTCGGTGCTGCAGCGGCTGGCGCAGCGGGAGAGCGGGCCGGAGCTGCTCGTCGGCGGGGGTCTGCGGGCGCAGCAGGTGCACCTGTTGCGCGCGGGCGGGGTGCGTGGGTTCCATGTCGGGAGCGCGGTGCGACCGGGCGGGTGGCAGGCGCCGGTGGCCGCGGAAACCGTGCGCGACTGGGTGGATCTCGTCAAATCCTGATCCACTGCGAAACCCGCACGGGCGCCGCCGCCCGGACCGGAAATCCGCAGCCGGTCATGCCGGTATTCGATTTCTTTGAATCGGTACGGTGAAATTGCATTCGGTTCTTGCGAATGTCGGTCGGCGGCCGGTCGTGCAGCTGCACGTGCAATTCCGCCAGTTCGCCTGCTTGGGGGCTGATGCCGTGGCGGGCCCTGGCTATCGTGAACGGGAAGCCGGTCCGTCCGGATGGTGCCAAGAATTGTTCGGCCAGTACAGGAGGCGGCGCTGTGAGCGCGCGTATTCGGTTCGCGGTCAATTCAATGAGAAGCCATCAAGAAACCAGGATGTCGACCATCCGGTGGATTTCCGCCGCCCGGGTGTGGCTGATTACCCGCGGGGATCGCGCGAGCGCTTCCGGCACGGGCCGGAAGGCCGAATCGTGACCGGCGCGCTGCCGCGGCAACGCGGAATCGAAACCTCCGAAGACGAGTTCGCCCGACTGGGGCTCGGCGGCTCGCTCGCCCTCACCGGCCTCCTGGCCGCCGTCAAGATCGCGGAAACCGCCACCGGCGTGGTGCTGACCGCCACCGGGGTGCTCCCCGGTGCCAACACCCCGAAGGAGAAGGCACCGGCCTGGCCCGGCGGGGAATGACCCGGGGGCTGCCCACGGCGGCGGCTCTCTTCGGACGGAGGGCCACCATGACCGGCAGCGACGGGCAGGAGGACCTCCGCGGTACGCGTGTGGGGATCGCCGACGTGCGGCGGTGGGAAGACGCGGTCGCGGAGCTCCGGGCGCTGGACTACCGCTACGGCGGCGGCGCCTGCAGAGCGGCCGTCGAAGCGCGGCTCCCGGCCGCCGTCGCGCTGCTGGACGGCGTGACCAAGACCGTGGTGCTGGCGCGGCTGTACACCGCCGTCGCCGACCTCTACAACCTGGCCGGCTGGACGAACTTCGACCAGGACCGCCCGGCCGCCGCGCTGGCGGCGTTCAAGCGGGCGCTGGAGCTCGCCGGGCAGGCGGGCAACGACGACCTCCAGGCCAACATCCACTACCGCACCGGGCGGCTGCACCTGCACTACGGCGCCGTCGACGCGGCGCTGGCGGAGTTCGAGCGGGGCCGGGACGCGGCGCTGCTGGCGCACTCCAAGCTCGCGCAGTCGATCCTCTCGGCCAACCAGGCCTGGGCCTACGCCAAGAAGGCCGACGTCGCCGGCGCGCTGACCTACCTGCGCCGCGCCCGCGAGGAGTTCGCGGACGCCGCGGACCGCGAGCCTTCGCCGTGGGCGGAGTTCTTCGGCTCCACCGACCTGGCGGCGATGATCGGCACGGTGCACGCGGAACTGGCGCAGGTGGTCGACATCCGGCACGGCCGGGACGGGATCCCCGCGCTCACCGACGCGATCGCCGGGTACGGCCGCGGGATGACCCGCAGCCGGTCGCTGACCCTGATCTGGCTGGCCACGGTGCACGCGCTGGACGGCGACCTCGACGTCGCCTCGGCCGTCGGCGAGGAGGCGATCGAGCTGGCGGCCGCCCTGCGGTCACCGCGGACCCGGCAGCGGCTGCACTCGCTGTCCTCGGCGGCCCGGCGGTTTTCCGGCAATGCGGACGCGCGGGATATCGCCGACCGCGTCGACGTTCTCCGGCAATCCGGACGCTAATCGAATGGTAAACAATGTGCAAAGATGAATGGCAGACAAAAGTAGGTTCCTTCGCGCGATAGCGATTTCTTATGCTTCTCGGCAACCTGCGGCGAGCATTCCACGCAGGCCCGGTCCCCACCGCCGAGAGGAAATTCCCCATGCGCTTGCGCAAGCTCGTCGCGGCCGCTGTGCCGTTGCCTGCGTTGCTCGGCCTCGCCGTGGCCGTCCCGGCCGCCGCGGCGCCGGAACCCCTGGTCACCCTGGTCGACAACGCCGCTCCGCTGGCCGGCAGCGTCCGCACCGGCGACCTCGCGGCCGACCGGCCGATCACCGCGGCGCTCTCGCTGAAACTGCACGACCGGCAGGCGCTGGAAAAGTTCCTCGCCGACGTGCAGAACCCCGACTCACCGCAATACCATCGGTTTCTGACCCCGGCGCAGTTCGCGGAACGGTTCGGGCCGACGCAGGCGGACGTCGACCGGGCCGTCTCATTCCTCGGGAAAGCGGGCGCCACCGGGATCGAGGTTTCCGGTAACCGGCAGGCGATCACGTTCACCGGCTCGGCGGCGCAGCTCGAATCGGCGTTCCGCACCCGGATCGGGACCTACCACGACCGCACCTCCGGCCGCGACTTCTTCGCCAACGACGCCGCACCCGTCGTCCCCGCCGGCGTCTCGGACGTCGTGAGCGGCGTCGTGGGCCTCGACAACCACGCGGTGCGCAGGCACTCGTCGCAGGCCGCCGCCAAGCCCAACGTCGTCAAGGCCGTGACGCCGCCGGTGCTCAAGACCGCCTACGGCACCAGCGGTCTGGCAGCGACCGGCAGCGGCGTCAAGGTCGGCTTCGTCGAGTTCGACGGCTACCAGAAAGCCAACATCTCCAAGTACGACAGCACGTACGGCCTCTCGGCGGGCTCGGTCACCACGGTGCCGGTGAGCGGCGCGAACTACGACTCGTCGCCGGGTGACGGCCAGATCGAGGTCGAGCTCGACATCGAGGTCGTGCACGCGCTGGCCGCGGCGGCCAGCGACTACGTGTACGAAGCGCCCAACACCAGCGCGGGCGAGCTCGCGATGTACCAGAAGATCGCGTCCGACCACACGGTCAACGTCGTCTCGATCTCCTGGGGCGCCTGCGAATCCGCCGAGGGTTCGAGCGCGGCGAAGAGCGTCAGCAACGCGATCGCGACCGGCACCGCGGAGGGCATCTCCTACTTCGCGGCCGCGGGCGACGACGGCACGACCGACTGCTACCGCCAGACCGGTTCGACGGCGAAGGCGGTGGACTTCCCGGCGTCGAGCCCGAACGTCACCGGCGTCGGCGGCACGCAGCTGACGGTCACCTCGTCGAACGCCTACAGCAGCGAGAAGGCCTGGAACGACGGGGCGAACGGCTCGACCGGCGGCGGTATCTCGACGGTCTTCACGGCGCCGTCGTGGCAGTCCTCGCAGAGCACGACCTACCGCAAGGTGCCGGACGTCTCCGCGGACGCGGCGAGCGGCTCGGGCTACTACATCTACACCGCGGGCTCGTGGGAAACGGTCTGGGGCACGTCGGGCGCGGCCCCGCTGTGGGCCGCCTTCGCGACGCTGCAGAACCAGGTCCACGGCGGCGGCCTCGGCAACCTGAACCCGAAGTTCTACTCGATCGGCAACGGGTCTTCCTACGCCACGGGCTTCCACGACGTGACGACGGGCAACAACACCCTGCACGGCACGACCGGCTTCACCGCCGGCACGAAGTACGACCAGGTGACGGGCTGGGGCTCCTTCAAGGGCACCGGGCTCTCGGGCCTGATCGGCTGAGCACTCCCCCGAGCGCCCCACATTGGGGCGCTCGGGGGCTTTTCTTCGCAACGCTAAGCGTTAGCCTGGTGGCATGATCAAGCGCACGGTGCTGGACGCCACCAGGGAACTGCTCCGCGAACTGGGCCTCACAACGGTGTTCGGTAACCCCGGCACCACCGAGGTCCCCTTCCTCACCGACTGGCCGGACGACTTCGACTACGTCCTCGGGCTGCAGGAGTCCGCCGTCGTGGCGATGGCCGACGCGTACTCGCAGGCCACCCGCCAGGCCGTGCTGGTGAACCTGCACTCCGCGGGCGGCGTCGGGCACGGGCTCGGCAGCCTCTTCAACGCCTACCGCAACCGGACGCCGCTGATCATCGTCGCCGGCCAGCAGAACCGGTCGCTCCTGCCGCACGACCCGTTCCTCGGCGCGATGGACGCCCCGGACTTCCCGAAGCCGTACGTGAAGTGGTCGATCGAGCCCGCGTGCGCCGAGGACGTCCCGGCCGCGCTGGCCCGCGCCTACCACGTCGCGACGCAGGCGCCGTCCGGTCCGGTGTTCGTGTCCGTCCCGGCCGACGACTGGACCGCCACCACCGAGCGGCCCATCGTCTCCCGGCCGCGCATCCGGGGGTTCGCGCCGGACCCCGAAGCCGTCGACGAGCTCGTCGCCGCGCTCGAGGCCGCCGAACGGCCCGCGCTGGTCGTCGGGGGAGCCGTCGACCAGGACGGCGCGGTCGTGGAAACCGTCGCGCTCGCCGAGCGGCTCAACGCCGGCGTGTGGGTCGCGCCGATGTCCTACCGCTGCTCGTTCCCCGAGGACCACCCGCTGTTCCAGGGGTTCCTGGACCCCGAACGTGGCGCGGTCTCGGACAAGCTCGCGGCGCACGACCTCGTCGTCGTGCTCGGCGCGCCCGCTTTCACCTACCACGTCGAACGCGGGCGCGGGGAAGCTCCGCTGCCGCCGTTGTTCATCGTCAGCGACGACGAGCAGATCCTCGCGCGCGCCTTCGAAGGCACCGGGATCCGCGCCACGCCGAAGCTCGGCATCCGCGCGCTGCTCAACGTCGTCGAGCGGAGCACGCGGTCCGCGCCGGCGCCGCTGGAGCGCCCCGCGAAGCCGGGCGGCGAGAAGCTCACCGGTGAGCTCGTCTACTCGACGCTCGCGGAGTTGTTGCCGGACAACGCGATCGTCGTCGAGGAGACGCCGAGCCACCGCGGCATCCTGCACGACCACCTGCCGATCACGGCCACGGACACGGGTTTCCTGACGATGGCCAGCGGCACGCTCGGCTACGGCGTCCCGGGCGCGGTCGGCGCGGCACTGGCCCGCCCGGACCGCCCGGTGGTCGGCGTCGTCGGCGACGGCTCCAGCATGTACGGCATCCAGGCCCTCTGGACGGCCGCGCGCCAGGAACTCCCGGTGACGATCCTGATCATGGACAACACGGAGTACGCGGCGGTCCGCATCCTCGGCGAAACGATCGGCGGCGCGAAGCTCCCGGGCACGGAACTGGGCGGCATCGACTTCGCGGCACTGGCGGCGAGCATGGGCTGCCAGGGCGTGACGATCACCGAGCCGGCCGGCCTGGCCCCCGGCCTGACGGCGGCACTGGCCGACCCGCGCCCGACCCTGGTGCACGTCAAGGTGGCACCGTCGGAGCGCACGCTGTACTGACGTCGTCGTGAGTGAGAAACAGAGTGCTAACCCTGTTTCTCACTCACGACCGCCGGCTGTAGGCGTCCAAAGTGGACTTCGGCGTCGGCGGCCCGGTGCTCGCGGCGGTGGCCGCGTCGATTCAGGCCCGCCACGGTGTTCGGCAGGGCAGCGCCACCACGCCCGTCGAGCGCGGGCCGGTGGCCGACCGCCGTTCCCTTGCTGCGCGCCAAGAAGAACGGCGAGTTTCCCCAGCGGTTCGTCAGCTTCCGGTCTTGGTCTCCGTCACGTCCGAAGCGTGCTCGGCCAGTTCCCATTCCGCGGCGTCCGACGCGGCCGTGGCGGCCTCGGCCGGGGTACCGCCGTGCAACAGCCGGGCCACTTCACCGCGCAGCGTCACGAACTCCGCCGACTCGCGGGTGGTGATCTGGTTGCGCTCGGCCGGCAGGCCGACCGGCAGGTCCGCCACGATCGAGGCCGGCGACTTCGACAGCACCAGCACCCGGTCGGACAGGTAGACGCTCTCGTCGATGTCGTGCGTGACGACGAGGATCGTGCTGCCCTGCTCGCGCTGCACGCGCCGGGTCAGGTCCTCGAGCTCGAACCGGGTCTGGGCGTCGACCGACGCGAACGGCTCGTCCATCAGCAGCAGCGCCGGGCGGCTGGCCAGTGCGCGGGCGATCGACACCCGCTGCTGCATGCCGCCGGAGAGCTGCCACGGGTACTTCCCGCCGACCGCGGACAGGCCGACCTGCTCCAGCGCCTCGGCCGCCAGCTTCCGCCGCTCGGCCCGCGAGATCGGCCGCCAGCGCAGCGGGAATTCGACGTTCTTCTGCACCGAAAGCCACGGGAACAGCGAACGGCTGTAGTCCTGGAACACGACGGCGAGGTCGTCCGGGACGCCGTCGACGCGGTCGCCGTGCAGGCTGACCGTGCCGTCGGTCGGCGGGGTCAGCCCGGCGATGCAGCGCAGCAACGTCGACTTCCCGCAGCCCGACGGGCCGACGATGCTGGCCAGCTGCCCGGCTTCGACGGTGAACGACAGCTCGTTCACCGCGGTGTGCGCCTTGGCACCGGAGCCGTACCGGTGACTGAGGCCGGAAACTTCGAGCATGGTGGACATGGGGAGAGGCCTTTCCAGCGTCAGTCGCGGCCGAGGCGGGTCGGCTGCCAGGCCAGCACCCGCCGTTCCGCGACCAGGAAGATCGTGTTGAAGACGTAGCCGAGGATGCCCAGCAGCACCAGCCAGGACCACATGATGGGGAAGTCGAAGTCCTGCTGGGCGTTCAGCAGCGACCGGCCGATCCCGTTGTACGCGCCGATCAGTTCCGAGACCACCATCAGCAGCAGCGAAATCGACAGGCTCACCCGCAGGCCGGCGAAGATCTTCGGCGCCGCGGCGGGCAGGACGACCAGGCCCAGCCAGTACCGGCGGGGCGTGCGGAACGACCGCGCCGTCTCCACCTTCACCTGGTCGACCGAGCGGACGCCGTCGACCGCGTTGAGCAGCACCGGCCAGATCGCGCCGAAGATGATCGACCCGATCTGCATGCCCGAGCTCAGCCCGAACAGCACCGCGAACACCGGGATCAGCGTGGGCGGCGGGATCGAGCGGAAGAACGCGAACAGCGGGCCGAGGTAGTCCATCCCCTTGGCGGACCGGCCGACCAGCACCCCGAGCGCCACGCCCACGACGGCCGCCAGCACCCAGCCGCCGAGCATCCGGCCGAGGCTGGGGAAGACGTTGTCGAAGACGGCGTCGGTGAGGAAGAGGTGCGACGCGGGACCGGTGAACCACAGCTTCGCGGCGGCGACCGCGATCTCCGTCGGCGGCGGGAAGAATTTGCTGCCGCCCGCGCGGGCGGCGAACTCCCAGCCGACGACCAGGATCGCGAAGAGCAGCCAGTTGCGGACGACGGCGGCGGCGCCCCGGGCGGCCCGGCGGCCCACCCGGCCGGAAAGAGTTGCCGCGGTCACGCGATCGCCTCCCGGTCGACGCTGCTCCAGCGGAACAGCCGCTTGCCCAGTTGTTCGAGCCCTTCGTTGATGAGGTAGCCGAGCACCCCGGCGACCACGGTACCGGCCAGGACCAGGTCGAACCGGACCGAACCGGTGCTGGCGATCAGGATGAAGCTGCCGAGCCCGACCTGGGAGCCGGCCAGGAACTCCACGCTCACCACGGCGATCAGCGAAATGGTCGCCGACAGCCGGACGCCGGTGAAGACGAACGGCGCGGTCTGCGGCAGCGCGACCGAAGTCAGGATGCGGAACCGGCTGGTCCCGCACGCCCGCGCGGTCTCCATCAGCACCGGGTCGATCTCGCCCATGCCGTAGATGGTGTTGAACATGATCGGCCACAGCGACGCGTACACCGCGAGGGTGATCTTCGCGTCGGGGCCGGAGCCGATCACCAGCAGCACCAGCGGCACGAGCGCGGTGACCGGGATCGGGCGGAGGAATTCGACGATCGCGGCGGTGGCGGTGCGCAGCACCGGGATGCTGCCGAGCAGCAGGCCGGCGGGTACGCCGATGACGATGGCGATCGCGATGGCGATCAGCCAGGCCAGCATCGTCGCGATGATGTCGCGGATGAATTCGGGGTCGCCCAGCAGGTCGCCGACGGTGACCAGGACGACGCTCGGTGGCGGGGTGAACGTCTTACTGACCAGGCCGACCTGGACGACGACCTCCCAGAGCAGGAGGAAGCCGACCAGACCGGCCAGGCCGCGGAGCAGTTTCTTCACGTCAGCTGGTCGCCTGCGGCGCGATCATCGGCGCGGCTTCGACCTTGCTGGTGATGACGCCCATCTGCAGCAGCAGGTCGGGCACCCGCTGCAGGCGCCGGGCGTCCAGGGTGGAGCCGTAGCCGGGCAGGGTGAGCAGCTTGGCCGTGTCTTCGTCGATCTTCGCGTACTTGACCAGCAGCGGCTCGACCTTCGAGCGGTCGTTGATCGCGTCGCTGGTGGCCTTCTTCATGGCGCGCTGGAAGGCCGCGAGGGTCTTCGGGTTGCCCTGGACCCACTTCGTCGTCGAGCCGTAGCCGGTCAGGGGGAAGTCCTGGCTGGCGCCGGTGTTGATGTCGATGACCGGCGTCGCGCCGACGGTCTTCGCCGCCTGCGAGAGCATCGGCTCCGGCATGTAGGCCGCGTCGACCTGGTTGTCCTTCAGCGCCGCCGCCATGTTCGGCAGCGGGACCAGGGTCCACTTGACCGTGCTGAAGTCGACGCCGTGGTCCTTCATGACGGACTTGGTGAGGATGTCCGACGCGGTGTTCATGGCCGTGATGGCGATTCGCTTGCCGGCCAGGTCGTTGACCGTCTTCACGTTCGAGGACGGCACCGTGACGATCGCGTTGCTCTTCGCGTTCACCGACGTGCCGTCGGCGACGAGCTGGACGTCCGCGGCACCCTTGCTCTTGGCGACGAAGAACGGCGTGTAGGTCGAGAGCGCGATGTCGGCTTCGCCGTTGAGCGCCTTCGTCATCGACTCCTGGCCGCTCTTGGCGACGATCTGCTCGACGTCGAGGCCCTCGGACTTGAAGTAGCCGCCGTCCAAGGCCAGCCAGAACGGCGCGAGGTCCGTCGTCGGCATGATCGAGACCTTGATCTTCGACTTCTCCAGGCCGCCCCCGTTCGACGAGGCGTTCGAGTCGTCCGAGCCGAGGGCGCTGCAGCCGGTGAGGGCTGTCGCTGCCGCGAGGGTGAGGGCGAGCCCGAGCGCGGCGCGGCGAGTGCGAACCCGGCCACTGCTCATGGCGTTTCCAAGCAAGGCCTGCTCCTTGGGTGAAGAAAGTGACGGTTGATGGACCGAATCCCGGGGAAGTACGTAACTCATTCTCGGGAGTACGCGGGCCACTGTAGAGAACGTGACAGGTTGCTCACAACGGGTGGGATCAATACCCGAGAGGGTGGCGCACGTCACTCTTTTGGCCTCTGGTCTAGACCCACTGCTCCACTCGCCGTAAGCGTTCACCCAGCGTAGGGCCCAGTTCCTGAATAAGGGATGTCCAGCTGTGTGCCGACTGAGCGAACGCTGTGCAACATCGAGCGCGTCCTGTCGGGAGGGTTACATCTTCTCCGGGCGTTCGCTACCCTCTGCACCTGCGGGGAGGTATCAACCTCCGATGTAGTGAGAGAGAGTGCCTGGATGGCCGATCAAGTCGATCCCCGGTTTACCAGGGCACGCTGTGCTTTTCCTGAGAGATTCGTCCCCGTAGAGGCCACTGCCTGGCCGGGCACAGCCGCCGCGCCGGTGGGCTAGGCCGAACCAACAGACCGATGCGAGACCAGCGCAGGGACCCGACCGTGATGCTCGAGCTGAACCGATTCCGTCCAGTCGGACGGGGTTCAGGAACGCCCACCGAAGACGATCTTTTCACCCGTACGGGTAGCGTCTCGCGCTGGGCTCGTTCCGACCTGCCGCTGCGCTTGAGCGCCGGGAGCGTGCAGACGAGTGGCTGATGAGAACGCGATGCGCCCAGGTGGGCGCTGGACCGACCAAGGTTTCACGAGCACGAACGATGATGGTGGTGCGGCGGTGCCGAACGAAGACGCCGCGGGGGTAGGAGGGGCCCCCGCGCAGTCGCCCGGAGACAGTCCGGGCCGGAAGGCCGGGTTCTTTTCCGGCATGCGCGACTGGCGGCTGCGCTCCAAGCTGGCCGCGGTCCTGATCATCCCGACCCTGACCGCCGCGGTGCTGGGGGCACTGCGCGTGGTCGACGACGCCCAGCAGGCGGCGGAGTTCCAACGGACGGCCGACCAGGTGGCGTTCGCCGTCAAGGTCACGACGGTGGTCCACGAGCTGCAGAACGAGCGTGGCCTGGCCGTCGCGCGGATCTCGTCGAACAACCCGCTGCTGCAGACGGGCCTCGACTCGCAGATCTCGAAGGTCGACCGCGAGGTCGCGGACCTCCGCTCGGCGGCGTCGACGCTCAACTACGACGACCCGGCGACCAAGGACCGCTACACCCGGGGCCTTCAGCGCCTCGACGCCCTGCGCCCGCTGCGGGCGGCGTTCAACACCGCGAACGGCCTGCCCGACATCACGGTGATGACCGCCTACTCGGGCATCCTCGACTCGCTCATCGAGCTCGGCCGCGAGGTGACCACCGCGGTCACCGACCGGGACGTGCTGCGGCTGGGCACGAGCACGCAGGCGATCAGCGAGGCCAAGGAGTTCACCACCCGCTCCGACGCCGAGCTGCAGATCGCCGCGTTCCGCGGCAGCTTCCCCGGCGACCTCCTGGACCAGACGCGCGCGTCGGCGTCCAGTGCCGACGCTTCGGTGCAGTCCTTCCTCGCAAACGCCGACGACGACCAGCGCCAGCTCTACAACGACACCTACTCCGGCCCGGAGGTCGACGACCGCCGCCGGATCCAGACCGCGGCCTTCGCCTTCGCCCAGCAGGGTGACGCGCCGAGCATCGACACGACGGCGCTCGGCAAGGACAGCACCGTGTCGGCGGACAAGCTGCACGCGGTCGAATCGAACCTGCTGGCCCAGCTCAAGACCCGCGCCGACAGCCTCGCCACGCAGGCGGTCAACTCGGCCTGGATCGGCGGCGCCGTCGTGCTCGCCGCGCTGGCCGCCGCGATCGCGCTGATGCTCATCGTCGCCCGCCTGATGCTGCGCCCGCTGCGGGTGCTGCGCCGGAGCGCGCTGGACGTCGCCTACACCCGGCTGCCGGAAACCGTGCAGGCGATCCTCGACGACCCGGACCCGGTCGGCGCCTCGAAGCGGGCCGTCCAGCCGGTGCCCGTCAACACCCGCGACGAGATCGGCGAAGTCGCGCGGTCGTTCGACATCGTCCACGAACAGGCCGTCAAGATGGCCGCCGAGCAGGCCCTCCTGCGCGAGAACGTCAACGGCATCTTCGTGAACCTCTCCCGGCGGTCGCAGCGGCTGGTGGAACGCCAGCTCGGCGTCATCGACCGCCTCGAGGCCGACGAGCAGGACCCGGACCACTTGGCGAGCCTGTTCGAGCTCGACCACCTGGCCACCCGGCTCCGGCGCAACGGTGAGTCCCTGCTGGTGCTCTCCGGCGCCGGCCTGGCCAAGTCCGTGCCCAAGCCGGTGCCCGCCGCCGACGTCATCGGCGCCGCGGTCTCCGAGATCGAGCAGTACGCCCGGATCGAGGTCGGCATCGTGCCCGACGTCGCGGTCCAGGGCCTCGCGATCCACGACCTCGTGCACGTCCTCGCGGAGCTGCTCGACAACGCGACCTACTTCTCCGAGCCGGAGACGAAGGTCATCGTCCGGGCCGTGGTGACCCGCCGGAAGGCCCTCGCCATCCAGGTCACCGACCACGGTGTCGGGATGAGCGACGAGCGGCTGGCCGAGGTCAACGCGCGGCTCGCCGAGCCGCCGGACCTGGACGTGTCGGTGACCCGGCGGATGGGTCTGTACGTGGTCTCGCGCCTGGCCAAGCGCCACGGCATCGAGGTCCGGCTGCGCGAGAACGAGGACATCGAGGGTGGCGTGATCGCCCGCGTCGTCGTCCCGGCGGAGCTGCTCACCCACCTGCGCCCCGGCATGCAGCGGCAGACCCCGCTGCCGCCGAACCGGTCCGAGACGTCCATGTCGATGCCGAGCATCCCGATCCCGGCCGCGCGCTCGGACTTCGACCAGACGCAGGCGTTCTCGCCGAACCCGCCGCAGCACTCGGCACCCCCGCCGCCGCCACCACCGCCGGCCCCGCCGAAGCACGAGCCGGTGGCGAACCAGGGCGGGCTGGTCCCGCTCGACCAGCCGATCAGCCTGGACGACCTGGTCAGCGGCGGCCGCGCGGCGGGCCCGTTCCTGTCGCCCGAGCTGCCCAAGCCCGACGTGCCGGCCTGGCCGACCGCCGAGGACCTGGCGCCGCTGGCGCCGTCCTCGAACGGCGACGGGGCCAGCTCGCGGGCCGGTGACACGCAGTTCGCGCCGCTGGTGCTGCCCAAGCGCGAGCCGAAGTTCGTGCCGCCGGAGGAACCGCCACCGGCACCGCCGCCCGCGGCGGAGCTCGGCTCGTCGGCGCTCGAAGACGATGTACCCACCCGGCGGCTGCCCATCTACCAGTCGGTGCTGTCACGCTGGTTCAGTGAGGGCGACGACGCGGCTGCCGACCCGGTCCCGCCGCAGCAGAGCGACGGGGGCCACCACCGCAGCCACCAGCCGAGTGCGCCGGAAGAGGTCGAGGTCGAGGCCGAGGACCAGAACCTGCCGCCGCTCACCGGTCGCGACGAGCCCGCCCCGGAACCCGTGGACGAGCTGCTGCCGACGGCGGCCACCCGGCACCCGCTCCTCCCGCCCGACGACGGCTGGCACAGCGCCTCCGACGACGGCTGGCAGGCGGCGCAGTCGCTGCTCGAGTCCAAGAACGAGGAGATCACCACGGCCGGGCTGCCCAAGCGCATCCCGAACGCCTACCTGGTGCCGGGGTCGATCAGCAGCGCGGCGCCCGATGCGCCGGCCCAGAACAACTTCGCCGACGCCACCGCGGGCATGCCCGGAACGGGTGCGATCACCCGCTCGGCGTCCGCGGCGCGGAACCGGATGGCAAGCTTCCAACGTGGGTACACCTCGGGGCGCCATGCGCTGAAGGAGCGACCGGGCGACGAGGTTCCGGTGAGTGGCAACACCACAGACAGCAGTGAGGAGTGAAAGTGACACGGGCGGGTGCAATGCAGCCGGGTGGCTCCGCGCAGCCGAACGGCCAAGCGCATGCCAAGGCGAACAATGCCGGCAGCTTCGCTTGGCTGATCACGGATTTCGTGCACCGGGTGCCCGGCGCGGCCCACGCGGTCGTGGTGTCGGCGGACGGCCTGCTCCTGGCGGCCTCGCGCGGGCTGCCGAAGGACCGGGCGGACCAGCTGGCGGCGGTGGCGTCGGGGCTGACCAGCCTCGCGCGCGGCGCGGCCAAGGTGTTCGAGGGCGGCACGGTGGCGCAGACGGTGGTCGAGATGGCCAACGGCTTCCTCTTCCTCATGTCGGTTTCCGACGGTTCGTGTCTGGCGGTGCTGGGGTCGCCGGAGAGTGACATCGGCTTGGTCGTCTACGAGATGACCTTGCTGGTGGAGCGGGTCGGCCAGCAGCTGACTCCGGAGATGCGGGCGCAACTGCAGGGCGCGACCGTCCGCCGCTGAGGACCTGGGAACCGAGGAGAGAGCCGTGGACGACGGGCGCTTGAGGGGTGATGGCCGGCTCGGTGACGACTTCTCCGGTGGTTGGTCCGAGCAACCGGACGACGGCCGGGAGGACTGGCAGTCGTTCCGGGACCGCGTCGACCGCGAATGGCGGGCGAGGCGGGTGCAGGCATCCGACAGCGACCCCGTGCGGGAGCCGCCGAACTGGCTGACCGACAGCAATGCCGGGCAGGAACCGATCCGGCCGATCGCGGGTGGCACCGAATACCGCGACCGGCTGCTCGGCGGGCCGGGCGCGGAGCTGTTCGGCGGTTCGAGCGGACCGCTGTACGACGCGCACGAGTTCGCGGCGTACAGCACCGAGCGGGACTTCGGGTCGGGACCGGATTCCGGTGAACTGGCCGCGGCGCTGCCGCGCCAGGCCCACCAGGAGTACGTGGACGAGCCGGCGCCGACGGAGATGGAGACGTCCGGGCTGGTCCGGCCGTACTTCCGGACCCGCGGGCGGACGAAGGCGACGCTCGACCTGGCCATCGAGGCGCTGATCTCGACCAGTGAGCAGGGCCGGATGCTCGACCGGGTCCGGGTCCCCGAGCACCGGTCGATCTGTGACCTGTGCATCGACACGAGGTCGGTGGCCGAGGTGGCGGCGCTGCTGCGGCTGCCGCTCGGTGTGGTGCGGGTGTTGATTGGTGACGTGGCGGGCCTCGGGCTGGTGCTGGTGCACTCCAGCAGCACGACCGTGGGTGACCGCCCGAGTATCGAGTTCATGGAAAGGGTGCTCAGTGGGCTTCGGAGAATTTGACTCCGACGCGAACGCGCCGCAGGTGACGGGTCCGACCTCGTCGGCCAAGATCGTGGTCGCCGGCGGGTTCGGTTCGGGGAAGACGACCATGGTCGGGGCGATCTCGGAGATCGACCCGTTGACCACCGAGGCCATGATGACCGAGGCGAGCGTCGGGCACGACGACACCTCGGCCACGCCGAACAAGACCACCACCACCGTGGCGATGGACTTCGGGCGCATCTCGCTGGACTCGGACCTGGTGCTGTACGTCTTCGGCACCCCCGGTCAGCACCGGTTCTGGTTCATGTGGGACGACCTCGCGGTCGGTGCGATCGGCGCGGTCGTGCTGGTGGACACGCGGCGGCTGGCCGACGCGTTCCCCTCGATCGACTTCTTCGAGAACCGGAAGCTGCCCTACGTCGTGGCGATCAACTGCTTCGACCGGCTGCTGCACCACCAGATCGAGGACGTCCGGCACGCGCTGACCATCGCGCCGTCGGTCCCGATCATGGCGTGCGACGCGCGTGAGCGCGACTCCGCCAAGCAGGTGCTGATCTCCGTCGTCCAGCACGCGATCGCGCACGATTCGGCGTTGCGCGCGGGATAACCGATGACGCCCCGAACCGGATGCGGCCGTTGGAGTGAACTCCGCGTGCTTCACCCACTTCGGGGAGTGGTGCTGCCGTCCGGCGCAGCGACCGGCCACGCCGGTCCGCCGCGACCGGTGGCGGGGCCGCGTCTTCCGGCCACCGGAACACCGGCTGACCTGCGCCGACACCTCGCGGTGGCGACACGGGGCCGGCGTCGCCGGGGGTCGCCCGGAAGCGTGACCCCGTCCGGGCCGGCGCGGAGTGCGGCCACGCGCACACGTAGGGTGCGCACCGGCCGGCCCGTGGTGGACTCGACACCACCGGCGGTGCGAATACGCTTTACGGTGGCGTCGTCGAACCGTCGTGCCGGGTGCTCCGGGGTGCGGCGCGCGATGCCGCACGAGCAAGGAGGGGCAGTAGTGACGGCTTCCGGCCAGGGCACATTCGGCTGGCTCATCACGGACTTCGTGCGCCGGGTACCGGGTGCGGCGCACGCCGTCCTGGTGTCCGCGGACGGCCTGCTCCTGGCGCCGTCGGAAGGGCTGCCGCAGGAGCGCGCCGAACAGCTGTCCGCGGTGGCGTCCGGGCTGATCAGCCTGACGTTCGGGGCCGCGCGCTGCTTCGAGGCCGGTGGCGTCAACCAGACCGTGGTGGAGATGGAGCGCGGCTACTTGTTCTTGATGTCCGTTTCGGACGGCTCATCGCTGGCGGTGCTGGCCGCGCCGACGTGCGACATCGGCACAGTCGCCTACGAGATGACCCTGCTCGTCGAGCGGGTCGGCCAGCAGATCACCCCCGAGCTGCGCGCGCAGCTGCAGGGCGGCGTGCGTGGGTAGGGCGAGATGAGGATTTCGGGATTCGACGATCCGGACTCCAGCGGCTGGGACGCACTGCACCGCGGCACCGAGCGCGAGGGTTTCGATTCGCCCAGCAAGTTCGACATGTCGACGCTGTCGACGATCATGCCCAAGCGCAAGCCGGCGCGGCCGAAGGCGGACCCGCAGGGGTACACCGACGAGGACACCCGGGAGTGGGGCTCGTCGGCGGACGACGAGGAGTACGACGACCGCCAGGAGTACGAGGAGGCCGAGTACACGGGTGGGCACCGGCGCCTCGCCGAGGACGGCTACCCGCACCACGACCACCCGCGGCACGACCCCCCGGCCGAGCGCCCGCGCTACGCCGACAACGGCTACCCGCACCACGACCACCCGCGGCACGACCCCCCGGCCGAGCGCCCGCGCTACGCCGACAACGGCTACCCGCCTCCGCCACCGCGCGAGTTCGTCGACAACGGTTATCCGCCCGCGCCGCCACGTGAGTTCGTCGACAACGGCTATCCGCCCGCGCCGCCACGTGAGTTCGCCGACAACGGCTATCCGCCCGCGTCGCGCGAGTTCGCCCCGCAGGGCTACGCGGGCCCGCACTCGCCCCAGTACCCCGAAGACGGCTACGACCCCGCCGAACCCGAGTGGCAGGACGGGCGGACCTACCGGCCCGAGCCCCCGCCGCTGGAACCGGCGTGGACCCCGCCGCGCGGCGCCCGTCCGCCCGCACCGCCGCGGCCCCCGGCCCCGGCCCAGCACCGGCCGCTCGCCCCGCGTCCGCCGGCCCCCCGGCCCCCGGTGGCGCCCCCGCCGTCGTGGACGCCCCCGCCGGACCCGGAGACCCGCTGGATCCCGCAGCCGGAACCGTGGGAGGACCCGGTCTGGAACGAGCCGGCCCGCGTCGCGAGCCCGGTGCCCGTCGCTTCGGCGAACTCGCGGGTCCGCCCGTACACCCGCACCGGCGGGCGCACGCGGTCCGACCACAACCTGGCACTGGAGGCGCTGGTCTCGACGTCCGACGACGGCCGCCGCTACCGCGGGGTCCGCTCGGTCGAGCACCGGCGGATCTGCGACCTGTGCCTGGACACCCGGTCGGTCGCGGAGATCGCCGCGCACCTGCGGCTGCCGCTGGGCGTGGTGAAGATCCTGGTCGGCGACATGGCCGACATCGGGCTCGTGCTGATCCACCAGACCGAGCTGATCCTCGGGGACCGCTCGTCCCGCGAGTTCATGGAACGCGTGCTGGCGGGCCTGCGCGCCCTCTAGCCCCAGGTGAGGTCGAGGGCCAGGGTGTTGCCCGGCCCCGGCACCGCCGCGTTGACGACCGGCGTCGCCGATCCGCAGTTCGCGAATTCGCCGATCGTGTACGTCGAGTTCAGCCGGCCGCCCTTGCCGGTGACGAAGCCGTCCGGCACGAGCTCCGTCGTCACCGGCTGCGCGGTGCCGCAGGACGCGCCGACGTCGTACGGGACGCCGTTGACGCGCACGTCCGACACCTTGACCGGCCAAGTCGCGGAGCCGGTGAAGCTGCCGAACACCGAGCCCTCGGCGCTGCCCGGCCCGAGCGTGACGGTGCCGCTGACCTTGCCGATCCCCGGGACCGACTTGGTCACCTTCACCGGGGGCAGCGTGATCGTGCCGGAGAAGGTGTAGGACCCGATGAGCGTGTACATGTCGAACTGCCCCGGCCCCAGCGGCAGGTCGGCGCCCGGTTTCGCGATGTGCGTCGTCCCGGTGACGGTGTACTTCGAGTAGACCGGTGGCCCGGCCGCGCTCGCCGTGCCGGCGAACCCCACCCCGCTCACGATCGTCGCCGCCACCAGCGCCGTCACCCGCGTTCCCCGCTTCATGGACCAGGCTTACCACCTGCGAGGGCGCTTCGGTGGAGATTCACCGGAATCAGTCCTCGACGATGGCCGCCGAGGTGATCCGGTGCAGGGAGTACCGCTCGTTGTTCTCGCCTTCGAGGACCCCGCCGCCGACCCGCACCGGCCGGATCACGCGCTGGCTGGCGGTGCCGCGGGAGTCCACGAACCCGATCCAGACCTCACGACGCTCCAGCGTCGCCCGGGACAGCAGCTCGAGGGTGGCCGAGGTGTCCGCGCCGCCGCCGACCGGCGCGCGCACCGCCGAGCCGCGGCGCCGGGCCGAAGCCGCGTCGCCCGCGCGCAGGTTGGACACGATCCGGGTGGCCTGGTCTTCGGTGAGGACCGCCTGCTCGCCGGGGTTCCGGCGGGCCGCGCGCGCCTTCGCGGGCAGCCGCCTGCCGCCCGGGCGGATGTCGACGACCCGGCCGTCGGGTCCCTCCGCCGCCGGGGCGAACCCGGCCGCGCGCAGCCCGGCGAGCACCTCGTGCAGCGGGTCGGGGCTGATCACGACGGTCGGCGCGATCAGCCGCAGATCGTGTTCGGCCGCGACGGGGTGGGCCAGCACCTCGGCCAGCAGCGCCTCGTCGTCGCAGCGCAGGAACGACGCCGCGACCCCGCCGCGCAGCCTGCCGTGCCGCCGGGCGACGTCGTCGACCAGGTAGCTCAGCCCCTGCGGCACCGGCGTCGCCGACTTCGCCTTGAAGAGCGCGTGCAGCTCGTCGGCGGTGCGGCCGGTGTCCAGCGCGCGCCGCACGGACGTCTCGGTGATCCGGTAGACGGTCGCGTGCCCGGCCGATTCGACGTCGGCGACCGCGGTCATCTCCGCGGCCAGCTCCGGCTCCAGCGGGCCCGGCGCGACCACCGTCAGGTCGGCCTGCAGCAGCACGTGGCCGACCGGCGCGGGCAGTGCGTCCAGGATCGCCTCGACCGCACCTGGCCGGTCGTCGGCGAGTAGCGCGCGCGTCGCCGTCGTGACGCCGCCGAGCCCGACCAGACCCAGCGCGCTCGCCTCGGCCATCGTCCAGCGGACGGTCTCGTCCCGCAGCCGCCCGCCGCGCCGGGGCGCCCGCCAGGCCAGCACGGCGACGAGCTCGTCGACGCTCTTCACCCCGGCGCCCTCGGGGAGGTCGGCCAGCGCCGCGAGGACCCGCCGCCGCGCGACCGGGGCGAGCGGGCGGCGCAGCTCCTCCGACAGCGGCGCGACCGGCTTGTCCTTGGCGTCGCGCCCGCCGGCCATGCCGGGCAGCCGCGGCAGCTCCAGCCACGCCTGGGCCAGCGTCATCCAGCGCTGCGCGGTCGGCGACGCGAGCCACGAGTCGGTCAGCGTCGTCGGCACCCACTCGGGCGCGGTCGCCTCGCTGTCGGAGACGAGCCCGGCGCCCACGGCCAGCTCGGCCAGCAGGGTCGCCTGCGCCTCGTCGATCTCCAGGTCCTTGGCGAGCTTCTTGAGCTCGCGCACGCCGAGACCGCCGGACTTCAGCACCGGCGGCGGCGCGGCCGACCACGCGCGCAGCAGCGATTCGGTGTGGCGCAGGAACTCCATCGCCTCACCGGCCGCGGCCTGGTCCACAGTGGACGGCTGGTGCGGGTGGACCGGCAGGCCGGGCTCGGTGAGCGTCCCGGGCGCGAAGGCCCCGCCGCGCACCGCGATGCCGAGCTCGCGCGGCAGCTCGACGGTCTGGTCGTCGCGGCGCAGCAGCAGCCCGCGGGCCAGCAGCTTCTGCACCGGCGTCTCGGCCTTCTCGAGCGAGAGGTCGATCCCGGCGTCGCGGGTCCGGCCGATCGGCGGGCCGGCGGCGAGGGCGTTGAGCACCCCGCGTTCGTCGTCGGGCAGCTCGGCGAGCCGGGCCTCGAGGTCCTCGCCCTCGAGCGACGGCGAGGGAGCGCCCAGTCCGGCGGGGAACGGCCCGAGGGCCTCCCGGACCGCGGGCGGCACGCGCACGGCGTCGTCCGCGCCCCAGGCCAGCGCCCGCTTGCGCAGCCGGGTCAGCGGCTCGGTGACGTCGGTGCCGACCAGCTTCGCGATGTCTTCGACCGGCACCGGATCGCGGTCCGCGCCGGCCAGCAAGCAGGCTTCGAGCACGGCGAGGGTGAAGCTGTCGAGGTCTTCGCAGGCGCGCGCGACCGAGCCCGGCGTGCCGGCCCGGGTGGCCAGCACCGTGCTGTCGGAGGGCGGGGGCGTGGACAGGTCGCGCCGCGTGCGGAGCAGTTCGGTGAGTGCGCCGTCGGACTCCGCGCGCAGCCAGTCCGCCAAGGAGGTCGCGGGCATAGAAGACCAGGGTACCGGGCGGGTGCGACAAGCTCCCCGGGCTCAGGCAGACTGTCCCCGGAACACTGAACACGGCTGTGGAGGACGTTGTGGCCAAGGGCGAGAAGAAGCACAAGGGCGTCGACCCGACCTGGCCGGGCGAGGCCGGCGAACACCCCGTGACCGAGCTCGCGTCCGACCGCCAGGGCTCGCTGTCGCCGTTCGGCGACATCACGTTCCCGCTCGACTCGGTGCCCTACGTGCACCCCGAGACCGAGATCAACACCCGGCCGTAACGTTACTGGTCAGTACCGGTATCGGCCCCTCGTGAGGGCGGTCACGGGAGTAGGTTCGCTCCCGTCCCAGCCACCATTCCCATGCGGGGGTAAGTGCCATGCCGGTTCCCGGTCCCGGATATTCGATCACCGTCCGGGTCGAGGCCCCGGCTTCGTCCAGCGCGGCCGGTGACCTCACCACCGCCGTCGGGCGGGTCGGCGGCGTGCTGACCGCGTTCGACGTCGTCGAGTCGCACTCGGACTCGATCGTGGTCGACATCAGCGCCAACGCGCTGTCGGAGAACCACGCGAACGACATCACCTCGACGCTGGACTCGCTGCCCGGCGTCAAGGTCCGCAAGGTCTCCGACCGGACGTTCCTGATCCACCTCGGCGGCAAGATCGAAGTCACGCCCAAGGTCGCGCTCCGCAACCGTGACGACCTCTCCCGCGCGTACACACCGGGTGTCGCCCGCGTCTGCCAGGCGATCGCGAACAACCCCGAAGACGCGCGCCGGCTGACCATCAAGCGCAACACCGTCGCCGTGCTCACCGACGGCTCCGCGGTGCTCGGCCTGGGCAACATCGGCCCGGCGGCCGCGCTGCCGGTGATGGAGGGCAAGGCGGCGCTGTTCAAGAAGTTCGCCGACGTCGACGCGTGGCCGGTCTGCCTGGACACCCAGGACACCGAAGAGATCATCATGATCGCGAAGGCGCTGGCCCCGGTGTACGCGGGCATCAACCTCGAGGACATCGCCGCCCCGCGCTGCTTCGAGATCGAGAAGCGCCTGCGCGAGCAGCTCGACATCCCGGTGTTCCACGACGACCAGCACGGCACCGCGATCGTGGTCGTCGCCGCGCTGCGCAACGCCCTGCGCGTGGTCGGGAAGAACATCGAGGACTGCAAGATCGTGGTCAGCGGCGTCGGCGCGGCCGGCTCGGCGATCATCCGGCTGCTGCTGCACAAGAACCCGGGCGACATCGTGGCCGCGGACATCGACGGCATCGTCCACTCCGCGCGCGGCAACCTCGACGACAACCTCACGTGGATCGCGTCGCACACGAACAAGCAGCAGGTCAGCGGCACCCTGCACGACGCGCTGTCCGGCGCGGACGTGTTCATCGGCGTCTCGGCGCCCAACCTGTTCGGCGCCGAGCAGGTGGCGACGATGAAGTCCGACGCGGTGGTCTTCGCGCTGGCCAACCCGGACCCGGAGATCGACCCGCTGGAGGCGCAGAAGCACGCCGCCGTCGTGGCGACCGGCCGCAGCGACTTCCCGAACCAGATCAACAACGTGCTGGCCTTCCCGGGCGTGTTCCGCGGCCTGCTCGACGCGCACGCGCACAACATCGACGACAGCATGCTGCTCGCCGCGGCGGACGCGATCGCCGACGTCGTGGACAACGGCAAGCTCAACGCGTCGTTCATCGTGCCGAGCGTGTTCGACAGCGCGGTCGCGCCCGCGGTCGCCGACGCCGTCCGCAAGGCGGTGCGCGCCGAGCGCTGAGGCCTCACTTCGGAGGACCCCGGGATCGTTCTTTCGAGGGACGACCGGGGTCTTCCCTTTCCCTAGGCTGAGACGCAACTCACCAGGGGGAGATCGCATGCTGAGGAGTTCGTTGGTCACCGTGGGGCGGCCCAGCTGTAGCCAACCGTCTTCTGCCAGGGGCTGGTCTTCCAGCTCTCGCCCACTGCCGCCCGGGGTGCTGGGCTGGCGCGCACCGAGCCCGGCGCGTCAGCCGCCGGTTCGTCGCGTTCCGGGCGTCCAGGTCGCTCAATCCGCCGAGGGCCCCTGGAGCAGCGATGTCCCGGGGCGGCGCCGGAAGTCCGGCCGACCTCACCGACTCCGCTGAAGCACCCGCACCTCGACATCCGGAAGGTCGTCGAACCGAGCGCGCCCATCCGTGGTCACCAAAACCCGCCCGGTGGCCCGGGCAGTCGCGGCGATGATCAGGTCGTGGGCCCCGCACGCCTGCCCGCTCCGCTGCAGATGAGCCACCAGCTCGGCATGGTGCTCGACCACACCCATCGAGTAATCGACAACCGGAGTAACAGCCAGTAGCTCAGCCAGAAACGCGTCATGAGCCGCCCGCCGAGCCGGGTTCGGGTCCAGCAGCCCCACCCGATACTCCGCGACGACCAACGCCGGCACCGCGACGTCATCGTCATCGCCGATAGCTCCCGCCGGCAGTCGCTCCCGGGCCGCGTCGATCAGGACTCCCGTGTCGAGGATCAGTCGCGCCACGGATCACTGTCCAGCTCGGCCGATGCCGTCTCGCGGACCTTCGTCACGTTCTCCTCGAACCGGTCGTCGACGTCGAGCTTGCCGGCCCAGCGGTGGAACACCGCGCACACCGCGACGCCGTTCGCGTGGGGGGCGGGCACGATCAGCGCCACCCGCTTGCCGTTGCGGGTGACCGCGATCGTTTCGCCGTTCTCCGCCTCGTCGAGCACGGCCGAGAACGACCGGGAGGCCTCGGAAGCGGACAGTTCGATCACGAGAATCAGATTATCAGATTCCGAGGTTCAGGATCAAGGGGTCGCGCCGACGGGCCCGGCCCCGCCGGAAGTAGCCTCGGCTTGTGAGTGAACTCAGCCACGTCGACGAAACCGGCGCCGCCCGGATGGTCGACGTCTCCGGCAAGACCGCCACCGCGCGCACCGCGCTCGCCGGCGGGACCGTGCGGACCACCGCCGAGGTGCTCCGGCTGCTCGCGACCGACGGCCTCCCGAAGGGCGACGCGCTCGCCACCGCGCGCATCGCCGGGATCATGGGGGCCAAGCGGGTGCCCGAGCTGATCCCGCTGTGCCACCAGATCGCGCTGTCCGGGGTCAAGGTCGAGTTCGAGCTGGGCGAGGCCGAGGTCCGGATCCTCGCGACCGCGAAGACCACCGACGTCACCGGCGTCGAGATGGAGGCGCTGACCGCCGTGGCCGTCGCCGGGCTGACCGTGCACGACATGATCAAGGCCGTCGACCCGGCGGCGACGCTGGACGAAGTCCGCCTGCTCCGCAAGGACGGCGGCAAGACCGGAACCTGGGAGCGGCCGTGAAGCGCAGCGCGCGCGTGATCGTGGCGTCCAACCGCGCCGCGAAGGGCGTCTACGAGGACAAGACCGGGCCGGTGCTCGTCGCCTGGCTGGCCGGACGCGGGTACGACGTGCCGGCGCCGGTCGTCGTCGAGGACGGCGAGCCGGTCGGGGTCGCGCTGCGGGCCGCGCTCGCGGACGGCGTCGCCGTCGTGCTCACCACCGGCGGCACCGGCATCTCGCCGACCGACCGCACCCCGGACGTCACCCGCGGGGTCCTCGACCACGAGCTGCCGGGCGTGGCGGACGCGATCCGCGCGGCCGGCCTGCCGAAGGTCCCGACGGCGGTGCTGTCGCGCGGTGTCGCGGGCGTGGCCGGGCGGACCCTGGTCGTCAACCTCCCGGGCTCCAGCGGCGGCGTGAAGGACGGCCTGGGCGTCCTGGACGGCATCCTGGACCACGCGGTCGACCAGCTGGCCGGCGGCGACCACCCACGGCCCGCGGCGGCCGGCCCGGCGGTGCGTGTGGCGCGGGCGCTCGTGACCGAAGACGTGCTGTCCGTCGACGAGCACGCTCGTCTGGTCGAGGACGACGCGGCGGGCGCGGTCGTGACCTTCTCGGGGGTCGTCCGCGACCACGACGGCGGCAAGGGCGTGCGCGACCTGACCTACGAAGGCCACCCGAGCGCGAACCAGGTGATCGAGGACGTCGTCGCGGAACTGGCGGCGCGCTGGACCGGCGTCCGCGCGGTGGCGGTGAGCCACCGCGTCGGGGCGCTGACGATCGGCGATGTCGCGCTGGCGTGCGCCGTGGCGGCCGAGCACCGCGGCCAGGCGTTCTCGGCCTGTGCGGAGCTCGTGGACGAGGTCAAGGCGCGGCTGCCGATCTGGAAGCACCAGCACTTCACCGACGGCACGGACGAGTGGGTCAACTCGCCCTGATCCAGAAGACGAGGCTCAGCTTCACGAACATCGGCACCTCGCACGGGAACGCCCGCATGACCTGCTCGCGGACGCCGGGGTCGGTCAAGACATGGATGGTGCCGGCGAGGCAAGGCAGAACGGGTCCGCACGCGGCGTCGGACTTCGGCGCGGCGAACGAAGCCGCGGCGGCGGGCGCGCTGACGGCGGGCCGGCTGGCCGCGGAGGCGAACTTGAGCCCTGCAGCAACGTGCAGCGGGCGGAAGCCGCCCGCCCGGATCCGGGCTCGGTGAACCCGGGGAACCACTCAGCCCTCCACCGCCCGGGGGATCGGCGGTGGAGGGCTGGGCGGAGTCACGGCTCGAGGCCGTTACGCATCACTGCGCGATCGTCACTTGGTGGCGATCTTCTGCCCGACGAGGATCATGTCCGCGTTCGGGATGTACTTCGCGTTCAGGTCCTGCAGCTTGGCGTAGCCACCCTGGACGTTGAACTGCTTGGCGATCTTGGACAGCGTGTCGCCCGCCACGACGGTGTAGTCACCGGCCGGGTTCGAGCTGCTGACACCGGACACCGCGGGGGCCGCCTTCGGAGCCGCCGCCGCCTTCGGGGCGGTCGTGCTCTTCTTCGGGGTCACCTTCTTGGTGGTGTTGGTCTTCGCGCTGGCCTTGGGGGCCGACGAGCCGCCGCCCTTCTTGCCGCAGACCGGCCAGGCGCCGATGCCCTGGCCCTGCAGGACGCGCTCGGCCACGGCGATCTGCTGGTCGCGGGACGCGTTCTGCGCGTTGCCGGTGCCGCCGTAGGCCTTCCAGGTGCTCTGCGTGAACTGCAGGCCGCCGTAGTAGCCGTTGCCGGTGTTGATGCTCCAGTTGCCGCCGCTTTCGCACTGCGCGATCGCGTCCCAGTTGGTCGCCGACGCGGGGGTCGCGGCGATCGCGAGGGGAGCGCCGACCGCAATGCCCGCGATGGCGACGCGAGCGACGGTGCGGGTGGCAGCGGACATCTTGCGGTGCTTGCCTCGGTAAGACATCTGAATGCTTCTCGGTTTCCCTGCGCCTACGAGCCTGTGCTGAGGGTCAGGATCGGGGTCCTGGCGCCGGCCGTCTCAGACCGGCAGACGAGTCCGACGCACGTCGCGTCTTCGTCGTCCCCTCGTCCCTGTCCGGAAATGCTTTCGCTCGGGGTATGGGTCCGGGGATCCGCTGGACAGGGCTAGGCGCTACGGATTCCCGGTCGTGCTGGCTGGTCGGGGCCAACCGAAAAGCGACGGTACGTAACGATGGCCGTGATCGGAAATTATTCGGGGCGTGACCTACGTCACAGTAACAGCACGCAACCCTGACCGATGCACATGTTTGTGCAGGTCAGCGGGCCGTTATCTGGCCGTTTCCTAGCCGAGATAAAACACGGATCGTGAGGCTTGCATCACGTGATTCGCGCGGCGAATGGACCATTCGCGCCCCCTGCCGAGCGAAAGAAGCGCGCATCTTATGACTGGTGCGGGGAGTGCGCCAGACTTGACAATCCAGCCCCACTTGCCCCATGAGTCACACCAGTCCCACCTGTTAGTGGGGTTTCGAACCACGGCCGAAGCCACTTCCACCGCCGGTGGCCCTGGCTGAGGGCCACGCACCGCGACCGACCAGGTGAAACGGGTCACCGGATGGCGTTGCGGCGGGCTGGGATCAGCTTCTCGCGAACACCCGGATTTGATGACGCGCCACGCCGAGGGCGCGCAAGAGCGGTCGGCGAGCGGTCGGCTGCCGTACCCGAGCGGCGACGAAAAGAACGGGAGGGGCGAACTCGCACCGGCGGGTGGACGGCGTGTCGGGGGTGGGCAACCGGTCTAGACGGCGGGGAGAGGGGCACCGGGAGGCCCGGGCTGGGCGGGTCGGGCGGGGAGGGGTTCGCCGGGGTGGCCTGGCTGGGTTGGGCAGGCGGGCAGGCTTGCCGGGGCTTCGACTGGGCTGGGCGGGCTCGCTGGGAGAGGTCCGGCTGGGCGCGGGAGGGCTTGCCGGGGTGGCCTGGCTGGGTTGGGCAGGCGGGCAGGCTTGCCGGGGCTTCGACTGGGCTGGGCGGGCTCGCTGGGAGAGGTCCGGCTGGGCGCGGGAGGGCTTGCCGGGGTGGCCTGGCTGGGTTGGGCAGGCGGGCAGGCTTGCCGGGGCTTCGACTGGGCTGGGCGGGCTCGCTGGGAGAGGTCCGGCTGGGCGCGGGAGGGCTTGCCGGGGTGGCCTGGCTGGGTTGGGCAGGCGGGCAGGCTCGCTGGGGGCTTCGACTGGGCTGGGAGAGCTCCGGCTGGGTCAGCTGGGTGGGGAGGGCTTGCCGGGGTGGCCTGGCTGGGTTGGCCTGGCGGGCCGGGCGGGGAGGGGCTCGTCCGGCATGGCCTGGCTGGGTTGGGCAGGCGGGCAGGCTCGCTGGGGGCTTCGACTCGGCTGGGAGGGCTCGCTGGGAGAGGTCCGGCTGGGTCGGCGGGGCAGGGCGGGCTTGCCGGGATGGTCCGGCTGGGTTGGCCAGGCGGGCAGGGCTCGCCGGGGCTTCAGCTGGGCTGGCTGGGCCGGCCGGGTGGGGAGGGGTTCGCCGGAGTTGCCCGGCTGGATTGGCCAGCGGGCGGGCTACCTGGAGGCTTCAGCTGGGCCGGGAAGGGCTTGCCGGAGGCCCGGGCTGAGCCGGCCGGGCGAGTAGGGCTCGCCGGGAGGGTCCTGCCGTGCGGGAAAGGCGCGCCGAACTGACGCACGCCAGGTCGCAGGGCGCCGGCGGAAAAACCGCCAGGCGCGCAGGCGGCCCCGCGCGTGTCAGTACTAGTAGAGAAGCCTCAGCCGCCGGCGAAGGGTGGCAGGACGTCCAGCTCGGCCCCGTCGGTCAGCAGCCGGCCGACGTCGCGGACCGCGACCCCGTCCAGCAGGTAACTGACCGCGTCCAGCACCCGCGGCAGGCCCTCCGGGTGCAGCCGGCGGAGCTCGGTCGCCGCGTCGGCGACCGAGGCTCCCGTTGTCAGCTGCACCTTCTCCTCGTCGACGCCCGCCGCGGCTCGTGCTGCCGCGAAGTACCGGACCACGATGGTCAGGGTGGTCATCTCAACCGCCGATCGCGCTCATCGGCCGGATCGGCTGGGCGAATCCGGCGTCGTTGATCTCGTGGCCGGCGAGCTTGCCCCACATCGTGGCCCGCCAGGCGTCCGCCACCTCCTCATCGCGCGCGCCCGCGCGCACGAGGGAGCGGAGGTCCGTCTCGTCGTTGCTGAAGAGGCAGGAGCGGACCGCGCCGTCGGCCGTCAGGCGGGTGCGCTCGCACGCCGCGCAGAACGGCCTGGTCACCGACGCGATCACGCCGACGTCGCCGGGGCCGCCGTCGACCAGCCAGCGCTCGGCCGGTGCGCCGCCGCGGGCGACCGGGAACGGGGTCAGCTCGAACGCGGTGCCCAGCTTCTCCAGGATCTCCGCCGCGGTGATCATCTCGCCGCGGTTCCAGCCGTGCTGGGCGTCCAGCGGCATCTGCTCGATGAAGCGCAGGTGGTAGCCCTCGGCCAGGCAGAACTTCAGCAGCGGCACGGCTTCGGCCTCGTTGACGCCGCGCATCAGCACCGAGTTGACCTTCACCGGCGACATCCCGGCGTCCCGCGCGGCCGCCATGCCGGCCAGCACGTGCGAGAGCCGGTCGCGGCGGGTGATCTTCTCGAACAGCTCCGGGTCGATCGTGTCGAGCGAGACGTTGATCCGGTTCAGGCCGGCCTCGGCGAGCGCCTTGGCGCGCCGGGCCAGGCCGATCCCGTTGGTGGTCATGGACAGCTTCGGCCGCGGCGAAAGGGCCGTGACCCGCGCGACGAGGTCTTCGAGGCCCGGCCGCAGCAGGGGTTCGCCGCCGGTGAGCCGGATGTCGGTGACGCCGAGCCGCTCGACGGCGATCCGCATCAGGCGGACCAGTTCGTCGTCGGTCAGCACCTGATCGCCCGGCATCCAGTCGAGGCCTTCCGCGGGCATGCAGTAGGTGCAGCGCAGGTTGCACCGATCCGTCAGGGAAACCCGGAGATCGGTGGCCACCCGGCCGAAGGTGTCGATGAGTTGCGGGTTCTCGGGCCTGGGCACGCGAGAAGACCCTCGTGTACCGGGGACGCGAGGAAACCCGAGATCCACTGCCGTCATTACGCCCAGAGTAGCTCCGGAACGCGCGAAGTGAGCGGCTCGCTACGATACTTTGACGAGTGAGTGGTTCAGTTGCCGAACTAAGAGGGCCCGTGACGGAAAAGACTTACCCGGTCACCGACGATGAGCTCTTCCGCTTCGCGGAATTGGGCCGCCAGGGCAGCACCCTGACGGTCCTCCGGCACGCCAGGATCGCCGAGCGGATGGGCCTGTCCGGCACCGACCACAAGACGTTCGACCTGGTCATCCAATCGGGCGGACCGTTGACCGCGGGGCGGATCGCGGAGCTGACGGGCCTGTCGACCGGCGCTGTGACCGGCGTCATCGACCGGCTCGAGAAGGTCGGGCTGGTGAGTCGCGTCCGTGATCCCGAAGACCGCCGCAAGGTCCTCGTGGCGGTCGTGCCGGGGGCCGAGGAGCGCTTCGCGCCGCTCTTCGAGTCGGCCTTCGACGCCCTTCGCGAGACCTTGGCGCAGTTCTCCCCGGTCGAGCGAAAAGCCATCGAGCGTTATCAGAACGTCATGCTCGAACAGCTCCGCGCGGAAATCCTCGACAATGGCCGCCCCGCGTAGCTTTTCCTCAACTGCGGAGATAATGTCTGCGGCATGCCGCAATTTCGGTTGTCCGAGGCCGCGCGCCTGCTCGGCGTCAGTGACGACACCGTCCGGAGGTGGGTGCGCGCGGGGCAGCTGACCGCGACCGACGACGTCGCCGGGCGCAAGGTCGTCGACGGTGCCCAGCTGGCCGGGTTCGCCCGGGCCCAGGCCTCCGGCCCCGAAGACCCCTCCACCGTCGGCCGCTCCGCCCGCAACCGGTTCGTCGGGCTGGTGACCGAGGTCGTCGCCGACAAGGTGATGGCCCAGGTGGAACTGCAGTGCGGGGCACACCGGGTGGTGTCCCTGATGAGTACCGAAGCCGTCCGCGAGCTGGGCCTGCGCCCGGGAGTGCTCGCGGTTGCCGTGGTCAAAGCGACCACTGTCGTGGTGGAAACACCGGAAGGAAGTCGATGAAGAAGCTCGCTCTCGCCGTCGCGGCCGTCGCTCTGTTCGCGGGCGCGTGCAGCAGTTCGGACCAGCCCAGCACGCAGACCGGCGGGTCGTCGGCGAGCGCGCCCGCGCCGAAGGGCAGCGGCGACGCCGGCACCGGCACCGGCACGCTCACCGTGTTCGCCGCCGCGTCCCTCACCGAGTCGTTCACCGCGCTCGGCAAGGAGTTCGAGGCCCAGCACCCCGGCGTCACCGTGAAGTTCAGCTTCGCGGGCTCGTCCGGCCTGGTCCAGCAGCTGACCAACGGTGCGAAGGCCGACGTCTTCGCCTCGGCCGACCAGGCCAACATGGACAAGGCCGTCCAGGGCGGCGTGATCGACGGCCAGCCGACGGTCTTCGCGACCAACAAGCTCGCCATCGCCGTCGCGCCGGGCAACCCCAAGGGCATCAAGTCCTTCGCCGACCTGAACAAGGCCGGCCTGACCGTCGTCACGTGCGCCCCGCAGGTGCCGTGCGGCTCGGCCACCAAGAAGGTCGAGACCGCCACCGGCGTCACGCTCAAGCCGAAGAGCGAAGAGCAGGACGTCAAGCAGGTGCTGAACAAGGTCGCCTCCGGCGACGCCGACGCGGGCCTGGTCTACGTCACCGACGCCACCTCGGCCGCGGGCAAGGTCGAGAAGGTCGACTTCCCCGAGGCGGGCGGCGCGGTCAACAACTACCCGATCGCCGCGGTCAAGGGCGGGCAGGCCGCGCTGGCCAAGGAGTTCGACGACTTCGTCCTCGGCACCGAGGGCAAGACCGAGCTGAGCAAGGTCGGGTTCGGCCCTGCGCAGTAGGCGGTCCGCGAACGGCCGGCCGGGATCCGTCCCGGCCGGCCGTTCGCGCGTCCCGTGGGTGCTCGCGATCCCGGCCACGCTCGCGCTGGCCCTGGTCGTGCTGCCGGTCGTCGGCCTGCTGGTCCGCTCGGACCTGACGCGGCTGCCGTCGCTGGTCGCCACGCCGTCGTCGTGGCACGCGCTGCGGCTGTCGCTGATCACCGCCGCGCTGTCCACCGTGGCCTGCGTGCTGCTCGGCGTGCCGCTGGCCGTCGTGCTCGCGCGCGCCCGGTTCCGCGGGGTCCGGCTGCTGCGCTCGATCGTGCTGCTGCCGCTGGTGCTGCCCCCGGTCGTCGGCGGTCTCGCGCTGCTCTACCTGCTCGGCCGCAAGGGTTTCCTCGGCATGCTGATCACCACGCTGACCGGGGAGCCGGTGCCGTTCACCACGGCCGCGGTGGTGATCGCGCAGACGTTCGTCGCGATGCCGTTCCTCGTCGTCAGCCTCGAAGGCGCGCTGCGGAGCTCCGGCGACCGCTACGAGCAGGTCGCCGCGACGCTGGGCGCGCGCCCGTGGACGGTCTTCCGCCGGGTCACGCTGCCGCTGCTGCTGCCCGCGCTCGGCTCCGGCGTCGTCCTCAGCTTCGCCCGCGCGCTCGGCGAGTTCGGCGCCACGATCACCTTCGCCGGCAGCCTCGAAGACGTCACCCGCACGCTGCCGCTGGAGGTCTACACGCAGGCCGAAGTGGACATCGACAGCGCCGTCGCGCTTTCGCTGCTGCTCATCGTGGTGGCGATCCTGGTCATCGCGGTCGCGCGGCCGCGGTCGTGGGAAGGCGGCCTGCGGTGAGCCTGACCGCCCGGATCGAGGCCGTGCGCGGCTCGTTCACGTTGGACGTCGACCTCGACGTGCCCACCGGGTCGGTGCTGGCGCTGCTCGGCCCGAACGGCTCGGGCAAGTCGACGGTGCTGGGCTGCCTCGCGGGCTTGATCACCCCGGCCTCGGCGGAGATCGCGGTGGCCGGGCGGCAGCTGTCCGGGGTGGCGCCGCACCGCCGCGGGATCGGGCTGCTGTCCCAGGACGCGCTGCTCTTCCCGCACCTGTCCGCGGTGGACAACGTCGCGTTCGCCCCGCGCTCGACCGGCGCCGGCCGCCACGCCGCCCGCGAGCGCGCCTACTACTGGCTGGCCGAGGTGGACGCCGTCGGGCTCGCCGACCGGCGGCCCGGGCAGCTGTCCGGCGGGCAGGCCCAGCGCGTCGCGATCGCCAGGGCGCTGGCCGCGGAACCGGACCTGCTGCTGCTCGACGAGCCGTTCGCCGCCCTCGACGTCGACGCCGCGCCCGCGATCCGCGGCCTGCTGCGGCGGGTGCTGAAGACCGGGCCGACGACGGTGCTCGTCACCCACGACCCCCTGGACGCGCTCGCGCTCGCCGACCACGTCGCGGTGATGAACGGCGGCCGCGTCGTCGAACGCGGCCTGACCCGCGAAGTGCTTTCGGCCCCGCGGACGGCGTTCACCGCGCGGATCGCCGGGCTCAACCTCGTCGCCGGGACCGCCGTTCCCGAAGGGCTGCGGACGGCGTCCGGCGAAGTCGTCAGCGGGATCCCGGCGGCCGACGTGGTGCCGGGCGAGCCCGCGGTGGCGGTGTTCCCCCCGAACGCCGTCGCCGTCTACCCGCACGACGGCGAGCACCGCGGGAGCCCGCGCAACACCGCCGACGCCGTCGTCGCGGCGCTGGAACCGCACGGGCCGGTGATCCGGGTCCGCGCTGAAGGCGACGGCTGGGCGCACGGCCTGACCGCCGACCTCACGCCGGCCGCCGTGGCGGAGCTCGCGCTGGAGCCCGGCTCGGCGGTGACGCTCTCGGTGAAGGCCGCGACCGTGGTGGTGCACCCGGCCGCGGCTTCCCGAGCCCAAGACTGGTCGTGAGTGTTCAGGGCGGTCAGAACCTCCCTGAACACTCACGAGCCGGGGGGTCAGCCGTCGTGGTGGTGGCCGCCACCCGGGTGGACGTGGAACTTCGCCACCTCCGGCGGGTGCACCACGAACGGCCGCATCATGCCTTCGTCCTCGTGGTCGAGGATGTGGCAGTGGTACATGAACTGGCCGGTGCCGCCGCCGAACTGGCCGGCCACGCTCACCCACTGGCCGGGGTTCACGATGATCGTGTCCTTCCAGCCCTCCTCGTACTTCTCCAGCGGGACGTCGGTGAAGCCGTCGATCGGCGTGGTCGTCCGTTCGGTGGCCTGGTCGAACGTCGTGGTGAACTTCCGCCGGAAGAGCGCCTGGAACTCGGTCAGGTGGATGTGCACCGGGTGGGCCGGCGGCCCGCCGGCGACGTGCACGATGTTCCACACCGCCCACCGGTCATGGTCGATGAAGATGCCGGTCGTGTCGTCGAAGAGCCGGCCGACCATCCGGAACGTCTTCAGCCCGCCGTTCGGGTCCTGGACCTGGATGATCCCCTCGCCGCCCGGGTCCGCCTCGACCTGTTCGAGGTCCCACATCTCCGGGTGCCCCGCCTTGTTGAGCAGCAGCGCGATCCAGACGTGGTCGTGGTCCTCCGGCAGCGTCGAGCCGTGCTGCAGCCGGACGTAGGACGTCGAGATCTTCTCCGGCAGCCGGAACGGGTCGTGCTTGGCCCCGGCGTCGACCCGGAACTCCATCAGGTCCGGCTCGACCGTGCCCAGCCGCGGGTCGGCGTTGCGCAGCTTGAGCTTGCGCCCCTTGAAGCGGCTGAAGTCGATCAGGACGTCGAACCGCTCGGCCGGGGCGACGGTCAGCCCGCCGCCCGGCACCGGCGCCGGCGCGGGCAGCAGGCCGCCGTCGGTGCCGATCAGGCGGACGGCGTCGTTGACCGGCACGTTGTTCTCGTCGACCAGGTTGAGCGTGAAGAACCGCGAGTTGGCCGCGTTGAGCAGCCGGAAGCGGTACCACCGCGCGTCGACGTCGAGGTGCGGCCAGATCACGCCGTTGACCAGGGTGAACGGCCCGGTGAACGGGATCATCGGGCCGTTCGGCACCACCGGGACCTTGAACAGCAGCTGCCCGGTGAGCGCGCCGGTCGCCGGGTCGGTGTCGAGGTTCCGGTCGGTGATGATCAGCGGGATCTCGTGGTCGCCGTGCGGCAGGTCGAGCGCGTCCTCTTCGTCGTCGCGGACCAGGTACATCCCCGCCAGGCCGGTGTGGACGGTGAAGCGCGTGATCGCCATGGCGTGGTCGTGGTACCAGAGCGGCATCGCCGGCTGGCGGTTCTGGTACTCGGTCAGCTGCGAAGTGCCGTTGAGCCCGGCGTTGTGCGCCCAGCCGTCGTTGCCGGCGTTCGTGCGGGCGCCGTGGAGGTGCACGACCGTCCAGGCCGGCAGGTCCGCGACGCCGTCGATGACCGAGTAGCCGGGCCGGTCGAGTTCCCGGCCCGGACGGCTGGTCGGCGCGTCGGCGATCGGGCCCTGAACGGCGACGAGCGGGAACTCGCCCTCGATTTCGTTCGACCACGAAATCCGCAGTTGTTTGCCGCTGCGCACTTCGATCGTCGGACCCGGGAAATGCCCGGCGTACGTCCACAACAAACTCGGCGGCAATTGCGAGTGCAGCCGCTGGCGCTTCGTGATCATCGGGATGGTGATGGTGTCGTGGCCGCCCCACGAATGCGGCCGGTACACCGGCGGGACCCGGAGCGGGTCCAGGAATTTGGTGAGCCCCCAGTTCGGCGCGGCGATCGGCGCGGTGGCGACCGGGCGCTCGATGATTTCGGTCATGCGATCTCCCCTTTTTGTGGACCGGGGGTAGGAAGAATCGCGCCGACACGGATCACGCCGGCGACGTCGAATGGTATTCCCCCGAACCCCCTCGGTGACCGGCTCGCGAACTCCCCTCGCAATACCGGCAATTTCAACTGTAGCCTTTTTCGGCACGCACCGCAGGCGCCTCGCGCGCGTGATAGGTTCCGCGCATGAGCGAACGCCGGTGGACGTACCTCTCCGACATGGACGGCGTCCTGGTGAAGGAGGAGCACCTCGTCCCCGGGGCCGACGAGTTCCTCGCCGAGTTGAAGGCGAACGGCATCGACTTCCTGGTGCTGACGAACAACTCGATCTACACCCCGCGCGACCTGCGGGCCCGGCTCGAGCGCACCGGGCTCGACATCCCGGAGGAGTCGATCTGGACCTCGGCGCTGGCGACCGCGAAGTTCCTCTCGTCGCAGCGGCCGAACGGCTCGGCGTACGTCATCGGCGAGGCGGGGCTCACGACGGCGCTGCACGAGGTCGGCTACGTGCTGACCGAGCGCGACCCCGACTACGTCGTGCTGGGCGAGACCCGCACGTACAGCTTCAGCGCCATCACGCGCGCGATCCGGCTGATCGAGGGCGGCGCGAAGTTCATCGCGACGAACCCCGACGCGACCGGCCCGAGCGTCGAGGGCTCGATGCCGGCCACCGGGTCCGTGGCGGCGCTGATCGAGAAGGCCACCGGGCGCTCGCCGTACTACGTCGGCAAGCCGAACCCGCTGATGATGCGCTCGGCGCTGCGCCGCCTCGGCGCGCACTCGGAGTCGACGCTGATGATCGGCGACCGGATGGACACCGACGTGCACTCGGGCATCGAGGCCGGCCTGCAGACCATCCTGGTGCTCACCGGCATCTCCACGCAGGAGTCGGCCGAGCGCTATCCGTACCGGCCCACACTGGTGATCGACTCGGTCGCTGACCTGATCGGGCGTACCCAGGACCCGTTCGGCGAAGGCTGACCACCGGGCAGGCGGGAGAAGGGCTTATCGTCACCGGATGAGCAAGTCGACGTACGTGGTCGGCGACGTCCACGGGCACAGGGACGAGCTGGCCGACGCGCTGAGAGCCGAGGGCCTGGTCGACGACGAGGACAACTGGTCGGGGGAAGAAGACCAGCTGTGGTTCCTCGGCGACTTCGTCGACCGCGGCCCGGACGGAGTCGGCGCGATCGACCTGGTCATGCGCCTGGAGGCGCAGGCGGCCGAGGCCGGCGGCCAGGTGCAGACGCTGCTGGGCAACCACGAGATCCTCGCGCTGGGCATGTACCACTTCGGCGACGAGCCGGTGCCGTCCGACTTCGGCCCGCGCAGCTTCGCCCGCAGCTGGGAGATCAACGGCGGCCTGCTGTCGGACCAGGACCGGCTGACCCCGGAGCACATCGAGTGGCTCGCCGCGCGCCCGCTGGCCGCGCTCGCCGCCGACCACCTCCTGCTGCACTCGGACACGCTGGAGTACCTCGACTGGGGCTCGTCGATCGAGGAGATCAACGAGTCCGCGAGCGAGATCCTCACGGGTTCGGACCTCGAGGCCTGGTGGGACGTCTGGCGCCGGATGACGACGCGCTACGCCTTCCGCGGCCCGGACGGCGAGGAGAACGCCCAGAAGCTGATGGACGCGCTCGGCGGGTCCCGGATCGTGCACGGCCACAGCGTCATCGCCGACCAGCTGGGCATCCACCCGACGCAGATCGAGGGCCCGTTCCTGTACGCGGGCGGCAAGGCGCTCGGCGTGGACGGCGGCCTGTTCGTCGGCGGGCCGTGCCTGGTGGTGCAGCTGCCGTACGAACCGGAGTCGTGATCAGGGGAGCTCGACGATCTCCTTGCCGAGCGGCACCAGCGACACCGGGATCATCTTGAAGTTCGCGACGCCGAGCGGGATGCCGACGATCGTGAGGCACAGCGCGACGCCCGTGAAGATGTGCCCGAGCGCCAGCCACCACCCGGCGAAGACGAACCAGACGACGTTGCCCAGGCAGGACGCGGCGCCCGCGTCCCGCCGGTCGACGACCGTGCGGCCGAACGGCCAGAGCGCGTAGCTGGCGATCCGGAACGACGCCAGCCCGAACGGGATGGTGACGACGAGGATGCAGCAGATCACGCCGGCGAGCAGGTAGCCCAGCGCCATCCAGAAGCCGCACAGGACGAGCCAGATGATGTTCAGCAGCGTGCGCATCAGACGTGCAGCTCCCCGCTGAGGACGGTCACGGCCTGGCCGGAGAGGTGCACGCGGTCGCCGTCTTGGCGCGTCCGGACGATCCCGCCGCGTGGTGACACCTGTTCGCCGACGAGTTCGGTGCGCCGGAGCCGCTCGGACCAGTACGGCGACAGGATGCAGTGCGCCGAGCCCGTGACGGGGTCTTCGTCGATGCCGACGCCGGGGCCGAAGAAGCGGCTGACGTAGTCCGTTTCGTCGCCCTTCGCCGTGACGAGCAGCCGTCCGGTCCAGGTGTTCTTGAGCTCGGCCAGGTCGGGTTCGAGGTTCTTGACCGTTTCGGCGTCGGCGAGGACGGCGAAGAGGTTGTCGACGCCGCGTCCGACGTACTCGATCCCGACCCCGGGGAGGATGCCGGACAGGTCGTCGTCGGTGGGCGTCGGCGGGTCGGAGGGGAAGTCGAGCTCGACCCAGCCGTCCTGTCCGGTGGCGCGCAGTTCGCCGCTGAGGGTGGTGTAGACCTGCTCGCCGCCGAGGACGTGCGTGGTGGCGAGGGTGGCGTGCCCGCAGAGGGCGACCTCGACCTCGGGGGTGAACCACCGGAGCGACTTGGGGCCTTCGGTGGTGACGACGAAGGCGGTCTCGGCGTGCTTCATCTCGGCGGCGACGGCCTGCATCCAGCCCGGGTCGGCGGGCTCGTCCAGCAGGACGACCCCGGCGGGGTTCCCGGCGAAGGCCCGGTCGGTGAAGGCGTCGACGATGAAGAAGCGCATGCCCCCAATGTAGCCAGACCGCGTCCGCCGCTTCCGGTCCCGCGCGGCGAATGGGGGAAATCTAAGGGGTTTCCCCGATGGTCGGCCGCACGATCTTCTCGCCGTCGGGCCCGGTCTCGGGCTTGAGGTCGAAGACGTCCTCGTCGGCGGCGTACTTGTTCTTGTGCTCCTTGTCGTCTTCCTTCTTCTTGCCGGCGCCCGCCGCACCGGCAGCCCCGGCGCCCCCCTTGCCCTTGGCGGCCGCGGCGGCGGTGGCCCCGCGTTCGAGCCGTTCACCGGTCTTGCCGGCGCCGCTGCCCTTGCCTTCCCCGGGCATCTCCTTGGGCGCGCTCCCGGCACTGCCGGACACTCGCGCCCCGGCGAAGCCGCTCCCGGCGCGGCCCGGTTTGCTGCCGCGGGTGATGTCTCCGCCTCCGCCGGTGGTGCCGCCGCCTGAGGTGGTGCCGGGCATGGCGAGCCCGTCGGGAGTCATGCGCGTGAAGGAGCCGGCGGCGGGGGTGGCGCGGAAGCTGGTGTTGCCGGCGAAGTTCCCCGGGCCGCCGGTTCCGCTGGTGGTACCGGGTGGGACGTAGGAGGCGCCCGGTGGTGTGGTGCCGCCGGGGGCGAAGGTGCCGCTGGTCCCGCCGGGTCCGGTGCCTGTTCCGGTGAAGCCCGTTCCGCCGGTGCCGCCGATCCCACCAGTGCCGCCGGTCCCGCCGGTCCCGCTCGTCCCGTGGAACCCGCTCACCGAGGTGGAGTCCCCTTGCCCGAGCTGCGGCGGCGGCGCGTAGGTGGGCTGCGAGCTGGCGGTCTCGTGGTAGGTGCCGTCGAGGTTTTGCAGCACCTGCACGGCTTGCTGGTGCGCGGCGTCGGCTTGTTGTTGTTTGGCTTGGATGTCGGCCATGGTGCCGCTCATGCCGACGAGATCACCGGAGTTGTACTGCTGCTTGGCCTTGTCGAGCTCGGCTTGCTGGTTGAAGCCGGTGGGCTCGGGCATGTTGGTCTTGGCGTAATGGGCGGCCGCGGACTGCTGGGAGTAGTGGTTCGACGCCAGCTGCATCGCGTTGCCGGTTTGTTCGGTGTGCCCGGCCGTGCTTTGGAAGAACCCGTTCGCCTGGTCGGCCGCCGGTCCCTGCCACGAGCCGCCCGCCGCGGTGGCGGCGTCGCGGAACTGGTTCGACGCATCGGCGAGCCAGTTGCCGTAGACGTTGGCTACGCGGCTGCGGTCGTTCAGGTCCTCGAGGTCCAGGTTCTCGTGGACCATGTTGTACAGCACTTCGTGCGGCTGGTTCGCGTAGTTCTCGTCGGGGGCCGGTGCTCCGGAACGGAGGGTTTGCCCTTCCTGCAGCAGCTTTCCCTGGGCGACCGAATAGTCGGACGCCGCTTTCCTGGTTGTCCCTTGCGCGTCGGCGCCGTGGCCTCGGAGCTTCTGTTCGGTGGCCGCGTAGTAGTCACCCTCGGACTGGCGGTGTTGCGCCCGGTGCGGCTGACTCATGGCAGGACTCCGTATCAGTTGTTCTTCGGCAGCAGAGGCTCGACCTTCGGAGCGAGGTCTTCGATCTGGTGACAGGCGCCGGCGGTGTCCGAGCCGAAGGCGAGCGACAGCAGGGCACGCGAGTCCCGCACCTGGAACCGGACGGCGCATTGTCCCTTGACGTTCAAGGGTTCCTGTTCCTCGATCGCCGGGCGCTCGTTGACCTTGCCTTCGCTGGCCTTGCCCGGGTTGTTGACGTTGTCCTTGTAGTTCCCGCCGGCCTGCAGGAACAGACCGACATCCACCGCCGGTGTGTCGCCGGCCCTGGGTTTCTTGGCGTGGCAGCCGTGAGCCGGGTCCGCGACCGTCTTCTCGGCTTGGGGAAAACCTTGCCCGGCAAGAGCTTGGTCGAGAATGGTGCAAGAGCTCAGGCCCGCGAAGGGATCGCCCGAATCAGCCGGCGTGCTGTTCGTGGCGGAAACCTGCGAGCTCGGGTTCGCTTGTCCGCCGACCTCGCTCGTGCAGGCGACGAGGCCGAGCCCGAGAGCCAGGGTGGCGAACGCGACCGGAACGCGTCGTGCGATCACTACTCGTGCAGCCCCTCGTTCAACTTGGCAAACGTCGTGCTGTGGGCATCTTCGGTTTCGCGGTAGTTCTTGCGCGCGATCACCATGGCCTCGCGAGCCTGCTCGACACCGTCTCGCATCTTTTCGAGGTTGGGGATCAGCGACTCCGGATCGCCGTTGGCCACCTGCACGTTGAAGTCGGCGACAGCCTTGGCGTAGTTGCTGCCACCCATCTGGGCCGGATTGGCCAGCTTGTAGACGTTGGTGATCATGTCGGTGAAGCCGTCGATGAAGAAATCACAGGCTTTGATGTACGCCTGGAACCCCTCCTCGTTCACGGCGAACTGGCCGCTCTGCGCGAGGGATTTCAGGTGACGACCGCCTTCGCCGACCTGCTTGGCGGCCTGGTCGTCCACCTGTCCGGTGAGCAACCCCGAGAGGAAGTTCGAACCCGCGTCCCCCGCTGCGTCCGGTGGGGGTGTGAACGAGCCCGGTGCGCCGAACTGCGAACCGCTCATGACGCCCTCCCCGTCGTCCGGCACCACCCTGCGTGGTCCCTTCGCACTGTACTAGTGACGAACCGGCCGCGTCAGTGGTTCCTGACACGGTCGTTGAGCCATGCGCGCAGGTGAGAACCATCCGATGGGGTGAACGTGACCCGGGACGAACCGTCCGGCAGGGGCTCCGTCGACATCAAGAAGCGGCCGCCGTCGTTGTCGATGAACGTCACCGTTCCCGCCGGGCGCAGGGAGTCGTGGCGGATCGACAGCTCCACCGTGCCGTAGCGGTGCAGGGGCCACGCGGAGAACTCCGCCGCCAGCTCGGCGTCGGCGGGCGATCCGGGGGTGACGAACGTCAGCTCCGCCAGCGGGACCGGGCCGTACGCCGGCAGCATGCCGACCACCAGGTCGACCAGGCGGTCCGGCCGCGTCTGCGCGAACAGGACCTCCTCGCCGGCCAGTTCCGAAAACACCCCGAGCCCGTGGCCGATCGCCGCTCGGTAGAAGACCTGGCGGGTGTCCTCCGCCGCTCTCACGACGATCAGCACGTCCGGCTGGGTCCACGCGCGGAGGGTCTGCTCCACTTCTATGTCCAGCTTGTCCGGGCCGGCCAGGCCGCGCGCCCGCATCGACTCCCAGGCCGCCGCCGCGATGCGCTCGTTCTCCGTCAGCGTGCGGCCCGGGCTGCGGATTTCGAACGGGTGCCAGCTCGCCGGGAGACCGGTGCGCCGGACCGCGGTGTCGACCTCCGTCAGGCCCAGTGAGAATTCCTCCGGCACGTCCCCGAGCGTAGCGGAATCGCCAACCGCCGCTTCAGATGTCGAGCTGGCGCACGCCCGTCTCGCGCAACGCCACCCGGCCGGCCGTCGCCCGTCCGCGCAGGCGGACGATCTCGTGCGGCTGCAAGCCGATCGCGACGCCGAACGCCTCCACGTCGGGGAAGCCGCCCTGCCGCTGACGCAGCTCCAATGCCGTCGTCACCCGCGACGGTGACAGCCCCGGCAACGACGCCAGCTCCGGGCCGGACGCCGTGTTCACGTCCACCGCCGCCGGAGCGGGCGCAGGCGGCGGCGCCAAAGGGGCCAACGGGGTCAACGGAGCCACCGCAGCCGGTACGAAAGCCTCGATCAGGTCGTTCTCCCGCAGGTCCCGCGTCGCCAGCCCGACCGTGAACACCCGCGTCCCCGCGCTGGTCCGCACCGCCACGCCGTCCCGCGCCAGCGACAGGATCCGCAGGTCCGGGGAAACGACCGTGCTCCGCTCGTTGAACGTCGTCCCGATCGGCCGCAGCACCCGCGCCGGCGACCCGGTCGTGAACGCCGCGCCGCGCCCCTCCGGCACCTCGACCGCCGCCACCACCGAGCCGTTGCCCAGGTCGGTGACGCCGTGCACCACCACGGACCCCTCGCGCCGCTCCAGGAAGTCGTGCGCGGGCTCCTGGAACGCCACCAGTGCGTCGCCGGCGAGCGGCGGCACCTCGCACTGGAAGCCCAGCAACACGGTCCCCGGCGGCCCGGGCGGCAGCTCCTCGAGCGGGCCCGCCGGGCCGAACAGCCCGAGCACCCGCATCGGCTCGCCGGCCGGTCGCCCGCCCCGCACCAGCGAGACCAGCGCCCCGAAGCGCAGCACCCCTTCGCGAACGCCCACCGAAGCGTGGAACCCGGTCAGCTGGTCGAAACCCGGCGCCAGCACCGCACCGACGCCGTCCTGGCGGCTGGTGTCCGGGCCGACGGTGTCGTCGGTGTACAGCTCCAGTGAGTCGCCCTTCGCGAGGTCGCGCCGCCCGACGGCGACGAAGACGTCCTTGAGGAAGCCGGCGTCCGTGACCGCCTCGACGTCGCTGGAGAAGAACTTCTTCCGCACCATGATCCCGAGGCGCAGGTTGTCCGCGAGGACGCGGTCGCCGCGCCGCAGCCGCGCGCGGGCGCCGCGGACCGCCCGGCCCGCGCTGACCTGGCCGCCCGGAAGCTCGCCGAGGCCGGGGAGGGTGACGGAGTCGTTGAGCGCCTTGCCGAACTCGATCAGCCCGACCCTGACCTCGGTCACGACGTGGCGGCCAGCGTGACGCTGATCGACTGGTCGGCGTTCACCCGCTCGGACTCGACGACCATCCCGGTCGACGCCGCGCGGGCCTTCAGCCGCGCGAGCACCGCCTGCTGCACCTGTGCGGCGTACGCCTCGTCGACCGACAGCACCAGCCGCTGGGCTTCGGCCTCGGCCAGCCCCGGGCCGTCGACGTGCGCCACCTGGACGCCTTCGGGGCCGTAGCCGAACGTGATCCGCCGTCCCTCCCACGCGGCGACGACGGAGTTGCCGTCGTCGGTGACCTGCGCACGCAGCCCGGTGAGCGCGCGGGCGAGCAGGTCGCGGTGCCGCATCCGGGTCCGCACGGTGACCACGCCCGGCTGCGCCTGCGTGTGTGCGGCGATCGTCGCGGCGTTGAGCTGGGCCAGTGCTTCGCTGCGCAGCTTCAGCGTGACGCTCATCGGTAGTCCCCTTCGAGCAGCGCTTCCAGTACTTCGGTGGTGGCGAACCCGTTCACTTCGATCCCGCCGTCCACCCCGATCGTCAGTTCCAAGCGGTTCGGCGTCGTGAAGATCGACTCGTCGTAGCGGTCGGTCAGGAAGTGGAACCGCTGGTTGACCGACCCCACCCACGGCCGCGCGGTCTCCGGCCGGTCCGCCAGGAACGGCCCGTCCACCAGCAGATCCGTCGAGTCGAGCAGCTTCGACGGCGGCAGGTCCTCCAGCACGTGCCCGGTGAACGTCATCACCGAGAGGCCTTCGGAACGGACCGCGGAAGCGAAGTGCCCCAGCGGCTCGGCCTGGTCGAACGGCTCGCCGCCGAGCAGCGTGACGCCCTCGATGCCGCGGATCCCCAGCACGTGCGAAACCAGGTCCGGCCAAGCCATGGGCGTCCCGCCGCGCGTGGTCCACGTCTGCGGGTTGAAGCAGCCGGGGCAGCGCACCGAGCACCCCTGCGTCCACACCGCGCACCGCACGCCGGGACCTTCGGCCGCGGTGACGTCGACGATCCGGTGCAGGTTCAGGAGTTCCATTGCTGCTGCGTCGCCGTGTTCTCGACCTCGGCGGTGGTCCGCCGGTAGTCCTCGGTGAACTCCGACGACACCGTTTCCGCGCCGAGCAGGTCCTCGAGCAGCGGGATGTAGTCGAGGCACTTGGACCCGGTCACGCCGTGCGTCTCGGCGCTGATCGAGCCGTCCTTCGCGATGGTGACGGTCACCCGGTGCGTCATACGTCGATCGTCCTTCCCCTCGGGGACTCCGGCGGCGCCGGAACACGGGCCGCGGTGCCGGCTTCGGCGGTGGTGTCCGTCGCCGCGACGGCCCGGGTCTCGGCCCAGTTCCGGATGGCCAGGATCTCGTCGGCCTGGGTGACCGACAGCGGCACGGTCGACTTCACCGCGCGCACGAGGTCGTCGCGGCGCAGCGGCCGCTTCTCCGCGAACGCGTCGACCAGCCCGGACAGCACGGCCTGCTCGATCTCGGCGCCGCTGTAGCCCGCGCTGACCTCGGCGAGCTCGGTGAACAGCGCGTCCTCCAGCCGCAGCTCACTGGCGACGAACGCGTCGGTGACGCGCTTGGCCAGGTGGATCCGCCAGATCGCGGCGCGCTCGGGCGCCGAAGGCAGGTCGACGAAGAAGATCTCGTCGAAGCGGCCCTTGCGAAGGAACTCCGGCGGCAGCGAGCCGACCTGGTTCGCGGTCGCCATCACGAACACCGGCGCCGACTTCTCCTGCATCCACGACAGGAACGTGCCGAACACGCGCCGCGCGGTGCCGCCGTCACCCCCGCCGCCCGCGCCCGCGAGGCCCTTCTCGATCTCGTCGACCCACAGCACGCAGGGCGCGATGCCTTCCGCGGTGCGGATGACCGTGCGGATGTTCTTCTCGCTGGAGCCGACGAGCCCGGCGAAGACGCGCCCGAGGTCCAGCCGCAGCAGCGGGAGCCGCCACATGTTCGCGACGCAGACCGCGGACAGGCTCTTGCCGCAGCCGGGGACGCCGGTCAGCAGCAGGCCCTTCGGCGCCGCGAGGTTGTACGCCGACGCGGCGGGCGTCCACGTGCCGGTGCGCTTGGTCAGCCAGCGCTTGAGCCGGTCCAGCCCGCCGACGGCGTCGAAGCTCGTTTCGGCGGGCACGATGTCGAGCATCCCGGACCGCCGGACGGCTTGGCGCTTCTCGGCGAGGATCAGCTCGAGGTCGCTGGGGTCGAGCCCACCGCCTTCGACGAGCGCCCTGGCGAACGCGTTCTCGGCCTCGGGTAGTGTGAGGCCCCGTGCGGCGGCGACGATCATGTCCCGGTCGTCGCGGTCGATGCTGATCCGGACGTTCTGCCGGTGCGCGGCGACCATGCCGTCCAGCAGCTCGCCGATCTGGCGCTGATCGGGCAGCGGGAAGTCGACGACGGTCGCGTCGTGCTCCAGCTCCGGCGGCACCGGCAGGGACGGCGACACGAGGATCAGGCTCAGCGGCACGGGCCGGGTCTTGAACGTGGCCGCGAGCTCCCGCAGCCGCCGCACGACGTCCGGGTCGGGCCGGTGCCCGCCCTCGGAGACCAGCGACGGGTGCAGGTCGGCGAAGACGAAGACGGCGGGCTCGCTCCAGCCGTAGATCCGCTCGAGCGCGGCGGCCGCGGTGCGGGTGTCGCTGATCGGCGGCCCGCCCGCGGGCGCGAGCCCGGTGGTCGACGACCAGACGTACACCCGCCGCGGCGTCCGCAGCCGCTGCTGGTCTTCCGCGACCGCGCGGATCTCCCGCAGCACCCGCTGCTCTTCGTGCGTCTCGACGACCAGCAGCGGGTAGCGCGCCTGCAGCAACTGGGTCAGCTCGTCGCGAAACCCCTGGCCGGCCATCGATCGCCCCCTCGAAGTCCGTCCGGACCCTACCAGTCAGGCGCCGACGAGAAGGACCTCGTAGGTCGGGCTGGTGGGCGGGTAGCCGCTGAAGATGTGGGAGTTGACGACGGCGAGCCGGCCGCCGATCTTCACCGCTGAAACCGGCTGGTCGAACAGCGGATCGGTGATCGTGCCGGCCGCGGTGCCATGGCTCAGGTCGCCGTCGAGGCACCACCGGCTGATCGTGTCGTCGAGCTGCACCGCCCAGAGCCGGCGGCCTTCCAGCACGAGACTGACGACGCTGGGCGCGGTCACCCCCGCGACCTCCGCGCTGACCCCGGTGACCGGGTCGATCCGGTACACCTTGCCGGGCGTCGTGGCGGCCACGAGCAGGGTGTCGCCGGCCGGCGTGGCGATGATGTCGTTCATGAAGAAGGTGTCGGGTGAGCCGCCCGCGCCCGGCCCGCTCAGCGGCAGGGTGCGCGGCGCGCCGAGGACGCCGGCCACGACCGGCACGAAGAACAGTTGCGGGTGGTAGGAGTCGGTGAACCAGGCGCCCTGCGGGGTCACGGCCACGTCGTTGACGTAGGACGTCTGCGGGTCGCCGAAGGTGAAGTCCGCGACCTTCGCCTTCGTGCGCACGTTGTAGACGTAGGCCTTGCCGCCCATCCCGCCGGCGACGAACAGCAGGTCGTGGCGCCGGTCGAGGTCCACCCCGGCCGCCATCGCCCCGGGTGGCGCCTCGATGAAGCGCTCGGCGGTGCCGCGCTTGACGTCCTCGCGGAAGATCGTGCCGGCGACGAGGTCGCCGGTGTAGTAGGTGCCGCCGCCGGCCGGGGTGATCCCTTCGGCGGACTTGGCGCCGGGCAGCACGATCACGCGGGTCGCGGCCGACGCCGGCACGGCCGGCACGAGCAGCAGGATCGCCGCGGTCAGAGCCAGGATTCTTCGCATCGGGTTCCCTCCCTCTTCCGAGGGAAATCCTGCCACCGATCGGGGCCGCCGTAACGGAATTTCCCGGCGACTGGCTACCGGGTACGGCGGTTCTTAGACTCGGCGCCAGTCACCGCCGACTTCAGGAGGCACCATGCCTGACGCGCCCGCTCTGCCGAGCTATGCCTCGGGGACGTCCGAGGTCCCGCTGCTCGGGGACACGATCGGGGACAATTTCGACCGGACGGTGGCCGCGTTCGGGGACCGCGACGCCCTGGTCGACCGGGCCGCCGGGCGCCGGTGGACCTACCGCGAACTCGCCGCCGAGGTCGACGCGCTGGCGCTGGGGCTGGTCGCGCGGGGTATCGGCAAGGGTGACCGGGTGGGGATCTGGTCGCCGAACCGGGCGGAGTGGACGTTCCTGCAGTACGCGACGGCGAAGATCGGCGCGATCCTGGTCAACATCAACCCCGCCTACCGCTCGCACGAGCTGGAGTACGTGCTCAACCAGGCCGGGATCCGGCTGCTGGTGGCTTCGGACGCGTTCAAGACCTCCGACTACCCGGCGATGGTGGAGGAAGTACGCGAGAAGTGCGCCGCGCTGGAGCACGTCGTGATCCTGGGCGGCGACAGCTGGCAGGCGTTGATGACGGCCGGTGGGGATCCGGCGCAGCTGGCGCACCTGCAAGCGGGGTTGTCGGCGGACGACCCGATCAACATCCAGTACACCTCCGGGACCACGGGCTTCCCGAAGGGCGCGACGCTGTCGCACCACAACATCCTCAACAACGGGTTCTTCGTCGGCGAGCTCTGCAACTACACCGAAGCGGACCGGGTGTGCATCCCGGTGCCGTTCTACCACTGCTTCGGGATGGTGATGGGCAACCTGGCCTGCACCAGCCACGGCGCGTGCATGGTGATCCCGGCACCGGCGTTCGACCCGAAGGCGACGCTCGAAGCGGTGGCGGCGGAGCGGTGCACCTCCCTCTACGGCGTGCCGACGATGTTCATCGCGGAACTGAACCACCCGGACTTCGGCGAGTTCGACCTGTCGTCGCTGCGGACCGGGATCATGGCCGGGTCGCCGTGTCCGGTCGAGGTGATGAAGCAGGTCATCGACCGGATGGGCATGGCCGAGGTGTCGATCTGTTACGGCATGACCGAAACGTCGCCGGTGTCGACGCAGACCCGTGCCGACGATTCGATCGAGCGCCGGGTCTCGACCGTGGGCCGGGTGGGGCCGCACCTGGAGGTGAAGGTCGTCGACCCGGAGACGGGGCTGACGGTGCCGCGCGGGGAGCCGGGGGAGCTGTGCACCCGCGGGTACTCGGTGATGCTCGGCTATTGGGAGCAGGCCGACAAGACGGCGGAGGCGATCGACGCCGCGCGGTGGATGCACACCGGCGACCTGGCGGTCATGGACGGCGACGGGTACGTCAACATCACCGGCCGGATCAAGGACATGGTGATCCGCGGCGGCGAAAACCTGTACCCGCGGGAGATCGAGGAGTTCCTCTACACCCACCCGGACATCCTGGACGCGCAGGTGATCGGCGTCCCGGACGAGAAGTACGGCGAAGAGCTGATGGCGTGGGTCCGGATGCGGGACGGCGCCGAGCCGCTGACGACCGAGAAGGTGCGGGAGTTCTGCGAGGGCAAGCTGGCCCGGTACAAGATCCCGCGGTACGTCCACGTCGTCGAGGAGTTCCCGATGACCGTGACCGGGAAGGTCCGCAAGGTCGAGATGCGGGAGAAGTCGATCAGCCTGCTGGGCTTGGAAAACGCGGCCGCCGCGAAGCACGCCTAAACCGGGCCGGGCGGCCGGGCGTGGTCCTGGCGCGGCGGAGGGGACGCTCCCGGACGGGAGCGACGGGACACCGCCGCCGAGGGGGAGCCATGCCGTCCGGCTGGAAGAAAACGCTCACCGCGGGGACGCTGCTCGCGTCGGCCGCGCTCGGCCTGCCCGGGGTCGCCACCGCGGCCACCGGCGGGCCCGTCGACCTGGGCACCCTGCCGGGGGACGAGTACAGCTTCGTGGCCGCGATCAACGCCGGCGGCACGATGGTCGGCGACTCGTACCCGCGTGACGTGCGCCTGCGCTACCACGCGGCGAAGTGGGACGCCCAGGGCCGGATCAGCGCCCTGCCGACGCTCGGCGGCGAGCTGGGTGACGCGATCGCCGTCAACGACGCCGGTGTCGCCGCCGGCTGGGCGGAAGACGCGACCGGCGACCGGCACGCGGTCCGGTGGGCGCCGGACGGCTCGGTCACCGCGCTGCAGTGGGCCGGGCCGTCCGACGCGGTCGCGATCAGCGGGACCGGCGTGGTCGCCGGCGGCGCCCTCGGCCCGCAGGGCACCCGCGTCGCGGTGCGCTGGGCCCCGGACGGGACGGTCACCGAACTCGCGTCGCTGCCGGGCGGCGGGCAGGTCACCGTCACCGGGATCACCGCGGACGGCACGCTGGTCAGCGGCACCGCCGAGGACTCCGCGGGCACCCGGCACGCGGTCCGCTGGAACGGCGCCACCGGCGTGGTCACCGATCTTTCGCCGGGCAACGCGGGTGCTTCGGCGGTCGCGATCAACGACTTCGGTGTGATCGCCGGGACCATCACCGAGGCCGGCCAGGAAGTCCCGGTCGCCTGGCAGCGCGACGGCCGCTTGGTGCGGCTCGGCTGGGCCGCCCCGCCGGCTTCGGCACGGCCGCGGGCGATCAACCGCGCCGGGGTGGTCGTGGGCAGCGGGTACGTCGAGTTCGCTCAGGACCGGGCGGTGCGCTGGACCGCCCGCGGCGCGACCGTGCTGGAAGACGCGCGGCGCTCGGAGGCGGTGGCGCTGAACGCCGCCGGCACGGCGGTCGGCACCGTCGACTCGGTGGCGGCCCGCTGGGCCCCCGACGGCACGCTGACGGACCTCGGCACCCTGCCGGACGGCTACTACAGCCAGGCCACCGGGATCGCACCCGGCGGCACGATCATCGGCCAGGCCACGACGTCCGGCGGCGCTGGCCGGCACGCGGTCTACTGGCCGGCGAGCTGACCGCGGCGAGTTCGTGACGGCCACCTCGAAGTTCGTCGAGGTGGCCGTCACGAACTCGGGTCAGCCGACGGCGGCCGCGGCCTCGGCGATCGCCTTCGCGTCTTCTTCGCCGAACGTCTCCTCGAGGTGCTCCGGCGAGTAGTCCAGGTCGATCTGCTCCACCGGCATCCCCCGCGCCGACTCGATCGCGCCCAGCCGGCGTTGGGCCCGGTCCGCCGCGTACTGGATGATCTCCTGCGGGTCGTTGTCGAACGGCAGTTCCTCGAACTGGTCCTGCACCCACTGGATCATGCTGAGCGCGTGCGGAAGCAGCTCGCCCATCCGCTGCTGCACCGCGTCCCACAGCGAGTCGTCCGCGGCGACGTGGCGGCGGCAGGTGAACGTGCCCCACGCCATGTGGCGGCGCTCGTCGTCGCCGATGCGGCGGACGAGTTCCTGCATGCCCGGCAGGATGTCGTGCTGGGTGCAGATCAGCTGCCACGAGTAGTAGCCCGTCAGCGCGAGACTGCCTTCGATCACGTGGTTGTACGTCACGCTCGCGCGGATCTGGTTGAGCGGGCTGGGATCGTCCTCCAGCGCGCGCAGCGACTGCGGGAGCTCCTCGTAGAACAGCTTGCGGTAGTGCGGGTTCTCCGCGACGTACGGGTGGAGGTCCTGCGTCAGCCCGACGGCGTCCATCCACCGCCGGAACACTTCCGTGTGTTTGGCTTCCTCGAAGCAGAACTGCGTCAGGTACATCTCGTCGCCGAAGCGGCCGGTCGCCGACATCGCGCGCATGAACGGCTGGATGTCCTCGGTGACGGCCTCTTCGCCGGCGATGAACTGCGCGACCAGGTACGTCGTGCTTCGCTGCTGCTCCGGGTTGAGCGTGTCCCAGCCTTCGCGCTCGCGGCTGAAGTCGATGTCGGCGGGGTTCCAGAACTTCTTGTTGCCCTTGACGAACAGCCGCAGCGGGAACGAGTCCCAGTTGAGCCCGCCCTTGCGCAGCGAGGAAAAGCCGGTCCGCAGCTCGGGCAGCGTGTCGGTCATCGTGTCACTCCATTGTGGACGAATTGGCGGATGGCGGGTTCGAGCACGGCGGCGACGGCGTCGGCCGCCTCCGTCGCGGAATGCGTCGAGAGCACCAGGTGCGACAGCGAAAGCCGCACGACGGTCTCCGCGAGCAGGGCCGCGGACTCCGCCGAGAGGCCGGGCTCGAACTCCCGGTACTGCTCGGCGGCGAGGTCGGCGGCCGCGCTGAGGATCGGCTCGCCCTTGGTCGTGAGCAGCGGCAGCAGGTCCTCGCCCGCTTCGGTGCCGAGCGCCGCCGCGACCAGGCGGTTCTCCCGCGCGTGCTCGATCGTGTAGACGACGGCGTGGTGGATGCCGGCCAGGAGCCCGTCCGCCGTTTCGAACCGCCGCCGGATCCCGTCGAGGAACTCCGACGCGGTGCGCAGCGCCACCGCCTGGGTCAGCGCCGCCTTGTTGCCGAACTCGTTGTAGACGGTTTGCCTGCTCACCCCGGCCTTGGCCGCCACGTCGGCCATCCGCAGCCCCGCGTAGCCGGCCTCCGGCAGCAGTTCCGCGGCGGCGTCGAGCAGGGCTTCCCGGAGGGACGCCTTCGTCCGGTCAGTGAAGCTGGTCACACCCTCACCTTGACACAGATCGACCCACTGTCAAGACGCTGTACATGATCAGCTCGCGTGTAAATCTGTCGGTGGTGACGGCTACCGTGTCGAGCGTGGGCATCACGGTGGGGTTCGACCTCGACATGACACTGATCGACGCGCGGCCGGGCATGGCCGCGGCGATGAACGCGCTCGGCGCCGAATCCGGCCTGCCGCTGGACGGTGCCGCGTTCGCGGCCAACCTCGGCCCGCCGCTCGACGACATCCTCCGCGGCTTCGAGGCGCCCGAAGAACGCATCCCGGGGCTCGTCGACCGGTTCCGCGCGCTGTACCCGGACATGGTGGTGCCCAGCACGGTCGCGCTTCCGGGCGCGGTCGAGTCGCTGCGCGCGGTGCGGGAAGCCGGCGGGCGCACGCTGGTCGTCACCGGCAAGTACGGGCCCAACGCGCAACTGCACGTGGACGCGCTCGGTCTGGACGTCGACGAGGTCGTCGGCGAGCTGTGGTCGACCCAGAAGGCCGAGGCGCTCCTCGCGCACGACGCGCGCGTGTATGTCGGAGATCACGCCGGCGACATCCGCGGCGCGCTGGCCGCCGGCGCGATCGCCGTCGGCGTCACGACGGGGCCGTGCGACCGCGCGCTCCTGCTGAGCGAAGGAGCGGAGGTGGTGTTCGAGTCGCTGACGGAGTTCCCGGAGTGGTTCGAGAAGACGTTCGCGGCCGTGTCCTAGTTCTTGGCGCGCGCCTCGCGGACCAGCGCGATCAGGCCCAGCAGCAGCCCGAGGGGGGTGATGACACCGGCGCCGACGGACAGCCAGATCGGCAGGTTCTCCAAGCCGGCGGCGAACATGATGAACACGGCGAGCACGGCCAGCATGCCGATGCCGAACAACCCGATGCCGAGGCGCATCAGGAACGGTTTGCCGGGGGCGGCCACGGTGGCCTCCTTCGTCGCGGTCGTCATGCCGCAAAGGGTATCCGCCGGTATCGGCTTCTCCCCAGGGCATGTGGCGAGATACCCTTTACCCAGCGCGCCCTGGGTACGCCCCCGGGCGCGTTCGTCGTGAGCGGGACAGCAGAAGGATTGGTGAGGGAAGTGCCGACCGGCAAGGTCAAGTGGTACGACGCGGAGAAGGGGTTCGGGTTCGTCACGCAGGACGGTGGCGCCGACGTCTACATCCGCAAGGCCGCGCTGCCGCAGGGCGTCGAGGGGCTCAAGGCCGGTCAGCGGCTGGAGTTCGGCGTCGCCGACGGCCGCCGTGGTCCGCAAGCGCTTTCCGTCCGGCTGCTCGACCCGCCGCCGTCCGTCGTCGAGGCGCGCCGCCGTCCCGCCGAGGAACTGCACGGCCTGATCGAGGACATGATCAAGCTCCTCGAGCTGAAGGTGCAGCCGGACCTGCGGCGCAACCGCTACCCGGACCGCAAGCACACCAAGCAGATCGGCGAGATCATGCGCGCGGTGGCGCGGGACCTGGACCCCTAAGCCTCGAGCCGCAGGCCCCACACGTCGCTGGGCAGCAGCCCGGACTCACCGGTGCTGGAGTTCAGCACGGCCGTGTACTTCTGCACGTCGACCGCCGAGATGCGGTCGGCGGGCGTCGGCGGTGTGACCGTGTACGCGTAGCGGTCCAGCGACGTGAACGGGATCGGGTCGCTCTGCTTGTACTCGCCCTGCGGGGTGACGTACTCGTAGACGATCTGCCACGGCGCGTCGGCGACCTCGCCGGGCACGGAGATCTGCACGGGCTTGCCCGGGCGGACCTTCAGCGTCTTCGTGTCGCCCTTGGCGCTGCACGGCTGCGCGAGCTGCTGCGAGTAGTCGCAGGAGAGCACCGGCGCGGTGTTGACCGTGTGGCCGTCGGCGTAGAACGTGACCTCGGCCGGGCCGGGCGCCGAGCAGCCGGCCACCGCGAACCCACCGGCCGCAAGCAGGGCCACCACCCGGGAACGTCGCATGGGTTCAGACCCTACCGGCGGGGTGCCGCGTCCCTGGGCAGGCCCTGGGCCGGGAAGCTGCCGGTCGGTTCGGGGCGCAGCGGCCGGTCGCCGCCGAGGCCCGGCACGAGCGAACCGCCGCGGCGCACCAGGTACGTCTGCGTCAGGCCGACCGCGAGCACGACCGTGATGACCAGGAAGCCGATCCAGTACGTCGGCGGCAGCAGCAGGCCCGCGCCGCCACCGAGGCACCACGCCAGCTGCAGCACGGTCTCCGAGCGGCCGAACGCCGACGCGCGCGACTCTTCCGGCAGGTCTTCCTGGATGACGGCGTCGAGGCTGATCTTCGCGAGCGCGCTGGCCGTCGCACCGACCAGGCCGACGATCGCGGCCGTGGCCAGGCCGGGCAGCACCGTCGCGACCAGCGCGGCCAGCACGCAGCTCGCCACGCACCCGACGATCACCTGGTCCGGGCTGCCGAAGTGCAGGCGCGAACCCAGCGCGTTGCCGAGGAAGCCGCCGGCCCCCGCCGCGGCGCCGATCACGCCGAGCAGGAGCAGCTGCATGAACGGCGTCTGCCCGGTGCCTTCGGTCTGCGCCTTGACCGCGAACGCGGCGAACATCATGAGGAAGCCGGTGAGCACGCGGACCGACCCGTTTCCCCACAGCGCGACGACGATGTGGCGCCCCATCGGCTGGCGGCGCTTCTTCTCGGTCGGGTGGGCGGAAAGCGACGTCGGGACCTCGCCCTCGGTCGCCTCGACCCAGGCCGGGATCCGCATCGACTGCACGGCGGCGGCGACGCAGATCAGCGCCGTGAACCACAGCGCGCCCGCGGAGCCGGAGATCGCGTTGATGCCGCTGGCCAGCGCGCCGAACGCGCCCGCGGCGACCAGGCCGAACGTCGTCAGCCGGGCGTTGGTCTTGGACAGCGTGATCTCGGACGGCAGCACCCGGGGCGTCACGGCGGCCTTGAGCACGGTGAACGACTTGGAGAGCACCATCATCCCGAGCGCGGCCGGGTAGAGCAGCCAGTCGTCGAAGTGCAGCGCCATCACCACGGCCATCAGGCCCTGGCCGACCGAAGACGCGCACATCGCGAGCCGGCGGCCGCGCTGCACCTTGTCGAGCGCGGGGCCGATCACCGGCGCGACCAGCGCGAACGGCGCGATCGTGATGAGCAGGTAGAGCGCGACCTTGCCCTTGCTCTCGCCGCTGGTGGCGGCGAAGAAGAGCGTGTTGGCCAGCGCGATCGCCATCGCCGCGTCGCTGGCGTAGTTCAGCATCACGGCGTAGGTCAGCGAGGTGAGGCCGGACTTCTCGGCGCCGTCGGCCTTCGTCGCGCGCTGGAAGGCGCCGACGGCCTGGCCGGTCAGCTGGCGGCTGCGCATCGCCGCCACCCGCGTGACGGTGATCTTCTTCGGCAGCTTCGGCGTGCCGCCCGGCGTCCGCGGTTCTTCGCGCGGCGGCAGCGGTTCGGCCTCCGGCGGCCGCGGCTCGCCGGCGTAGCCACCGGTGTCGTAGTGCTCGTACTCGCCGCTGCCGGGGTACCGCTCGCCCTGGTAGAAGCCGCCGGGCTCGCGGCGGACGGGCTCGGTGCGGTGCGGGTCGTGCGGCGGGTACGGCCGCGCCCCGCGTGGAGGGGGAGGCGGCGGTCGGTGGCCCGCCGGTGCGGCGGCGGTCGGTGCCTCGTTCGCGTCCGGCGCGCCGTAGTACCCGCCGCGCGGGGCCGCGGGCCGTTCGGCGCGGAGGGGCGGCGGCGCGCTGCGGTGCTCGACGCGGGTGTGCTCCGCGCGTCCGGCGGGCGGCGGCGGGCTCGGGGGAGGGTGCTCGACGCGGGTGGGCGGCGGCGGGTTGCGGGCGGCCTCGCGCCAGGACCGCGCTTCGGTGGCGCCCGGCTCCGGCGTCCAGCGTCGCTTCGACTTGCGGCCGCGCGGCTGCGAGCCGGAGCCGTCGGAGCGGGAGCCGAAGAGTGCCACGTCCCAATCCTGCCTTACCGGGGGTCGGTTCCGCCTGCTCATCCGTGCTTTCACGCCCGGACCGGGACGAACCTCACCCGGAACGTGACCGGCCACTGCTTCCCGGTGAGGAGGAAATCACCGGTCCCGGGGACGGCGGCGATACCGTTGAGCACGTCTTCGGCGCCGGCCGGGTTCACCTTGGCACGCAGCTGACCTGCGTCGATGGTCGCGGTGACGTGCCCGGTGGCGGCGTCGACCCGCAGGATCGTGTCGGTGTGCCAAACGTTTGCGTAGACGTCCCCGCCGACGCACTCGAGTTCGTTGAGCTGGTCGCGCCCGACGTCAACGCTGCCGGTCACGGCGAAGGTTTTCGGATCGCGGAAGGTCAGGCGCGCGGAGCCGTCGCTCATGACGAGCCGCCCGTCGGCCTGGTGGCACAGCCCCCAGCCTTCGCCCTGGTAGGGCACCCGGCGCAGCTCGGCGAGGGTCTTGGCGTCGCGTTCGATGGCGACGCCGTCCTGCCAGGTGAGCTGCCAGAGCGTCGGCCCGAGCACGGTGACGCCTTCGCCGAACAACGGCGACGGCAGCGTGGCCTTCACGGCCGGCGGCCCGCCGGGGGGCCCGGCGGTGAGCGTCGACTGGCCGGCGAGCCCGGTGCTTTCGTAGAGCGTGTCGCCGGCGAACTCGAGGCCTTCGGTGAACGCGGCGGGGTCGTGCGCCGAGGTCGAGACCACTTCGACGGTGAGCTGTGACGGGCCGGCCGGCTGTTCGGGAGCACCGGCGCAGCCGCCGAGCGCGGCGGCCAGCAGCAGGGTGGTGAGGATCGGCGTGCGCACGTTGAACAGCCTGGCACGGGCGCCGCGGATGCGTGCGGCACAATTGGCCGCATGACTCTGCTGCTGACCCTGGACGACGGTTCCGTGCAGCGCAAACTCGCCGACGCGGTGGAGTTCGCGCGAGCTGCGGTGCTGGACGAAGCGCCCGAGGACCAGCTCGGCGCCCACGTGGGGGTCACCCGCGAAGACGCGGTCACGGCGAGTCACCTGTTCGAGGCCCAGGTACCGGGCTACGGCGGCTGGCGCTGGTCGGTGACGGTCGCCTTGGCGGGCGACGAAGAGCCGGTGACGGTCAGCGAGGTCGTCCTGGTGCCCGGCCCGGACGCGCTGATCGCCCCGCCGTGGGTCCCGTGGGAGCGCCGGGTCCGCGCGGGCGACCTGGGCGTCGGCGACATCTTCCCGACGGACGAGAACGACCCCCGCCTGGCCCCGGCCTACCTCCAGTCCGACGACCCGGCGGTGGAGGAGGTCTCCCGCGACGCGGGCCTCGGCCGGGTCCACGTGCTCTCCCGCTACGGCCGCACGGAGGCGGCGACCCGCTGGCACAGCGGCGAGTTCGGCCCCAGGTCCGACATGGCGCGCAGCGCCCCGGACGTGTGCGGAACGTGCGGCTTCTTCGTCCAGCTGGCGGGTTCGCTGAGCGGCGTGTTCGGGGTGTGCAGCAACGACATCGCCCCGGCGGACGGCCACGTGGTCGACGTGGAGTACGGGTGCGGAGCGCACTCGGAGATCGAGGTCGAGGTGACGTCCTCGGTCCCGGTGGCAGAGCTGGTGTACGACGATTCGCTGCTGGACTTCACGCCGGCCCCGGAGCCGGTGGCGGAGACCCCGGAGCCGGTGGCTGAGCCGGTTGAGCCGGTGGCGGAGACGTCGGCGGTGGAGCCGGAGGCGGATACCCCGGCGGAGGCAGAGCTGGCGGTGGCGGAGCCGGTGGTCGAGACGTCGGCGGCGGAGCCGGAGACGGCGGTCGCGGAGTCGGACGTGTCACCGGCGGAGGTCGAGCCGGAGGCGGCCGAGGCCGCGACGGTGGTCGAGGCTGAGGCGGCCGGTGCGGTCGCGGAGCCGACTCAGGCTGAGGTGACGGATGCAGTGGTGGAGCCGGAAGCGGCTGATGCGGTCGCGGAGCCGACCCAGGCCGAGGTGACCGATGCGGTTGCCGAACCGGCAGTCGCGGGGCCGGCTCAGGCCGAGGTGGCTGAGGGTGAGCCCGAGGTTGCCGCTCCCGCGGAGGCGGAGCCGACCCAGGCTGAGGTGACGGATGCGGTTGCCGAGCCGGTGGTGGCGGGGGCCGAGCAGGCGGTTGCCGAGCCGGCCCAGGCCGAGGTGACTGGTGCTGCTGCCGAGCCGGTGGTTGAGGCTGACGTGACCGGTGCGGTTGAAGCGGAGCCGGCTGAGCAGCAGACCGAGGCCGTCGAGGAAGTTGACCTGCCGGAAGCCGTGCTCGCCGACAATGTGGTCACCGAGGAACCCGCGACCCAGGCTCGGATCGATGGTGCTGGTGAGCAGTCTGAGCACTGAGCCGGGCGGGGATGATGCCTTCGGCACCGGGCGGCTTCGTGAGGCGACGCTGCGCGCTTGGCGGGACTCGCCGACTCGGCTGATCGAAGACACCAACGTCGAGCGCGACCTGCGGGTCGGGGCCTATCGGGATCGGCTCTTCGTCGAGCTCGCCCAGAACGCCGCCGACGCCGCCATGGCCGCTCGGCAGCCTGGGCGGGTTCGGGCGTCCCTTGTGGATGGACGGGAACTCCGGTTCGCCAACACCGGGGCGCCGCTTGACGCTCGGGGTGTTGCTTCGCTTGCCTCGCTGCGGGCTTCCGGGAAGACCGGCGAGACCGTCGGGCGGTTCGGGGTCGGCTTTGCCGCCGTGCGGACCGTTTCTGACGAACCTCGGGTCGTTTCCCGCACCGGTGGGGTTGCCTTTTCCGCTCAGCTGACCCGGGAAGCCGCCGGGATCGAGGGGGATGTTCCGGTTCTGCGGCTGCCGTGGCCGGTGGACGAAGAAGTTCCGGACGGCTTCGACACCGAAGTCCGGCTTCCGTTGCGGGACGACGTCGATGGCGACGCTCTCATCGAGGAGCTTGCGCGTGACGTCGCCGACCTGTTGCTCGCCCTGCCGTGGCTGGCCGAGTTCGAGGTCGGGGGTCGCGTTTGGACTCGGTCCGCCGAACAGGACGTCGTCGAAATTCGGGGACCCGCGGGGGAAACTCGCTGGCTGACCCATCGTGGTGACGTCGTCTGGGCGGTTCCGGTCGGTCGGGACGGTGCGCCCGAGCCGCTGAAGGAAGACGTTCTGCGTGCTCCCACGCCCACCGATGACGCGTTGTCGTTGCCCGCGCGGCTGCTCGCTTCCGTTCCGGTCGAACCTTCGCGTCGCCGGGTGTTGCCCGGGCCTGAATTGACCGAGGCACTGGAAAAGGCTGCTGCCGAGTACGTCGGGCTTGTCCGGTTGCTGTCGGCCGAGCACCGGTTCGCGCTCGTTCCGACGCCCGGGTTTCCGAAGTCCACTGTGGACGCCAAGTTGCGTGACGAAGTGCTTTCCGTGCTCGGCAACGAAACTTGGGTGTCCACTCGGGACAAGAAAGAGATTTCCGGGCGGCAGGCGAGGGTTCTCGACGTCGACGTGCCCGGGCTGCCGGAACTGCTCGCCGACTTCGTGCCGGGGCTGGTCAAGGGGAACGTGCCGGCGCAGGCGCTGAAAGCCGTTTCCGGGCAGGTTGTCGGCATCGAAGAGGTACTGGAAACGCTTACCGGCGTCAGCCGGGATCCCGGCTGGTGGCGCGAGGTCTACGCCGCGCTCGCGATCGCCGTCGACTCGCACGCCGTCGCCGCGGAGAAGCTGGACGGGTTGCCCGTTCCGCTGTCGGACGGCCGGACCCTGCCGGGCGCTCGGGGCTGCTTGCTCGTCGAGGGTTCGGCGGAGCTGCTGGAACTGCTGTCCGATGTGGACATTCCGGGACTCCGGCTGGTGCACCCCGCCGCGTCGCACCCGTTGCTGGAACGGTTGGGGGCCAAGCACGCCGACGCGCGGGAGCTGCTCAACGCCGATCAGCTGCGGGACGCCGTCGAGCGCAGTGTCGAGGACGTGCGGTCCGGATTGGACGGTACGACGCTCGCCGGTGCCGTGCTCCGGCTGATTGCCGACTGCGGGGACGACGCGCCGCGGTGGGTCGCTGCGCTTGCTTTGCCCGCCACCGATTCCTGGCGTCGCGCGGACGAACTCGTGCTGCCGGCGTCGCCGCTGATCGACGTCTTCGACGAAGAGGTCTTCGAGGAGGACGGTGCGCTCGACGTCCTCGATGAGGACTTCGCCGAGGACTGGCCGGCCGACACGCTGAAGGCCGCGGGAGTGCTCGACTCGTTCGCGCTGGTCGTCGACGACGAGCCGCACGAACCCGACCACGACCTGCCCGACGAAGAAGCCTGGTGGGACTCGCTGCCGGAGCCGCCCTCGACGCTCGTCGCGATCCGGGACCTCGACCTCGTCGCCGACGACTCCTGGCCCGCCGCGCTGCGGCTGCTCGCCGCGCGGCCCGAAACCTGGCACGCCCTGCGTGCGCCGCGGGGCCACGCTGCCTGGTGGATCGCGCAGTACGCCGTGCTCGACGGGTTCGCGCCGAACGAGTGGCGCCTGCCGGACGCCGACCTGGCCGGGCTCTACGACGTGGTGCCCGACCTCGGCCTCGGCGAGCAGCTCCTCGCGGCCGCCGGGGTGCGGGCGGACCTCACGCTGTCCACAGTGGAGGAAGCGGACGACCTCCTCGGCCGGCTCGCCGACCCGGATCGCGTGGTCTCGGCCGGGCTGATCGCTCGTGCTTACGACGCCGTCGTCGAGTCGGGGCTCGAACCGCGGGCGCCGCGGGGTGTGCGGGCCGCGGACGGGACCGTCGTGGCCGACGCGCTCGTGCTGGACGTGCCGTGGGTGGCCGGGGCGCTCGAACCCGATCAGTACGTGGTTGCCCCGGAAGACCCGGAGCGGCTCGCCGACCTGCTCGACCTGCCGCTCGCGAGCACCGCGGCCGCCGAGGTCACCAGCCGAGGTGAGTACGCGCCCTGGGCCGAGCTGCCCGCGCTGAAGCTCGTCGCCGACCAGCTCGGCGTCCGGCTGCCCGACGGCGGTGTCCTGGTGCACGACCCGCTGACCGTGTCGATCCAGGGCGCGGAGCACGACGTCCAGTGGTGGTCCGACGGCCGGCTGCACGCGGCCGACACGTCCGAGGGCCTGGCCCGCGCGTTCGCCTGGGCGGCCGGGCGCTGGCCCGACCGGCACCTGATCACCGCGCTGCTCGACGACCCGTCACCGCGGACGCTGGTGAACTAGGCAGGGCGCGAAGCGTCTCCGTTGAGGGCGGTGGCGGGGGCATGGACGGACTGAACCTCAGAGCCGCTGGGCCGACTTCGAGCCGCGGCGGGCGGCGGCGCGCTGCCAGCCGATGATCGCCATGCCGACGAAGCCGAGCGCGAAGCCGGACAGCGCCGTCTGCACCCACAGCCCCGGACTCGTGAAGAAGAGCACCACCAGCGCGACAGCCCAGATCGAGGTGCCTACGATCACCACCGGCGTCAGGTCGGTCAGCTTCTTGGGCAGCTCCGGCGTGTGCCGCAACGAGCCCGTAACCTCCGGTGGATTGATCGGTTCACTCACGAGGTGCAGGGTACTCCGCAGCAGCGAGAGAATGGGCAGGCGAATGGCGGAGCAGGAGACGACCCGCGAGGGGACGTCCACACTGGACCGGTTCTTCAAGATCACCGAGCGGGGTTCGACGGTGCCGCGCGAGCTGCGCGGCGGCTTGGTCACCTTCGTCACGATGGCCTACATCGTGGTGCTGAACCCGCTCATCATCGGCAGCTTCTCGGCCGACGACGCGGGCGCGCACAAGGACCTCCTCGGCGGCATCCTGCCCGTCTCGCAGGTGGCCGCGGTGACCGCGCTCGTCGCCGGCGTGATGACGATCCTGATGGGCCTGGTCGCGAACTACCCGTTCGCCATCGCGACCGGCCTCGGCATCAACAGCCTGGTCGCGGTCACCATCGCCCCGCAGATGACCTGGCCCGAGGCGATGGGCCTGGTGGTCATCGAGGGCGTGATCATCGTCCTGCTCGTGCTCACCGGGTTCCGCACCGCGGTGTTCAAGGCCGTGCCGGCCGCGCTGAAGTCCGCGATCGCCGTCGGCATCGGCGTGTTCATCTGCCTGATCGGCCTGGTCGACGCCGGGTTCGTGCGCCGGCTGCCGGACGCCGCGCACACCACCGTCCCGGTCGGCCTTGGCATCAACGGCTCGATCGCCTCCTGGCCGACCGCGGTGTTCGTCGTCGGCCTGCTGCTCACCGGCATCCTCGTGGTGCGGAAGGTCAAGGGCGCGATCCTCATCGGCGTGCTGGCGTCGACGGTGCTGGCCATCGTCGTCGAGGCGATCGTCAAGGCCGGGCCGTCGCAGGGCACGAACCCGAAGGGCTGGAACCTCGGTTACCCGGCGCTGCCGGACCAGGTGCTCGGCCTGCCCAACCTCTCACTGGTCGGTGACGTCTCCTTCGGCGCCTGGACGCGGCTGCCGATCATCACCGTCTGCCTGCTGGTGTTCACCCTGGTGCTCGCCGACTTCTTCGACGCCATGGGCACCATGACCGGCCTCGCGAAGGAAGCCGACCTGCTGCCGAAGGACGGCCAGCTGCCCAACGTCGGCAAGGCGCTGTTCGTCGAGGGCCTCGCGGGCGCGGCGGGCGGGTTCGGCTCGGCCAGCTCGAACACGGTGTTCGTCGAGTCGGCGTCCGGCATCGCGGAGGGCGCGCGGACCGGCCTGGCCAACGTCGTCACCGGCGTGCTGTTCATCGCCGCCATGTTCCTGACCCCGCTCTACCAGGTCGTGCCGGTCGAAGCGGCCGCGCCGGCGCTGGTCGTGGTCGGCGCGATGCTGATGGCGCAGGTGCGCGACATCGACTTCACCGACTACTCGATCGCGCTGCCCGCGTTCCTGACCATCGTCGTCATGCCGTTCACGTACTCGATCGCGAACGGCATCGGCGCCGGCTTCGTCAGCTACGTCGTGATCCGCGCGGCCACCGGCAAGGCCCGCCAGGTGCACCCGCTCATGTGGGTGATCGCGCTGGCCTTCGTGGCGTACTTCGCGGTCGGGCCGATCCAGGCCGCGTTCAGCTCCTGATCTTCAGGGCTTCGTCGAAGACGCCCCGGTCGCGCTCGAAGTCGGCGGCCGGGGCGTCGAACCGGACGGTCACCAAGGCTTCGCCGGCGCCGAGGCCGACCACGGTCACCCGCCGCTGCGCGCCGTCGCGGTCGTAGGTGAAGTTCCATTCCGCGGCGTCGAAGTCGGCGATCGGGGCGTGCCCGGCGACCGTGCCACCCTGCCGGCCGAAGACCGCCTTGAGCCCGCTCAGCGCGTCTTCCTGCGTGATCGGCACCCGGTCGGTCTCGAGCAGAAGCTCACCCCGACGGTAGCTCGCCCGCTCTCCGTCGCGGTTCACGGCCCAGTCCGCCGGCACCGGGATCTCGATCGCCTGGCCGGGACCGTCCGCGAGCCGGTAGACCTCCAGCGCGCCGGAGACGATCGAAGGTGCGGGCGACGGCGGCGGGGCGGCCGCCGGGGCGGCGTCCGGGCCGCTGCTCAGGAACTGCGCCGCCACGATCGCCAGTACCGCCGCGCCGACCACGGCCGAGCCCACCAGCTTCTTGTTCATCCGACCCCCCGGGGTTTCCCTCGTGAGGACGCGTGACCGTGTTCCAGGTTGCCGCTTGACGGAGATCACCCGTGCGGCCGAAGTTTCGTAAGGTATGCTAACTATATGTCCGGCGACACGCACGAACGCTCCTTGGCGAGCCGTCTGCGTCTCGCGGTGGTCCGGCTCAACCGCCGGCTGCGGGCACAGCGCGTCGGGGACGACCTCACGCTCACGCAGGTCGCCGCGCTGTCCACCTTGCACAAGTGCGGCGCGCTGACCCCGGGGCAGCTCGCCGCGAAGGAAGGCGTCCAGCCGCCCTCGATGACGAGGGTGATCGCCGCGCTCGAAGAGATGAAGTTCGTCGAGCGGCGCCCGCACCCGACCGATGGCAGGCAAGCCATCGTCGAGCTGTCCGAGAGCGGACTCGCCTACGTGCGGCGGGCCATTTCGGTGCGAGAAGCGTGGCTGGACCGGCAATTGGCGGAACTCGGCGACGAAGAGCGCGAAGTGCTCTCCAAAGCCGCCGAAATCATCGACAGGATGGCGGGGAACTAACCACGGTGACGGCCACGGGTAGCGAAACGAAGCGTTCCACCGAGACCACTGCTACCCGGGACATGGCGCCACCGCCGTCCGATTCGCCACCGTCCCCGTCCAAGCGCGGCAGCATGTTCGCCTCGCTGCGGGTCCGCAACTACCGGCTGTTCTTCACCGGCCAGGTCATCTCGAACATCGGCACCTGGATGCAGCGCATCGCCCAGGACTGGCTGGTGTTCACCCTCAGCGGCAACAACCCGATCGCCCTCGGCATGGCCGTCGCGCTGCAGTTCGCGCCGACGCTGTTCCTCTCGCTGTGGGCCGGCGTCCTCGCCGACCGCGTCGACAAGCGGCGGCTGCTCACCTGGATCCAAGTCGCCGCGTGCGCGCAGGCCGTCGTCCTCGGGGTGCTCGACATCAGCGGGATCGTCGCGCTGTGGCAGGTCTACGTCCTGTGCTTCACGCTCGGCATCACGGCGTCGCTCGAAGTGCCGACGCGGCAGTCGTTCGTCGCCGAGATGGTGGGCCGCGACCAGATCGCGAACGCCGTCGCGCTCAACTCGTCGATCTTCAACATGGCGCGGATCGTCGGCCCGGCCATCGCCGGGTTCGCGATCACCTGGATCGGCACCGGCTGGCTGTTCATCGCGAACGCGGTCAGCACGGTCGCGGTGATCATCGGCCTGGTCCTGATGAACCCGGACAAGCTGTTCCGCGTCGCGGCGGTGCCGCGCGAGAAGGGACAGCTCGTCGAGGGCCTCCGGTACGTCCGGCGGCGCTCCGACCTGATGACCGTGATGGTGCTGGTGCTGTTCGTCAGCACGTTCGGCATCACGTACTTCAGCTCGCTGCCGATCGTCGCCGCGAACGTGTTCCACACCGCCGCCGACGGCTACGGCCTCCTTTCCACACTGGTCGCGGTCGGCACGTTCACCGGCGCGGTGATGTCCGCCCGGCGCGGCACCAAAGGACGGCCGCGGGTGCGGCTGATGCTGGTGTCGGCCTTCTTCCTGGGCGTGTTCGAACTGCTCACGGCGTTCATGCCGACGTACCTGACGTTCGGCCTCGGCCTGATCCCGCTCGGCTTCGCGACGATGACGTTCCTCAACACGGCGAACGCGCTGGTGCAGACGTCGGTCAGCCCGGAGATGCGGGGCCGGGTGATGGGCCTGTACGTGCTGGTCCTGATCGGCGGCAACCCGATCGGCGGACCGATGGTCGGCTGGATGGCGGACGCCTTCGGCGGGCGGTCTCCCTTCTACATCGGCGGCGCGGTTTCGGCGCTGGCCGCGGTCGTGTGCGCGGTGGTGCTGATCCGGCGGGGTGGCGTTTCGTGGCCGGTGCAGCGGGGGTTCGGGCTTCGAGTTTTGAAGCGGTCGAAGGTCTAGCTGCCGCGCAAGCGCGGCAGCAGGGACTCGGCCCAGACTCGCAGTTCTTCGTCGGACTTCCTCGGGGACGGCCACGCGAGCCGCACCTGTTGTGGCGAGTCGTCGGTGAGCTGGATCGTCACCGACGGGTTCTCCACCTCGGCGGGCCGGCCGCCGATCGTGTCCGGGAGCGACTCCGTGAGCCGCTCCTTGCTCGATGCCTGGACCTGGAACTCCTCGTCCGCCCGGTATTCGCAGCGGCCGTCGTGCTTCGGGACGAACTCCTCGAGCGGGCGCCCGGTGGACTGCGAGAGCGCGGAGCACAGCTGCCAGGCGATCAGCGGCGTGGGCGCGTCGACGATGCCGGTGCCCGGGGCCGGGCCCGCCTCGCGGACCGGGATCGCGTCGCCGGTGCCGTCCGTGGGCAGTGCCGGCCCCGGTGTGGTGATGGCGCCGACGATGCGCTCCCCGATGTCGCGGACGAGGTTCGCCAGGTCCCGGGGTGTCCGGTCCCGGACGTCCTGCTCCAGCGAAACCTCCAGCACGGGCTTGGCCCAGCTCGGCGCACGCTGCCCGAGGAGCCGGACGACCACCGTCGAGTGCTTGCCGTAGGTCGACGAGGAGAGCGTGGCTTCGCGGCCGCCGATCGACGTCTGCTGCACCGGCCCGGGCGGGACGATCAGCTTGCCGTCGCTGAGCTCGGCCTTGAGCCGGAGGGTGGTGGTGACGACGGTGCAGCCGAAGACCACCGACACCTCGCGCCGGACCGGGCCGCCCAGCAGTCTCGCCCAGGCCGGTTCGGACAGCGCCGAACAGAGCACGTGGCCCGACGTGTAGTCCGGCAGTGCCGCGGCCAGCTCGCCGGTGGGCATCGGCGCCTCCCGGACCGGGTGCGCGCCCGGTTCCGGCCACGGGCTGGGCAGTTCCTTCGGTGGTTCGGGCAGCGCGACGGGCTTGGCGAAGGTGTGTATCACCAGCCAGGCCGCGCCGCCGTGCACGGCCAAGAAGGCCAGCACGGCGACGACGATCAGCGCCGCGGTGCGGTTGGAGTTCCCCCTTGTGTTCACGCTGTGACCGTATCGACACGCACCGACAAAAACCGGGGGTTTCCGCAGGAAGGGTCACTCGAACGAGTGAGATCCGAGTCTCCTCGACCGGCCTCTTGCTCGGAAGGTGAGGTTAGGCTAACCTCATGCATGTCCGCTTCGTGGTGGGAGCGGCAGTCAGTTCGGGAACGGACGGAGCCCCGGCCCTGGGAACCCCAGGCCGGGGCTTCGTTCACGTCACGGCAGTGTCGGGCTGAGCGTCCCGCTCGTCAAGGGGCTCCCACCCGGCGGAGTGGGCAGGCGCTTCAGCGGGAGCCCGAAGTAGACGCGGTAGGCCGCCCGGATCGCGGCTTCGGTCGGCAGCAGGACCTCGTTCCGGACGCCGTCGACGGTCTCGATCAGCTTGTCGCCCGACAGCGTCACGCGGCCCTGGGATGTCGGGCGGGAACAGGTCAGCGAGCGCGTGAAGTGCGACTCGGGGGACGTCGACTGCCACCACGCCATCGGGACGAAGTCGGCCAGCGGGCGCGGGCGGCGCTCCAGCCGGTACTGCGGCTTTCCGTCCAGCAGCACGTCGACGTCGCCGTCCGGGGTGTCCAGCAGCAGGAAATCGCCGTCCGGGTCGCGCTGGGCGTCCACACCGGACAGGCGCAGCGGGTGCCGCGCGAAGCGGCCGAAACCGACGTCCACCAGCCAGGGTTCGTCGAGTTCGACGACGATCGCCGCGTGGTCCAGCGGCGGGCCGAGGGTGCCGTCGGCGTGGAAGACCTGCGCCGCGTGCAGCGTCGCGGAGAAGCCGAGTTCGCGCAGCAACGCCGCGAAGAGGCCGTTCAGTTCGTAGCAGAACCCGCCCCGCCGGCGTCGCACGATCTTCGCGAACAGGGCCGCTTCGGTCAGCTCGACGGGCTCGCCGAGGTGGATGCTCAGGTTTTCGAACGGGACCGTGCTCAGGTGGTGCTCCTGCAGGTGGCGTAGGGTCGCGAGGTCGGCCGCGGCGGGCCGCCGCACCCCCAGCCGGTCCAGATACGCGTCGACGTCCATGCACCAAGCCAAACACCTGGACCGCACTCGAGGTCAAGCGATTTCACCCGCCGACGAAAAAACGGGGCCCTCCCGTGCAGGAGGACCCCGTTTCCGGACGAGCTCAGCCGAGCAGCAGGCCGTTGCCGCCGGCGACGGCGTTGTCGAAGCGCTTGGAGATCTCCGCCCAGTTGTAGATGTTCCACAGGGCCTCGACGTACTTCGGCTTCACGTTCTTGTAGTCCAGGTAGAACGCGTGCTCCCAGACGTCGACCAGCAGGATCGGGACGGTCGGCAGCACCAGGTTGTTGTGGTGGTCGCGCAGCTGCTGGGTGATCAGCGTCTTGCCGATCGGGTCCCAGGAGAGCGCGGCCCAGCCGTTGCCCTGGATCGTCGTCGCGACGGCGGTGAACTGCGCCTTGAACTTGTCGAAGGAGCCGAACGCCTCGTCGATCGCGGCGGCGAGCTCACCGGTCGGCTTGTCGCCGCCTTCCGGCGACAGGATCTTCCACCACACGACGTGGTTCGCGTGCCCGGCGAGGTGGAACGCGAGCGTCGTCTGCAGGCCGACGATGTCGCCGAAGTTGCCGGCGTCACGGGCTTCCGCGATCTTGTCGAGCGTGTCGTTCGCGCCCTTGACGTAGGTCGCGTGGTGCTTGCTGTGGTGCAGCTCGTTGATCTCGCCGGAGATGTGCGGCGCGAGGGCGCTGTAGTCGTAGTCGAGATCGGGGAGCTCGTAGCGGGCCATTGGCCCTCCTTCTGTCTTCGACACAAGTTTCCGGTATCGAACCTAGTAGCACACGCCTCTCCGCGGCGAGCGGGGGCGCGTCGTGGTCACCGCGTGGGATGACCGGCTCGTGAATGGCGTACCCGAGGGGCCGCCACCCGAAACCGAGCCTGCTACCTGGACTTAACTGGAGGTCAACGAGCTGTGACGACGATCATGCGGCCCCGCGTGCGGCAGCTGGGTGAGGTCGCTGGGCGGGGCCGTGAATGGGTCATTGGCGACCGTTGGCGCCGCGAATGAGTCATTCGCGGCATCGCCGGCCGCGGTCCGGGCTCAGGCGGTGCGGTATTCGTCGAGCCGGGTGGCCAGTTCGTCGAACACCGCGACGTTGCACTCGAACGCCACCAACGTCTCGCCGATCACCCGCGCCCGCTCGGCCTCGTCCCACGGTGCGTTGTCCAGCTTCGCGCGGTACTGGTCGCGGAAACGCGGCGCGCTGCCGATGCCGTCGAAGTGGTAGAAGAGCGTGCCCGCCTCGGCGACGTCGTACTGGCGCTCCAGCAGCCGGCGGATCGCCTGGCCGCCCGCGATGTCGCCCAGGTAGCGCGTGTAGTGGTGGGCCACGTAGCCGCCGGCCCACGAAGACGCTTCGCGCACCCGTGCCACGTACTCCCGCGTCGAAGCCAGCGGGGTGATCGTCGTGCGCCAGTCCGGGCCGACCAGGTGGGCCAGGTCGCGCTCCAGGCTGGGGAGCCGGCGCAGCTCGTCGAAGACGAACTCGCCCCCGACCGGGTGATCCGCCATCGCGTCGCTCGCCGCTTCGATGGCGCCGTAGATGAAGTAGTACTGGATCGCCAGCTGGGTGTAGCCCTCCTGGGACAGCTCGCCGCCGAGCAGGGCGCGCATGTACGTCGAGTAGTTCGCCTTCTCGTGCACCTCGAGCGTCGACGCGCGCAGCGTCGCCGAGAACGGGCGGGCGTCCGTGGTCACCGACATGGGCAGGCCTCCCGGCGATCGATCTGACACGCTGTCAGAAAGATCGTAGGGCACAATCCCGGCTTAGGCTACCCTAAATCGGCGCGCCGACCGCCCGGAGCACGAACCGCACCGAGGCTTCGATGACGTCGTCCAGCTGCTCGGGCGGGCCGTCGACGAGGGTGCGGTTGCCCAGGGCCGCGGTGATCATCGGGATCAGCACGTCCGGGTCCTCGGCCGGCCAGCGCCCCAGGTCGACGCCGCCGAGGAGGATGGCTCGCAGCCGGTCGGTGATCGGGTCCGCGTGCGCGCTGATCCGCCGGTACGCCGCCGGCGCCAGCGCCGACGCGAGCGCCGTGCCCGGCGGCATGTGGTACTCCGCCAGCACCCGCAGCTGCAGCCGGACGAACGTGGCCAGCTGGTCGGCCGGATCGGCCTGGGCCTCGACGGCTTCGGTCAGCTTCGTGACGTACTGGGCGGCCTCGTCCTCGACGAAGGCGACCAGCAGGCTCTCCTTGTCGGGGAAGTGGTTGTACAGCGCCGTCCGGCCCACCCCGGCCGCGGCGGCCACCCCGGCGAGCGTGATCGCGTCGAAGCCGCGTTCGTAGAGCTGCGCGCGCAGGACGTCGAAGACCCGCGTCCGGACCTCGCGCCGGTGAGCCTCGAGCGACGCACCGAGAATCTTCGGCATCGGCTCAGGTTAGCGGTCAATCACTCAACGTCCAGGTGTGCACCGGCTCGCCCGACTCCGACAGCTCCAGGTAGCGGCCCAGCATCAGGCTCAGCGCCGCCTCCCGGTCCAGCCCGCGTTCCTGCGCGCGCAGGACGTAGTCGCGCTGCCAGGTCGCCCCGGTCCGCCGCGCGAGGCAGCGGCGTTCGATGATCCCGAGGTAGCGCTCGCGGGCTTCGTCGGAGACGTCGGAGCGGCGCAGGCCCTCGTGGGCGAGCGGCAGCAGCACGCGCAGCGCCAGCTCGTCCGGCGGGATCCAGCCGATGCCCGGCCAGTACAGTTGCGCGTCGAACCCGCGGCGCGCGCCCGCGTAGAGGTTTTCCTCCGCGGCCTGGAAGGACATCTGGCTCCACACCGGGCGTTCCGCCTCGGCGAGCGCGCGCTGGGCGCCGTAGAAGAAGGCCGCGTTCGCCACGGTGTCGACGACCGTCGGCCCGGCGGGCAGGACGCGGTTTTCGATGCGCAGGTGCGGCAGGCCGTCGACGACGTCGTACACCGGGCGGTTCCAGCGCCAGATGGTGCCGTTGTGCATGCGCAGCTCGGTCAGCTTCGGCGCCTGGCCCGCGTCGAGCGCCTCGATCGGGTCCTCGGCGTCGGTTTCCGGGAGCAGGCCGGGGAAGTAGCGGACGTTCTCCTCGAACAGGTCGAAGATCGACGTGATCCAGCGCTCGCCGAACCACACGCGCGGCCGGACGCCCTGGTTCTTCAGCTCTTCCGGCCGGGTGTCGGTCGCCTGCAGGAACAGCGGGATGCGCGTTTCGTGCCACAGCGCCTTGCCCAGCAGGAACGGCGAGTTGGAGGCCAGCGCGATCTGCAGCCCGGCCAGGCACTGCGCCGCGTTCCAGTGCGCCGCGAACTCCTCGGGCGCGACCTGGAGGTGCAGCTGCACGCTGGTGCACGCGGCCTCGGGCAGGATCGATTCGGCGTAGCTGCGCAACCGCTCCGGCTGCTGGCCGGGCAGCGGCGCGCCCTCCATCGCGAGCACCGTGCGTTCGCCGCGCGCGGCGAAGATCTGGTCGTTCAGCGTGGAGTACCGGGTCTTGTTGGTGAGCCACTTCTGGTCGAAGTGCTCGTGCTTCAACGTCGGCAGGATGCCGATCATGGCCAGCGCCGACCCGGTGTCGCGCGCCTTGGAGGCCGCGGTGGCGAGGTACGCGCGGAGGTCGTCTTCGAGCTGCAGGGCCGAATCGCCGGCCAGCGGCCGGGGCGGCACGTTCAGCTCGATGTTGTGCTGGCCCAGCTCGGTGGTGAACGACGGGTCGTCCAGCGCCTCCAGCACGGCGGTGTTCGTCATCGACGGGCGCAGCTCGCGGTCGACCAGGTTCAGCTCGACCTCGAGACCGATGTTCTTGCGGGGGAACGAAAAGCTGCCGTCGGTGAGCATGCGGGCCAACGTGTCCAGGCAGCGCTGCACCTTGCGGCGGTACCTTCCGCGGTCCAGCGTGGTGAACGATCGAGCCGCGAGGTCCATCCCCATGACCATCCCTGCTTTGCGTCGGCGTGGAACTAGGACGTGTTTCAGGTCCTGGCGGACAACCGTTACACAGGCGATGCACCCGTGCTAGCGGCCAAACTGGTGCTCTCCGTCACGAGGGGTTAACCGAAAGCAAAATGGACCCGTTCGCAGCACCGGGGTGTCGACGTTCGGACCAGTCGGGTGCCCGGCAAGCGGGTGACACACTGGGCGGATGGGCGTGATCCACATCCACGATCGGGACGACCCGCGGGTCGACGATTTCCGCGAGCTGTCCACAGCGGACCGGCGCCCGGACCGGCCTGGTGGACGGGGGTTCGTCATCGCCGAAGGCACCGTCGTGGTGTCCCGGCTGCTGGCGTCCCGCTACCCGGTGCGGGCGCTGCTCGGGGTCGAACGGCGGTTCGCCGAACTGGCGGCCGAACTCGAAGGAATCGAGGCGCCGCAGTACGTCGCGTCCGCGGAGACGATGGCCGACGTGGTCGGGTTCCACCTCAACCGCGGGATCCTCGCCGTCGCCGACCGGCCGGCGCCGCTCACGGTTTCCGAAGTCGTCGACGGTGCCGCCACGATCGCCGTGCTGGAAGGCGTCGGCGACCACGAAAACCTCGGCTCGCTCTTCCGGAACGCGGCCGCGCTCGGCGTCGGCGGGGTGCTGCTCGGGCCCGGTTGTTCCGACCCGCTGTACCGGCGCAGCGTGCGCGTTTCGATGGGACACGTGCTGCGAGTGCCGTTCGGGCACCTCGAGGACTGGCCGGGCGGGCTCGACGACCTGCGGGCGCGCGGGTTCGCCGTCGCGGCGTTCACCCCGCGGCCCGGGTCGGTTTCCCTGCGTGAACTGCGCGCGCACGCGCCCGGTCGGGTGGCGTTGCTCTTCGGTGCCGAGGGTCCCGGGCTGACCGAAGCGGCGCTGGCGGCGGCTGATCACGCGGTCCGGATACCCATGCCGGCCGGAGTCGATTCACTGAACATCGCGACCGCTGCCGCCGTTGCCTTCTACGAACTGGCTCCGGGTGGCTAAAGTGATCCCCCAGTCTGGCGAAAGGACACCATGGAGCTGCGGATCCGCGGCGAGCGCGCCGTGCTGGCCGGCCCCGGCGGGGAGCACGCGCGCGAGGTGGACCCGCACAAGCTCGCGATCGGCGCCGACCTGGCGCAGGCCCTGCACGAGTGGGCCCGCGTCGCGGCCGCCGTCTCGGCCGATTCCGGTGCCGAAGCGGGCGCGGTCGTTTCGCAGCGCGGCCGCCAGCTGGCCGGCCGGCTCGCGTCGGTGATGGGCACGACCGTCCGGTTCGTGGACCCGGTGACGGGTGCGGACACGGTCGTCGAGCCGCCGCCGCGCGAACCCGAACCCGGCCACCGGTTCGTCCGCGCCGTGCTGGGCCCGCCGGGACCGCCCGGCGAACCGACCCCGTGGCCGACCGGCCTGACGGTGTCGGCGTTCATCGCGGCCGTGGTCGTCGTGGCGATGCTGGCGCTGGCTTCGACGCTGGCGCGGGAGACCAGCGGGTGGCTGGCGCTGGTGGCGTCGGTCGTCGTGACGGGTGGGATCACGCCGTCGCTGTGGCTGGTTCGGCGCACGCCGATCCTGCGGTGGGCCGCGTACGGCGCCGCGGGCGGTGTGGTGATCGCGTGGATCGGCGTGCTGGTGATCGCCTTCGGCGGTGCCTGATGGGCGAGCCGCTGGACGAGCTGCGGAAGGTGTGCCTGGCCCTGCCGGAGGCGACCGAGCGGCTCAGCCACGGGTCGCCCGCCTGGTTCGTGCGCGGCAAGAAGACCTTCGTGATGTTCGCCGACGACCACCACGGCGACGGCAGGCTCGCGTTCTGGTGCCCGGCGCCGCCCGGGGTGCAGGAGGAGCTGGTGCGCGGGGAGCCCGAGCGCTTCTTCCGGCCGGCGTACGTCGGGCACCGCGGGTGGCTGGGCGTGCGGCTGGACGTCGACGTCGACTGGGCCGAGGTCGGCCGGATCGTGCGCGAGGCGTACCGGCAGGTGGCGCCGAAGACGCTCGCGGCGCGGGTGGATTAGCCGCGCTGCGAGCGGACCCCGAGGAGCACGTCCTCCCAGGACGGCACGATCGGGTGGTTCTTCTTGGCCTTCGGCCGCGGCTGCTCGGCCGTGTCTTCTTCCGGGTCCGCCGGCACGCGCGGGATCTCGCGGGTGTCGTCGTCCGGGTCCGGCTCGGCCGACGGCAGTTCGGCGCGCTCCGGCGCCACCGAGTCCAGCGTCGGCTGGAACTCCGTTTCGCGGGCCGGGGCCAAGGCACGAACCGTCCGGGGCGGGCGGTAGGCGTTCGGGTCCAGCAGGACTTCGGCGTTCTCGTCGAGCGCCGTGACCGTGCCGCCGTGCGCGCCGGGGGAGAACGCCCAGTGCGCGCGGTTGTCCGACCGGCCGGCCTTCCACTGGAGCACGACGACCCAGCGGCCGTCGTCGCCCTTCCAGGAGTCCCAGGTGGCCTGCGAGTAGTCGTGGCCGCGCACGCCGAAGCCGTACGCGACGACCTCGCCGAGCGTCTGCACGTCGGGGCCGTCCTCGCGGACGGGGTGCGCGCTCTGGGCGAGCTCGGCGGTGCGCGACCGCTCGAGCAGGACGGGATAGGCGTAGCGCTCGACGCGCTGTGTGCTGACACCGGCGCTCGCGGCGACTTGCTCGACGGACTCGCCGGCGCGGATGCGCTGCTGGATCTCGCGTGGCCGCATCTGGCTCTCCAACTCGATTTCGATCTGGCCGAGGCGGGTGATGTCCCCCCGCGCCGCCGCACGCAGTCGCTCATCAGCCGGGAGCAGGAAGCGAGTGCGGCTCGCCGGGTCTTCGAGCACGATGGACTTGCCGTCCTCGTGCAGCCCGACCACTCGCAGCGCCCGCATTGTTCTCGCCTCCCCGATCTCTTCTTCACCGTTGTGGGTGCCCACGTTAGAACGGCGCGTCGACTTGACGTGCGAGGCGCGCCGAGTCCGTGCCGAACTGCCCACTGTTCATTTCGCGACGCTCGTATCATGGGTCACCCAGGTCAGGGGTTGCTGTGTGACACGCCGGACACGGTCAGTCACGATCGAGTGGATCAAGCCGGCGTGGATCGGCGGCAGCCGGATGCGGGGGCGGTGGCGGCTCGCGGGATGTCATGAACGGGTCGTTCAGCGCGCCGGACGTCATGAACGACTCGTTCATGACGTCCGAGCCGGCCGGCCGCTCAGCCTCCACCACTCACGAGGGCGGGAGGCGGACCGTCACCGTGAGCCCGCCGCGCCGGCCGGGCTGGGCCTCCGCGTAGCCCGCGTGGGCCTGGGCCACCGAGCGGACGATCGACAACCCCAGTCCCGCGTTGCGCGTGTCGCCCGTCCGCTCCGACCCCACCCGGCGGAACGGCTCGAACAACGTCGGTACGGCCTCGGGCGGCACCACCGGACCCGAGTTGCGCACCTCCAGGGCCGGGTCGCCGCGGACCTCGACGTACACCCAGCCGCCCGAAGCGTTGTACGTGATCGCGTTGACCACCAGGTTCGTCACCAGCCGCTCCAGCAGGACCGGGTCGCCCGCCACCACCCGGGGGCGCAGGCGCGTCTCCACCGTCACCCCCGCCGTCGACGCCTGGGCGGCCGTCGCCCGGACGACCGAAGCCACCACGGCGTCCAGCCGGACCGGTGCGCGCGCGTGCAGGCCGCGGTCGCTGCGGGCGAGGACCAGCAGGCCCTCGATCATCCGTTCGCTGCGCTCGTTCGTGTGGAGCAGGTGCGTGCCGAGCTTCCGCAGCTCCGGCGTCACCTCCGGGTCGGCCATCGCCACTTCGATCAGCGTCCGTTGCACGGCCAGCGGCGTCCGCAGCTCGTGCGACGCGTTCGCGACGAACCGCTTCTGGCTGTCGAACGACTCCGCCAGCCGGTCGAGCATGCCGTCGAACGTGTCCGCCAGCTCCTTCAGCTCGTCGGGCGGGCCCTCCAGGTTGATGCGGCGGTCGAGCTTGCCCGCCTCGAGCCGGCGCGCGGTCGAGGTGATGTCGTGCAGGGGCCGCAGCGCGCGCCCGGCCATCAGCCAGCCGAACAGCACCGCCAGCCCGGCCGTCGCCACCAGCGCGATCGCCGAGCCGACGAGCAACGTCGAGAGCGTCGAGGAACGGTACTCGTCGAGTGAGCCGCTGAGCAGCCGCACGGCGATGCCTTCGGACGGCAGGGGCGTGCCGGCCGCGATGCCGTAGGTGGCGTCGGCCGAGCCGAGCGTCGTCGACGCGACCCGGGTCGGGTCCGGCAGCGTGCTCTGCACCAGCAGGTAGTTGATCACCACGAGCACCAGCCCGGCGAGCAGGAACAGCGCGCCGTACCAGGCGGTGAGCTTCGCGCGGACCGAAAAGCCGTTCACGGCGTGCCGAACCGGTAGCCGGCACCGGGCACAGTCTCGATCACCGGCGGGTCGCCGAGCTTGCGCCGCAAGGTCATCACCGCGACGCGCACCGCGTTCGTGAACGGGTCCGCGTGCTCGTCCCACGCCTTGTCCAGCAGGTCCTCGGCGCTGACCACCGTGCCTTCCGCGCGCATCAGGACCTCGAGCACGGCGAACTCCTTCGGCGAGAGCAGCAGGAACCGGCCGTCGCGGGCGGCCTGGTGGCGCGGCAGGTCGAGGACGACGCCGCCGCGTTCCAGCACCGGCGGCAACGCGGGCCGCGCGCGCCGCGACAGCGCCTGGACCCGGGCGACCAGCTCGGCGAACGCGAACGGCTTCGTCAGGTAGTCGTCGGCGCCGAGGCCCAGCCCGGCCACCCGGTCGGTGACGTCGGCGGCCGCGGTCAGCATCAGCACCCGCGCCTCGCCGCCCGCACGGACCACCGCGGCGCAGACGTCGTCGCCGTGCACCAGCGGCAGGTCGCGGTCGAGCACCACGACGTCGTAGCCGTGCACGCCGACCCGTTCGAGTGCCTGCGCGCCGTCGTAGCAGACGTCGACGGCCATCGAAAACCGCCGCAGCCCCTCCGCGACCGAGTCGGCCAAGAGCCGCTCGTCCTCCACCACCAGCACCCGCACCCGCCCAGTCTGCGCAGGCAGGCCATAAGGACCGCATAAGCGACGTCGCTTAGCGCGCCCGAATCCCCGGATCCGTAGACCTGGCACCGACCGGAGAAGAAAGGAACGAGCCATGCGGACACGGATCGTCGTCGCGGCGCTCGGGGCGGCGCTGCTGCTCGGGGGCTGCGGCGCCAAGGGGGACGACGGCGGCAAGGTCGCCTCGATTTCGACGCCGCCGAAGCCGGGCGGGCCCACCGCCGCCGACACGAGCGGCAAGAGCGACGAAGACAAGATGCGCGAGTTCGCCAAGTGCATGCGCGAGCACGGCGTCGACATGCCCGACCCCAAACCGGCCGGTGACGGCGGGGGCATGGCGATCACCCTGGGCGGGGACGGCGCCGACGCCTCGAAGATCGAAGCCGCGCAGAAGGCGTGCAAGCACCTCATGCCCAACGGCGGCGAGATGAAGCCGCCGAGCGCCGAGGAGCTCGACAAGATGCGCAAGGACGCCAAGTGCATGCGCGACCACGGCGTCGACATGCCCGACCCCGACCCGAGCGGCAAGGGGACGATGCGCGTCGGCGGGCCGGGCGACGACCCGAAGAAGTTCGAAGCGGCCGCGAAGGCGTGCGGCATGGGCATGAGCGTGAAGGCGGCGCCGGCGCGATGAGTCACGTGACCGAACTCAAGCCCCGCCGGCGCGGCCGGACCCGGTGGTTCGTCGCCGCCGCGGTCCTCGTCGTGGTGCTGGGCACCGGCTCCGTCGTGGTCCTGACGCGGGTGTCGAGCGCGACGCCGGTGAAGGAAGCCGCGCCGCCGCCGGTGGAGACCGCCGAGGTCGTCAAGACCGACCTCAGCGAGGAAGAGGAAGCCGACGGCACGCTCGGCTACGGCGAGGAGGACACCGTCCAGGGCCGCAAGCCCGGCACGATCACGTCGCTGCCCGCGGCCGGCGCCGAGATCACCCGCTGCCAGGCGGTGTACGGAGTGGACGCGAAGCCGGTGCCGCTGTTCTACGGCACGCTCCCGTTCTACCGCGACCTCGCCGCCGGTGCGGCCGACGGCGCCGACGTCAAGCAGCTGGAGGAGAACCTCAAGGCGTGCGGCTTCGGCGGGTTCGGCATACCGGACAAGAAGTTCACGTCGGCGACGGCGGCCGCGCTGAAGAAGTGGCAGAAGTCGCTCGGCTTGGAGCAGACCGGCGCGTTCGGTCAGGGCGACGTCGTGCTCGCGGCGGGTGAGGTCCGGGTGTCGTCGCTCGCCGCCAAGCCCGGCTCGCCGGCACAGGGCGAGGTGCTCAAGACGACCGGGACCGTCCGGTCGGTGCAGGTGAAGCTCGAGGCGGCCAAGCAGGACCTCGCGCAGCAGGGCGCGAAGGCGACCGTGACGATCAACGGGAAGCCGACGACGGGCACGATCACCGACGTCGGGCGCTCCGCCGTCGAGGGCAAGGACGCGGCGGGCAACAACGACGGGAAGCCGACGATCACGGTCACCGTCCGGCTCGACGACCCTGCTGCGGGTGGCACCCTCGACTCCTCGCCGGCGAGCGTCCGGTTCACCAAGGACGTCCACCAGGGCGTGCTCGCGGTCCCGGTCGGCGCGCTGCTCGCGCTCGCCGAAGGCGGGTACGCGGTCGAGGTCGACGAGAACGGGAAGCGGCGGCTGGTGGCTGTCCAAACCGGACTGTTCAGCGGCGGCAAGGTCGAAGTCACCGGCGACGGCCTGACCGCGGGCCTGCGGGTGGTGACGACGTCGTGACGCCCGTGCTGCGCGTGCACGAGGTCACGCGCACCTACCCCGGCGGCGTCGCCGCGCTCGACGGCGTCTCGCTTTCCTTGGAGGACGGCGAAATGGTGGCGATCGTCGGGCCGTCCGGGTCCGGCAAGTCGACGTTGCTGCACCTGATGGGCACGCTCGATCGGCCCTCGTCCGGGCGGATCGAGCTGCACGGCCACGACGTCGCCGCGCTGCCGGACCGCAAGGTCTCCGCGCTGCGGTCGCGCTGGATCGGGTTCGTGTTCCAGCAGTTCTTCCTCGACGAAGGGATGAGTGCGGTGGACAACGTGTGCACCGGCCTGCTCTACGCCGGGGTGCCGCGACGGCGGCGGCGCGACCGGGCGCTGGCCGCGCTCGACCGCGTCAAGCTGGGGCACCGGGCGTGGCACCGCCCCGGCGAGCTGTCCGGCGGGGAGCGCCAGCGCGTCGCGATCGCGCGGGCGGTGGTCAACGAGCCGTCGATCCTGCTGGCCGACGAGCCGACCGGCAACCTCGACACCGGCACCGGCGCGTCCGTGCTCGGGCTGCTCGGCGAGCTTTCGGCCGAGGGCACCACGATCGTCGTGATCACCCACGACCGCGAGATCGCGGCCGGCATGCCGCGCCGGATCGAGCTGCTCGACGGGCGGCTGCGGCTGGACACCGGTCTGGTGGGTGCGCGATGACCCTCGTGACGCTGCCGGAACCGGCCCGGCTCAAGCCGCCGGACGTCGTCGCGCTGGGCGCGCACGGCATGCGCACGCGGCCGGTGCGCGCGGTGCTTTCCGCGCTGGGCATCGCGATCGGCGTCGCGGCGATGGTCGCGGTGCTGGCGATCCCGGCGTCCGGCGCGCAGGCGCTGCACGACCGGCTGGCCGCGCTCGGCACCAACCTGCTCACCGCCGGGCCGGGGCAGACGTTGTTCGGGGCCGACGCGACCCTGCCCGACGACGCCGTCCCGATGGCGAAGCGGATCGGGCCGGTGCAGGCGGTCAGCGGCACCGGGACGACGTCGGCGAACGTGCGGCGCAGCGACAAGATCGCGCCGAACGACTCCTCCGGGCTGGCCGTGTACGCGGCGCGGCCGGACCTGCTGGGTGTGCTCGGCGGCAAGGTCCGGACCGGCAGGTTCCTGGCGGCGGGCGACCAGGACTACCCGGTGGTGGTGCTGGGTTCGCAGGCCGCGGCCCGCCTCGGCATCGACCACGTCGACCCGGCCCGCCCGCCGCAGGTGCTGATCGGGACGCAGTGGTTCACCGTGGCCGGGATCCTCGCGCCGATGCCGCTCGCGCCGGAGATCGAGCGGTCGGCGCTGGTCGGCTGGGACGTCGCCGAGCGGCTGCTCGGGTTCGACGGCCACCCGTCCACTGTGTATGTCCGCGCCGAAGAGTCCCAAGTGGACAGTGTGCGGTCGGTGCTGGCCGCGACGCTGAACCCGCAGGCGCCCAACGAGGTCGAGGTGCGCCGCCCGTCGGACGCGCTCGCCGCGCAGAAGCTGACGGACACGACGTACAGCGCGCTGTTCCTCGGGCTCGGCGGGGTCGCGCTGCTCGTCGGCGGGGTCGGGGTGGCGAACACGATGGTGATCTCGGTGCTGGAACGAAGGCGCGAGATCGGCCTCCGCCGCGCGCTCGGCGCGACGAAGCGGCAGGTCCGCGGCCAGTTCCTGGCCGAGTCGGTGCTGCTGTCCGGGCTGGGCGGGCTCGCGGGCGTGCTGGCCGGGGTGCTGGTGACCGCGGGGTACGCGCTGAGCCAGGGGTGGCCGGCGGTGCTGCCGACCGGGGCGCTGGCCGGCGGGGTGGGGGTCGCGGCCCTGGTGGGGGCGGTCGCGGGCGCCTACCCGGCGATGCGGGCGGCCCGGCTGCCGCCCACGCAGGCGCTGGCCTGACCCGGCCCGGGCACTTCACCCCGGGTCCGGACGTCATGAACGAGTCGTTCACCTCGCCAGACGCGGTGAACGACTCGTTCATGACATTGCGGGGCGGCGGGCGAGCAGTGACACGGATGCCGCGTGGCGGGTTACACGCTGCCCGGGATTCAGCACGTTGGAAGATTTCGCGCTCGATCGCGTCCGCGTTGAATGGGCACCGGGGTCGTGAGCGAAGGAGTGGGTGGGCTTGGTGCGAGTCGAGGCGAACCGGCGGGACTTCCTGCGGTGGCTGGCCACGGCGGGCGCGGGTCTGGCCGCCGCCGGGATCGCACCCGCGGTGTTCGCGCGGGAGGCCGCCGCGGCCGGCACCGACGTCGTCGTGGTGACCGGGGCGACCGTCGTCGACGGCACCGACGGCCCGGCCCGCCCGAACTCCGCGGTCGTGCTGGTCGGGGACCGGATCGCCTGGGTCGGCCCGGCCGCCGAAGTGCCGCGCTGGGGCCCCGCCCGGGTGATCGACGGCCGCGGCCGCTGGCTCGTGCCGGGGCTCTGGGACATGCACGCCCACGGCATCGAGATGGAAGAGCTGTGGCCGCCGCTGTTCCTGGCCAACGGCGTCACCGGCATCCGCGAGATGCAGGGCTACGCCGAGAACCGCGCCACCCGCGACAAGATCGTCCGCGGTGAGCTGCTCGGCCCGCGGGTCGTGCTGGCCAGCGCGATCATCGACGGGCCGGTGTCCCTGCTCGGGCCGCCGATCACCCAGGTCGCGAACGCCCAGGAAGCGCGGGCGGCGGTCCGGGCCGCCGCGGCGCAGGGCGCGGACTTCGTCAAGGTCTACTTCTACCTGCCGCGCGAGTGCTTCACCGCGATCGCCGACGAGTGCGACCGGCTCGGCCTGACCTTCGCCGGGCACTGGCCGTACCGGATGGGGCAGCTGGAGGCCGCCCGCTACGGCCAGCGCAGCTTCGAGCACTCCTTCGGGCTGCCGATCGCGACCTCGAGCCGGCGCGACGAGTTCCTCGCCCGCCTCGACGCGAAGCCGTTCGACCCGAAGGCCCCGCGCGACTTCTTCAACCTCGCCCGCGAACTCGACCGGCAGGCCGCCCAGGCCTACGACCCGAAAACGGCCGAACGCCACTTCGCCGGGCTCAACGCGCTCGGCAGCCGGCTGACGCCCACGTTCGCGGTCAACCGCGTCATTTCGAAGCCCGCCGACACCTTCGCGCACGACCCGCGGCTCAAGTACGTCTCCCAGGACATCCGCGACTACTGGGCCGACCGGCTCACGCTCTTCACGCCGGTCACGCCGGATCAGGTCGCCCAGCAGGAGGACTACTTCCAGGCGCAGCTGCGGCTGACCGGCGAGGCGTACCGCAACGGCGTCGGGCTCCTCGGCGGGACCGACTGCCAGAACCCGTACGTCTTCCCGGGCTTCAGCCTGCACGACGAGCTCGACTACCTCGTCGAGGCCGGGCTGACCCCGAAACGGGCGCTGCAGACCGTCACCCGCGACGCGGCCGCGTTCCTCGGCCGCTCGGCGAGCGTCGGGACGATCGGCCCCGGCAAGGCCGCCGACCTGGTGCTGCTGGACGCCGACCCGCTCGCCGACATCCGCGCGATCCGGCGGATCGACACCGTCGTCACCGCCGGCCGCGTGCTCGACCGGGCCGCGCGCGCCCGGCTGCTCGCCGACGCCGAAGCCGCGGCGAACCGGCCGCCCTCGGCGAAGGCCAGGTCAGTGCGGTTGCCGGTGCGCGGCTGCTGCTGAGCGCCCGGTAATCTCGGCCGGTCGGAGACCGGGTTCGAGGGGGACGCGTTGACTGGGCGGAAACTGCTGTGGTCCCTCGCGGTGCTCGAGGTCGCCGCGGTCGTCCTGGTCCTCGTCCTGAAGCGGTTCGACGGCCTCGACCTGGAGGTCTACCTGGGCGGCGCCAAAGCGCTGGCCCAGCAGGGCACGCCGTACGACGCCTGGGTGCCGACCACGCACCAGATCCTGCTGCCGTTCACCTACACGCCGTTCGCCGCGGCGGTGTTCCTGCCCGGCACGCTGCTGCCCTTCGCGGTGACGATGAAGCTGGTCAGCATCGCGTCGATCCTCGCGACCGGCGTCGTCGCCTACCTCTACGTCGCGACGCTCAACGGCTCGCTCACCGACGCGTCGAAGGTCAACGGCCGCGCGGTGGCCGCGCTGGTCGCGATCGGCGCGCAGCTCGCCGGTGCCCTGCTGGAGCCGGTGCGCTCGACGCTCGGCTTCGGGCAGATCAACGCGCTGCTCATGGTGCTGGTGGTGCTCGACGTGCTGCTGCCCGGCGAGCGGAAGCGGACGAAGGGCCTGCTGATCGGCGTGGCCGCGGCGATCAAGCTGACGCCGGCCGTCTTCGTCGTCTACTTCCTGTTCCGCCGCGACTTCAAGTCGGCCGCGCGGGTGGTCGGCGGCTTCCTCGCGGCCGGGGCGCTGCTGTGGCTGGTCCGGCCGTCGGCGTCGGTCACGTACTGGACGAAGCTCGTCTTCGACGCGGGCCGCATCGGCGGCGTCGACTACGTCGGCAACCAGTCGCTGCACGGCCTGACCGTGCGCGCCAGCCTGCCGGAGTCCGTGTGGGTGCTGGCCGCGGTGGCCGTGATGGCCCTGGTCGCGGTGATCATCGTGCGGGCCGCCGAGCCGGTGCTCGGGCTCACCGCCTGTGCGCTCGGCGGGCTGCTCGTCTCGCCGATCTCGTGGACCCACCACTGGACGTGGTGCGTGCCGATCCTCGTCCTCGCCGGGTGGTACGCGTGGCGCTTCGACCGGGCGGTCCGGTGGGTGGCGGCCGCGGTCGTCGTCGCGGGAGTGGCGTTGTTCATCGCCGGCCCGATGTGGTTCGCCCCACGGCCGGCGCCGTCCGCGATCTGGTGGCTCGCCACCGAGTCCTACGAACTGTTCGGCCTGCTTCTGCTGGCCCTAGCCGCGTTCGGCGCCCGCCGCCTGAGCACGCAGAAGGGGACCTCCGCCGCCGAAGTGGCGAAGGTCCCCTCCGCGGAACCCCGGGTCAGCTGAGCCGCTCGACCACGTACTCGATGCTCTGCGTGAGCTTCGTGATGTCGTCCGGGTCGATCGCCGGGAACAGGCCGACGCGCAGCTGGTTGCGGCCCAGCTTGCGGTACGGCTCGGTGTCGACGATCCCGTTGGCGCGCAGCACCTTCGCCACCGCGGCGGCGTCGACGTCGTCGCTGAAGTCGACCGTGCCGACGACCTGCGAGCGCAGGTCCGCGTCCTTGACGAACGGCGTGGTGTAGCTGGTCTTCTCGGCCCACTCGTACAGCCGCGACGACGAGTCCTTCGTGCGCGCGGTCGTCCACTCGAGGCCGCCCTGGCCGTTCATCCACTCGATCTGCTCGGCGAGCAGGAACAGCGTGGCCACGGCCGGGGTGTTGTACGTCTGATCCTTGCGGGAGTTGTCCAGCGCGGTGGTCAGCGACAGGAACTCGGGGATCCAGCGGTCGCCGCCGCCGATCTCGCCGATGCGCTCGACCGCGGCCGGGGAGGCCAGCGCGATCCACAGCCCGCCGTCCGCGGCGAACGACTTCTGCGGCGCGAAGTAGTAGACGTCGAAGTCCTCGGCCTTGACCGGGAGGCCGCCGGCACCGGAGGTGGCGTCGATCGCGACCAGCGCGCCTTCGGAGCCTTCCGGACGGCGAACGGGGACGGCGACACCGGTCGACGTCTCGTTGTGCGCCCAGCCGACCAGGTCCGCGCCGGCTTCGTAGGCGATGTCCGGCGCGCTGCCGGCGTCGGCCTTGACGACGATCGGGTCGGCCAGGAACGGCGCGCCCTTGGTCACGGAGGCGAACTTCGAGGAGAACTCGCCGTAGGTGAAGTGCTGCGAGCGCTCGCGGACCAGGCCGAACGCGGCCGCGTCCCAGAACGCCGTGGTGCCGCCGTTGCCGAGGATCACTTCGTAGCCCTCGGGCAGCGAGAAGAGCTCGGACAGGCCGGCCCGGACGCGCCCGACGAGGGACTTGACCGGCTTCTGCCGGTGCGACGTGCCGAGGTAGGTGGAGCCGGACTCCGCCAGTGCGCTCAGCTGCTCGGCGCGGACCTTCGACGGTCCGCAGCCGAAGCGGCCGTCGGCCGGCTTGAGGTCTGCGGGGATGGTCAACTCAGCGTCGGTCATGTGGCCAGTCTCTCAGGTCGGGATCGGGCTGCTAACAGAGGTGTTCGGTTAAACACAGTGACGCGAAGCGTCTCCGTTGAGGGCGGTGGTGGGGGCATGGATGGAGTCCGACATGTGGAATCGATGAAGCCTCGTTGGTACTTTTTCGCCTGGTTCGCGGTGGTGGCCGCGGTGCACCTCCTCGTCGAGGGCTGGACCGACACGACCGCCATCGGGCTGCCGGTCGGCTTCGCGGCGACGCTGGCGCTGGTCTTCGTCCGGCGGCTGCCGTGGTGGGTGACCGGCGAGGAACGCCCGAGCCGTCGGGTCCGCTTGCGCCGTCGCTCCCGGGTCCGGTGGCGGCTCGCTGCCCGGACGGCGGCGGTCTGGACGGCCGCCGCGCTCGCCGTCGGCGCCGAAGCGGCGGCCATCGTCTTCGACGGCGGCTGGCTGCCGTTGCTGGTGCCGGTCCCGGGCCTGCTGGTCGTGCTGGGCCTGGCGGGGTGGCGGTCCGAACTCGCGGAGATCGCGCAGTGCCTGAACGGCCGCTGGACGGAGGTCGCCGCCGCGGCGTTCGACGTGCGGCCGGGCGAGCCGGTCGACGGCTGGGCCGTGCTGCCCGGTGCCCACCGGATCAAGTTCCACCTGGCCGCGGCCCCGGCCGACGTCGCCGCCGAGCTGGCCGGCCGGCGCCGGATGTGGCTGGCCGGGTGGCCCTCGGAGCACCTCGTCATCGGCCTTCCGGACGGCGACGGTTACGCCGTCGGCGAGCTCGGCGTCCACCGCCGTGACCGGAAAAACACGGTGCCCGCGGGGCGCGCGGCCCGGTAGGTTGGCCCGCCATGACGACAGTGCAGCAGAGTTTCCCGGTGCCGCCGCAGGTGCTGTGGAACGCGCTCCCCGCCGGGGTCACGGCGATCGGCGGGCAGGGCCCGTTCTACGACGCCCAGCGCGGCTACGTCACCTGCCGCACCGGGATGACCTTCCTCAGCTGGGGTCAGGTCGTCACCGCGATGGTTTCGCCGGCGGCGCAGGGTTCGACGATCACCGTGCAGACCCAGCTGAAGTTCGGGGTGTTCGACTGGGGCGAAGGCAAGCGCATCGCCACCCGGTTCGCTGTGTCCGTCGCCTACGCGGCGGGCACGGCCGCACTGACCTGAGGGCCCCGCTCACCACCGCTCTGGGGGTGTGAGCGGGGCCCGGCCGGTCAGCGCCAGTCCTCGACGCCGCCCGGGACCGGTGCGGCGGGGTCGTACGGCGTGCGCGTGAAGATGAAGGTCGCCAGGTCGAGGTGGGTGGCCACGCCGTCGGCGCCGCGGCCCACTTCGAGCGTCTCGCCGGAGTAGTAGCCGTCGAGGCCGACGTAGGTGTCCTTCCCGGTCGCGCGGAAGCGCGAGCTGCGCCCGGCGCCCTCGACCGGCGCCAGCAGGAGCACGCCCTCGGGCTGGACGCGCAGGTGGTACGGCGTCGGGCCCCAGTGCCAGAGCCCGGTCAGCGCGAGCAGCTCCGGGTCGACGGCGGTGGGCTCCCACTCGACGGGCAGGCGCGGCTCCCGCTCGTCGGTCATCGTGATGAGGTCCAGGCAGAGCTGGGTGATGCCGACGCCGGACGTCGAGTTGGTGAGCACCAGCGCGCCGGTCTGCGCGACCGGGTCGACCAGCGTGACGGCGAGGAAGCCGGGCATCGAGCCGGTGTGCCCGGCCAGCCGGCGGCCGCCGTAGCGCACGAGCATCAGGCCGAGCCCGAACCCGGTCGTCCAGACGTCGGTGTCGTCGACGGTGACCATGGTCCGCATTTCCTCGATGGTCTCCGGCGCCAGCACGCCGCCGCCGTGCCCGCCGAGGAACGCCGTCCAGCGGCCGAGGTCGGTCGCGGTGGACCACAACTGCCCGGCGGGGGCCATCGCGCCGGCGTCCGGGCTCGGCTCGGGCAGCAGGATGTCGGCGAAGGGGTGCACGGCGAAGCCTTCGGCGTGCGCGCCGGTCGGGTGCGGCGTGGTGCGGGTCATCCCGAGCGGGCCGAGCACCTCCTCGTCGAGCACGGAGAGCCAGCCCTTGCCGCGGTGGCGCGAGACGAGCTCGCCGAGCACGCCGTAGCCGACGTTGGAGTAGTGGAACTTCGCGCCCGGCCGGTGCTTGGTGGCACCCTCGGCGAGACTGCCGACGAGCGCGTCCCAGTCGGCGCCCGGCGTCCGCTCCCACCAGAGTCCCGGCGACTCGGACGTCAGCCCGGAGGTGTGCGACAGCAGCTGCGCGACGGTGGCGGCGCCGAACGGCGTGCCGGGGACGTGCTTTTCGAGCGGGTCGTTGAGGTCGAGCAGCCCTTCGTCGCGCAGGCGCATGACGGCGGTGGCGACGAGGGTCTTGGTGATCGAGCCCAGCCGGTACTGGGTGTCGCTCCCGGGCCGCGAGTCCCCGACCCGCCCGCGGCCACCGGACCAGACGATTTCGCCGTCCCGCACAACGGCGGCAACCAGCGACGGCGCCCGGCAGGCCGCCTGCTCGTGGGCGATCCGGCGGAGCAGGGCGTGTTCGGTCGACTCAAGCATGAGGGCATTCTGCCGCGCGGCGGCGGGGGAAGCAGGTCCCGGGGTTCAGCCGAGCGGGGTCGCGGTGGCCCAGGCCGGGCGGGTCGCGGCGCTGGGCGAGGTGCGGCGGGGTGGCGGCGTGCCGAGGTCAGCCCAGCGGGTCGCGGGCTGTGGTGGCGCGGGCCGGTCCGGCGGGTTCCCACGCATGGCGGGTTGGGGTTGCGGCGCTGGGGCGAGGCTGGGGAAGCAGGTTCCGGGGTTCAGCCGAGCGGGGTCGCGGTGGCCCAGGCCGGTGGGTTCCCACGCATCGCGAGCCCGGGGTTCAGCCGAGCGGGGTCGTGGTGGCGCGCCGGCGGTTCCGCGCATGGCGAGTCGGGTTCAGCCGAGCAGGTTCCTCGACATCGCCGTCGTCACCGCGGCCGTGCGGTCCGACACGCCGAGCTTGCCGAACACCCGCAGCAGGTGCGTCTTCACCGTCGCCTCGCTGATGTGCAGCGCGCGGCCGATGTCGGCGTTCGTCCCGCCCTTCGCGACCAGGTGCAGCACCTCCACCTCGCGCGCCGAAAGCGGTTGCGGCTCCGGGTTGCGCACCCGGTTGACGAGCTTGCCCGCCACCGAAGGCGCCAGCACCGTCTCGCCGCGGGCGGCCGCGCGGATCGCGTTCGCCAGTTCCGTGCGGGACGCGTCCTTCAGCAGGTAGCCGGACGCGCCGGCCTCGACCGCGCGCAGGATGTCGGCGTCCGTTTCGTACGTCGTGAGCACCACGATCCGCCTGGCCGGCTGCTCGCGCAGGATCCGCCGGGTCGCGCCGACGCCGTCGAGGCCCGGCATGCGCAGGTCCATCAGCACGACGTCGGGTTCGGTGACGCGGTCGAGCGCGACGGCTTCGTCGCCGGAGCCTGCCTCGCCGACCACCGTCAGGTCGGGCTCGGCTTCGAGCATGCCGCGGAGGCCTTCGCGGACGACCGGGTGGTCGTCGACCAGCATGACGCGGATCAAGCGGGCACCTCCAAGGTGAGTTCGGTGCCGCTGGGGCCGCTCCGGACGCTCAGTCTGCCACCGACCTGCTCGGCCCGGGAGCGCATGCCCCGCAGGCCGAACCCTTCGGCGCGGTCCGGGTCGAAGCCGGCGCCGTCGTCGCGGACGGACAGCCGGACGGCATCGTCCACAACGGACAGTGTCACCGAAACCGCGGACGCCGCCGCGTGCCGCCGGACGTTGTTGAGCGCTTCCTGCGCGCCCCGCAGCAGGACGACCTCGCCGGCCATGGGCAGCGCGGGGAGCGCACTGTCCACTTCGTACCGGACGGACAGCCCCGCCTCGTCCGCCAGGCGGTCGGCCTGCCGCCGGACGGCGTCGACGAGCGAGCCCGACGTGAGGTCGGCCGGGGCCAGCGCGGCGACCATCGCGCGGGCCTCGGTGAGGTTGTCGCGCGCGGTCCGGGTGGCCAGCTCGGCGTGCCGCCGCGCCGCGGCCGGGTCGGTGTCCACTTCGGACTCGATGGCCTGGGCGAGGGTGACGATGCTGGTGAACCCCTGCGCGAGGGTGTCGTGGATTTCCCGCGCGAGGCGCTCGCGTTCGGCCGCCGTGCCCGCCTCCCGGGAGAGGCGGGCGACCTCGGCCTGGCTCGCTTCCAGCTGCGCGATCAGGTCCGCCCGCGCCCGGCTTTCCTCGATGACGTGCAGGATGAACTTGCCGGACAGGATCCCGAACACGATCAGGATCGCGGTCATCGGCAGCAGGATGTGCAACGTCGGCCCGGCCAGCCCGTCGTTGATGACCGCCGACGCCGGGCTCAGCAGGATCGCGAACGTCGTCAGCACCGCGGCCGGCCGGAACTCGAGCGTCGAGAACAGCAGCGGGCACACCATGAACAGGATGAAGCTGGTCGTCGTGTTGGCGAACATCGCGACCGCGACCAGCGCCAGGACCACGAGCGCCAGCGTCCACCGCTGCCGGACGTGCCCTTCGTCGCGGACGACCCCGCGGCCCCACAGCAGGTAGGTCAGCGCGAGCGCGGTGAGCGCCCCGACCGCGACGGCGGTGCGCACCGGATCGGCTTCGTCCAGCACCACCAGCACCGTCGTGGCCAGGTACGCCACCGCGAAGAGGATTTCCCAGAGCCAGTTGAACCGGTCCCAGGCGTCCTTCACTTCGCGTCGGTCCACCGGAACGTCAGCCGCGCCAGCACCGCGCCCACCACGCACCAGATCCCCAGCACCAGCGCCACCCGCGGCAGCTCCCATGACCCGGCCATCTCCATCCGCACCGCGGCGTCCGGCAGGAACACCGACCGGAAGCCCTGGCAAATCCACTTGAGGGGGAAGAACGAAGCGATGTCCACCATAACTTTCGGCAGGTTGGTGATCGGCGAGACGAACACCCCCGAGATGAACTGCAGCACCAGGTACAGCATCTGCACGATGGCGACCGCGCCGTTGGTGGACTTGGCGAGCGCGCTGATCGCGATCCCGAGCAGCGTGCAGGAGACGATGCCGAGCGCGAACACCCACAGCAGCGTCAGCCACTTCGCCGGGTCGGACGGCGGTTCGAGCCCGAAGAGCAGCACCGCGACGCCGGCCATCAGCACGGTCTGGGCCAGGCTGGACACCGCGACCAGCACCATCTTGCCGATGAAGTAGGACGCCGGCGGCATCGGCGTGCCGCGCAGGCGCTTGAGCGCGCCGGATTCGCGGTCGCCGGAGACGCCGGTCGCGATGCTGTTGAACGACGTCGAGACGATGCCGGAGCCGATCATCCCGGCCGCGAGCAGCTGCCCGGACGTGACGCCTTCGAGCGCGGTCGGACCGTCCAGGATGGACCCGAGCAGGATCATCAGCACCGCGGGTAGGGAGAAGGTGAAGACCACCTGTTCCTTGTGGCGGAAGAACTGCCGCAGCTCGGTACCGCCGCGAGCCAGCCCCAGGGAAAGCGGGCCGGGGAGGGCGAGGGTGGTCATGCCTTTTCTCCGATCAGGTCCAGGTAGATGTCTTCCAGGCTCGGCCGCGTTACGGTCAGCCCGGCGAGCTCCCTACCCCCAGCAGAGAGCTCGGTGACGAGTTTCGTCGGGTACGCCGTGCGCTCGACGTGCTCACCGCGTTCGTCCACCCACCGCACGGTCGCCTCGGCGGCGGCCCGGCCCCCGAGGTCGCGCGGCGTGTCCTGCGCGACGATCTCGCCGCGCGCGATCACGGCGACGCGGTCGGCGAGCGCCTCGGCCTCGTCGAGGTAGTGGGTGGTGAGCAGGATCGTGGTGCCTTCGACGGCGAGGTCGCTGATCAGCGCCCAGAACTGGCGCCGCGCCTCGGGGTCGAAGCCGGTGGTCGGCTCGTCGAGGAAGAGCAGTTCGGGGCGCCCGACGATGCCGAGCGCGACGTCGACACGACGCCGCTGGCCGCCGGAGAGCGACTTGACCCGGGCGCCCGCCTTCGCGGTGAGCCCGACCTTGTCGATGACTTCGTCGGGGTCGCGCGGGTCCGGGTAGTACTTCGCGAAGTGCCTCACGGTCTCGGCGACGGTCAGCTCGGCGGCGTCGGTCGCGGTCTGCAGGACGACGCCGATGCGGGCCCGCCAGGCGCGGCCTGCCTTGCCCGGGTCCTCCCCGAGCACGGTGACCTCGCCGTCGGTGCGCCGGCGGTGGCCTTCGAGGATCTCGACGGTGGTGGTCTTGCCGGCGCCGTTCGGGCCGAGCAGGGAGAACACCTCGCCCTGGGCGATGTCCAGGTCCAGCCCGGCCACGGCCAGGTGACCGGGGTACTGCTTGCGCAGGCCGCGCACGCTCACTGCTGTGGTCATGGCTCCAGCTTGGCTGCCCGGGGGCTTGATCGTGAGCAACGCTCAGCTGAATCCGGCTGTCCACCGTTCGGTGGACAAGGGTGTCCACCGGACCGCTTGGTTCCACGGGAAACCACGAAAACGCTGTCATACAAGCAAAAAACCGAACTTCCGGTCACGCGTAACCGCCGCGCGGGTGAACACCGCTGTTGACAGGTTGTCTAACATGACAGAATGTCTCACAAGTGGGTGACCGCCAGCGACGGTGTCCGCCTCTCGGTCCACATCGACGGCCGCGAAGACGGGCCCACGGTCGTGCTCGTGCACGGCTACCCGGACAACAGCTCGATGTGGGGCGGGGTGGCCGCCTCGCTCGGGGTGAAGCACCGCGTCGTCACCTACGACGTGCGCGGGGCCGGACAGTCGGACAAGCCGTCCGGACGCTCGTCCTACCGGCTGGACCAGCTGGCCGACGACCTGCGTGCGGTCGTCGAAGCGGTGCAGCCGGCCGGCAAGGTGCACCTGGTCGCCCACGACTGGGGCTCGATCCAGACGTGGCACGCCGTCACCGGTGACGGGCTGCGCGGCCGGATCGCGTCCTACACGTCGATCTCCGGGCCGAGCCTCGACCACGCGGGCGCGTGGTTCCGCGCGCAGCTCTCGCGGCCGACGCCGAAGCGCCTGAAGAACGCGCTGAGCCAGTTCCTGCACTCGTGGTACATCCTCGCGTTCCAGTTCCCGCTCATCCCGGACCTGCTGTGGCGGACCGGCCTGCTGGGCAAGCAGATCCAGCGGATGGAACCGGACGCGGCGCCGCCGGAGAAGTCCGACGGCCTGCACGGGCTCGAGCTCTACCGCGCCAACATGTTCACCCGCCTTTCGCGGCCGGCCCCGAAGCCCGCCGACGTCCCCGTGCAGGTGCTCGCCCCGACCGGCGACGCCTACGTCACGACGCCGCTGCAGACCGAGGTCGTGCGCTGGGTGCCGGACCTGCGGATCCGCCGGGTCGTCGGGACGCACTGGGTCACCCGCGCCAAGCCCGAGGTGGTCGCACGGGCCGCCGCCGAGCTGATCGAGTACGCCGAGACCGGCGCCGAAAGCCGCGCGCTGCGCCAAGCGCGCGTGGGGGCCGGCCGGTTCGAGCACAAGCTGGTCGTCGTCACCGGCGCAGGCAGCGGCATCGGCCGGGCCACCGCGCTCGCCTTCGCCGCCGAGGGCGCCGACGTCGTCATCACCGACATCGATCCCGCCGCGGCCGCGGAAACCCTGAAGCTGCTGGAAGACCACGGCGTCGCCGAGTACACAGTGGACTCTTCGGACGGTCCCGCCGTGCACCGCTTCGCGCAGGACGTCCGGGAGAACCACGGCGTGCCGGACATCGTGGTCAACAACGCCGGCATCGGCATGTCCGGCCCGTTCCTCGACACGACCGTCGAGGACTGGGAGCGCGTCATCGACGTGAACCTCTGGGGCGTGATCCACGGCTGCCGCGCGTTCGCGCCGATGCTCGCCGAGCGCGCGGAAGGCGGTCAGATCGTCAACCTCGCCTCCGCGGCCGCCTACCTGCCCTCGAAGATCCTGACCGCGTACGCCACGACGAAGTCCGCCGTGCTGGCGTTGAGCGTCGGCCTGCGCGCCGAGCTGGCCGCGCACCACATCGGCGTCACGGCGGTGTGCCCCGGCATCGTGAAGACGAACATCACGAACACGACGACGTTCGTCGGGGTGTCCGACGAGGAGCAACGACGGCGTCAGCAGGCCAGCTCGAAGCTTTACGCGCGAAGGGGTTTCGGGCCCGAGGGGGTCGCCAAGGACATCCTGCGGGCCGTCGAGAAGGACACCGCGATCGCACCGTCCACACCGGAGGCGAAGGTGGCCTTGGTCCTTTCGCGACTGACGCCCGGACTGCTGCGCGCGGCGGCGAAGCTGGACATGACGCCGTGAGCCGCCCGCGGCGGATGTCACCGCAGGCCCGCCGCGACGACCTGATCGGCGCTGCGCTCGACCTGTTCGGGTCACGGGCGCCGGAACTGGTCACCGTGGACGACATCGTCGCGCGCGCCGAGGTGTCGCGGCCGCTGTTCTACCGGTACTTCTCCAGCCTGCGCGAACTGCAGGTGCAGGCGTTGCGCACGGTCACCGACGGCCTCATCGACGGACTCGCCGGGCTCGAGGAGGGCCCGCCCGAAACCCGCCTCCGGGCGGCCGTCCGGGGCCTGATCGACGTCGCCGACCACTACCGGGCCGGGTACATCGCGTTGCTGCGCAGCGGTTCGGTGATCGCGACGTCGGACACGGACGCGGCGATCGACGAGGTCCGCAACCGCGCGGTGGCCCTGATCCTGGACGCGCTGTCCGTCACGGATCCCTCGCCGCTGCTCTCCCTGACGCTCCGCTGCTGGACCGCGGTCGTCGAGGGCGCGCTGCTGAGCTGGCTCCAGGAACGCACGATCGCCCGCGAAGACCTCGACACGTGGCTGGTCGCCCAGCTCACGGCGATGCTCGCCGCAACCGCCACCCACGAAGAGGCCTGCACTTTCACGTGAAAGTGATGTGGAGGGTGTGCCTCCGGATCACTTTCACGTGAAAGTGCGCTTGGGGGTCAGTGCTTGGTGACCAGTTCCCAGCCTTCGACGTCTTCGGGGGTGCGGGGCGCCGGGCCGACGTACTTGGCCGACGGGCGCACCAGACGTCCGGTGCGCTTCTGCTCCAGGATGTGCGCGGCCCAGCCGGCGGTGCGGGCCGAGCTGAACATCGCGGGCATCATGTGCGGCGGGACCTGGGCGAAGTCCAGGATGACCGCGGCCCAGAACTCGACGTTCGTCTCGATCGGGTGATCCGGGCGCCGCTCGCGCAGCTCCTTCAGCGCCGCCTGCTCCAGCGCGGCGGCCGCCTCGTAGCGGGTCGCGCCGAGCTCCTTGCAGGTCCGGCGCAGCACCCGCGCCCGCGGGTCCTCGGCGCGGTAGACGCGGTGGCCGAAGCCCATCAGGCGTTCCTTGCGGTCGAGGATGCCCTTGACCAGGCCCGCCGGGTCGCCGGAGCGTTCGACTTCTTCGATCATCGGCAGCACGCGCGCCGGGGCGCCGCCGTGCAGCGGGCCCGACATCGCGCCGATCGCGCCGGACATGGCCGCCGCGACGTCCGCCCCGGTGGAGGCGATGACGCGCGCGGTGAAGGTCGAGGCGTTGAGGCCGTGCTCGGCGGCCGACACCCAGTAGGCGTCGAGCGCGCGGACGTGCGCCGGGTCCGGCTCGCCGCGCCAGCGGATCAGGAACCGCTCGGTGATCGAGTGGGCCTCGTCGACCCGGGCCTGCGGCACGGCCGGCTGGCCGATGCCGCGCGCCGACTGCGCGACGTAGGACAGGGCCATCACCGAGGCGCGGGCCAGCTGCTCACGGGCCTCTTCGTCGGTGATGTCGAGCAGCGGGCGGTAGCCCCAGATCGGCGCGAGCATGGCCAGCGCGGCCTGGACGTCCACCCGGACGTCGCCGGTGTGCACCGGCAGCGGGAAGGGCTCGGCGGGCGGGAGGCCGTGCCCGAACCGGCCGTCGACGAGGAGGCCCCACACGTCCCCGAAGGTCACCTTTCCGGCGAGGTCCTCGATGTCGACGCCGCGGTAGCGCAGCGCACCGCCGTCCCGGTCGGGTTCGGCGATTTCGGTGTGGAAGGCGACGACGCCCTCCAGACCCGGTCGGAAGCCGTCGTCGGGTTGGCCGGACGGCTGTGGCTTGCTGATCGTGGAGGTAGTCACTGTTTCGCGGAACCTTTCGGTGCGCTTTTTTCCCCGTCTTGGTGGTGGTGCACGCGCGGACGGAAATGCGCACGGAACGCGCGCGCCATCGCACGGATGGATAGACCTTGCTCCCTCGATCGCCGGGGGGCAATCGAAAGAAGCGGTGGTTTCGGTCACGATTACGAGAACGATTCAGTCACCGAAGCCGTCCGACCGGAGAATTTTCGCCACGGACTGTGACGAAGTCCAGGTTAAAGGTATGTTTCCGAACCAGGCGACGTCGTGGTCCGGGTGATAGACCTAGCGGATGCACCTCAGTCCGCAGGAGCGCGACAAGCTGCTCGTCCACGTGGCGGCGGACGTCGCGCGGAAGCGGCTGGACCGCGGCGTCCGGCTGAACTACCCCGAAGCGGTCGCGCTGATCACCGACCACGTCCTCGAAGGGGCCCGCGACGGGCGCACGGTCAGCGAGCTGGTCGCGAGCGGCCGGAGCGTGCTCTCACGGGCGCAGGTGCTCGACGGCGTGCCCGAGATGGTCGATTCCGTGCAGGTCGAGGCCACGTTCCCGGACGGCACCAAGCTCGTCACCGTGCATGACCCGATCGTGTGAATGAGGGATCGATGCGCCCAGGTGAAATCATTCCCGGCGACGAGCCGGTCGAGCTGAACCCCGGCCGTCCGCGGGTCCGGCTCCTGGTCCGCAACCTCGGCGACCGGCCGGTGCAGGTCGGCTCGCACTACCACTTCGCCGCGGTCAACCCGGGCCTCGAATTCGACCGGGACGCCGCCCGCGGCCACCGGCTCGACGTCCCGGCCGGGACGTCGGTGCGGTTCGAGCCCGGCGTCGAACGCGAAGTCGACCTCGTGCCGCTCGCCGGCGCGCGCCGTGTTCCGGGCCTGCGGTCCGAATTCGCCGGGGAGTTCTGAAATGCCGCAGATCGACCGCGAGCGCTACGCCGAGCTGTTCGGCCCGACCGCCGGCGACCGGATCCGGCTCGCCGACACCGACCTGCTGATCGAGGTCACCGAGGATCGCTCGATGGGCCCCGGCGGCTCCGGCGACGAGGTGCTGTTCGGCGGCGGCAAGGTCATCCGCGAGTCCATGGGCCAGGGGACGGCGACCCGGGCCGAGGGCGCCCCCGACCTGATCATCACCGGCGCGGTCATCCTCGACCACTGGGGTGTCGTCAAGGCCGACGTCGGCGTGCGCGACGGCCGGATCGTCGGCATCGGCAAGGCGGGCAATCCGGACACGATGGACGGCGTCGATCCGGCGCTGGTGATCGGGCCGTCGACGGAAGTCCTGGCCGGCAACGGGAAGATCCTCACCGCGGGCGGCATCGACTGCCACGTCCACTTCATCTGCCCGCAGCTCGTCGACACCGCGCTGGCCGCCGGTCTGACCACTTTGGTCGGTGGCGGCACCGGTCCCAACGAGGGCACGAAGGCCACGACCGTCACGCCCGGCGCGTGGAACCTCGGCCGGATGCTGTCCGCCATGGACGGTTACCCGGTCAACGTCCTGTTGCTGGGCAAGGGGAACACGGTCCGTCGCGACGCATTGCGCGAGCAGCTCGCGGCCGGCGCGGGCGGCTTCAAGCTGCACGAGGACTGGGGCACCACCCCGGCCGCCATCGACGCCTGCCTGACCGTGGCCGACGAAGCCGGCGTCCAGGTGGCGATCCACACCGACACGCTCAACGAGGCCGGCTTCCTGGAGTCCACTGTGGACGCCATCGGCGGGCGTTCGATCAACGCGTACCACACCGAAGGTGCCGGTGGCGGCCACGCGCCGGACATCATCGAAGTCGTCTCGCTGCCGAACGTGCTGCCGTCGTCGACCAACCCGACCCGGCCGCACACGGCCAACACCCTCGACGAGCACCTCGACATGCTGGTGGTCTGCCACCACCTGAACCCGTCGGTGCCGGAGGACCTCGCGTTCGCCGAGAGCCGCATCCGGCCGTCGACCATCGCCGCCGAAGACGTCCTGCACGACCTCGGCGCCATTTCGATGATGAGCTCGGATTCGCAGGCGATGGGCCGGATCGGCGAGGTGATCATCCGGACCTGGCAGACGGCGCACGTGATGAAACGGCGTCGCGGCGCCCTGCCCGGCGACGGTGCGGCCGACAACCTGCGCGCACGTCGTTATGTCGCCAAGTACACGATCAACCCGGCCATCGCGCACGGCATGGAGACCGAAATCGGCTCGGTCGAGGTCGGCAAGCTCGCGGACCTCGTGTTGTGGGAGCCGAAGTTCTTCGGCGTCCGCCCGCACGTGGTGCTGAAGGGCGGCTTCCCGGCGTGGGCGGCGATGGGCGACGCGAACGCGTCCATCCCGACGCCGCAGCCGGTCATGGCGCGCCCCATGTTCGGGGCGAACATCGGTGCCGCCTTGAGCCTGCACTTCGTCGCACCGTCCGCTTTGGACAGCGGGTTGCGCGAGAAGTTCGGTATCACGCGTCCGCTCGTCGCCGTCTCGAACATGCGGGCGCGGACGAAGGCGGACATGGTGCTCAACGACGCCACCCCGGACGTCCGCGTCGAGCCGGACAGCTTCGCCGTGCACGTCGACGGCGAGCTGATCGAGCCGCAGCCGGTGACGGAACTGCCGATGGCCCAACGGTACTTCCTCTTCTGATGGACCTTTCGGCGCTGATCCTCGCGGACTCCCGTTTCCCCGGCGGCGGGCACGTCCACAGTGGCGGGATGGAGGAAGTCGTCTCCCGCCGGCTGGTGACGTCCGTGCGTGATCTGCCGGGATTCCTTTCCGGACGGTTGCGGACGACGGGGTTCCTGACGGCCGTTTTCGCGGCTGCCTCGGCACATGCGGCCGCCGCGGGCGGGAACTGGTCGCTTTTGGACAGTGAGCTGGACGCGCGCACCCCGTCGCTCGCGCAGCGTGACGCATCGCGGGCGCAGGGCCGCGGTACCGCTCGGGCCGGCCGGATCGCCTGGCCGTCTCCCGTTCTGGACGCGTTGCTGACCGAAACCCCGCGTCCCCACCACCCCATCGTGCTGGGCGCGTTGGTCGGCGTCGCGGGCGGCTCGCCGTACGACGCCGCGATGGCGGCCGCGTACCTGGCGGTGAGCGGCCCGGCGAGCGCGGTCGTGCGGCTGCTGGGTCTGGATCCCTTCGCCGTCAACGCCGTCGTGGCTCGGTTGGACCTCGCTCCGGTTTGTGCGGAAGCGGCGGCCGTGGCCGGGGACGATCCGGCGTCGCTGCCTTCGCCGGGATCGCCGGCGTTGGATCTGTTCGCCGAGGCGCACGCCCGGCACCACCAGGAAGAGGTGCGTCTCTTTGCCAGCTGAAGGTCACGGTCACGGTCACGTCCACGAGGTCAACTTCGACCCGACGGCCGCCGATCCCGACCACTACGACCCGGCGCCGACGGCCGGCCGCGCGTACCGGATCGGCATCGGTGGCCCGGTGGGTTCGGGCAAGACGGCGCTCACCGCGGCCCTGTGCCGCGCTTTGGGTGACGAGATCAACCTCGCCGTGGTGACGAACGACATCTACACGACCGAGGACGCGGACTTCCTGCGCCGCGCGGGCGTTCTGGACCCGGCGCGCATCGAGGCGGTGCAGACGGGCGCGTGCCCGCACACGGCGATCCGCGACGACATCACGGCGAACCTGGACGCGGTCGAGCGCCTCGAGGAGAAGTTCCCGGGCCTGGACCTGGTGATCATCGAAAGCGGCGGCGACAACCTGACGGCGGTGTTCAGCCGCGGCCTGGCCGACAGCCAGATCTTCGTGGTCGACGTGGCGGGCGGCGACAAGGTCCCGCGCAAGGGCGGCCCCGGCGTGACGACGGCGGACCTGCTGGTGATCAACAAGACCGACATCGCGCACCTGGTGGGCGCGGACATGGACGTGATGACGTCGGACGCGCACCGGATGCGCGGCGAGCTGCCGGTCATCACCCAGTCCCTGGTGGACACCCCGGACGCCCCGGCGGTGGCCGGCTGGGTCCGTTCCCTGCTGTGAAGGCCCACGCCCGGCTGACGGCGTGCTTCGACGGCTCGCGAACGGTGCTGCGAGAGCTGCGTTCGATGGCGCCGCTGACGTTGTTCCCTCGCCGCGGCCGCGGTCCGGCGGCGGTGGTCCACGTGGTGAATTCGGCGACGTCCCCATTGGGTGGCGACGACCTGCTGCTCACCATCCGGGTGGGGCCGGGAGCGTCCCTGCGCTTGTCCGGCGTGGCGGCGACCCTCGCCCTGCCCGGCCTCCACGGCGAGCCGTCGTTGTCCACTGTGGACGTTGTCGTGGAGCCGGGCGGTTCGCTGGAGTACCTCCCGGAGCCGACGGTGATCACGGCCCGGGCCCGGCACACGGCGGTTTTCCGCGCTGAGGTGGCTCCGGACGCCTACCTGCACACGCGGGAGGTGCTGGTGCTCGGCCGGGCGGGGGAGTCCCCGGGTTCGTTGACGACTTCGTCGTCGGTTATGCGGGGTTCGGTGCCGGTGCTGCGGCAGACGTTGCCGATCGGATCGGCCTTGGACGGCAGCCTGGCGGTGCTGGCGGGCCGCCGGGTCCTGGCGACAGATCTGGTGGTGGGCGGCGCGGACCTCCCGGCGGCCTCGGGCGAGTGGTGGTCCCGCACCCCGCTGGCCGCGGGCGGCACCCTCACGACGTCCCTGGCCCCCGACGCCGTTACCGCTCTTCGTCCCTTCGCGAGTTCGTAAGAGCTTCAGGAGCAGGTCGGTGCCGCCGTTTCCGTAAAAGTGGTAATAAAAATTCTCACAAAGTAGCCGACCCGGTAGGATCTGGCAATCCCTCAGAAGGAGGAGACAACCGGTGGCTCGCACCTACGGCGGCGTCGCACCCGAACAACGCCGTGCCGACCGCCGTGAGCGGTTGCTCGCGGCCGGGCTCGAGCTGTTCACCTCCGCCGGGTTCCGGCACACCAAGATCACCGAAGTGTGCGGGCGCGCGGGGGTCTCGACGCGGAACTTCTACGAGGAGTTCACCGGCAAGGAGGACGTGCTCCGCATCCTCCACGACCAGATCAACACCCTCGCGCTCGAGCACGTCACCGACGCCCTCGACAAGGTCGCCGGCGCCGACGCCATGACCCGGATCGCCACGCTGCTCGACGTCTTCATCGACACCGTCACCGCCGATCCCCGGCTGCCGCGGCTCAACTACGTCGAAGCGGTCGGTGTCAGCCCGGAGCTCGAAGCACAGCACCAGATCTGGGTCGGCCGGTGGGCGACCTTCATCGCGACCGAGGCCCGCCGCGCGGCCGAACACGGTGTCGCGCCCGATCGCGACTACCGGCTGACGGCGATCGCGCTGGTCGGCGCGGCCACCGGGCTGCTGCGCGAGTGGCAGGCGCACGAGCCGCCGCTGCCGGTCGAGGACGTCGGCGCGGAGCTGCGCGCGCTGATGCTGGCGGCCATCATGCGGCCGGAAAAGATCTTGGAAATCCCGGGCAACCCCGGCGCCGCCTCGGACGTGAAGGAGTCGAGCCGGGAGGGGGACCCGGGGGGAACCCGGCCAACGTGAAGGCCCTTCACCGGCAGCACCATTCAAGCCCGCGGCGCGTAGCGCCTCCGTTGAGGGTGGCGGCGGGGGCATGGATGGACGGTGAAGGGCCTTTGCGGACTCTACGGGGTCCGGGCCGTCGGCAAGCCCAGCGAAACCGGGCCGGCCGTCTGGCACACGTCGTGGCAGGTGCTGTCGAGCGTGCAGCACAGCGAGCAGATCGGGCCGTCCTGCTTCGCGCAGTCCGCGACGTCCGGCAGCTCGTACGGGTCGCCGCAGACCGAGCACGTGTGTGTCGCGCGCAGGTCGTCCGCCGTGGTCATGACCGCGTTCTCCCGCGCGAGGTAGTACTTCCCGCGGGTCGCCGCGGCCAGCGTCGGCACCAGGATGATGGCGATGACCAGCGCGAGCAGCGGGCTGAACGCGGCCAGGAACGGCCCGAACGCGCCGAAGTACGCCACGATCGACACCGCCGACGCGACCAGCATCGAGCCGAACCCGACGGGGTTGATCTTGTGCAGGTAGGCCCGCTTGAACTCGATGTAGCGCGGCGAGAGCCCGAGCGGCTTCGCGATCACCAGGTCCGCGCACACCGCGCCGATCCACGCGATCGCGACGTTCGAGTAGAAGCCCAGGATCTTGTTCAGGAAGCCGAACGCGCCGAACTCCATCAGCGCCAGCGCGATCCCGCAGTTGACCAGCACGTACCAGACGCGGCCGGGGTGCTTGTGCAGCACGCGGGAGAAGAAGTTGGCGAACGACAGCGAGCCCGAGTACGCGTTCGTCGTGTTGATCTTGATCTGCGAGACGACGACGAACAGCGCGGCGAACGTCAGCGCCACCGGGCCCAGCGCCGGCTTCACCGCCTCCAGGTACGGCGCGATCGGCTCGAGCGCGTGCGTCTTCCCGACGACGCCGAGCGCGAGGAACGCCAGGAGCGCCCCGCCGATCTGCTTCGCGGCGCCGAGGATCACCCAGCCGGGGCCAGCCGCGAGCACCGCGGCCCACCACGACCGCTTGTTCTCCGCCGTCTTCTCGGGCATGAACCGCAGGTAGTCGGCCTGCTCGCCGATCTGCCCGATCAGCGACAGCGCGACGCCCATGCCGAGGCCGAACCCGATCGCGGAGAACCCGGAGCCGGCGCCCTCGGTGCCGCCGAAGTGCGCGAACTCGGCGAACTTGCCCGGCTCGCGGACCAGCACGACGACGAACGGCAGCACCAGGCCGGCGATCCACAGCGGCTGCGTCCACGTCTGCATCTTCGCGACCGCGCCCATGCCGTAGAGCGCGAACGGCAGCACGATCAGCGTGGCGAGCAGGTAGCCGACCGGCAGCGGGATGCCGAGGGCGAGCTCGAAGGCCTGGCCCATGATCGAGCCTTCGAGGGAGAAGAAGATGACGGTGAAGCTCGCATAGACGAGCGACGTCAGCGTCGACCCGAAGTAGCCGAAGCCGGCCCCGCGGGTCAGCAGGTCCATGTCCACTCCGGACTTCGCGCAGGCGGCCGCGATGGGCACGCCGGTCACGAAGATCACGACGGCCGCGGCGAGGATCGCGAGGACCCCGGACGTGAAGCCGTAGGAAAGGACGATGCTGGCGCCGATCGCGAAGTCGGCGAGATAGGCGATGCCGCCGAGCGCGGTCGTCGCGACCACGAACGGTGACCATTTCCGGAACGAATGCGCAGCGAAGCGCAGTGAGTAGTCTTCGCGGTTTTCGTTGGCGGCGAGCGGCGCGTAGCGGCGTTTCGGCGGGGCGCTTTCTTCGGCGCTGGACAGGGTCTCGGTCATGCCTGCCTCCGGGGTGGTGGGGAACGGGCCGAAGGTAGGTGCGTCCTGTATCGATCCTGGTCCAGCGGGTAACGCGGGGGTTACGGCTTGCTGTCCTGCGGTTACGGGCCGATGGCGCGGACGTCGTGTCGGGTGTCACCGTTCAGTGGGTTCCGCTGCAGCTCGCGAGGCCTTAACGTGCCTAGAGCCGAAGTCGACTGATGCCCCGACCGGGCGTGGAGGTTTGGCCATGATGCCGGGAATCGAGGACCAGGTGGAAGACGCCGTAGTACGGCTTCCGGGAATGCGGGTGGCCTACGACGGCGCCGCGTTCGACGAATCCGCGCTCGCCGCCACTTGGACCGACCAGTTGCAGGGCTGGCTGAACCAGGCCGTCGCCGCCGGCATCGCCGAGCCGAACGCGATGGTCCTCGCGACGGCGGACGCCGAAGGCCGCCCCTCGTCGCGGACCGTGTTGTGCAAGGGCCTCGACGACCGCGGTGTCGTGTTCTACACGAACTACACGTCGACCAAGAGCCACGACCTGACCGCGACCCGGTACGCGTCGGTCACCTTCCCCTGGTACCCGCTGCAGCGCCAGGTCCACGTCCGCGGCGAGGTGGAGAAGGTCGGCACCAAGGAGACGGCGGAGTACTGGGCGAAGCGCCCGCGCGGTTCGCAGCTGGGGGCGTGGGCGTCCCCGCAGTCCCGGGTGGTCGACGGCCGGCGCGCGCTGGACAACGCGTTGAGCGGCATCGAGCGCCGCTTCGCCGACGTCGAGCACATCCCGGCCCCGCCCCACTGGGGCGGCTGGCGGATCCGGCCCGACCTGGTGGAGTTCTGGCAGGGCCGCGAGGACCGCATGCACGACCGGCTGCGGTACATGCGGACGCACGACGGGTGGCACGTGGAGCGCGTCGCCCCTTGAGTCGTGCCGGTCGGCGGGGTCACTCGATCGCGGGCGACGTAAATCACGCGCCCCGAGATAGTTAGCCGAGCTAAGCTCGTCTGTTGTGACTGGTGAACGGGGGACCCTGCCGCCCCGCTCGGGTGTGCGCAAGGTGCTCGGGCGCATCATCGTCGACACCCGGCCGCTGAAGATCCCGGCTTTCCGGCGGCTCTGGCTGTCCACTGTGGTCACCGCCGTGGGCGCCCAGCTGACCGCCGTCGCCGTGCCGAAGCAGGTTTTCGACCTCACCGGGTCGTCCGCCTACGTCGGGCTCACCGGCCTCGTCGCGCTCGTGCCGCTGCTGGTCTTCGGGCTCTGGGGCGGGGCCGTCGCCGATGCCGTCGACCGGCGGAAGCTGCTCTTCGTCACCAACGTCGGGGTCGCGATCACCTCCGCGCTGCTCTGGCTGCAGGCGTTCGCGAACTTCGGGTCCGTCTGGCTGGTGCTCGGCCTCCTCGCCCTCAACCAGGCGTTCTTCGCGATCAACATGCCGACGCGCGGTGCCGTCGTCGCCCGGCTCGTGCCCGCCGAGCTGCTGCCGTCGGCGAACGCGCTGAACACCACCATGTCCACCTTCGGCGCGGTCTTCGGGCCGCTGCTCGCCGGCGCGCTGATCCCCGTCCTCGGCCTCTCGACGCTCTACCTGATCGACGTCGTCGCCCTCGCGATCACGCTCATCGCGGTCTGGCGCCTGCCGTCGATCCCGCCGCTCAACGGGCCGTCGCGCCGCGCCGGGCTCAGCGACGTCGTCGACGGCTTCAGGTACCTCGCCGGGCAGAAAATCCTGCTGGCCTCGTTCGTCGCCGACATCATCGCGATGGTCTTCGGCATGCCGCGCGCGCTGATCCCGGAGATGGCCGAGCGCACGTTCGGCGACCCGCCCGGCGGCGGCCCCGCGCTCGGCTGGCTCTACGCCGCCCTGCCGCTGGGCGCGATGCTGATCGGGCTGTTCAGCGGCTGGCTGACGCGCATCCACCGCCAGGGTGTCGCGGTCGTCGTGTCGATCTGCGCGTGGGGCGCGGCGGTCGCCGGGTTCGGGCTCGCGCACTCGCTGTGGCTCGCCGTCGTCTTCATGGCGCTCGCCGGCGCCGCGGACATGGTCAGCGCGGTCTACCGGATGGCGATCCTGCAGGTCGCGACCACCGACGAAATGCGCGGACGGCTTCAGGGTGTCTTCACCGTCGTGGTCGCGGGCGGCCCGCGGATCGCCGACCTCACGCACGGCTGGGGCGCCGCCGCGTTCGGCACGTCGGCGGCCGCGACCGGCGGTGGCCTGCTGGTCATCGTGCTGGTCTGCGCCGCGATGTTCGTGCTCCCGGCGTTCTGGCGATACCGGGCACCGACCGCGTAGGCCGCGGAACAGGGCCAGCGAAGCGAAGCTTCTCCCCTGAGGTTGGTGGTGGGGCGGGGCGGGGTACGGTGCGGACATGCGTACCCTCGCCGTCGTTTTTGTCGCTTTCGCCGCTTTGACCGCCTGCTCCTCGGGGGACAAACCCACCACGGCGACGTCGTCGTCCGCGGCCCCGAAGCCGGCGCCGAGCTCGAACGCCGCGGCCGCGTCGCTCGACCCGTGCAAGCTGCTGCCCGCGGCGGCCGTGTCGAAGGCGCTGTTCCTGGACAACCTGACGGCGGTCCCGGGCCCGGTGCAGGACAACGCGGCCAACGGCGGCAAGGCGCGCAGCTGCGAGTACCAGCTGGACGGCAAGGCCGCGGGCGCGCTCGCGGTCACCCGCTACGAGGGCAAGCAGGGCAAGCCCGCCGAGATGGTGGCGTCGATCAAGAAGGCGAAGGCGGGCGCGAAGGACGTCGCCGGCTTCCCGGACGGCGCCGTCTACTACGTCGACGAGCAGAAGACGGCCACCCTCGCCACGGCGGAGCTGGTCGCGGGCACGCCGGTGCTGGTCAACTACACCGGCCCGGCGAAGATGACGGCCGAGCAGATCGCGCCGCTGGTCAAGCAGGCCGTCGACGCCAGCTGACGCTCACCGCCTCAGCGCGGCCAGCTCGACCGGGCTGTGCGCGGAGAACACCTTGACCTCGTCGTGGTGGTCGCGCGCGAGTTCGTGCAGCCGCGCCAGGTTCTCCAGCCGCGGCTTGCGCAGGGTCTGGACGATGTTCTGGAACGCCGTCAGCCCCGGTGGGCAGTGCGGGGCGACCGGGTCCAGCTGGCCGTGGAAGAAGTACGCGTCGCCCGCGTGCAGGAGCCAGCCGTCGCCCGTGTCGACCGCGACGCCGGTGTGGCCGCGCGTGTGGCCGGTGAGCGGGACCAGCAGGATCTCCGGCGGCAAGCCCTTCAGCGAGCGGACCGCTTCGAAGCCGAACCACGGCTCGCCCGTCTCGTCGTACGTGCTCCACAGCGGGCGGTGCGCGAACTGGGCCGCCCGGTAGCGGTTCTTCTCCGCCGCGTTCGCCGGGGCGGTCGCCGCGCGGTGCTCCTCGGCGCGGACGTGCACGACGGCGTTCGGGAAGTCGGCCAGGCCGCCCGCGTGGTCGACGTCGAGGTGGGTCATCACGATGTGCCGGACGTCGGCCGGGTCCAGGCCGAGCGCGCGGATCTGGGCCACGGCCGTCTCCGCGGCCTCGACGCGCGCGCCGACCATCGCCATGAACGGACGGCCGAGCCACTCGCCGGGGCGGGCCACGGCGTGCGCGCCGAAGCCGGTGTCGACCAGCGCCAGGCCGTCGCCGGTCTCGATCAGCAGGCAGTGCGCGACCAGCTCGGCCCGCCGCAGCAGGCCCGGCTCGCCGTCGAGCAGCTTGCCGCCCGCCGGGCGCATCGATCCGCAGTTCAGGTGGTGCACCTTCATACGCTGCTCCTGGTGCTCAGCCGGAGGAACTCGGTCTCGTCGTGCGCGGCGAAGACGGTGACCTCGTCGCCGTGCTCCTGAACAAGCTGGCGCAGGCGGCGGTGATTGTCCAGCCGGGCGCCCTTCGCCGTCTCCATGCGGCCCTCGAACCACTTGAGCCCGGGCGGGCAGCTCGGCCCGGCCGGGTCGACCTGGCCGTGGAAGAAGTACGAGTCGCCGGCGTTGAGCAGCCAGCCGCTCCCGGTGTCGACGGCGACCCCGGCGTGCCCGCGCGTGTGCCCGGAGAGCGGGACCAGCAGGATCTCCGGTGGCAGTCCGTCGAGCTGCCGGACGGCGTCGAAGCCGAACCACGGCTCGCCGGTGTCCGCATAGGACGTCCACTGTGGACCGTGCGCGAACTGGATCCGGCGGTAGCGCCCGCGTTCGGCGGCGTCGCGCGGCTCGGTGAACGCCCGCAGCTCTTCGGCGTAGACGTGCACGCGCGCCCACGGGAAGTCGATCAGCCCGCCCGCGTGGTCGAGGTCGAGGTGGGTCAGCACGATGTCGCGGACGTCCGCGGGGTCGAACCCGAGCGCGCGGATCTGCGCGATCGCGGTCCGCGCCGGGTCCGGGACGGGGTTGGACTGGCGGACGAAGCCGGCGCCGAGCCAGGCGGCGCGGTCGACCGCCGCCGGCGTGCCCATGCCCGTCTCGACGAGCACGAGTCCGGTGTCCGTTTCGAGGAGCAGGCAGTGGCAGACCATGGTGGCGCGCCGGAACAGGCCCGGCCGGCCGTCGATCAGCTTTCCGCCGAGCGGGCGCATGGTGCCGCAGTCGAGGTGGTGGACGCGCATCAGGAGAGCTCCCGCTCGAGGGTGGTGTGCAGGTGGGTGGCGACAGCGCGCAGCGGCGCGAGGTCGTGGCGGGTGCGGGCCAGCAGCAGCCCGCCTTCGATCGCGGCGAGCACGACGGTGGCCAGCTCGTCCGCGCGTCCGGCGGAAAGACCTTGCCCGGCAAGGTAATCCGTGAAGATCGCGTGCCAGGCCGAGTAGCCGTCGGCGCAGGCTTCGCGGATCGGCTCGCTCGTCGCGGCGGCGTCCAATGCGACCGTCGCGAGTGGACAGCCGCGCTGGAAGTCCGACTGGGTCAGGAAAGCCGCCAGCGCGTCGATCGCCCGGCTGATGGCGGTCGGCGCGTCGGGTGCGTCGCGGAGGATCGCTTCGAGCAGTGCGCCGGTGCGTGCGCCCGAAAGCCGGACGGCTTCGGCGGCGAGCTGTTCCTTGCCGCCGGGGAAGTGGAAGTAGAGCGACCCCTTGGGCGCGCCGCCCGCCGTCGTCAGCTGGGTGAGGCCGGTGGCGTGGTAGCCCTGGGTCTGGAACAGGTCGGCGGCGGTGTCGAGCATCCGCTGCCGCGTGTCGGTGCGACGGACCATGGTGTGACCGTAGCGCAAACTATGACGACCGGTCTAGTACTGTGCTGTTCGTTGCCGCTCCGACCACGGTCACGGCCGAATCGGTCCATCGCAACGGTCGCGTGCCGCTTCGGGGGCGGCCTACCTTTGGCCGGATCGGCAACGGTGCGGATCGGTAAGGTCGTGCCCATGGGCAACCCGACCGGTCAGCAGTTCGAGATCACCCGCGGCAACGCGCGCGCCGTCGTCACCGAAATCGGCGCCGGGCTGCGCGCTTTCGAGGTCGGCGGAGCGCCGTACGTCGAGGAGTTCGGCGAAGACGAGAAGCCGCCGAAGGGCGCCGGCCAGGTGCTGCTGCCGTGGCCGAACCGGACCAAGGCCGGGAAGTGGACGTTCCAGGGCGAGGAGCAGCAGCTCGAGATCACCGAGGAGGCGCGCGGCAACGCCATCCACGGCCTGACCCGCCACCTCGAGTGGGAGCTGCTGGAGCACGCCGAGTCGTCGATCACCCTGGCCGTCGACGTCGAGGTGCAGCCCGGCTGGCCGGTGCCGCTGCGCGCGACGGTGACGTACGAGCTCGCGCCGCGCGAACTGACCATTACGCACGAGATCCGCAACGAGGGCGAGCAGCCGATCGGCGTCGGCGTCGGCACGCACCCGTACTTCCGGATCGGCGACGTCCCGACCGACGAGCTGACCCTGACCCTGCCGGCGAGCCGCGTGCGCCCGTACCTCGGTGACGAGCAGATGCCGTACGCGCCGGAGCAGGACGTCGAGGGCACGGAGTACGACTTCCGCGCCGGGCGCGTGCTCGAAGGCGTCAACCTGGACACGGCGTTCGGCGGCCTCACCGCGGCCGCGGACGGCACGCACCACGTGGTGCTGGCCCACGGCGACCAGCAATTGGTGGTCTGGACCGGCCCCGACTTCCACTGGGCGCAGGTCTTCACCCCGGACGACCTGGTCGGCCGCGGCCGGGCCGTCGCGATCGAGCCGATGACCTGCCCGGCCGACGCGCTGAACACGGGCACCGACCTGATCGAGCTCGAGCCGTCGGCCTCGTGGTCGGGCAGCTGGGGCATCCGGGTCCGGTGAACCGTCTGGGCCCCGCCGACGCGGGCGAGGTGCTGACGCTCCAGCGCGCGGCGTACGTGACCGAGGCCCGCGCGCACGGCGACCTCGACCTGCCGCCGCTGCTGGAGACGCTCGACGAGACGCGGGCGGCGTTGACGGGCCTCTCCTGGGGCATCAGGGAGAACGGGCGCCTGGTCGCGTCGGTCCGGCTGACGGTGACCGGGCCGGTCGGGGTGATCGGCCGGCTGGTCGTCGCGCCGGACCGGCAGGGGTTCGGGCTGGGCAGCGGGCTGCTGCGGTTCGCGGAGTCTTCGGCGCCGGCGGAGGTGACGGTTTTCCGGCTCTTCACGGGCTCGAACAGCGTGGGGCCGTTGCGGCTGTACGCCAAGCACGGGTACCGCGAGACGCACCGGACGCCGGAGAACAACCACGAACTGGTGCACTTGGAGAAGGCCCGCGTGCGCGTGCCCGGGCGAGTTCGTTAGCGTGGCGAACTATGGCGAAGGCAATTGTCGGGGGCTACGTCGTCCCCATCGACGGTGAACCCATCGACGGCGGCACGGTCCTCATCGACGGCGGCAAGATCGTCGCGATCGGTGCCGAGGCCGACGTCGACATCCCGGAGGACGCCGAACTCGTCGACGCGGCCGGCACCTGGGTGCTGCCCGGCTTCATCGACGCCCACGCGCACCTCGGCGTGCACGAGGACGGCGAGGGCTGGTCCGGCAACGACACCAACGAGATGACCGACCCGAACGGCGCCCGCTTCCGCGCGATCGACGGCATCGACCCGTACGAGCCGGGCTTCGACGACGCGCTGGCCGGCGGCGTCACGAGCGTCGTCATCAAGCCCGGGTCGGGCAACCCGATCGGCGGGCAGACGATCGGCGTCAAGACCTGGGGCCGCAGCATCCTCGACATGGTCTTCGCGGAGCACGTCAGCGTGAAGAGCGCGCTCGGCGAGAACCCGAAGCGCGTGTACGGCGAGAAGAAGCAGACGCCGTCGACCCGGCTGGGCGTCGCCGCGATCCTGCGCGAGGCCTTCACCAAGGCCCGCAACTACCAGGCCAAGCGCGCGCACGCCGAGGCCGAGGGCAAGCCGCACGAGGTCGACCTGACGCTGGAGACGCTGGCGAAGGTCCTCGACGGCGAGCTGTACTGGGACCAGCACGTCCACCGCGCCGACGACATCGTGACGGCGCTGCGGCTGGCCGACGAGTTCGGCTACAAGCTGGTCATCAACCACGGCACCGAAGGCCACCTCATCGCGGACCTGCTGGCCGAGCGCGACGTGCCGGTGATCCTCGGCCCGCTGTTCACCACGAAGTCCAAGGTGGAGCTGCGCAACCGCACCCTGCGCTCGGCCGGCATCCTGGCCCGCGCCGGCGTGCGGATCGCGATCACGACCGACCACCCGGTGATCCCGATCAACTTCCTGGTCTACCAGGCCGCCCTGGCGGTCAAGGACGGCCTCGACCCGGCGACGGCGCTCAAGTCGCTGACCGTCAACCCGGCGGCCATGCTGGGCCTGGACGGGCAGATCGGCTCGCTCAAGCCGGGCCTGGACGCCGACGTCGTGCTGTGGTCCGGCGACCCACTCGATGTGATGAACCGCGCGCTTCGCGTGTTCGTGCGCGGCGATGAGGTGTACCACTTCGACGAGGAACTGGGCGAAGGCGTCTCGAAGGACCGCAGGTACCGCGAGACCCGCTGAGTTTCGGGCGGCACGCCGGTTACCGGGCGGTTCCGGCGTGCCGCCCGATCAACGCGTCCAGGTCGAGCTCGACGGCGAAGGGTTCACCGGTCGCGAAGGTGCCGGTGACGGCCGGCGCGTCTCGGTAGCCCTGGCAGGCGACGAGGGTGACCGGCTCGGTGATGTCGACGATCCAGTAGTGCGCGATGCCGGCGTCGGCGTACTCGTCGTGCTTCACGCGGTAGTCCGTGCGCCGGGAGCCCGTTGTCGCGATCTCGACGACCACCGCCACGTCCTGGGCGCGGATCGGGTCGTGGGCAGTCCGTTCGAAGACCAGCAGGTCCGGACGGCGGGCGAAGCCGGGCTCGCCGGGTGCCGCCAGGCCGAGGTCCAGGTCGGTGCCGAGGACGAACGCGAGGCCGCGCGGCAGCTGGCGTTCCAGCTGCGCGGCGAGCCGGCAGGCGGCGAGGTTGTGCGCGCGGCCGGCACCGGGCGAGGGGACTACGCGGCCTTCGACCAGCTCGGTGAAGCCGCGGTCGGACTCCCCGAGCGCTCGGTACTCCTCGATGCTCAGCAGCTGGTCGGGCATGCGGAAACGGTATCCGTCCCGGGGGTGGGACAGCGTTCGCTCGACCGGGTCGGGTCAGTCGAGGAGGGTGTCGAGGTCGATCTTGACCGGGAACGGCACGTCGGTGGTGAAGGTGCCGGTGACCGCGGAGGCGTCCAGGTAGCCGAATTCGCCGGCTTGGTGGCAGGCGACCAGCGAGATGGGCTCGGTGATGTCGACGATCCAGTAGTGCGGGATGCCGGCGTCGGCGTACTAGTCGTGCTTCACGTGGTAGTCGGTGCGCTTAGACCCCGGCAACACGATTTCGACGACAATGGCTACCTCTTCGGCTCGGAGCATGTCGTTGTCGTCATTGACTCGGGCGATCGCGGCCTTGTCGACGATCAGCAGGTCCGGGCGGCGGGAGAAGCCGGGTTTGCCCGCAGGCGCAAGGCCGAGATCCACATCCGTGTCGGGAACAAAGTCGAGGTGCTTCGGTAGCTGCGCTTCGATCTGTGCCACCAGCCGGTAGATCGCACGGTTGTGTCTGGGCTTGGGGCTGGGTGACATCACGACGCGGCCTTCCACGAGTTCGGTGAAACCTGTGTCGGTTTCACCGAGCGCCGCGTACTCCTCGATCGTCAGCAGGTGATCAGGGATCTCCCACTTACGAGCAGGGCCCGGCTTGGGAAGTGCAATCACAACGGCTCCTCACGTCGCCCGGCATTGTCTCACGGCTCAGGTGCAACCAAGAGTAACCGTAAGTGTCGCAAGCTTGTGACAGAACTCGCTCGATCAGGCCTTCTTCAGCTCCCGCGCGATCACCATCCGCTGGATCTGGTTCGTGCCCTCGAAGATCTGCGGCACCTTCGCCTCCCGCATGTACCGCTCCACCGGGAAGTCCCGCGTGTACCCCGCCCCGCCGAGGACCTGGACCGCGTCCGTCGTCACCTTCATCGCGCCGTCCGTGGCCACCAGCTTCGCGATCGACGCCTGGCGCTGGAACGGCAGCCCGCGGTCGCGCCGCCGCGCCGCCTCCAGGTAGCAAGCCCGCGAAGACTCCACCGTCGCCGCCATGTCGGCCAACAGGAACTCCACGCCCTGGAAGTCGATGATCGCGCGGCCGAACTGCGAACGACCCTTCGCGTACGCCACGGCCTCGTCGAGCGCCGCCTGGGCCAGCCCGACCGCGCACGCCGCGATCCCGAGCCGCCCCGAGCTGAGCGACGACAGTGCGATGCGGAGCCCGTCACCCGCCGAACCCAGCAGCCGCGACGCCGGTACGCGGGCGCCGTCGAAGATCAGCTGGGCGGTCGGGGAGCCGGTGAGGCCCATCTTCCGCTCGCGCGGTGCCGCCGAAAGGCCTTCGGTGGCCCCGTCGACCAGCAGGCACGAGATCTCGTCGGAGCCGGTGCGGACCATCGTCGTGTAGAAGTCGGCCACACCCGCGTGCGTGATCCACGCCTTCGTCCCGTTGACGACGTAGTCCGAGCCGTCCAGCCGGGCGCGGGTCGTCAGGGCCGCCGCGTCCGAGCCGGCCTGGGTCTCCGAGAGCGCGTACGCGCCCAGCAGCGAGCCTTCGAGCATGTCGGGGAACCACTCGTCGCGCTGCGCATCGGTCCCGTACTCCGCCAGCGCGTAGCAGGACATCGTGTGCACCGACAGCCCGACGCCGACCGTCATCCACGCGGTCGCCAGCTCCTCCAGGACCTGCAGGTAGACCTCGTAGCGGACGTCGCCGCCGCCCCAGCGCTCCGGGTACGGGAGGCCCAGCAGGCCGGACTTGCCCAGCAGGCGGAACTGCTCGCGCGGGAACTCCTCCGCTTCCTCGGCCGCTGCCGCGCGCGGGGCGAGCTCGTCGCGCGCGATCTCCGTGGCCAGGGCGACCAGGTCCTCGGCGTCCGAGTCGGGCAGCAAGCGTTCGGCGGGCATCGTCGTCCTCCAAACCAGTGTCTTTCGGGGGCTCCGGGTGGCGGAGCCCCCGGCCCGGGGCGGAGCTCCGGGATGTCACGGTACTGAAAACAGTACTGTGGGCCCGCTCAGAGTACAGTACGAGGGGCCTGGGGTGGCCGGATGACGTAGGAGATAGTGAGCCGATGCGCCCCGAAACCCGCCGACGGCCGACCGCGCGCCAGCGCGCCCTGCTCGCCGATCTGGAGGCGCTCTTCCTGGCCGAGGGCTTCGTGGCCTTCACCCTCGACGACCTCGCCGGGCGCCTGCGCTGCTCGAAGTCGACGCTCTACGCGCTCGCGCCTAGCAAGGAGCAGCTCGCGGTCAGGGTCGTCACCCACTTCTTCCGGGGCGCCGCGGAGCGGATCGAGGAGCGGATCGCCGGGATCGACGACGCGCGCAAGCTGATCGGGGAGTACCTGGCCGGCGTCGCCGAGCACCTGAACCGGGCGTCGCCCGCGTTCATGCGCGACCTCGCCGAGTTCGGCCCGGCGCGCGAGGCCTACCAGGTCAACAGCCGGTTCGCGGCCCAGCGGCTCCGGCGGTTCATCGACAAGGGCGTCGCCGAAGGGGTGTTCCGCGACGTCCACGCCCGGCTCGTCGCCGAGATGACCGGGCTGATCATCGAAGGCATCCAGACCGGGGAACTCGGCCGGCGCACGGACGTTTCCGACGCCGAAGCGTTCACCGCTCTGGGTGAACTGCTGCTCGGCGGGCTGAACAAATAGCGGACAGGAATTGTCAGCCTGAACTCCACTAAACTCCCGGCGTGATCGTCGTAGGCGGAGAAGCTCTGGTCGACCTGGTTCCCGGCGACCCCTTGGATTCCACTGTGGACGGTGGGCTGCGCGCGCTGCTGCCCCGGCTGGGCGGTGGTCCGTACAACGTCGCACTGGCGGCCGGACGGCTCGGCGTGCCGGCCTCGTTCCTCTCGCGCGTGTCGACCGACCGCTTCGGCGACGCGATGGTCGAGCGCCTGCACGCTTCCGGCGTCGACACCTCGCTGCTGCAGCGCGGCGACGAGCCGACGACGCTCGCCGTCGTGGCGCTCGACGCGAAGGGGGCCGCGCGCTACACCTTCTACGTCGAAGGCACCGCCGACCGGCTCGTCGCCGACCCGGGACCGCTTCCGGAGCGGGTGACCGCGCTCTCGCTGGGCACCCTCGGGATGGTTCTCGAACCCGGCGCGTCGGCGTACGAAGCGATGTTGCGGCGCGAGGCCGCGCGGGGCGTGCTGACCGTCCTCGACCCGAACATCCGCGAAGCGCTCATCACCGATCCGGCCGCCTACCGCGCCCGGTTCACGTCCTGGCTGCCGGACGTCCGGCTGCTCAAGATCTCCGACGACGACGCCGCGTGGCTCACCGGCGGCGCCGACCCGCTCGCCGCCGCGAAGACGTGGGTCGAGTCCGGTGTGGACGCCGTGGTGCTCACCCGGGGCGCCGACGGCGTCGCGGTGATCACCGCCGCAGGTGAGCTGGCCCACGTGCCCGCCCGGAAGGTCACCGTGGTCGACACCATCGGCGCGGGCGACACCGTCCAGGGCTCGCTGCTGGCCTGGCTGCACACCCGGGAGGTCACCGACCTGGCTTCTCTCGACGCCGAGGCGTGGCGCGAGGCGCTGGGGTTCGCGGCGAAAGCGGCGTCCATCACCGTTTCGCGGAGCGGGGCCGAGCCGCCGACTTCGGCCGATATGGCGTCCGGCGTGTGAACCTGGTCCCAAAGGGGCCCCCAGGAGCAACGCCACCGCTGCGCGAACACCAGTTCCTCGACTAGCGTAGAGAGGCATTCTTCATACCCCAGCGGGGCGGTGTGCAGCGAGGCGCCAGTGTTTCCTCGCGTGAACACGTGGCTACCTGTGAAACGTACAGGCGCCGCCGCTCCGTGCCGAACGTGAGAGGGACTTGCATGTCCGACGCGACGACTGCGGGGCAGTCCGGCGGCGAAACCGCGAAGCTGACCCTGCCGAGTGGCGAGCACGAGTTCAAGATCGTCCACCCGGTCGAGGGCGCGCCCGGGATCGAACTGGGGAAGCTGCTGGCGCAGACGGGGTACATCACCTACGACCCCGGCTTCGTCAACACCGGCGCCGCGTCGTCCGCCATCGCCTACATCGACGGTGACGCCGGGATCCTCCGCTACCGCGGCTACCCGATCGAGCAGCTGGCCGAGAAGTCGACCTTCGTCGAGGTCTCGTACCTGCTGATCTACGGCGAGCTGCCGACCCAGAGCCAGCTGGCCGACTTCACCGAGAAGATCCAGCGCCACACCCTGCTGCACGAAGACCTCAAGGCGTTCTTCAGCGGCTTCCCGCGCGACGCGCACCCGATGCCGGTCCTGTCCAGCGCGGTGTCGGCGCTGTCGACCTTCTACCAGGACTCGCTCGACCCGTTCGACGAGCCGAACGTGGAGCTGTCGACCATCCGGCTGCTGGCCAAGGTCCCGACCCTGGCCGCGTACGCGTACAAGAAGTCCGTCGGCCAGCCGCTGCTCTACCCGGACAACTCGCTCGGCCTGGTCGAGAACTTCCTGCGGATGACGTTCGGCTTCCCGGCCGAGCCGTACGAGGTCGACCCGGACGTCGCGAAGGCGCTCGACCTGCTGTTCATCCTGCACGCCGACCACGAGCAGAACTGCTCGACCTCGACCGTGCGCCTGGTCGGCTCGTCCGAGGCGAACCTGTTCGCCTCGATTTCGGCCGGCATCAACGCGCTGTTCGGCCCGCTGCACGGCGGTGCGAACGCCGCGGTGCTCGACATGCTCGAGGGCATCAAGAACGACGGCGGCGACGTCGCTAAGTTCGTCGAGCGGGTGAAGAACAAGGAAAAGGGCGTGAAGCTGATGGGCTTCGGGCACCGGGTCTACAAGAACTACGACCCGCGCGCGAAGATCATCAAGAACACCGCCGACGAGATCCTCGGCAAGCTGAAGGGCGGCGACCAGCTGCTCGACATCGCCAAGAAGCTCGAGGAAACCGCGCTTTCCGACGATTACTTCATCGAGCGCAAGCTGTACCCGAACGTGGACTTCTACACCGGCCTGATCTACCGGGCGCTGGGCTTCCCGACGAAGTTCTTCACGGTGCTGTTCGCGCTCGGCCGCCTGCCGGGCTGGATCGCGCACTGGCGCGAGATGATCAACGACCCGGCCACCAAGATCGGCCGCCCGCGGCAGATCTACACCGGCCACGCTTCGCGGGACTACACCCCGATGTCGGAGCGCTGACCCGACCGGCTCGAACCGAGCGCCCCGTCGTGCACCGGCACGGCGGGGCGCTTATCGTTTCCCGTCGTGACCAAAGAAGCACCCGTCGTCCTGTGGTTCCGCCGCGACCTGCGGCTGGGCGACCACGCCGCCCTGCTCGAAGCGTCGAAGCACAGCAAGCACGTGCTCGCGCTGTACGTCCTCGACGAGGCGCTCATCAAGCCGTCCGGCGCCGCCCGTGAGGCCTTCATGTACGGCTGCCTGGAGAAGCTGGACGAGCAGCTCGGCGGCCGGCTGATGCTCGTGCGCGGCGAGCCGGCGACCGAGGTCGTGAAGGCGGCGAAGAAGATCGGCGCGGCCGCGGTGCACGTCAGCGCCGACACCGGTCCGTACGGCCGCCGCCGGGACGCCGAGGTCGCGAAAGCTTTGGCGGAGAACGACATCGAGTGGGTCGAGACCGGTTCGCCGTACGCGGTGACACCCGGCCGCGTCACGAAGCCGGACGGCGATCCCTACCGCGTCTTCACGCCGTTCTACCGCGCGTGGACCGCGCACGGCTGGCACTCGCCCGCGGACACCGGACCGTCCCTTGTGGACTGGGTGGAACCGCCGCGCTCGCTGAAGATTCCCAAGCCGCCCAAGGTTTCCGCGACGCTGCCCGAGCCCGGCGAGCAAGCCGCGCTCGACGTCTGGCACGAGTTCCTCGACGACGGCATCGAGACCTACGACTCCGACCGCGACCGCCCGGACCGCGAGGGCACGACCCGGCTTTCGCCGTACCTGCGCTGGGGCTGCGTCCACCCGCGGACGCTGCTGGCGGACCTGACGGGCGACGACCGCGTCGGCGCGAAGTCGTTGCGCAGCGAGATCTGCTGGCGCGAATTCCACGCCGACGTCCTGTGGAACCGGCCGGAAACCGCGCGGAAGAACTACGACAAGCGGTTCGACGGGATGAAGCACGACGACGATCCCGAAGCGTTCGAGCGCTGGTGCGAGGGCAAGACCGGCTACCCGATCGTCGACGCGGGGATGCGGCAGCTGCTGGCCGAGGGCTGGATGCACAACCGCGTCCGGATGGTCGTCGCGAGCTTCCTGGTGAAGGACCTGCACCTGCCCTGGTGGCTCGGTGCGCGTCACTTCATGAAGCACCTCGTGGACGGCGACCTGGCGTCCAACCAGCTGAACTGGCAGTGGGTCGCGGGCTGCGGCACGGACGCGGCCCCGTACTTCCGGATCTTCAACCCGACGACGCAGGGCGAGAAGTTCGACCCGAACGGCGACTACGTCCGGAAGTACGTGCCGGAGCTGCGCTCGGTTTCGGGCAAGGCGGTGCACAAGCTGAAGGAGCGGCCGGCGGAGTACCCGGAGCCCATGGTGGACCACGCCCAGGAGCGCCAGGTTTCCTTGGAGCGGTACGGCAAGATCACGTCGTGAGCGTCAGCCGCGCAAGGCCTCCGACAGCTTGATGCGGCTGCCGATGCGCAGGACGCTGTTGCCGTAGATCCTGCCGCCGAGCCAGGTCAGCAGCGCGACCGTGCCGAGCGTCAGCACCAGCGACAGCCCGATCTCCCACGCCGATGCCGCGCCGGTCGAAATGCGGGCCGGCATCAGGATCGGGGACAGCAGCGGGATCAGCGAAACGACCTTCGCCGCCGTGCCCGAAGGGTCCTGCAGCAGCAGGTTGAAGCCCGCGACGAAGCCGACGATCAGGATGATGTTCAGCGGCCCGACCACCGACTGCGTGTCCTCCTGCCGCGACACGAGCGAACCGAGCGCGCCGTAGATCGTGGCGTACAACAGGAAACCGAGCAGGTACCAGAGCAGACCCCACAGCACCGCGCCGGTCGCGAAGCCGGACAGGGTGAACACGCCCGTCACCGTCGCCGCCAGCAGGCCCACCGCGCCGAGGATCACCAGCTGGGTCAGGCCGACCAGGCCGATCCCGATCACCTTGCCCAGCAACAGCTGCCACGGCCGGACGCTGGCGAGCAGCAGCTCCACGACCCGGCTCGACTTCTCCTCGACCACGCCCTGGGCGACCATCATCCCGTAGGTGATGATGCTCATGTACAGCAGGAACGCGACGATCAGGCCGAGGACCAGCCGCTGCGTGTGGTCGGCGGGCTCGGGCGAGAGGGCGTCGTCCTGCACGTGGGTGCTGCTCACCTGCGCCATCACGGCGGCCGGTTCGAGCTGCGCGGACGACAGGACGCCGTCGAGTACCTGCTGCTGGGCGACCTGGTCGAGCACCCGGCGCAGCTGGTTGTCCAAAGCGGACTTGTAGGTGGCGGTCAGCTTCGCCGCGCCACCGGAGACGAGCGCGTCGAGGTCGCCGTCCTCGACCTGCTCCCGGCCCTCGGCCGGATCCGTCACGGTGACCGTCTCGACCTGGCGCCCGGCCTGCGCGGCGGCGACCTGCAGCTGCTTGGCGATCCCGGTCGCCTGCCCGGTCAGCCCCACCACGCTCTTGTCCGCCGAGCCGGCCAGCGCGGTCTGGAACCCGACGTAGCCGAGCAGCAGCACCAGCAGCACCGCGGTGCCGATCACGAACGAGCGCGTGCGCAGCCGCGTGTTCAGCTCGCGCTTCAGCACCAGCCAGACGGCCCGCCGTCCGCTCAACGTCTTCATCGTTCCCCCTCTTCGGCCACCGCGTCGCGGAACAGCTCGGTCAGCGAGCGGCGACGGCGGCTGAACTCGGTGACCGGCCCGGTCCCCAGCGCCGCGGCGAGCACGGCCTGGTCGTCGGCGCCCGGGTCGAGGTCGAGCACGGTGGTGGTGCCGGTGGTCTCGACCACGCGCACGCCGGGCAGGCCCGCGGCCCAGCCGGGCCGCGCGTCCGGCGCGGTGATCACGAGCTTGCTGCTCGCGCCCGCGGTCAGCTCGCCGACCGTGCCGACGGCGACCATCCGGCCCGCACGGATGATCCCGACCCGGTCGCAGAGCCGTTCGACGAGGTCGAGCTGGTGGCTGGAGAACACCACGGGCACGCCGGCCGCGGCCTTTTCCCGCAGCACCCCGCTCATCACGTCGACGGCGAGCGGGTCGAGGCCGGAGAACGGCTCGTCGAGCACCAGCACGGCCGGGTCGTGCACCAGGGCGGCGGCCAGCTGGACGCGTTGCTGGTTGCCGAGGCTCAGCTTCTGCACCTCGTCCTTGCGGCGCTCGGCCAGCCCGAGCCGGGTGATCCACGCTTCGGCGTTGCGGTGGGCTTCGTTGGTGCTGAGCCCGTGCAGCTCGGCGAGGTAGACGAGCTGGTCCAGCACCTTCATCTTCGGGTACAGGCCGCGTTCCTCCGGCATGTACCCGATGTGCGTGCGCGTCTCGTGCGTGACCGGCCTGCCGTCGAAGCGCACCTCACCGCCGTCGGCGGCGAGCACCCCCAGCGCGATCCGCATCGTCGTGGTCTTCCCGGCCCCGTTGCTGCCCACGAAGCCGAACAGCTCCCCGGCGCGGACGTCGAAGGTGACGCCGTCCAGCGCCGTCTTCGCGCCGTAGCGCTTGGAGATCCCGTCGATCTCCAGCATCCCGTCGGTCATGCTCCCCCCTCGCGGTACACCCGGGTGGACAGCGGCGTGAACGGCTCACGGCTGAAGACCGCCTCGACGGGCAGGTCGAACACCGCGCAGATCCGGAACGCCAGGTCCAGGCTCGGGTAGTGGTCGCCGCGCTCGAGCGCACCGATGGTCTGCGGGTTGACTTCGACGGCGCTCGCGAGCGTGGCCCGGGTCATCCCGCGCTCGGCCCGGAGCACGGAAAGCCGGTTGTGGATCGGCAGTTCCTTGCCGCGTCTGACCGGGCTCATGGCGTACTGTTGCAAAAACCCAATGACCCGTCAAGTCAATCGAACGTCACGCGAGCCCGGCCAGCGACTTGCCGACCAGCTCCGCGACGCGGGCGCGCGCGGCTTCCGCGTCCGCCGGGATCAACGCCAGCCGCGTGCGGCGCTCCAGCACGTCGTCGACGTCCAGCGCGCCTTCGTTCCGGACCGCCCACACGACTTCCGCCGCCGTGATCCCGGTGTCCGGGGTCAAGGGAGCCGCGAACTCGGTGTCCAGCTCGCCCAGCGCCGCCACGCGCGGGGCTTCGGTCCCGTACCGCGCCACCAGCCGAGCCGGAGCGTCCACAAGGGACAGTTCCGCACGCGGAGCCGCGCCCAGCAGCGGCAACCGTGCCGTCCGGCACGGGGTAACGGGCAGGCCGGCCAGCCGGATCGCCGCGTCGACGGCGTCCTCGGCCATCCGGCGGTACGTCGTGAGCTTCCCGCCGACGACGGTCAGCAGCCCGTCGGAACCGGCCAGCACCGCGTGCTTCCGGGACAGGTCGGCCGACCGGCCGCCGCTGCCTTCGACGAGCGGGCGCAGGCCCGCGTAGGACCCGGCGACGTCCGCGCGGGTCAGCTGTCGCGAAAGGACCGAAGAAGCCAGCGACAGCAGGAAGTCCACATCGGACTCGGGAACCGCCGGTACGTCGGGGATCGCGCCCGGCACCGGCTCGTCCGTGAGTCCCAGGTAGACGCGGCCGTCCGGCTGGGGGAGCAGGAAGACGAACCGGTTGGTCTCGCCGGGCACCCCGATGTTGACCGACGTCGTGCCCATCGGCACCGTTCCCGGCGCGAGCACCAGGTGCGAGCCGAGCGACGGCCGCAGCCGGACCGAGCCCGTCAGCGTGCCCGCCCACACGCCCGTCGCGTTGATCACCTGGCGCGCGCGGATGTCGAACGAGTCGCCCGAAACACCGTCGACGACCGAGACCCGGTCGGCCGAAACCGCCGAAGCCGAGAGCCGCGTCAGGATCCGCGCGCCGAACGAAGCCGCCGTGCGGGCCAGGGAAACGACCAGCCTCGCGTCGTCGACCAAGGCGCCGTCGTAGGCCAGCAGGGCGCCGCGCAACCGGTGCGGGGAAAGGCCGGGCGCGAGCGCCAGCGCCTCCGCCGCGGGGATCGACCGCGGCCGCGGCAGCACCGACGACGGCGTCCGCGCCGCCCGGCGGAGCGCGTCGCCCGCCCGGAGACCGGCCGCCACGAGGGCCTGCTGGGCCCGGGAAGTGCTGGGGTACAACGGGAACAGCTGCGGCATCGCGCGCGTCAGGTGCGGCGCGGTCCGCGTCATCATGATGCCGCGCTCGACAGCGCTTTCATGGGCCAGGCCCAGTTCCCCGTGGGCCAGGTAGCGGAGGCCGCCGTGGACGAGCTTCGAAGACCAGCGTGACGTCCCGAACGCGAGGTCGTGCGCCTCCACCAGCGCCACCGAAAGCCCGCGTGAAGCGGCGTCCAGCGCGATACCCGTGCCGGTGACACCGCCGCCGACCACGACGACGTCGACGCGCTCGCCCGCGGCCAGCTCGGCGAGCTCGCGTTCCCGGCGCCGCGCGTTGAGGGAGCCGGACGTCATGGTTTCAGCGCCGCGTCGAGCACGTGCGTGAACTCCGCCAGCAGCGCCGCTTCGTCGACGTCCGCGGTGGCCGGGCGCAGCGAGAACGCGAACGACTGGACCACCAGCAGCACCGCCCGCGACTGCGCCGCGACCGGCGCGCGCCGGATCGAGCCGTCCTGGTGGCCGGCCGCCAGGAGCTGGTGCATGGCCTGCTCGGCGAACTTCTGCGTCGCGCCGAGCCGCTCCACGATGTAGGGCAGCACGAGTTCGGGGTCGACGTCGAGCAGCGTGCGGAACAGCGGGTCGGCCGCCAGCGCGCGGACGCCGGCCGAGGCGATGAGCACGAGCCGCTCGCGGCTGTCCGCGGCGTCGGCACCGCGTTCGCTCGCCGTGCGCAGCAGCCCGCTGAACTCGCGGGTCATCAGCGCCGCGAGCACGCTGCGGACGTCGGGGAAGCGGCGGTAGACCGTCATCCGGCTGACGCGGGCGGTTCGGGCGATTTCGGCGAGTGTGGTGCGGCGCACACCGACGGCCAGCACGCACGAGCGCGCGGCGTCGAGCAGCACGTCATCGGCCACTCGGGTCGCCGTCTGACGGCTGCGGGTGTCCGCCAGCGCGGAGGGTCCGGCCGGCTGCGTGGTGTGACGTTTCACGTCCATATGTCACACTGTAGTCGTGAACGCGCTCATTGACCACCGCCTCCGCCGGTCCTGGACCGCGGACGCCGCCGACGCCGCTCAGCTGCCCGCGCGAGCGGCCAAGTGGCTTGAACAGCGTATCGGCCGAACGGCCCCCGGTGCTGCCCCGGCGGGCGAATTGCCGGTGGAAATACCGTCACGGAAACTGGACGAATCTGCTGCTGCCGCGTTGTCGGAAGTGGTCGGCGCCGAGAACGTGCTGGTCGACGACGCGGCGCGGCTCGCGCGGGCGACCGGGCTGTCCTACCTCGACCTGCTGCGGCGCCGGTCGCCGTCGGTGGAGTTCCCGGTGCCCGACGCGGTCGTGCTCCCGGCCGACGCCGACGAGGTCCAGGCGGTGCTCGAGGTGTGCGTGCGGCACGACATCGGCGTCGTCCCCTTCGGCGGCGGCACGTCGGTGGTCGGCGGCGTCGCGGCACTGCGCGGCGACAAGACGTCGGTGATCGCGCTCGACCTCGTCCGGCTCGACGCGCTGGTGTCGGTCGACGCCGAGTCGCGCATCGCCGTGCTGCAGGCCGGCGTCCGCGGGCCCGAGGCCGAGCGCCTCCTCGGCGAGCACGGCCTGACGCTCGGGCACGTCCCGCAGTCGTGGGAGCGCGCGACGATCGGCGGCTTCGCGGCGACGCGCTCGGCCGGGCAGGCGTCGTCCGGCTACGGGCGGTTCGAGGACATGGTCACCGGCGTGCGGCTGGCGACCCCGCGCGGCGAGTGGAAGCTCGGCGTGGCGCCGGCGTCGGCCGCCGGGCCGGACCTGCGCCAGCTCGCGATCGGCAGCGAGGGTGCGCTCGGCGTGATCACCGAGGTCGCGCTGCGGGTACGGCCGGCGCCGGCGGTCCGCCGCTACGAGGGGTACGCCCTGCCCGGCTGGGAAGCCGGCCGCGAGGCGGTCCGCGACCTCGCGCAGCACCACGCGCTCGCCGACGTCACCCGGCTGTCCGATGTGGACGAAACCGGGGTCTCGCTGGCGCTGAACGCGGGCCTCAAGACGGCGGCGCTGCGCCGCTACCTCGCCGCACGCGGGGTGCGGCGGCCGTGCTTCCTCATCGTCGGCTGGGAAGGCACCGCGCACGAGGTCGCGGTGCGCCGCCGCGAAACCACGCGCCGGCTGAAGGCGCTGGGCGCGGTGCGCGTCGGCAAGGCGCTCGGCGAGTCCTGGCGGCACGGCCGGTTCACCGGACCCCGGCAGCGCGACGCGTTGCTGGACCGGGGGATCTGCGTCGAGACGCTGGAGACCGCGGCGTACTGGTCCACTGTGGACGAACTGCGGGACGACGTCCGCGCGGCGCTGACGGCCTCGCTCGGCCGGGCGATCGTGATGTGCCACATTTCCCACGCGTACGAAACCGGCGCGTCGCTGTACTTCACGGTGCTGACGGCCCGCGACGAAGCCGACCCGGTCGGGCAGTGGCAGCGCGCGAAAGCGGCGGCGTGCGAGGCGATCACCGGGCTCGGCACGATCTCCCACCACCACGCGGTCGGCGTCGACCACGCGCCCTACCTGAGCGCCGAGATCGGTTCGCTGGGCGTGGAAGTGCTGCGGGCGGCGAAGTCCGCGGTCGACCCGACCGGGATCCTCAACCCCGGGAAGCTGATCTAGGGGAAAGTGCGCCCGTCCGGCGGTTCGACGACCTCGCAGGCGACGCCGGGACCGTCGGCCGGCTCGCCTTCGAGCTCGGCGGCCCGCGCCTGCGGGACGTCGGCCACGCGCACCGGCTTGCCGTCGACCAGCAGCGGGTACCGGATCGGTACCGCGCCGATGTAGGCGAGCACGTCGGTCACCCGGCTGCCGTCTTCGAGCGTGATGTCCGGGTCCGTCAGCCGCACCAGGTGGTAGCGGTTGCCGCGGCCCTCGCAGACGTCCAGCACCGCGAGCTGGTCCGGCGTCACGAACCAGACGGCGTGCTCCTCGACACCCGGCAGCGCGGTGAGCGTGGCCGGGCGCTGGCCGTCGCGGAACCGCAGGCCGGCCGCCCAGACCGCGGCGAGGCCGTCGCAGCGCGCGTGCGCCACGACGACCGGGCCCGCGAGCCCGAGCTCGGCCCGCATCCAGCTGATCTTCGACGGGTTCGCGTTGGAGCCGTACGCGAGCACGGCCTGCCTGTCCCGCCAGCCGGCCGGCGCCGTGGCCAGCGGGTGGCCGGCACCCTCGGTGTGGACGAAGGAGAAGCCCGGCCGGGTCCCCGGGTAGGGGTCGGCCGGGTAGTCCTCGTCGGCGAAGAGGGTCAGAACGTCACCACGCTGCGCAGGACCTCGCCGCGGTGCATCCGCTCGAAGGCCTGCTCGACGCCGTCCACGCCGATCCGCTCGGTGACGAACTTGTCCAGCGGCAGGCGGCCCTGCAGGTAGAGGTCGACGAGCATCGGGAAGTCCCGGCTGGGCAGGCAGTCGCCGTACCAGGACGACTTGAGCGAGCCGCCACGCGAGAAGAAGTCGATCAGCGGCAGGTCGTTCAGCCGCATTTCCGGCGTCGGGACGCCGACGAGCACGACGGTGCCGGCGAGGTCGCGCCCGTAGAACGCCTGCCGCCAGGTCTCGGGGCGGCCGACCGCGTCGATGACGACGTCCGGGCCGAAGGAGTTCGTCGCGTCCTGCATGGCCTCGACGACCTGCTCCTCGGAGAGGCCCCGGCTGTTGACGGTGTGGGTGGCGCCGAAGTCCTTGGCCCACGCCAGTTTCCGGTCGTCCATGTCGATCGCGACGATCGTGGTGGCGCCGGCGAGCTTCGCACCCGCGATGGCGGCGTCCCCGACCCCGCCGCACCCGATGACGGCGACCGAGTCGCCCCGGGTGACGGCTCCGGTGTTGATGGCGGCCCCGAGCCCGGCCATGACCCCGCACCCGAGCAGCCCGGCGACGGCGGGTTCGGCCTCGCGGTTCACCTTGGTGCACTGTCCGCTGTGGACGAGCGTCTTCTCGAGGAAGGCACCGACGCCGAGCGCGGGCGAGAGCTTGGTGCCGTCTTGGAGCGTCATCGGCTGCGTGGCGTTGAAGGTGGAGAAGCAGTACCACGGCTTGCCGCGCTTGCAGGCCCGGCAGGTGCCGCAGACCGCGCGCCAGTTGAGGATGACGTAATCACCGGGCGCGATGTCGGTGACCCCGGCCCCGACGGCCTCCACGACCCCGGCGGCTTCGTGGCCGAGCAGGAACGGGAAGTCGTCGTTGATCCCGCCTTCGCGGTAGTGCAGATCGGTGTGGCAGACCCCGCAGGCCTGCACGTTCACGACGGCCTCGCCGGGCCCGGGATCGGGCACGAGCACGGTCTCGAGCGACACGGGCTCGCCCTTCGCCCGCGAAACGACCCCCTGCACCTCGTACGGCATGTCAATCCACCTTCCGGCTTCTGGTCCTGCCCGCAGCTAATCACGGATCACGCGGAGATGGCGACATCCGCATGAGTGAGCTTCGGTGGCGAAAGCGCAACGGGTTGCGTCATCCGCAACTGGCCAGCCAGGCGGTGATGGCGGCCAGGTCGCCGTCGGTGAGCCCGGTATCCGCCGCGACGGTGTGGAGCAGCGCGGGACCCGGGTGGTGGTTCGCGACCCGAGCCCGGTCGGCGCCGGTGGTTTCGTCGTCGATCCAGACGAACGGAGACCCCGCCGCCCGCTCGACGATCCGCTCGGTTTTCCAGTGCCGGCCGCCGGCCGCGGGCTCGTCGGGGAAGTCGAGCACCGGAAGCGGCGGCAGGCCCAGCAGCGGGGCTACGCACTCGTTGGCGTCCTCGAACCAGGTGGTGGCCCAGACGAGGTCGCACCCGAGGGCGAGCAGCCGCGGGCCGAGGGCCGGATCGACCCTCCCCAGCAACGGGTTGCCCAGGTCGGCGTCGGTGAAGGTCCGGTAGTCGCCGGTGCGCCGCCCGAACGGGATCAGGGGACCGTCGACGTCGAGGAACAGCAGCGGCCGGGCCATGGTGACGGCAGTGTGGCACGGGGTGTGCCTCCGGCCCCCGGTTTCCACGCTACCGGGAGGGACCGACAGTTCACTCCGGCTTCGGCAGGTCCATCGACGCCAGCCGTGCCGGGTCGGCCACCGCGGCGATGCGCGCGACCCGGCCGTCCGCCACCACGAACGCCACCACCGACAGCGGCGAGCCGTCGCCGCGCCACGCCACCACGCCCGGCAAGCCGCCGACCAGGACCGTGCGGCCGCCGGAAGCCGCGCCGAACTGGGCTCCCGCTGCCACCTTCGTCGCTCCCAGTACCACCACCACGCCGCCCGGGGTGTCCACCGTCAGCTGGACGTCCGGGTCGAGGACCCGTAGCAGGCCCTCGACGTCGCCGTCGTGGGCCGCGCGCAAGAACGCCTGGACCACTTCGCGCTGCGAGGAACCTCCCGCCGCCGGAGTCCGGTCCGCGGCTCGGACCTTGCGGCGGGCGCGGCTGGCCAGCATCTTCGTCGCTCCCCGACGACTTGCCCAGGATGCGGCCGAGCTCCTCGAACGGGACCGCGAACAGGTCGTGCAGCACGAACGCCAGCCGCTCGGCCGGGCCCAGCGACTCGAGGACCACCAGCAGCGCCAGGCCCACCGAGTCCGCGCGGGCGACGTCCTCGGTGCCGTCGTCGATCGCCACCACGATCTCGTCGTACGGCGACTCGGGGCGTGACTTGCGCGAGCGCAGGACGTCCAGGCTGATCCGGCCGACCACTGTGGTCAGCCAGCCGTCGAGGTTGCCGATGGCCGCCGCGTCCTGGCGGGACAGGCGCAGCCACGCCTCCTGGACCGCGTCCTCGGCGTCGGCGTGCGAGCCGAGCAGGCGGTGCGCCACCGCGAGCAGGCGCTCGCGCCGGGCTTCGAACGCTTCGGCCAGCGTGTCGAGCATGTCGTTACCGTGGAAGCACGGCTGAAGAGCGAGAGCAGCCCCGAGGTCGTCGGGGCGATCCAGCAGCTGTTCAAGGCGGTGCACGGCGCCGGCGTCGATCCGCTGCTGCTCGAGCTGGTCCACCTGCGGGCCAGCCAGATCAACGGCTGCAGCCCGTGCGTTCACGCGGGTGTCGCGTCGGCGAAGCGGCAGGGGGAGACCGACGACCGGCTGCACAACGTCGTCACCTGGCGCGAGACGCCGTTCTTCACCGAGCCGGAGCGGGCGGCGCTCGCCCTGACCGAGGCCGCGATCCGGATCCAAGACGGCCAGCCCGGCGTCACCGACGACATCTGGGCGGCCGCCGCCGAGCACTTCGACGAGCCGCAGCTGTCGGCGATCGTCCTGAACATCGCGCTCACCGGCTTCTTCAACCGGATCAACCGCGCGATCCGCGAGCAGGCGGGCAAGGCCTGGTGAAGCCGTGAAGGCCACATCCCCGGGGATGTGGCCTTCACGGACTACGCCGGGGTGATGATGTACGCGACGCCGCCGGGGCCGCCCGCCACCGTGCCGTCGGCGCGGTAGCGCTTCGTCCGCTGCCAGATCTTCTCGAACTGGTCGCGCTTGTAGACGTTCCGGACGCGGTCGTTGCTGCTGGCCGCCGGGTCGTTGGCGATCACGTCGCCGTCCTTCGTGAACCCGACGACGACCATGATGTGCCCCGCCGTCCCGTAGCCGGCGCCGTCCAGCTCCGAAGCCAGGAACGACTGCGACGTGATCACCGGGATGCCGCGGGCGATGTAGTTCTCCAGCTCGTTCAGCGAGTGCAGCCGCGTGATGTGCCCCTTGAGGCCGCGCGACGCCGCGTAGGCGGTGTTGAACGGCCAGTTCCCGGTGCCGTCGTAGGCGTGGTCGTAGGTGTAGCGCGCCGCGAACGCCACCTGCGGGTCGACGTAGTCGGCCGGGATCCACGCCATCTCTTCGGGGGACGGCTTCTTGCCCCAGTACTCGGCCACCATCTCGGTCGACGTCGGGCTGCACCAGGCTTCACCGCCCCCGCCGTACTGCGGGAACTGTCCCTTGTGGAGGTTCTGCGCGTAGGCGGGCACCTTCAGCTCGATCCCGGTGGCGCGCCCCGGCTTGGTCGGCTGCACCTCGAAGCGGTCCGGCACGGCGGACGTCATCGCGCCCAGCAGCGACACCGACGGCGTCGCGCCTGAGCCGGCTTCGCGGTAGAGGCTGATCCGCAGCTTGTACGACTTCAGCGTCACCCCGGCCTTCGTGACCAGCGTGTCGACGTCGACCAGGGCGTTCGCGTCGTCCTGGCCGTCGACGCTGGTGCGCAGGATGTCGGCGTCCCCGCTGGCCCAGCGGCCCATCACGTACCAGCCGGTCTGGGCGCCCGCCGACGTCCGGCCCTGCGCTTCGACCTGCAGCCACGTCTTGGCCGGCGTCTTCGCGTTCCAGGACGCGACCAGCTGCGTCGCGCCGAAGCCCTGCCGGTACGAGGGCGACGTCCACTGGCTGTACTCGTACGTCCGCGTGGTGCCGAGCTCCGGCTCGGTGTGCTGCACCGAGCCGATCGGGCGCGTGATGCGCAGGCCGTCGCGGGTCAGCGCGAGCCCGGCGAAGTCGCCTTCGTGGAAGCGGCCGCCGGTCCACTCGTGGTAGTCGACGGCTTCGTCGTCGCGCGGCCCCGCTTCGGCGACCTGAACGGTTACGGCTGTCAGCACGACAACCGACAGTAATGTGAACAGACTGCGCACCCGCATCGCGGCTCCTCGCTCGACCCACCCAGTAGGCGAGGATTTTCGCCGGTCCGGCGAGGTATGTAAACAGGTACCTACAGGACGGCCTGCGTCTGTGTCACTTTCGCGACCAACTTGCCGTCGTCACCGTTGATTTCCGTCTCCACCACGACGAACTTGCGCCCGGCGTGCAGTGGTCTGGACGACGCAACGGCGTAGCCCGAACGCACCGCGCGCAGGAAGTTCGTCTTCGACTCGACGGTGGTCGTGCCCTGTCCGCCCTCGGGCAGGTTGAGGAACGCGCACACGGCGCCGGTCGAGTCGGCCAGCGCCATGAGCGCGCCCCCGTGCAGCGCACCGCCGAGCGTGCAGAGGCTCTCGTCCCACTTCAGCCGGCTGCGGACGAGCGCGGGCCCGTGCTCCAGCACCTCGACGCCGAGGCGTTCGGAGAACGGCATGGAGCGGTGGAAGAGCTGCGTGCCCTCGGGATCGGTCATGCCCCGCAGCCTGCCCGAACCCCCGCCGCCGGTCGATTACCCCGCAGGTAGCCGTCAGGCGAGCGGGTTGACCAGCAGCAGCTCGGTGTTGTGGTCCGCGGCCGCGCCCACGCGGCCCGGGTCGGTGTGGATGTCGTTGTAGGACAGTTCGCGGTACAGCGACGCAAGCGCTTGCGGCGTCCGGTCCCCGTAGTCCACCGCGTACGGCGCCTCCGCCTCGATCAACGTCGTGAACAGCGACAACGTGCCGTCCGCGTTGTCCGCGACCTCGACGATCCGCGCGTGCTGCGGGAAGTCGACGTGCGAAGCGGTGTTGATCTCCCAGAAGCCCTGCTTCGGCGTGCCGCCGGCGTGCGCCGTGATCTGGTTGCGGTGCGTGTGGCCGTTGACCCAGGCCAGCACGTTCGGGAACCGCTTGAGCAGCGCCACGAACGCGTTGCCGTCCAGGCGCGGGTCGAGCAGGTGGCGCGAGTCCGGCAGCAGGTTGCCCATCGAGCCGCTCGTGTGGTGGCTGAACAGGATGAACAGCTCGTCGGTGACCGAATGGGTGACCTTGCGGCCGAAGAAGTCGTAGTACGCCGAGCTGTTGCGCTTGAGCGTCGACTCCACCCAGTTGTACTGCGCGAGCCCGATCGAGCCGTCCGCGAACCCGGCGTCCGTGGTCGTGTCGAGACTGATCCCGGTGATGCCCGGGGCGATCCGGAACGTGTAGTAGATGTTCTTGCCGTCGGCGTTGGCGCTGCTGAAGCCGTGGCCGACCGGGCCGGGCCCGGTGTTGGCCGCGTCGAGGTGCGCGCGGACGAACTCGCCGGTGGTGAACGGGCGGCGCCGCGCGTCCGGCGTGATCTCGCGGATCGTGCCGGAGCCGCCGAACAGCTCCGCGACCGGAATGCTCGAACCCGGCTTCTGGATGGCCGCCGCGAGCTTCTTCGCGGTGGTCTCGTCCTTGCCGATCACCTTGTACCTGCCGGTGTACCAGGCGTCGATGCCGGGGATCTGGGCCGGCAGCGAGCCGACGATGCTGTCGTCGTGGTTGCCGAAGGTGCAGAACCACGGCACGTCCAGGCCCGGGGCGGTGAACGTCTTCAGTGCCGCTTCGAGCAGGCCCGGCAGCTGCGGGAAGCCCTTGGCCGAGTAGTCGTCGCCGACGCCCGGGATCGACGGGTTCCAGTACTCCTTGTTGCCCGAGCTCTGGACGCCTTCGTACGCGTTCGCGTCGCCGGAGTTCGGCGTGACGCTGCCGCCGTTGAGGACCTTGAGGAACCAGTCGAGCTCGATCAGCTCGTGGTTGTCGGTGTTGTCGCCGGTGGTGACCATGAGGTCGAACGGCCGCCCGGTGAACGGGCCCTGCCGCACGCTGTTGACGCGCTCGACCAGCGCGCTGGTGGCGACGGTGCCGAGCGCCTCCTGCGGCCGGTGCGCGGAGCCGATGAACGGGTGCAGGTACTCGAACCGCGCGGGGCTCTCGGTGTCGGTGATGTGCAGGTCGGTGAACTGCACGAACGCGCTGAGCGCGCGGCGGCGGTCGTCGCGCCCGGTCTGCGGCGCGGCGAGGTCGCTCCGGACGACCAGCGGCCAGCCGGGGCCCGCGGACAGCCGCGAGTAGCCGGTGCCCGACGCGGTCGCGACCTGCTCGAGCGTGGTGCCGGTGGTGCTGACCGACCGCGTGCCGGTCAGCCGCAGCGCGCGGTCGAGGGCGTTCGCGGTGGGCGTGCAGAGCAGGAGCCCGAGACCGGCGGCGCCCGCGGTGGCGACGGTGCGCCGGGTGAGTTCGGCCATGGTTGTTCGCTCCCCAGTCTTCTCGGTTGCCAGCACCGTGCCGGACGCCGATGACCGGACGGTGAACGTGACATTTCGAGCTACCCTGTCACGGGCGTCGGGGTGGGTGTACCGCCGAAGGTCGTGGTCATTTCAGCCGGACGGCGGGCGGTTCAGCCCGTCAACCCGGACTCGGTCACGCCGCGCACCAGGTACCGCTGCAGGAACGCGAACAGCAGCACGATCGGCAGGATCGACACCGCCGCCGCCAGGAACAGCAGGTTCAGCTGCGGGTTCTGCGCCGTCAGCAAGCCCGACAGCGCCACCTGGACCGTCCACGAATCGGGGGACTGAGCGATGATCAACGGCCACAGGAACGCGTTCCAGCTGCCGATCACCGTGATGACCGCGATCGCCGCGAAGAACCCCTTCGAATTCGGCACGACGACCCGCCAGAACACGCCCCAGCGGCTGAGCCCGTCCATCCGCCCGGCCTCCTCCAGCTCGCGCGGGAAGTCCAGGAAGTACTGGCGGAACAGGAACACGCTGAACGCGCTGAACAGCCCGGGGATCACCAGGCCGCGGAAGTCCGACAGCCAGCCCAGCGACGAGACCACGACGAAGCTCGGCACGAACGTCACCGACGTCGGGATCATCAGCGTCGCCAAAACCGCGTAGAACACGATCTTGGCGTGCCGGTACGGGATCCGGGCCAGGCCGTAGCCGGCCAGGGAGCAGAGCACCAGCAGGCCGACCGTCTGCAGTGCCGCCACGATCGCCGAATTGAGCAGGCTGCGCGCGAACGGGACGTCCTCCGAGGAGAACAGCTTCGAGAAGTTCTCCCAGTGCACTGTGGACGGGAAGAACGTCCACCCGGGAGCGGTGATCTCCGCCCGTGACGCCAGACCGTTGCGCAGCAGCAGGTAGAACGGCAGCAGGAACAGGATCGCCGCGACGCTCAGGGAAACCCACCGGAGGACCGCCCTCATGCCGGCCTCCCGAAGCGCAGGACGCGGCCCTGCAGCAAGGTCACGAGCGCGATGATCAGCGCCAGGATCACCGCGCCCGCGCTGCCGCGGCCGAGGTCCTGGCCGCCCGAACCCAGCGACGTGTAGTAGAGGTAGACCAGGGGTGGCCGGGCGAAGGGCGGGTAACCGCGGCTGTCGCCCATGATGTTGTAGAACTCGTCGAACGCCTGGTACGCGTTGATCAGGTTCAGCAGCAGCACCGCCACCGCCGTCGACCGCAGCTGCGGGAGTGTCACGTACCGGAACACCTGCCAGCCCGGCTTCGCGCCGTCGAGCCAGGCCGCCTCGTAGAGGTGCTGCGGGATCCGTTGCAGCGCCGCGATGAACAGGATCATGTAGAAGCCCAGCTGCAGCCACAGCCGGGCGGTCACCAGCACGATCCAGTACAGCGGCGGGTGCACCGTCCCGGTCCACGCCACCGGGTCCACGCCGAAGACCGACAGCACCGAGTTCGCCAGTCCGTACCGGACACCGGAGAACAACGACGTCTTCCAGATCAGCGACGCCACGACGTACGAGCACGCGAACGGCAGGAAGAACACCGACCGGAAGAACGCCCGCGCGAACCGCAGCCGGTTGACGCCGAGCGCCAGCGCCAGCGACAGCACGAACGTCAGCGGCACGATGAACACCGCGAACACGCTGAACGTGCCCAGGCTCGACAGGAACGGCTCGTCGGTGAGCATGTGCCCGTAGTTGTCCAGCCCGACGAAGTCCGTCGGGGTCACGGTGTTCCGCGCGTCGAAGAACGACAGGTATGCGCTCCAGCCGATCGGGAGGTACGCGAAGACCGCGAGCCCGAGCAGGAACGGACCGACGAAGAGCCAGAAGGCGCGCGCGTCGCGCCGCTTCATCCGAACAGGCGCTTCAGCTCGGACTGGGCCACGCCGACGGCCGTCTTGACCTGCGCCGCCGGGTCCGCGCCCTCCTTCGCGATCTTCGCGGCCGCGTCGGACAGCGCCGTGTTCGCCTGCTGGGTCCACACGGGGCCGCCGACGAGGTGGCTGTTCTCCTTGACGAACCGGGCCGCGTCGGCGGCCGGGCCGTTCTTGAGGTTGTCCGCGCGGTCGATCAGGCTCTGGCGGGCCGGCACGTGGAAGCCGAACTTCGTCGCGAACTCCAGCTGGTCGTCGGTCTTGTCGACCCACAGCCACTTCACGAACGCCTTGGCCTCGGCGACGTGCGCGCTCTTGGCGTTGACCATCGCGCCGTACGCGCCGACCGGCACCGACGGCGCCCCGCTGCCGTCGAGCTTGGGGAAGGGGAGCACGCCGAAGTCGTCGTCGAACGCCGAGCGGATCTTCGGCACGTTCCACAGCCCGGTCCACTGCATCGCGGCGAGCCCGTCGACGAACGCACCGGGATCCGACCAGTCGGCCGGCGCGCCGAGCAGCAGCGAGCCGTTGGTGTTGAGCGTGTGCAGCTTGCCCAGCGCGGTCGCGGCGCGCGGGTCGTCGAAGCCGACCTCGCGGTTGCCGCTCTTCAGGTAGTCGAGGCCCGCCGACCACAGCAGCGGGCCGGTGAGCACGGCGACGCCGCCGTCGTTGCCCGCGAAGAAGCCCTTGACGCCGTCCTTCGTGAGCTTCGCGGCCGCGTCGATCAGCTCGTCGACCGTCTGCGGCGGCTGCACGCCGGCCGCCTGCAGCAGGCTCTTGCGGTAGAAGAGCACCTGCGTGTCGGTGGCCTGCGGGATGCCGTAGACCTTGCCTTCGACGGTCTGCGCGGCGAGCACGGCCGGGCTGAAGTCGGCCTTCACCGGCGCGATGACGTCGTCGAGCGACACCACCTGGTTCTGCCGCACCCAGTCGATCTTGACCTGCGCCTCGAAGACGTCCGGCACCTTGCTGTTCTGCAGCGCGGTGACGATCTTGGAGTCGTAGTCGCCGGGGTTCCACTGCACGTTCACGCTCGCGCCGGGGTAGCTCGCCGCGTAGCGCTTCACGGCTTCCTGGACGCCGTCCTCACCGTACGCGTGGTACCACTGCTGGAGCGCGACCTTGGGTGCGTCCGACGGCGGCGGCCCGGCCGAGTAGGCCGTCGAGGGCGGCGGGTCGCCCTGCCGCCCGGTGTTCGACCCGCACGCCGCCGTCAGCGCGCCGACGCCCGCCAGTGCCATGAACCTGCGCCTGTTATGCATCCCCAGAACCCCTTCGTGAAGTCCGTGAAGGCCACCTTGAGGAAGACAGAGTTCCTCAAGGTGGCCTTCGCGAACATGAAGACTCGCCGGAGATTTACCCGTTAGAGCTGGGCGATGTCGAGCTTTCCCTCGGAGTAGGACGCGCGGATGCGCTTCTTGTCGAACTTGCCGACGCTCGTCTTGGGGACTTCGTCCACGAACGTCCAGTTCTCCGGCAGCTGCCACTTCGCGACCTTGTCGCTCAGGAACTCGCGCAGCTCTTCCGGCGTCGCGGTCTGGCCCTCCTTGAGCACGACGGCGACCAGCGGCCGCTCGTCCCACTTCTCGTCCGGGATGCCGACGACCGCGGCTTCGGCGACGGCCGGGTGGCCCATGACCTGGTTCTCCAGGTCGACCGAGGAGATCCACTCGCCGCCGGACTTGATGACGTCCTTGGCGCGGTCGGTCAGCGTCAGGTAGCCGTCGGCGCTGATCTTGCCGACGTCGCCGGTGCGCAGCCAGCCGTCGTGGAACTTGTCCGGGTCGACCTGCGAGCCGCCGAAGTACGAGCCGGCGATCCACGGCCCCTGGACCTCGAGCTCGCCGACAGCCTCGTTGTCCCAGGGGAGCACCGTGCCGTCGTCGTCGAGCAGCCGCGCCCGCACGGACGCCGGGAAGCGGCCCTGCGTGTAGCGGTAGCGCCAGGCCTCGTCGCCGGTCGCGGCCGCGGGCGGGCGCGCGACGCTGCCCAGCGGCGACGTCTCCGTCATGCCCCAGGCGTGCAGGATCGAGACCTTGTGCTTCTCCTGGAACGCGTGCATCAGCGACGGCGGCACCGCCGACCCGCCGACCACGACTTCGCGCAGGTGGGAGATGTCCTGCGGGTGGGCTTCGAGGTGGGCGAGCAGGCCCTGCCAGACGGTCGGGACCGCGCCGGCGAACGTCGGCTTCTCGGCCGCGAGCAGCGCGGCGAGCGGGGCCGGCTGGAGGAAGCGGTCCGGCATGACCAGGGACGCGCCGACCATCAGCGCCGCGTACGGCAGGCCCCACGCCATGGCGTGGAACTGCGGCACGATGGCCAGCGCCTTGTCGCTCTGCGCGAGGTTCATGCTGTCGCTCATGCACACCTGCATCGAGTGCAGCCAGATCGAGCGGTGTGAATAGGCGACGCCCTTGGGGTCACCCGTCGTGCCCGACGTGTAACACATCGCGGCCGCGGAGCGCTCGTCCACCTCCGGCCAGTCGAAGGTGTCCGGCTGGGCGGCCAGCAGCTCGGCGTAGGCGTGCACCTGGACGCCGTCCGGGGCCTGCAGGGCCGCCGCGTCGCCGTTGGCCACGATGACGTGCCGGACGGTCTTGAACTCGGGCAGCTGCTTGGCCAGCAGCGGGACGAGCGTGCCGTCGACGATGACGACCTGGTCCTCGGCGTGGTTGGCGACGAACGTCAGCTGCTCGGGGAAGAGCCGGATGTTCAGGGTGTGCAGCACGGCGCCCATCGCCGGGACGGCCAGGTAGGCGGCCAGGTGCTCGGCGTTGTTCCACATGAACGTGCCGACGCGCTGGTCGCCGGTGACGCCGAGGCTCCGGAGGGCGTTCGCGAGGCGGGCGGCGTGGCGGCCGAGCTCGCCGTAGGTCTCGCGACGGGCTTCTGAACCGGTCCAGGTGATGACTTCGCTCGCCGAGTGCACCGACGTGCCGTGGCGGAGCAGGTTCGCCAGTGACAGCTGGCCGTCCTGCATGGTGCTCAACATGGTCGCTCCCGGGGGTTGTTCGCCGGTGAACTGGGGTTGGGCCGACTCTAGTGCGGATCGGGTGAAGCGGGCATGGTCAACAACGGCTCCGTTCGGTCACGGTCGTCGCGCGATCGGGGGACGACCGGACGATGATCAAGATCATCAATTTCCCGCCTTTTCCTTGCGGACAAGGAAATGCGCCGGGTAACGGAGGCTCCACTTCCGGGTGAGTTGTGCCACGCGGACCGCTGATTGGGAGCGTTTCCGCAGGCCGGAGCGGGTTGCCCGGTATCACCTCCGGGGGTAATAAGTGCGTGTCGGTTGCACGGCCGCGAAGCCGGTGGCGTTTACTGGGGCCGTGGCAAGAGACGGCTGAGCAGCGCTTGCAGGAGCAAGCACTCAGAAAAGCTGTCGGCCGCGAAAGCGGAGACCTGAGAGGAAAGGACACTACGTTGGCTCTGCCTACGTTGACTCCGGAGCAGCGCGCTGACGCCTTGGCCAAGGCCGCCGAGGCTCGCAAGGCGCGTTCGGAACTGCTCGCGTCGATCAAGTCCGGCAAGGAGAGCATCGAAAAGGTGCTCAAGCAGGCCAAGGAGAACAAGACCATCGGGAAGACGAAGGTCACCCAGCTGCTGAAGGCCGTCCCCGGTCTCGGCGCGGTGAAGGTCGCCGCCCTGCTCGAGCAGGCCGGCATCGACCCGGACCGGCGGGCCGCCGGCCTGGGCGAGCGCCAGCGCGAGGCGCTCATCGACGCGCTCAAGTAGCCGTCACCAGGAGCTCCCGCGAGGGGAGTGTCGCTCGCGACACTTCCCTCGCGGATCTCCCGAAGCCTGGGACGCTGGAGTGGTGAGCTCTCCTGACCCGGCCACCCCGGTTGACCTCGCCGCCCGCTACCAGCGTGGCGACTTCCTCTTCACGACGGCCCAGCGCGCACTCCTCGCGCAGGGCAAGATCCGGACGGTCACCGAAACGGACCCCCGGCGGCTCGCTTCGGCGATCCCCGGCGTCCTGGCCGAGACCGGAGCCCCGCTGGCCGTCGGCGTCCTGCCGTTCGACACCGGGCCCGACACGAAGGTGCCGGGCCACCTCGTCGTGCCCCGGACCGTCCACCGCGCCGAAGGGGCACCTTCGCTGCCGCGTGAGGTCCTGCCGGCGCCCGTCCGGGTGCGCGCGGTGCCGTCACCCGAGCAGCACATGGCCGGCGTGCGGGCGGCGGTGGACGCGTTGGCGTCGCGGGATCTGCGCAAAGTCGTCCTGGCCCGTGCGCTGGACCTCGAGTTTTCGGTGCCGGTGCCCGCCGAGCGCATCGTGCGCAACCTGGCGGTCGGCAACCCGCGCCACTTCACGTACGCGGCCGAGCTGCCCGGCGGCCGATCCCTGGTCGGCGCCACCCCCGAGCTGCTGCTGCGCCGCACCGGCCGCACGGTGTTCTCGTCCCCCCACGCGGGCTCCATGCCGCGTTCGCCCGACCCGGCGACCGACCGCGCCAACGGCGAGGCGCTGCGGACGTCCCGCAAGGACCAGCTCGAGCACGCGGTGGTCATCGACTACGTCGTCGAGGCCCTGCGGCCGTTCTGCCGCACGCTGGACGTCCCGGCGGGCCCGGAGCTGGTGACGACCCCGGCGATCTGGCACCTGCGTACCCCGATCACGGGCGAGCTGATCGACCCGGAGGTGACGGCCCTCGACCTGGCGGCCGCCCTCCACCCGACCCCGGCGATCTGCGGCACCCCGACGGAGGGCGCCCGCGAGCTGGTCCAGGAACTGGAGCCGTTCGACCGCGACTACTACGCGGGAGCGGTCGGCTGGGTCGACGCAACGGGCGACGGCGAGTGGGCGGTGGCGATCCGCTGCGCGGAGATCGCGTCGACATCGATGCGGCTGTACGCGGGCGGCGGCATCGTGGCGGCCTCGGACCCGCAGTCGGAACTGGACGAGACGACGGCGAAGTTCCGGACGCTGCTGGCGGCGATGGGCCTGGAGGACTCGCTCAGCTAGCCGGCCGCAAGCGCCACACGGTGGCCTTGGTGGCGTCTTGCGCACCGAAGGCCGCCTTGGTGCGTCAGACGCACCGAAAGCCCACCTTGGGGCGCTTGGATCCAGGGTGTCGTCGCTGGGCGGTCGCCTGGCGTAGCCACTGCTACCGGCCGAGCTCCGTCTTGAGGGAGTTCCACGATCCGGTGCCGGTGGGCGGCTCACCGGTTCGCTGAGCGTGTTCGGCCGCTTCGGTCATCCGGCGGTGCGCGGCGGGGTCGGATTGGGTGCTCCACGCGATCCGTCGCCACGACTCGAGCGTCTCGACCAGGTCGGTGAGGCTCAGCGCCTCCCGCGCGACGTCGAGCGCGCGCCGGTAGTCCTGGTCGAAGCGGGGTACGTCCTCGGGGAGCAGCGCAGCCCGGATCGCCGCCGGCGACGTGCCCGCGGGATACCTCGGCTCACCTGTGGTCGCCGGTGTGGACATGCCGGTAACTATAGCCGCGGCAGCCAGTGCTCCTCGGTCACCGAGAGCTCCTCGGTCGTCAGCACCGCGATGGCCGCCCGGTAGCCGTCCGCCGCCTTCAGGTCCACCAGTCGCGTACGTGCCGGGTCAAGCGCCGCGTCCCCGGAAGTCACCAGCTGGGCCGGTTCGTCGTAGCGGGAGAACGTGATGCTCTGCAGCGGGATGCGCAGGCCCTTGCCCGTGGCCTTCATCACCGCTTCCTTGCGCGTCCAGTAGACGAAGAACGCCGCGGCCTTCTCGTCCGGGGCGAGGCCCGCCAGGTGGGCTGCCTCGGCCGGGCTCAGCGCGTACTCGATCAGGCCGTCGTCCGCACGGCGGTTCGCCGTCTCGACGTCCAAGCCGACCGGGACCGACGGGGTTGCCGCGAGGCCGATCAGGTCGCCCGAATGGGAGATCGACAGCGTCAGGTCCGCGCCCGGGACCCGGGGCCTGCCGTGGGGCTTGCCGCAGTCTTCGCAGGTCGCGTCGAACTTCACCGTCTCGGGGGTCAGGCCGAGGCGCTCCGCCGCCACCGTCTTCGCCAGCACGCGGCCGGTCAGGAAGCGGCGCTTGTCGGCGTCTTGGCGGTACGCCCCGAAGCGGTCCTGCTCGACTTCGTCCAGCAGGCGCAGGAAGCGCTCTTCGGCGGGCAGCGGCGACGACCAGCGGACCACGATCTCCATCACCCCTCCGATCCTTCCGGGCGCCCGGGCGCTTGTCACGAATTCGGGCGCAGGTCTGGGGTAATCCACCTCTCACGGGGTACCCTGAGGTAAGCAAGCGCTTAGCCAGTGTCGGAGGAGCAGCTCACCCATGGATTTCTCTCTCAGCACCGAAGAACGTGAAGTGCGCGACTGGGTCCGCACGTTCGTCCAGCGGGAGCTGATCCCGCTCGAGCAGGAAGTCCTCCGCCGCGAGCGCGCGCACCAGCCCGGCCTCACCGGCGAGGAGCTGAAGGACCTCCAGCTGAAGGCGAAGGAGTCCGGCTTCTGGGGCGTCTTCACGCCGGAGGAGTACGGCGGCATGGGGCTCTCCGCCGTGATGGCCGCGCTGCTGGAGGCCGAGCTCGGCCGCACCTTCGTGCCGTTCCGCTTCGGCGGCGCCGCGGACAACATCCTGTTCCACGCCAACGACGAGCAGAAGCAGACCTACCTGCTGCCGACCATCTCGGGCGAGCGCAAGTCGTGCTTCGCGATCACCGAGCCGGGTGCCGGGTCGGACGCGAAGGCGATCCGCACCACCGCCCGCAAGGACGGCACCGACTGGATCATCAACGGCGAGAAGACCTTCATCACCGGCGGCAACGAAGCCGACTTCACCATGGTCTTCGCGATCACCGACCCGGAGAAGGGCGCCAACGGCGGCGTCACCTGCTTCCTCGTCGACCGCGAGGCCGGCTGGAAGTCCGAATACATCGACACCATGGGCGAGTGGGGCCCGGCGTCGCTGATCTTCCAGGACGTCCGCGTGCCCGAGACGCAGATCCTCGGCGAAGAGGGCCGCGGCTTCGAACTCGCGATGCAGTGGATCGGGCAGGGCCGCTACCTCCTGCCGGCCCGTGCGATCGGTTCGTGCGAGCGGCTGATCTCCATGGCCATCGAGCACGCCAACACGCGCGAGACGTTCGGGCAGAAGATCGCCGAACGCCAGGCCATCCAGTGGATGATCGCCGACTCCGGTGTCGAGCTCGAAGCGCTGCGGTGGCTGGTGCTGAACGCCGCCTGGCAGGTCGACCAGGGCATCGATTCGCGGCACGCGCAGTCGATGGCGAAGCTGTACGGCGGCCAGAAGGCCAACGAAATCGTCGACCGCGTCCTGCAGATCCACGGTGGCATGGGCTACACGCGGGAGCTGCCGATCGAGCGGTGGTACCGCGAGCTGCGGCTGCTGCGCATCTACGAAGGCACCGACGAGATCCAGCGCCGCACCATCGCGCGCAACCTCCTCAAGGGGCACGTGAAGGTCGGCGGCGTCCTGGGCTGAGCAGCCCAAGCGCGTGAAGCCGTCAAGGCCGCCGATTCCCGGCGGCCTTGACGGCTGTTCGGCTGCGTACTGCTTACTGCTTGTTGCGAATGGCGATCGGGACGCCGGCGAGGTCCTCTTCGTTGCACAGGAGCTTGACGTCGTAGTACGGCGAGCCCTGGCGGTCGTCGTAGTCGAGGTGGATGGCCAGGACGTCGAGGGGTTCGCCCAGCCACTCCTGCGCCTGCCGTAGCCAGGTGGAGCACCGCTCGAGGGCGGTGGGGAGATCGTCATCGCGGAACTCGACGGGGCGATAGGGCACATCCTGCACCTGATCGCGGGGGTGTGCCGGCGCCGGGAGGCCCGGCGCGAGACCCGAGTCGTCCAGTTCCAGTTGGATCGTTTCCTCAGTCACCCTTCGAGCGTCCCCCACGCACGCCGTCTGGGCAAGGCGTACACAGGTAAAAGCGCCGCTAAACGGACACCCCCCACTCTTTCGCGACGATTTCCCGGCACCGCCGGAAGTCGGTCCGGCCCGGCGTGGACGGGCAGCCCAGCGCCCTCGACACCAGCTCCGCGTAGTGCTCCGCGAGCTGGTCCAGCGCCAGCGGGCCGCGCGGGGAGTACCAGCGGGCCACGCCACTGCACATCTCCAGCAGTGCGAGCCGCGTCACTGCCGGGTGTTCGGTGTGGAACACCCCCGCCGCGACGCCTTCGTCGATCGCCGCCGCCCACAGGCGTTCGTAGGCGTCCCGCAACGCCACCACCGGCTCGCGCGCGGCCGGCGACAGGACGTCGACTTCGTTGTCCACCACGCGGGTTTCCGCCGGGCCGACCGCGTGCGCGAGCACGTGCAGCGCGACCAGCGTGCGCAGCCGGTGCACGGGATCGCCGCCGCCCGCCGTAGCTTCGCGGGCCGCGTCCAGCAAGCGGTTCAGCGCGGTGTGCATGATCTCGGCGAGGAGATCCTCTTTGGTGCCCATGTAGTGGTACAGGCTCGCCGACGAGAGTTCCGCCTCCTGCGCCAGATCCCGGATGCCGGTGCCGTGGAAGCCCTTGGTGGCGAACAGCTTCACCGCCGCCGCGCGGACGCGCTCCCGGCTGCTCACAGCCATGTTCCCGCCTTCGCGTCCCACGACCCGGCGCGCGGGTCGGCCACCTTCCGCAGCTCGCCCTTGGCGACCCGCTCGGACGGCGTCATCGGCAGCGCGTCGGCGAACGCCCAGAACCGCGGAACCTTGAAGTAGGCGAGCTTTCCCGCGCAGAACTCGGCCAGCGCGGCCGGTTCGGGCCGTTCGCCGTCGCACACGACGTACGCCTTGATCTCCTCGCCGCGCAGTTCGTCGGGCACCGCGACGACGGCCGCCAGCTTGATCGAGGGGTGCAGCAGCAGCGCGCGCTCGACCTCGTCCGCGGAGACGTTTTCGCCGCTGCGGCGGATCATGTCCTTGGTGCGGCCGACGTAGTAGACGCGGCCGGCGTCGTCCAGCCGCGCGAGGTCGCCGGTGTGGAACCAGCCGTTCTCGAACGCTTTCGCCGTCGCTGCGGGATCGTCGTGGTAGCCGTGCATCAGCCCGATGCCGCGGATCAGCAGCTGTCCGGTTTCGCCGCGCGGCAACGGCTTCCCGTCGTCCCCGGCGACCATCACCTCGCGGTCGCGGCTCGGCCGCCCGATGCAGCCGGTGCCGACGGTCTCGTCGTGGTCGGCGGCGGTCATCCGGATGTCGCCGCCGGTTTCGGTCATCCCGAACGCCTCGTACCACGGCACGCCCCAGCGCGCCTCCAGTTCGGCGTGCAGCTCCCGCGGGATCGCCGACGCGCAGATCGCGCGGACGCGGTGGTCGCGATCGGCGGCCGACGGTTCCTGGCGCAGCAGCAGCGTCGGCATCAGGCCGAGGCAGTAGAACCAGGTGACGCCGTGCTCGCGGACCTTCGCCCAGAACGTGCTGGGGTGGAACCGGTCCAGCACGACGAGCGTGGCGCCGCCGGCCAGCCCGAGCGCGACATTCCACTGTGGATCGATGTAGTGGAACGGCTGCGCGGTCAGGAGCACGTCGTCTTCGCCGACGGCGGGGAAGTCGGTGGCCAGGCCGACGGCGAGCGTCGTCCAGTAGCGGTTCGGCAGGACGCAGCCCTTGGGTGCGCCGGTGGTGCCCGAGGTGTACTGGATGTTCACCGGCAGTTCGGGCACCGGGGTGAAGGCCGCACTTTCACGTGAAAGTGCGGGCCCCAGGTGCGCACTTTCACGTGAAAGTGCGGCTGGGGTGAGGACCTCGGTGAGGCCGATCCGGTTGAGGAGGCCGGTGAACTCCGGCGCGGCGATGGTCAGCTTCGCGCCGGAATGGCGGAGGACGTGGGCGCCGTCGAACTCCTGGTAGTTCGTGTTGACCGGCACCAGCAGCGCGCCGATCTTCGCCAGCGCCAGCCAGAGCAGCGGGAACTCCGGCTGGTTGCGCAGCATCACGGCGACCCGGTCGCCCGGGCCGATCCCGCGTTCGGCCAGGGCCGCGGCGATCCGCGAGCTTTCGCGGTCGACGTCGGCGAAGGTGAAGCGCCGGTCGTGCTCGTCGAACACCCACGCCGTGCGCTCCGGCCACAGCGCGGCGGCGCGCGTGACGAGCTGGGCCAGCGTGCCGAGCTCGGCGAGCGGCGTCACGTCCGGCTCCGGAAGGCCTCCGTGGACGCGGCGACCGCGGCCGAGGTTTCGGTGATGAGCGCGTGGCTGACCTCGAGTTCGAGCGCCGGCTCGATGTCCGTGCTCGCGTCGAGGACGCGCTTCGCCATGGCCGCGGCCGCCGGCGGGTGCTCGGCGATCCGCTTCGCCCAGCCCAGCGCCTCGGCCTGGAGCTGCTCGGCGGGCACGGCGGCGTTGACCATGCCCAGCTCCGCGGCCTTGCGGCCGTCAAAGCGCTCGCCGAGCAGCAGGAGCTCCTTCGCCTTGAGCGGGCCGACGAGCAGCGGCAGCAGCCGCGACGCCGCGCCGGTGACGCTCAGGCCGAGCGAGACCTCGGGGAACGCGAACACGGCGTCCTCGGCGGCCAGGATCAGGTCGCAGCCCAGCGCGAACTCCGCGCCGGCGCCGATCGCGTAGCCGTGCACCGCCGCGATCACCGGCTGACGCAGCCCGCGCAGCCGCCGCGTGACGTCCTGCAGCCGGTCCAGCCGCGTCCGCGAGTCACCCGCGGGGGTGGGTTCCTTGAGGTCGTGGCCCGCGCAGAACGCGCGCCCGTTCCCGGACAGCACGACGACGCGGGCGTCGCTGCGGGCGGCCGCGTCGAGGGCGGCGAGGAAGTCGTCGACCAGGACGGCAGCGACCGCGTTGAGCCGCTCGGGCCGGTTCAGCCGGATCTGCGCGATGCCGTCCTCGACGGCGAAGTCCACGGTGGGCATGAGGGCGATGCTAGACGTTCGATCGATCGATCGATAGCCTCGAACCCATGCGGGTCGACACGGTCTTCGAGAACGCCACGGTGTGGACGGGCGCGGGCGTCACCAGCGCACTCGCCGTCCTGCACGGCCGGGTGGTGGCCCTCGGCGATGAAGCGGTTTCGCTGTCGGCGCGCTCGCGGGTCGACCTCGACGGCGGGTTCGTCGTGCCCGGCTTCCACGATGCCCACAACCACATGGCGTGGTTCGGGATGGGCCTCGACGACGTCCCGCTCGGCGGCTGCCGCAGCGTCGAGGAGGTCTACGACGCCGTCGCCGCGCGCGCCGCGACGCTGCCGGCCGGGAGCTGGGTGGTCGGCAGCGGGTACGACCAGAACAAGCTCGCCGGCGGGCACCCCGACCGGCACGGCCTCGACCGCGCCGCGCCCGGGATGCTCGTGCGGCTCAAGCACACGTCCGGGCACATGACCGTGGTCAACTCGGCCGTGCTCGACCAGCTCGACCTCGCGCACGTCCCGGTCGGCGGCGACGTCGTGCACGCCGACGGCTCGCCGACCGGCCTGCTACGCGAGCAGGCCCAGCTGCTCCTGCGGCCGCTGACGTACCCGACGCCGGTCGCGCGGGTCGTGCGCGGGCTCGCCCGGGCGTCCGAGCAGTACCTGGCCGAGGGCATCACCAGCGTCCAGGAGGCCGGGATCGGCGGCGGCCTGGTCGGCGAGACACCCGCCGAACTGGCCGCCTACCAGCAGGCGCGCGACGCCGGCGTGCTGCGCGTGCGCAGCACGGTGATGGTCGCCGCGAGCGTGCTGCACGACCTGCCCGACGACGCCGGCTTCGGCCTCGACCTCGGCCTGCGCACCGGCCTCGGCGACGAGTGGCTGCGCGTCGGCCCGATGAAGTTGTTCGCCGACGGCTCCCTGGTCGGGCGCACCTGCGCGATGCACGACCCGTTCGACGGCGAGCCGGACAACGTCGGCTACTTCCAGGTGCCCGAGGACGAGCTCGCCCGCACGATCCGCCGCGCCCACGAGGCGGGCTGGCAGATCGCGACGCACGCGATCGGCGACCGCGCGATCACCGTCGTCCTCGACGCCTATGAAGCCGCATTGGCCGCTTCGCCGCGCACGGACCACCGGCACCGCATCGAGCACTGCGCGGTGCTCCAGCCCGCGGAGCTGACCCGGCTCGCCTCGCTCGGGCTGCTCGCCTCCCCACAGGGGCGGTTCGTCAACGAGCTCGGCGACGGTATGCGCGCCGCGCTCGGCGAGTCCCGCGTGCCGTGGTGCTACCGGCTGCGCAGCGTCCTCGACGCCGGCTGCGTGCTTCCCGCGTCCTCGGACCGGCCGGTCGTGAACGGCGCGCCGCTGCTCGCGCTCGGCGACATGGTTCGGCGGCGCACGGCGTCAGGCGTCCCCTTCGCGCCCGAAGAGGCGTTGACGCCGGAGCAGGCGTTGCGCGCGTACACGTACGGCTCGGCCTACGCGACCTTCGCCGAGCGTGACCTGGGCACGCTCGAGCCCGGGAAGCTCGCCGACTTCGCCGTGCTGTCCGGATCGCCGCTGGCGGAGTCCGCTTTGGACGGGCTCAGCGTGCGGGGCACCGCCGTCGGCGGCGAACTGCGTTATCAAGCGTGATGACTCACTTCCTTCCCACGAACTCGAGTGCTTCTTCCGCCAGCGCGGACCACGGCTGTGGTGACGCCGCGCCCAGCGCCAGCCACTCCTTCATCGGCGTGCCCTTGTTCGCGTCGAACCGCACGCCGTGGCCGCCCTCGACCAGCTCGTCCACCCTGGCCGCGGGCAGCTTCAGCACCAGCTGCCCGCGGACGAACATCGCGAAGATCCGCCCGTGTGTGCGCAGCGCCGTGCGCCCGAACCCGCCGGTCGCGCCGGGTGGCGTGATGCCCGGGCGTCCGGTGAACTCGTCGACCAGGTCCTCGAACCTGCCTTCTGGTGACATCGACCACCTCCGAGCCCGACAGTAACGACCACCACCGACAGAAACGGGAGGCGAGATGCCCGTCCGCGACGCCGTCTTCGAAGACATCGAGGAAATCTGCGCGCTCATCGAGGAGCACGCCGTCTACGAGGACAACCACGACCTGAAGCTCGACCGCGCCGAGATGAGCGGGCACCTGTTCGGGCCGGACCCGAAGGCGTGGGTGCTGCTCGCGACCCCGCCCGGCGAGCCAGGGACCGTCGCCGGCTTCGCCTTCTGCAGCTGGAACTTCTCGACGTGGGAGGCCCGGCCGGGCATCTGGCTGGACGACCTGTTCGTCCGCCCGGCCCACCGCCGCCACGGCCTCGGCGGCGAGCTGCTGGACGAGCTGCGCAACCGCACGACCGGCCGCGTCGAGTGGGACATGCAGGAGGGCAACGAAAAGGGGCAGGCGTTCTACGCCCAGCTGGGCGCCGAGCCGGTCCCCGGCTGGATCCGCTACCGCTGGCGGCCGTGAACTTTCACGAGAAAGAACCCCGCACCGTAAAGTATGCGGCATGGGAGATGGTTCGGTCCGGAGGTCCTCGTCGGTCGAGGACTACGTCCGGGTGATCTACGGCCTGGTCGAGCGGGGTGAGGCGGTCACCAACACGTCACTCGCCGGCCGGCTGGAGGTCAGCCCGTCCTCGGCGTCGGGGATGGTCACGAAGCTGTCCCAGCTCGGCCTGGTCACGCACGTGCCGTACCGCGGCATCGAGCTGACCGCCGACGGCAGGCTCCTGGCGCGCTCGGTGCTGCGCCGGCACCGGCTGATCGAGACGTACCTGGTCTCGGAGCTCGGCTACACGTGGGACGAGGTCCACGCGGAGGCGGACGCGCTGGAGCACGCGGTGTCGGACAGGCTGGTGGAGCGCATCGCGGCGAAGCTGGGAAACCCGGTGCGCGACCCCCACGGCGACCCGATCCCGGCGCCGGACGGGAGCGTGGAGGAGCTGTCGGTCCGGATCCTGGACGACCTCGAGCCGGGCGCGGTCGGCGAGATCGTCCGGGTGTGGGACACGGACCCGGAACTGCTGAGGTACCTGACGGAACACGCGATCAACCTGGGCGAACGCATCGAGGTGGTGGAGCGGCAGCCGTTCGGTGGCCCGATGGTGGTGAAGGTGGGTTCGCCTCCGGATGCGGCTACGCACGCGATCGGCAAGGAGATCGCGCAGGCGTTGTCGGTCACGCTGCGCTAGCTCCCGATCGAGAGCCGGAACCCCACGCGCTCGGCACGTCGGCGAAGGTGAAGGTGAAGGTCCGTATCCACATCCCCTCGACGAGCTTGGTTTCTTCGCCAGGGGTTCGGTGGTGGCCACGACTTGGCCGCTTTCGTCCACGAGGGTGACCAGGGAGCCGGCGCTGAGCCGTTGACCGAGGTGCCAGCGGTGTGAAGACAACAGTCAGACCGGTGGCGGGCGCGGCGGCGAGCAAAGCGCCGGTTCGTGACCAAGCGTTATGACGTCGGAACGCGTACACGCGGGTGACGTCCTGAAGCGGATGTGGTGACCCACCCCCACCCACGACCATGGCCCGCATGAAACCCTTCCGCTTCGGTATCGTCGCCGGCTTCGCGCCCGACCTCACCGCCTGGACCGCCCAGGCGCGGCGGGTCGAAGAGCTCGGGTACGACACCCTCCTCGCCACCGATCCCGTCGGGACCTCCGATCCCTTCGTCCTCCTCGGCGCCGCCGCCGCGGTCACCACGCGGCTGAGGCTCGGCACCTTCGTCCTCGCCGATCCCTTCCGGGACGCGCGGGCGCTCGGCTGGCAGGCGCAGACGCTCCACCGGCAGACCGGCGGTCGCTTCGAACTCGGGCTCGGTGTCGGGCGGCCCGGCGCCGAAGAGCAAACCCAGAGGCTCGGCCGGGAATTCCCCTCAGCGGGTGAGCGTGTCACACGGATGGCGGAAACCATCGCGTACCTCAAGCGGACCGCCGACCGGCCGCCGTTGGTACTTGCCGGCGGGGGGCCGAAAATGCTCGCGCTCGCCGCGCAAGAAGCCGACACCGTCACCTTCACCTGGGCGCCGAAAACGACCGAAGCCGAAGCCGGGTCCATTGTGGATCGATTCCGTGCGCTCGCCGGGTCCCGGCTGCCGGACATCGAGCTGGGGCTGAACCTGATGGCCGTCGGTGACGAGCCGTCGCCGGGGATCGCGCGGTGGGCCGGGGTGGACGTGCCCGAACTCGTCGCGGCCGATGCCGTCACCGTACTGCCAGAAGACCCTCGCCGTGCAACGGAAAAGCTTCTCCGGTGGCGGGAGCGGTGGGGGATTTCCTACGTCACGATCAACTCCGGCTACGCGGAACCGTTCGCCGCCATCGCCGCGGAGGCGCGCACGGCAGGTGGGTGAGTGGCCTTCCGATCTTGCGGACCTGCGCCTACGCTCCAATGTTCGTATTCGGGAGTGCTTCGGAGCGTTGTGATGACCGGTCAGCGAACACGCACGATCGACCGGGGGGAACAGGCGGAGCTGAGCCAGCTGCTCGCCGCGGGCCCGTTCGACGTGGCCTTGCGAGCGGCGATCCGGGCCCGTGGGCTCGGGCTCGATCGGATCCGCTATCGCTTGCGTGGCAGGGGAACCGTGGTCAGCCTGGCCACCCTCAGCCACTGGCAGTCCGGGCGGTGCCGCCCGGAACGCGCGGAATCGTTGGAGGCCTTGCGGAATCTCGAGGACATCCTGAACGTGCCGGACGGCTCGCTCAGCAGGCTCCTCGGGCCACCGCGAGGGAGAACGCGGTTCCACGCGCAGCCGCCGCCGCTCAACTGAGCGGCCGCAAGGGAAACACGTAGGCTCGCGGCCATGCGAGCTGTCGTGATCGAAGAGTTCTGCGCTCCGCCCGTCGTGCGGGACGTGCCGGAGCCGGTGGCGCCGCCGGGTGGTGCCGTGATCGAGGTCGACGCGACCGGCGTGTGCCGCAGCGACTGGCACACCTGGCAGGGTCACGACACCGCCGTGACGCTGCCGCACGTCGCCGGGCACGAGCTCGCCGGCCGGGTCGTCGCGCTCGGCGAAGGCGTGCGCGGGTGGGCCCTCGGCGCGCGCGTCACCGTGCCGTTCGTCTGCGCGTGCGGGACCTGCGCCCAGTGCGCGCGCGGCGACCAGCAGATCTGCGACCGCGAGTTCCAGCCCGGTGCGACGCATTGGGGTTCCTTCGCCGAGCGCGTCGCCATCGAGCACGCCGAGACGAACCTGGTGGCGCTGCCGGACTCGATGGGCGCCGCCGAAGCCGCCGCCCTCGGCTGCCGGTTCGGCACGGCGTTCCGCGCGGTGCTGCGGCAGGGCCGGGTCACCGCCGGGCAGTGGGTCTCGGTGTACGGCTGCGGCGGCGTCGGGATCTCCGCCGTCCTGCTGGCAGTCGCCGCGGGCGCCGAGGTGGTCGCGGTCGACGTCTCGCCGGCGGCGCTGGAGCTCGCCGCGAAGTCGGGTGCGGTGCTGACCGTCGACGCGTCGGCGTTCGACGGCCCGGAAGCCGTCGCGGCGCACGTGCGCGAGCTGACCGGGGGCGGCACGCACGTCTCGCTCGACTGCCTCGGGTCGCCCTCGACCTGCGCCGCGTCCGTCGGCAGCCTCCGCAAGCGCGGGCGCCACGTCCAGGCCGGCCTGATGCCGCCGTCGCAGGGCGTCGCGCCGATCCCGATGCACCGGGTCATCGGCGGCGAGCTGGAGCTGGTCGGCATCCACGGGCTCCAGGCCCACGAATACCCGGAGCTGCTGCGGGTCGTCGAGACGGCCGGGATCGACCTCGCCGCGCTGATCGGGCGCCGGATCGGGCTCGACGACGTCCCGGCCGCGCTGGCCGGGATGAACGACCCCGCGCCGGCGCGGGCGGGCGTCACGGTCGTGACTTTCGGTGACTGATCCGCGGCGCCCTGGTCAAGTGACCCGTTCGTAGCTGATCCACGCTGGCGTTGTGACATTCAGGTGTGGGAACGTCTTTTCCATGGTGGCCCAGGGCGAGGGGATTCGGCCGCAGGAGCTTCCCGTTGGTCCGTTGGGACGGCTCCTGCGGCAGTTCACCACCGCGGACGTCACGTTCCGCGGTCACCACCTCGCGCCCTCGATGATCACCGAACGTGCGCGACGGGAGCTTCCGGCACAATCGAGGTGATGGACGCCCTCCTGCCGCGCCCGCGCGCCGAGATCGCGCCCGGCGCGGTGCACCTGCCCGACTGGCTCGGTTTCGACGAGCAGCGCGAGTTCGTCGCGGCCTGCCGCGGCTGGTCCGGCTACCGCCACACCCGCCTGCCGAACGGCGGCCTGATGTCGGTGAAGTCCGTCTGCCTCGGCTGGCACTGGTACCCGTACGGCTACTCGCGCACCACCGGCGAGGGCGAGCCGGTGCTGCCGTTCCCGGACTGGCTCGGCGACCTCGGCCGCCGCGCGCTGGCGGCCGCGACCGGTGAGCAGGCCTACGAGCCGGACGTCGCGCTGGTCAACTTCTACGACGCCACCGCGAAGATGGGGCTGCACCAGGACAAGGACGAGCGCAGCCTGGCGCCGGTGGTCTCGTTCAGCCTCGGCGACGCGTGCGTGTTCCGCTTCGGCAACACCGAAACGCGCGGCAAACCGTACACCGACGTCGAACTCCGCTCGGGCGACGTCTTCGTGTTCGGCGGCCCGTCCCGGCTCGCGTACCACGGCGTCCCGAAGACGTTGCCCGGCACGGCTGACCCGGCGCTCGGCCTGACCGGGCGGCTGAACATCACGCTGCGGGTGTCCGGGCTCTAGTCCTCTATGGACTCAAGTCTCCTTCGGAGAGTTGGTAGTGCTGACGCACTCGATCGCAACATGTTGTAGGCGTAGGCTTTTCCGATGGTCTCGGCTGTATGAGCGCTGCTTTCAGCGCAGGTAGACTGCCCCGAAGTCGAAGTGCAGAAACTGGACAAAACATAGACAAGAGCTGGTCAATAACCGGCCGACAGCTGCGAACTGCGTCCTCCGTGTCTGACTCTTAACCGTGCGATCTGTCTGATGGTCCAGGCGGTCTCGCGGAGGGGGTCTCCGGTTGCAGCCGGCGACCCCCTCGAATCTGTCACCGATCAGCTACCCTCTGTAGCGATACTTCCCTTTGTGCTCGCGGTGAGTGAGAATCGTCATGTCCGCGTGGTTGGAGCTGCAACTCCAGCCGCACCTCCCGGACGACGCCTGGACCGCAGAACAGAAAGGATCGCGTCCGATGTCAGCACTTCACAGGCGAGAGCCTTGTGTCCCGGATCCCTCCCCGTCGGGGTTGGGTGGTCTGTCGTTGCGAACGATCGTCATCGTTATCGCAATCCAGACCTTCATCGGGTTCTTGATCACTCGTGGCTACCCGCTCGGCGCGGCGCTGGCCGCGTCTGGTGCCATCTGTGCGCTCGCGAGCCGGATTGGACCTCGGCTTGCCGAGGTCCGGCCTCGCCGGATTGTTTGACCATGGCCGCGCGGAAGCGATCTTGCGTCAGTCTGGCGGAGGGTCTCGGTGAGGCCAGCTTCCGTGCGGCCAGTTCACTGTTCAGGCTCTCGTAAGTGTGCCGAGGAGGAACAGTGGACCTGAGTGCGGCGGACGTGGTCGGTGAGCTGAAGGTTCTCCGCAAGGGGAGGGCAATCTTCACCACACCGCTCGGCGATCGGGTTGGCCCGGCGTTGCGCCGCACATGTGGCATTTTGGAAGATGACGACACCGTGGAGATCCGGCGTAAAATCGCGAATCGCTTGCGCCCGCTTGTCGAGACGTTGCCGGAGGATCTGAAGATCGCGCTGCTGGGCGCGTTCGCGCTGGACGAAGCCGCGCGGAAGCCGTTCTACCAGGAGCGGGTGCGCTGGGCGGCGATCACGCTGGACCGCGACGAGCGCACCGTCCGGCGGCGCATCGACGACGGCATCGAGCAGATCGCGGCAATGGCGGTGGCGGCGGGCCGGCAGCAGTCTCCGTCGCCCTACCCGAGCCGCAGTTGGCACACCGAAGAACTGCGCGTCTCACTGGCGCTGGATCAGCCGGTGGCGGAGGTGTTCGAAATCCGGCGGGTGGTCGCGGACGCGGACGAAATCAGTGAACTCGATCTCGCGCTGACGCTCACCACGGCCGCCGATTCCGGATCATCGGTGAGTGTTGCAGATCTTGAGGTCGACGTGTTCCACGGCGGTGTACTCACTAGGCGCGAGATGGAGTCGAGCGACCGTGTTGGCCTCGCATTACGGTTGCCGGCGCCCTTGCGGCGCGGGCAGCGGCACGATATAGCACTGCGGTTCCGAGCGCGTTTGCGGGAGCCGCACTATGTGTGCGTCCCGCGGCATCCCTGCGAGTTGTTCGACTTGCACGTCCGGTTCGGGGATCAGGTGCCCGAGCGGATCGTGATGCTGCAGAAGGCGTTTCAGAACGACGCGCGCGACCGGTTCCCGCGCGGCACGGCGCTGACCGCCGACGACGCCGGCGAAGTGCACGTTCAGTTTCGGCACCTTGCGCCCGGATTCGCCTATGGGGTCAGGTGGGACTCGAGTGAAGCCGCGGGGGTTCACTCGCATTGAGCTGATTCGGGTCTCGAACGACAGCTCTAGTCCTCCGTGAACTCTTCTTCCTCCGGCACGACGACGAGCCGGACGGCGAGTACGCGCGAACCCTCCGGGTGCTGCCCCGGCTCGCTGACGTACTTCCAGACCAGGTTCTGGTACTCCTCGACGAACGAGGCGGCCTGCTCCTTCGTCAGGGTCAGCCCCGAGCGGTGGATCTGGTTCCAGCCGCCCGCGCTGTCGTAGCCGGCGTACGCGCGCGTGACCAGGCCCAGGTCGTGGCTCAGCTTCAGCGCGCCCAGCTTCATTGCGGCCTCGCGCTCGTCCGGCGTCATCTCGAGGCCCGGCGGGGTGTAGATGTCCTTCGCCAGCGACTTCCACCAGCGCTCGCGGCCGTCGCCGCGGTCCTCGATCTCCGCGATCAGGTCGAGGTCGGCGAGTTTGCGCAGGTGGTAGCTCGTCGTCCCGGTGCTTTCGCCGAGGGCCTTGGCGACGCTCGTCGAGTTCGCTTCGCCGTGTTTGCCCAGGTAGGACAGGATGTCGCGGCGCACCGGGTTCGCGAGGGCCTTGTAGAAGGCCTTGAGATCCGCGCCGGTGAGCACGCGCTTCTCGGGACGTTGGACCATGGCCGGAGCGTACTACAGAGACTGTTTGCAAAAAATCTCTGCAATCGGCTACCTTGGATCGGAGATTGGGGGTCACGATGAAGAAGCTGTTCTGGGCGGCGGGGTTGTGCCTGCTGGCCACGGCCTGGCTGCTCGGCCGCGAGGATCCGCGGACGCCGTTCGCCGCGATCGGCACGGCGACGCTGCTGCTCACCGACGCTTGGTTCGACGTCGTCGCCGTCGGCGACGACGTCGTGTTTTCCCTGCTCATGGCCGGTCTCGAGGTACCGCCGGTGCTGGCGTGCCTGTCCGTCGCCCTGCCGCGGCCGGCGGTGCCCGCCCATGTCTGAGCTGAGCCCGCGGCTGCGCGACGAGATCGACGACCAGGTCGCGGAAGCCCTCGACGCTTACCTCGCCGAGCAGGGCGACGTCCACCGCGCCCGCCGCGTGTGGCCGCTGTGGCTCGCGATCGCCTTCACCAACATCGCGTGGCTGGTGGTCGTGAGTGTCTAGGGCGGTTCTGACCGCCCTAGACACTCACGACGCGGGACGGAAGCGCACGGTCTGACCCGGCCGCAGCTGGGCCGCGAGGTCGAGGTCGGCCTCCTCGACGACGGCGATCACCGGGTAGCCGCCGGTCGTCGGGTGGTCGGCGTGGAACAGGATCGGGCGGCCGGACGGCGGGACCTGCAGCGAGCCCGGGACGCACGCCTCGGACGGCAGCTCGTCGTGGCGCGCCCGGGCGAGCGGCGCGCCGGTAAACCGGATGCCGACGCGGTCCGAATCGGGCGAGACCGTGTACGCAGTGGACAGCAGGTCGTCCGGGGTGGCGAACCAGTCGCGACGCGGTCCCGGCGTCACCCGCAACACCGGCGATTCCGGCAACGCCGCCCGGGGTGCGAGGTCCACGACGGGGAACTCCCGCGGCGCCAGGCCGATCGGCAGCAGCATGCCCGCGGCGAGCGGCGGCGGGCCCAGCTTTCCCAGCGTGTCCGTTGCCCGCGAGCCCAGCACCGGCGGCACGTCGATGCCGCCGCGCACCGCGACGTAGCAGCGCAGGCCCGAAGAAGCCGTGCCCAGCGCGAGTTCTTCGCCCGGCCACAACGTGATCGGCGAGTTCAAGCCGCCCTTCGACAGCGGGCAAGCGGCTCCGGTCACCGCGACCGTCGTGACGGCCGAAGCGCGCAGCACCAGTCCGCCCAGCGTCACCTCCAGAGCGGCCGCTCCACCGGGGTTCCCGACGAGCCGGTTGGCCAGCCGGAACGACGCGCGGTCGGCCGCGCCGGACCGGCCGACGCCCAGCGCCGCGTGCCCGGGGCGGCCGAGGTCCTGCACCGTCGTCGAGAAGCCCGGCCGCACGACTTCCAGCTTCACGACGGCACCGCCGTGAACCGGACGCGGGTGCCCGGCGGCAGCAGGTTCGGCGGGTCGCGCTCGACGTCCCAGACCGGCACGTCCGTGCGGCCCAGCAGCCGCCAGCCGCCGGGGGACGCGCTCGGGTAGATCGCGCTGTACTCGCCCGCGATCGCCACCGAACCCGGCGGGATCCGGGTGCGCGGCGAAGACCGGCGGGACACGTGCAGGGCCGGGTCCGAGCCGGACAGGTACGCGAAACCCGGCGCGAACCCGCAGAACGCCGAAACGTACGAGCCGCCGCTGTGGCGGGCGATCAGCGCACCGATGCTCAGCCCCGTTTCCGCGGCGACCTCGGCCAGGTCTTCGCCGTCGTACACCACCGGGATCACCACCTCACCCGCGTCGGCCCTCGCACTGTCCACAGGGGACACTTCGCGCAGCACCGCGCCCAGCCGGCCGGCGTCGGTCACCGCCGGGTCGAAGCGGACCAGCAGCGTCCGCGCCGCCGGGACCAGCTCCTCGACGCCGTCCGGGGCCAGTTCCGCCAACGCCGCCTGGTAACCGAGCACGTCGCCGGTCTCGACCAGCACCGCGCGCCGTCCGCACGGCAGCAACCGGACGGTCATCCGGTGAACGCGCCGAGCTGGACGCCGGCGTCGGTCAGCGCCGCCTCGATCCGGCGGGCCAGCTCCACCGCGCCCGGCGTGTCCCCGTGCACGCACAGGGAATCCGGGCGCACGTCGAGCTTGGTGCCGTCCTCGGTCACGACGCCGCCGGTCGCCATGCCGACCGCGCGCTCGGCGACGACGTCGGGGTCGTGCAGGACCGCGCCCGGCCGCTTGCGCGAGACCAGCTTGCCGTCGGCGGTGTACGCGCGGTCCGCGAACGCCTCCGCGTACGCCACCACGCCCGCGATCTCCGCCTGCCGCTGCATTTCCGAGTTCGGCAGGCAGAGCAGCGCGAGCGCGGGGTCGTACCGGCGCAGGCCGTCGACGATCGCCGCGGCCTGCTCGGCGTCCACCGCCGCGGTGTTGTACAGCGCGCCGTGCGGCTTCACGTACGTCACGGCGCTGCCGGCCGCGCGCGCGAACGCGTCGAGCGCGCCGATCTGGTAGAGCACCTCGTCGGCCAGGTCGTCCGGCGCGATGTCGAGCGCGCGCCTGCCGAACCCGGCCAGGTCGCGGTACCCGACGTGCGCGCCGATCGCGACGCCGCGCTCGGCCGCCAGGTCGCACACCCGCCGCATCACCGACGGGTCGCCCGCGTGGAAGCCGCACGCGATGTTCGCGCTGGTCACGATGTCGAGCATGGCTTCGTCGTCGCCCATCTTCCAGGCGCCGAAGCCCTCGCCGAGGTCGCTGTTCAAGTCCATTTCAGCCCACCCGGTATTCGCTGTCGTGGCGGTCGGTGATGAACATGTACCCCGGCGCGTGGGTGATCGCAAAGGGAGGCCGCGACGCCATCAGCGCCGCCTGCGGGGTGACGCCGCAGGCCCAGAACACCGGGACGTCGCTCGCGTGCGCGTCCACCGGATCGCCGAAGTCCGGCCGCGAGAGGTCCTCGATCCCCAGCGCCAGCGGGTCGCCGATGTGCACGGGGGCGCCGTGCACGGCGGGCATCGCCCGGGTGATCCGGATGGCGTCGTCGACGCGGTCCTCCGGGATCTGCCGCATCGACACGACCATCGGCCCGAACAGCCGCCCGGCGGGCTCGCACTGCCGGTTCGTCACGTACATCGCGACGTTGCGGCCCTGCTCGACGTGCCGCAGCGGGACTCCCCCGGCGGCCAGCGCCGTCTCGAACGTGAAGCTGCAGCCGATCGAGAAGGCGACCATGTCGCTGCGCCACAGCCCGGTCGCGTCCGCCACCTCGCCGGCCAGCACGCCGTTCTGCCAGATCCGGTAGCGCGGCAGGTCGGTGCGCAGGTCCGCGCCCTCGGCGAGCCGGGTGCCCGGGTCGCCGGCGTCGGTGACGTCGAGCAGTGGGCACGGCTGCGGGTTGCGGGTGCAGAAGAGCAGGACGTCGTACGCCCAGTCCTCGGGGACGGCGATCAGGTTCGTCTGGGTGAAGCCGTTGGCCCAGCCCGTGGTGGGGCGGGCGGTGCCGCGGCGGAAGGCCGCACGCGCCTGCGCCGGCGTGAACGTGGCCGGCTGGTCAAAGGTCGTCATGAGTTCCCCCTCAATCGACGAGTTCGATGCCCCGGGTTTCCGGGAGGCCGAGCAGCGCGAGCACCGCGATTCCGTAGCCGAGCGCGCCGAAGACGATCGCCCCGCCGGCGCCGAGGAAGCCCACGACGGTCGGGAAGATCGCCCCGACCGCGCGGCCGAAGTTGTAGGTGAAGCCCTGGCCCGTCCCGCGCAGCGCCGTCGGGTACAGCTCGGCGAGGTAGGCGCCGAAGCCGCTGAAGATCGCGGACATCGAGAAGCCGAGCGGGAAGCCGAGGACGAGCACGAGCCCGTTGGCGCCCTTGGGGATCTGCGTGTACGCGACGATCAGCGCGGCCGAGAGCAGCGCGAAGGTCAGGAAGGTTTTCTTGCGCCCCAGCAGGTCCGTGAGGTAGCCGCCGCAGACGTACCCGACGAACGCGCCGGTGATGAGGAACGCGAGGTAGCCGCCGGTGCCGATCACGGTCAGTTCGCGCGTCTTCTTCAGGTACGACGGGAGCCACGTCGAGATCGTGTAGTAGCCGCCCTGGACGCCGGTGGCCAGCAGCGCGGCGAAGAACGTCGTGCGCAGGAGATCGCCCTTGAAGATCCGGAGCAGCGTGCCCTTCGGGCGTTCGGCCTTGAGGCGTTCCTCCGCGCGCGGGGCGTCCTTCACACTCTTGCGGACCCACAGCACGAGCAGCGCCGGGATGACGCCGGTCCAGAACATGATCCGCCAGGCCACGTCGTCGCTCGCGACGGTGAACACCACGGTGTAGACGACCACCGACAGGCCCCAGCCGACCGCCCACGCGCTCTGCACGAACGCCACGGTCCGGCCGCGGTACTTGGCCTGCGAGTACTCCGCGACCAGCGCGGCGCCGGCCGCCCACTCGCCGCCGAAGCCCAGGCCCTGCAGGGCGCGGAAGATCAGCAGCGTCTCGAAGTTCGGCGCGAACCCGCAGAGCACCGTGAAGATCGTGTACATCGCGATGGTGATCTGGAGCGTGCGGACGCGGCCGATGCGGTCGGCGAGCATGCCCGCGCCGACGCCGCCGACGGCCGACACGACCAGCGTCGTCGTGCCCAGCAGGCCGGCTTCGCCGCTCGAAATGCCGAAATAGACCGTGATGGCGGCCAGGCCGAGCGGCAGCGTCTGGTAGTCGAACGAGTCCAGGCCGTAGCCGCCGAACGCGCCGACGAAGGCACGCCGTCCGCGTTTGCCGAGCGTGCGGAACCAGTCGAACGGCCGGGCCTCGGTTGCAGTGGTCGCGGTCATGGGCACCTCCTGGCCAGTGTCTCTCATCGTGGCGTGCCTCACACGGTAGGGATTGTTCAACAATTCCACAAGATGGCAATTGGATCGTCCCCTGTGTGACGGGTACCATCGGAGTGTGGTCACCGAAGACAGCGGGTTACCGGGCCTGGCGGCCGACCGCGGCCTGGTCAGCCGCAAGAGCACGGCCGAACGGGTCGCCGGCGTCCTGCGCAAGCGCATCGCGGAGGGCTTCTTCCTGCCCGGCGGCCGGCTCTCGGAGCAGGACATCGGCAACGCGCTCGGCGTCTCGCGCAACACGCTGCGCGAGGCGTTCCGGCTGCTCACGCACGAGCGGCTGCTGGCCCACGAGCTCAACCGCGGGGTCTTCGTCCGCATCCCGAGCATCGAGGACGTCGTCGACATCTACCGCGTCCGCAAGATCATCGAGTGTGCGGCGGTCCGCGGGGTGACGGCCAAGCCGGCGTCCTTCGCGCGGATCAAGGAGAAGGTCGACATCGGCGACGAGGCCGCCCGCTCCGGCAACTGGAAGGACCTCGGCACCGCGAACGTGTGGTTCCACCAGGAGCTGGCCGCGCTGTCCGGCAGCGAGCGCGTCAACGAGCTGGTCGGCAGGCTGACCGCCGAGCTGCGGCTGGTCTTCCACATCATGGCCGAGCCGCGCCGCTTCCACGAGCGCTACCTGCCGCGCAACCACGAGATCCTCGACCGCATCGAGGCGGGCGACGGGCCGGGCGCGGAGCAGCTGCTGATGAAGTACCTCGCGGACGCGGAGGAGCAGCTGGTCGAGGCGTACGCCGATCGAGCGGACGCCGCCCGCGCGGCGAGCGCGGCGGAGTAGCTACCGCCGTCGCACGATCTCGGCGATCCAGACGGGCGCGAACGGGGAAGTGCAGTTCGGCGGCGTCGGGTAGTCCTTGAGGACTTCCAGGCGTTCGCCGATCTCGATCGCCCGCGCGCGCAGCTCGGCGTGCTCGATGCCGATCTGGGCCAGGCAGTGGTTCATCGCCCACTGCAGGCGGTCCGGGGCGTTCTTCATGTCTTTCTCGATGACGTCGAGGAGTTCGGCCAGGCCCGCGGTCATCGCGGGTACGCGAGCGGTCGTCAACGCCCAGCCGGCGCTCGCGACCACCGGGTCCGGGTCGGCGAACCAGGCCTCGCGCAGTTCTTCGGCGTGCGGGCTCTTCTTGACGACGTAGTTGACGAGCCAGTCGTGCACCTTCGGCGTGCGCGCGGTGCGGAGCATGGCGTCGAGCTCGGCGCGCTCGAAGGCCTTGGGGCGGCAGATCAGCGTCGCGAGGAGCTTGGCCGCGGTGTCGTCCGTCGCCCACAGTTCACGCGCGAGGTCTTGCTGCGTCTTCAACCGTTTGGCGACGGCGCGCAGCTTGCTCAGGTTGACGCCGTGGTCGTCGCCGTGCTTTTCGTTGACCGCACGGGCCTTGGGGTCGTCGAGGGCCGCCAGCTCGGCCAGCACTTCGTCCACGGTCGTCTCCGCCACGCCGTCAGTTTACGGTGCGCGTTCGGGCACGCTTGGCGTCCGGACGGGCCGAGCACCGGCCGCGTGCGATTCCGGCTGGATAACCTCGGTGCGGTTCCGCCGCCGGAGACCCCCAGCGGCAGGCGGACCACGCTGCCGGGTCGCCGCCTCCCCAGTGCCGCGGCCCGGCAGCCCTACTCCGTGTGTCAGCCGGCGTAGCGCGCGAAGATGCGCGTGAAGTCCCACGCCTGCTGGGAAACGCCCGAACACGTGTCGTTGTTCGGGTAGGCGCCCGGGCAGGGGCGGTCGCGGTTGGCCGACCAGAACGTCAACCGGGCCAGGTGGTGCGCGTTCGCGTAGCCCAGGATGGTGGTGAAGTCGTTCAGGGTGACCGTCTCGCTGTTGTCGGTGATGCCGTTCATCGACGAGATGCCCATGTGCCGGTAGGCGGTGTCGTCGTCGTAGCCGTACGCGCCCTTGACGACGTTCTTGAGGCCCTCGGCCGCCCGCTGGGTCAGCGTGCCCATGTTCTGGCCGGCGCCGCCGAAGTCGAACGGCATGATGACCCAGCCGTCGACGGTGAGCCCGGCCTGCGCGGCCCGGTTCACCAGGCTGTTGTCCGGTCCGGACTGGCCGGTGCCGAAGGTGACGTACAGCTTGATGCCCGGGTTGTTCGCCCGGACCGTCTTCAGCGCGTCGACCGCGCGCTGCTGCACCGTCGGGTTGCTGTAGGCGTCGGCCTCGATGTCGATGTCGATCGCCTTGAGGCCGTAGGCGTTGATCACCTTCTGGTAGCCGGCCGCCAGTTCACCGGCGCTGCCGCACGACGACTCCAGCTTGTTGCCGGAGTAGCCGCCGAACGACGGGATGATGTCGCCGCCGCCCGCGCGGATGGTGTCGATCGTGCTCTGGTCGACGCCGCCGGCGAGCGCGCGGCCGCCGTCCCACTGCGGGTTGCAGTAGCCGTTGGACAGGATGAACGCCATCGTGAACCACTTGACGCCGGTGGCGTTCATGATCGTGGACGGGTTGGGCGGGTCGCCCCAGCCGTTGTAGAGGTACGGCGCGACGGCCATCGCGCCCGGCCCGGTCGGCGGCGGGGTGGTGCCGCCGGACGGGAGCGTCCACTGCTGGTTGGCCGTGCTCGCGCACGTCCAGATCTGCAGCCGGGTGCCGTTGGCACTCGAGTTCCCGGTGGCGTCGAGGCACTTGCCCGAGCCGGTGTTGACGAGGTTCTTCGCCGCGTTGGCCGTCCACTTCTGGGCATTGCTGCCATTGCAGTCCCAGAGCTGGATCGTCGTGCCGTTCGCGGTGCCGGCGCTCGTCACGTCGAGGCACTTGCCCAGCGCCTGCAGGGATCCGTCGGAGCCGACTGTCCACTGTTGAGCGTTGGAGCCGTTGCAGTCGTAGAGCTGGACGGCGGTTCCGTTGGCGGTGCTCGCCGCGTTGACGTCGACGCACTTGCCGGCGATGCCGGTGATCGGCCCGGTCGCCGCCTGCGCGACACCGGGGGCGAGAACCAGCGCCGACGCGGCGATCAGGGCGCCGAGTACTGCTGTCTTCTTCATGCGGGCACGTTCCACTTCTGGTTGGCGGCACCGGTGCAGGTCCAGATCTGCAGCCGGGTGCCGTTGGCGCTGGAGTTGCCGGTGGCGTCGACGCATTTGTTCGACGCGGAGCCGACGAGGTCCTTGGCCGCGGTGGCCGCCCATCTCTGGTTGGCCGTCCCACCGCAGTCCCAGAGCTGCAGCTGGGCGCCGTCCGCTGTGGACTGTCCGGTGACGTCGAGGCACTTGCCGAGCGCGCGGATCGTGCCGTCGGTGCCGGCGGTCCACTGCTGGGCCGTCGAGCCGTTGCAGTCGTAGAGCTGGACCGCGGTGCCGTTGGCGCTGCTCGCCCCGGCGACGTCGACGCACTTCCCGCCGAGGCCGGTGATCGGGCCGGTCCCGCCGGTGCCGCCGCCGTTGCCCTGGTTGCCGCTCCACGTGAACGTCGCCGAGGTGTGACCGGGCAGGGAGTAGGTGAACGACGAGTTGCCCCAGTTCACCCGCACGCTCTGGGCGCCGGTGCCCGAGTTGTACGCGATCAGCGCCTTCGAGCCGTCCGGGTTCTTCCAGGCGACGTTGCGGACGGTCGAGTTGTCGTTCGAGTCGATCCGGTACGCGCCCGGCTTCACGAACTTCGTCAGGTGGCCCATCGTGTAGTACTCGACGGTGTAGTCGACCTGCCCGCTGCGCGAGTCTCCGTTGTGGACGGTGATCAGGCCGGTGCAGGTGCCGCAGCCGCCGTTGTGCGGCCCCATGTTCTGGTCGACGGCGAGGCTCCACTTGGTCACGCTCTTCGACCAGTTCCGGGTGTAGTCCACGATGTTGTTCATGTCTTCGGCCTGCTGGTTCGAGATCCAGGTGCCACCGGAGTGCTCGGTCGAGTAGGCGTTGACGTTCGGGTACTGGTTGTGCGTGGTCGTCTGCTGCGCGATGTTCCCGCCGTAGCCGTGCCAGGCCACGCCCCCGAAGTTCGGGTGGGTGCGGATCGCCGCGTCGTCCAGGGTCGGGGCGCCGTAGGAGGCGTAGGTGTCCCAGTTCCAGTCGAGCGCGAAGACCTTTGTGGACAGTCCGGCACCCTGCAGGGCCGGCAGCAGGTTGTTCTTCGCGAAGTACGCGAGCCCGGCGCCGTTCCAGTTGGTCGACGGGTAGCTCGCGCAGCACGTCGGCTCGTTCTGCATCGAGACGTAGTCGATCGGCACGCCAGCGGCCTGGTAGGCCTGGAGGTACTTGACGAAGTACTGCGCGTAGGCCGGGTAGTACTGCGATTCGACCCAGCCGAGCAGGTAGCTGTCGTTGTCCTTCATCCACGGCGGCGCGCTCCACGGCGACGCCATCACCTTGGCCTGTGGGTTGAGCTGCTTGGCCTGCTTGGTCAGCGGCAGCACGTCGGCCTGGTCGTGGGCGATCGAGAAGTGCGTCAGGTTCGGGTCGGTCTGCCCGGCCGGCACGTCGTCGAAGGTGTAGCTGTAGCGGGCCAGGTCGGACGCGCCGAGCGGGTTGCGGATGAAGCTCAGCCCGATGCCGTTGTTCGGGTCGAACAGCTTGCGCATCGTGTCGTCGCGGGTGGCTGGGGACAGTGCGCCGCTGGAGTTCATCAGCCAGGCCGCGGTGTCCGTGAAGGACGCTCCGCCACCCTCGAACTGTTGGTAGGTGGTGCCTTCGTTGACGTTGATGGTCACGCCACCGGTGCCGGTGCCCGCGGCGAACGAGATCGGCGTCTGCTGCTGGAGGCCGCGGGTGACCGTCCGGCCACCGGAGTCGCTGGTGGTGGTGAGCCAGATGTTGACGGTTTCGCCCGCGGCTTGCGCGGGCGCGGCGAAGGTGGCCGCGGCGAGCGCGGTCACGCCGAGCAGGGTGAGCAGTTTCCTCATGGGAGCGTCCACTTCTGGTTCGCGCCGGACCCACAGGTCCAGATCTGGAGCCGGGTCCCGTTGGCGCTCGAGTTCCCGGTGGCGTCGAGGCACTTGCCGGAGCCGGTGTTGACGAGGTTCTTCGCCGCGTTGGCCGACCACTTTTGCGCGTTGCTTCCGTTGCAGTCCCACAGCTGGGTCTGAGTGCCGTTCGCGGTGCCCGCGCTGGTGACGTCGAGGCACTTGCCGAGTGCTTTCACGGTTCCGTCGGTGCCGACTGTCCACTGTTGAGCGCCTGAGCCGTTGCAGTCGTAGAGCTGGACGGCGGTTCCGTTGGCGTTGTTCGCACCCGCGACGTCGGCGCACTTGCCGCCGATGCCCTTGATCGGCCCGGCCGTGCCGGCGGGCGGGGGCGTGGTGCCGCCGACGAACTGCGTGGCGACCTGCTCGCCGAGGCTGACCGCGTTCCCGTGGTTCTCGATCGGGTCGACGTGCGTGTTCGGGAACACGACGTAGGTCACCGGGCCTTCGGTGCCGCCGTTCTTCGGGTCGGGGTTGATGCCGAGGCTGACGGCGGTCGCGTAGGACGCCTCACCGATGATGCTCGTCGGGCCGGTGTCGCCGACGACCGCGTAGGTGACTTGGTTGTTGTAGATCACCGCCACGACCGAACCGCCGTCGATCCCGTAGTTGCGGTAGTCCCATGTGGACGTCGGCTGCGGGAGGACGATGTAGGGCAGTTGCGCCGCGTTGAGCGGCTGGTCGGTCGAGGTGTGGAACGCGGTGTCGGGGTAGAAGCAGCAGTCGGTGTTCTCGTTGCACTGCGTGGTGCGGACACCGTCGCAGTCGACGTCCATGTCGGCGGTGAAGAACACGGCGCCGGCGGTCTGGCAGACGGGAACGGTGGCCGCGCCGCCTTCGTCGAAGGAATACTTGCCGTTGGAGATCTGCTGGCAGTTCTGGATTTTTGCGAGCAGCTGGCTCGCCGACGGGCCCGCTTCGACCGCCGCTTGGGCGGAGCCGGACGTGAGGAAAGAAAGCGCTAACAGGGCACACCCCATTAGCGCGACGAGGATTCGCCGCACTGGTTTCTCCTTATGGGGAAAGGGTCGTGAGTGTTTAGGGCGGTCAGAACCGCCCTAAACACTCACGAGGGGTGAGCGGATCAGGGCGTGGTCCACTTCTGGTTCGCGCCGCCGCCGCAGGTCCAGATCTGCAGTCGGGTGCCGTTCGCACTCGAGTTGCCGGTGGCGTCGAGGCACTTGTTCGCGTTGGGGTTCACGATGTCCTTCGCCCCGGAGATCGCCCACTTCTGGGCGCCGGTGCCGTTGCAGTCGTAGAGCTGCACCGGTGTCCCGTCGGCGGTGCCCGCCGCGTTGACGTCCATGCACTTGCCGAGGGCGCGGATGGTGCCGTCGGTGCCGATCGTCCAGTTCTGCGCGGCGTTGCCGTTGCAGTCGGTGATCTGGATCGGTGTCCCGTTGGCGCTGTTCGCGCCGGCGACGTCGACGCACTTGCCGCCGATCCCGGTGATCCGGCCGGTGGGCGGGGTGCCGCCGCCGGTGTCGGTGGTGACGTGCACGTAGTCGACGACCAGCTGCTGCGGGAACTGCGTGCTGCTGTTGGGGTCGCCGGGCCAGTACCCGCCGACGGCGAGGTTCAGGATCAGGAAGAAGCTGTGGTCGTAGACCCAGCGGTTGCCGTTGAGGTCCGACGGCGTGCGCGTCTGGTAGAGGTTCCCGTCGACGTACCACTTGATCTGGTTGGGCGCCCAGTTGACGGCGTAGGTGTGGAAGTCGTCGGAGAAGTTCGGGCCGTTGTAGGCCGCGCCGATGCCGCCGGAGCCGGAGTAGCCGGGCCCGTGGATGGTGCCGTGCACGGTGTTCGGCTCGAACCCGACGTTCTCCATGACGTCGATTTCGCCGTCGGTGGGCCAGTTCCCGCCGCCGAGCATCCAGAACGCGGGCCACATGCCCTGGCCGCGCGGGAGCTTCATGCGCGTCTCGAAGTGGCCGTAGGCCTGGCTGAACTTGCCGGCGGTGTTCATCCGAGCGGAGGTGTACTCGCAGCGGCCGTACCAGCAGTTGTAGTTGCCGGGGTTTTCCTTCTTGGCCGTGATGACGAGGTGGCCCTGCCCGTCGAGCTGGGCGTTGCTGGTGCCGGAGGTGTAGTACTGCCGCTCGTGGTTGTTGACGTTGTCACCGGTCTCGAGCTGCCACTTCGACCCGTCGACGGCGGACCCGGCGGGCCCGTTGAAGTCATCGGTGAAGGTGGCCGCGGCTTCGGCGGCCGGCGCGGTCAGCGCTTGCTGCCCGAGGACGAGCAGCGAACAGGCGGCGAAGAGCGCCGCCCATCTCTTGCGGAGTTTTGAGGTGGACATCGTTGTCGCCTCTCTCACCGTTGGGGGGACGGCGTTCCGCGCGCAGCACGGAACGCGGGGAGGGGGAGGTGCTGCGCATGCCGGGGCGGCGGCAGGCGCGGTTCAGCCCTCGAGCCGGGGCGGGGTGGCTCGGGGACGGGCTTTGTTGTGTCTGGCAACAAAGTATGCATGGTCCAGACAAGCCGGGCAACCGTCGGACCGTCATTTTTTTTCAACCCGAATTAAGGGTGGGTGAGTGACGGTGAGCTGGCGCGTTGGGATTCCCGGTGAGTGGGGCACGGGTGGTTCGGCTCGTGCTCGCGGGTGTTGTGGGTGGGTTGTGCGGATGGTTCGGCCGCTGGGGTGGCTCGGCCGTGCGGCGCTCGCTGGGGCCGGTTGTCCACAACTTGGCCGGGCTGTGGACAGCCGGGCGCCGAGTGGCGGATTGGGCGGGTTTCGTCGGGGTGCGTCGATACGCTGGAGCGGGGCGGTCCCCCAGGGAGGGTGGGCCGCGTTGGTGGGCGGGGTCGGCAGCCGTGGCTCACCGCAGCTGCGCCAGGCACCACCCGACCGCACCGAGAACACCGGTCCGGAGCGTCATGAACGACCCGTTCACCTCGCCTGACGTCATGAACGAGTCGTTCATGACATCAACAGCCCCGAACCTCCGAAGACCAAGGCGGAGACACGAGCGAAGAGAAGCCGCCCACGCTCCGCGGTTCGCTCGCCGTTGCGGTGGTGATGCTGCTCAGAGCCCGCTGCTGAGGATCACGCCGCGTCGGAGTCCGGGGCTCCCGAGGTGCCCGGCTTCGACAGGCGGGACGTCGCCCCCTGCTCCAGCAAATCCGCCACCGGCAACGTCGCCGCCCCCGTCGCCACCGCGTCCAACCCCAGCGATCCCAGCTGGATCGACGTCTGGCTGAACGGGTGCCGCAGCGCGTGCTCGCCGGCCACCGCGCGGATCCGCGGCAGCAGCTGCTCGCCCAGCGCCAGCCCCGCCCAGCCCCCGATCACTATCCGCTCCGGGTTGAACAAGTTGATCAAGTTCGCGATCCCCGCGCCCAGGTACCCCGCCGTCTCGTCGAGGACCTTGGCCGCCGTCTTCGAGCGTGGTGCCGCCTCCAGCAACGCCGTGAACTGGGCCTGCTCGTCCTCGCCCGAAACGTCCTTGCCGCGCGCCCGCCGGTACCGGGCCAGCACCGCGCCCGCGCCGATGTACGCCTCCAGGCACCCCCGCGCGCCGCAGCGGCACTCCTGGCCGCCGTACGCGATCGTCGTGTGGCCCCACTCGCCCGCGCTGCTCGTCGAGCCGCGGTAGGTCGTTCCGTCCGTCACCACCGCCGCGCCCACGCCCGAGCCGATCAGGGCGATCACCGCGTGGCGGGCGCCGCGGCCCGCGCCGAACCACATCTCCGCCTGGCCCTGCGTCTTCGCGCCGTTGTCCACGAACAGCGGCAGCCCGACCCCCGCGTCGCGCAGCAGGGACACCAGGGGCACCGCGTCCCAGCCGACCGTCGGGGCGTGCACCAGCACCCGGGCGCCCTGCTCGACCGTGCCCGGGACGCCGATGCCCACGCCCAGCACGGCCGACTCGTCGATGCCCGCCGTCGCGAACACCTCGCGCAGGCCGGACGTCACCTGCTCGACCGCCGTCGCCGCGTCCGGGGCCGTCGGGAGCGGGTGCTCGACCGTCGCCAGCCGGTTCATCGCCAGGTCGAACAGCTCCACCTTGACGCCGGTTTCGCCGATGTCGACGCCCGCCACGTGCCCGTACGCCGGGTCGACGCGCAGCAGCACGCGCGGGCGGCCGCCGTCGGACTCCACCTGGCCGGCCTCCGTGATGAGGCGTTCTTCGCCCAGCTCCGCGGTGACGTTGCTGACCGTGGCGGCGCTCAATCCGGTGAGCTGGCTGAGTTCGTGCCGCGACAGCGGGCCGTCGAAGTACAGTTTCGACAGCAGCAGGGAACGGTTGTGCCGCCGCAGATCACGGACGGTGGTGCGCTTGCTCGCCATGGACAACCCATCTGAACTCTTACCGGCTTCGACCAGGATGCCTGATCACCGTAAGTTGTGGCTATGTATTAAGTGGTGAACTAAGTCCCGAACTGATGGTCGCACGGTGGGTGTCTGGCACAATCCCCCAGGTGACCCAGGTGGTGCGCCAAACGACCAGAGACCTCCGACGGCACAACCGCGCGGCGCTGCTCTCCTCCCTCTACCTCCGCGGCCCGGTCAGCAGGCTGGAACTGGTAGCTGAATCGGGACTTTCGGCCGCCACCGTTACCAACGTCGTCTCCGAACTGATCGCCGACGGCGTCGTCGCCGAGGCCGGATCGGTCGAATCGGACGGCGGGCGGCCGCGGACGCTGCTGGCCGTGCGGCCCGACTTCGGCCACGTCGTGGGCGTCGACGTCGGCGAAACGCACGTCGAGGTCGGCCTCTTCGACTGCGCGCTCGGCACCCTCGGCACGGTGCGCCACCCGCTCGTCGGCACCCGGCTCGACCCGGACGAAGTGGCCGGCCTCGTGCGCACGGGCATCGCCGAGGTGCTCGAAGGCGGCCGGCCGGACGCGGTGTTCGGCGTCGGCATCGGCGTGCCCGGCGCGGTCCGCGACGGCGGGATCGTGCACGCCCCGACGCTCGGCTGGCGCGGGGTGGCCTTCGGCGACCTGATCCACCCCCACATCGACGCGCCCCTGCACCTGGACAACCGCGCCCGCACGCTCGGGCAGGCCGAGACCTGGCGCGGCGCCGGCCGGGGCGCCGAACGCGCCATCGTCGCCCTGCTCGGTGTCGGGGTCGGGGCCGCCGTCGCCACGGCCGGGCGGTCGCACCCCGGCATCACGACCAGCGAGTGGGGCCACACCGTCGTCAAGGCCGGCGGCGCGCCCTGCCGGTGCGGCTCGCACGGCTGCCTGGAGGCCTACGTCGGCACCGAGGCCGTCGTCCGGCACTACGCCGCCCGCGTCGGCAAGCAACCGGTCATCGGGGATGAAAGCGACATCGAGCTGGCGCACATCGTGGCCGAAGCCGGCGAGAACGGTCCCGCCGCCGACGTCCTCGCCGAAACCGGCGAATACCTGGGGATCGGCATCGCGAACCTGATCAACCTGCTCAGCCCGGACCGGGTGGTGCTCTCCGGCTCGGCGGGGGCGATCATGGGGCAGGCGATCCTCCCCGCCGTCCGCGACGCCGTCGGCCGGCACGCGCTCGACTACCTCGCCGGGCGCACCGAGGTCGTCCTCGGCCGGCTCGGGCCGGAGGCAGTCGCGCTCGGCGCGGCGACGCTGCCGATCGCGCAGTTGCTCGCCAGCGGGGGCCGGACCGGCTGATTTCCTTGCGTCGCAAGGAGTAGTCCGATCCACAGGTTCAGGCCGCCAGTTCTTTCAGTACTTAAACTTAGGTACAAAACGTTACCGCCGTGTTATTGACGTGACCCGAGTCACCCGGGTTGACTTCTCGACGTCGTTCGGTCGCCGGCGGTCGGGGCTCGCTACCAGTCGACAAAGGTAAGTCGTCGATAGCTAGGAGGACCGATGCGAGTCAAGCGCTCCATCGTCGCAGCGCTGGTAGCCGTCATGGCCGTGGGTGGCCTGACCGCGTGCGGGGGCAGCGGCAGCTCGAACGCCGCGCAAGGCAACCCGGACGCCGTGCTCAACGTCGGCAAGCCCGACGGCCCGCAGTCGGAGAACAACAACCCGTTCCTCGAGACGTCCGCGCTGTCCAACATGGGCTACCGCTGGATGATCTACGAGCCCCTCGTCATGCACAACCGCGTCAAGCCGCAGGAGCCCGGCAAGCCCTGGCTCGCGACGAAGTGGGACTGGACGGACAACTACAAGAAGCTGGTCCTGACCGTCCGTGACGGCGTGAAGTTCTCCGACGGCCAGCCGATGACCGGTGAAGACGTCGCCTACACGTTCCAGCTGCTGCGCGACAACAAGGCGCTGAACGTCGACGCCGTGCCGTACAAGGACATCGCCGCGGCCGGCAACCAGGTGACGCTGGGCTTCGAGACCTCCCAGTTCGTCAACCAGCTCAAGATCCTGCAGACCCTCGTCGTGCCCAAGCACGCCTGGCAGTCCGTCAAGGACCCGGCGCTCGACACCGTGAAGAACCCGATCGGCACCGGGCCCTACACGCTCAAGTCGGCCACGCCGCAGACGATGATCGTCACCCGCCGCGACGGCTACTGGCAGGAAGCGCCGAAGGTCAAGGAGATCCGCTACACCTCCTACACCGACAACAACGCGCAGGTGAGCGCGCTGGTCAGCGGCGCGTCGGAGTGGAGCTTCGTCTTCATCCCGAACTACAAGGCCGTCTACACCAGCAAGGACCCGCAGCACTACAAGCTCTGGTTCCCCGCGCAGCTGGCCGTCCACGGCCTCTGGTTCAACACCGAAAAGGCGCCCTGGAACGACGCGAAGCTGCGCCAGGCGGTCAGCAAGGTGATCAACCGCGACGACATCTTCAACCAGGGCGAAGCCGGCTACTTCTACCCGAAGAACGACCAGGTCACCGGCATCCCCACGCCGGCGGGCGACCCGTTCATCGCGCCGCAGTACAAGGGCCAGACGGTCAAGGTCGACGTCCCGGGCGCCAAGGCGCTGCTGACCGGCGCGGGCTACAAGTACAACGGCGACAAACTGGCCGACCCGAGCGGTAAGCCGGTCACCCTCAAGCTCACGGTCCCGTCGGGCTGGTCGGACTACATCACCGACCTCGAGATCATCAAGGACAACCTGTCCCAGCTCGGTATCACCGCCACGGTCGAGAAGATGAACCAGGACGCGTGGATCAAGTCGGTCGACACCGGTGACTTCGAAGGCCTGATGCACTGGACCAACGACGGTGCGACGCCGTACGACCTGTACCGCGACGTGATGGACGGCAGCCGCTACAAGCCGACCGGCCAAGGTGGCATCAACGGCAACTACGGCCGCTTCAAGAACGACGAAGCGACGAACGCGCTCGCGACCTACGCCAACGCCGAGGACGACGCCGCCCGCACCGCCGCGATGGCGACGCTGCAGAAGATCATGATCGACCAGCAGCCGATGGTCCCGACCTCGGCGGCCAACTCCGGCGGCGAGTACAGCACGAAGAACTGGACGGGCTGGCCGGACGAGGCCAACCCGTACGCGCCGGCCCAGCCGACGCTGCGCAACGCGCTCGACATCGTCCTGCACCTGAAGCCGTCGGCCTGACCGATGGCGGATTCGGCAGTGACGACCGAACACGGGGACGGCCGCGGCGACGCGGCCGCCCCCGCCCCCTCCGACCCCGTCGCCGTCGGGTCGGAGGGGGACCTCCCCGTGGTCCTCGAAGCGGCGGGGCTCACGAAGCACTTCCCGGTCCGCCGCAAGGGCCGCGCGGCGCTGACCGGCCCGAAGCGGGCCATCCAGGCCGTCGACGACGTGACCCTGACGCTGCGGCGGGGCCGGGTCACCGCGCTGGTCGGCGAGTCCGGTTCGGGCAAGTCGACGGTCGCGCGGCTGCTCGCGGGCCTCTACCCGCGCACCGCCGGCGACATCCGGCTGCACGGCGAAACGGTGGACGTCAAGCACGGCAAGGCGTTCCGCGCTTACGCCCGCCGGGTCCAGATGATCTTCCAGGACCCGTTCGCTTCACTCAACCCGGTGCACACCGTGCGCTACCACCTGACGCGGGCGCTGAAGATCCACGGCCGGGCCGGCGACGACCTCGAGAAGTCGTTGCACGACCTGCTTTCCCGCGTGCAGCTGACGCCGCCGGAGCGCTACATCGACAAGTTCCCGCACGAGCTGTCCGGTGGCCAGCGCCAGCGCGTGGCGATCGCGCGGGCGCTCGGCGCCGATCCCGAAGCGCTGCTGGCCGACGAGCCGGTGTCCATGTTGGACGTCTCGATCCGGCTCGGCGTGCTGAACCTGTTGCGGGACCTCAAGGAACGCCTGCACCTCGCGATCCTCTACATCACGCACGACATCGCGTCGGCACGCTACTTCGCCGACGAGACGATGGTGATGTACGCGGGCCGGATGGTCGAGGGCGGCGACAGCGAGACCATCACGCAGAATCCGGCGCACCCCTACACTCGGCTGCTCATCGACTCCGCGCCCGATCCCGACCGGCTGGCCGGCGGGGACGCCGAGCTCGACCCGGGTGAGGTGCCCGCCGAGCGCGGGGCCGGCGAGCCGCCGAGCCTGATCGACCCGCCGTCCGGGTGCCGGTTCCACCCGCGCTGCCCGGTCGCGATGGAACGGTGCAAGACCGACCTGCCGCCGCGGTTCGAGGTCGACGACGCGCCCGGGCACTGGGCCGCGTGCTGGCTGTACGACGGGGCCGCCCGATGAGGTACCTGCTGCAACGGCTGCTCTTCTACGTCTTCACCGCGTGGGCCGCCGTCACCATCAACTTCTTCATCCCGCGGCTGATCCCGGGCGACCCGGTGCAGTCGCTGATCGCGAAGAACCAGGGCATGCTCAGCGCGGACGCGATCCAGTCGCTGTACGTCCTGTTCGGACTCGACAAGAACGAAAGCCTGATCTCCCAGTACTTCGACTACTGGGGCCAGCTCTTCCGGGGCGACCTCGGGATCTCGTTCACGTTCTTCCCGACCCCGGTGTCCGAACTGCTCGGCGACAGTCTGCCGTGGACGATCATCCTGGTCGGCATCACCACGATCGTCGGTTTCGCCATCGGCACCGGCCTCGGCGTGGTCGCCGGCTGGAAGCGCGGCTCGTGGGTCGACGGCCTGCTGCCGGTGACGACGTTCCTGTCGTCGATCCCGTACTTCTGGCTCGGCCTGATCGCGCTGACGCTGCTGGCCGGCCCGGGGAGCTTCTTCCCGTCGTCGGGCGGCTACGACCCGGGCACGATCCCGGGCTGGGACGGCACGTTCATCGGCAGCGCGATCCAGCACAGCCTGCTGCCCGCGCTGACCATCCTGATCAGCTCGATGGGCAGCTGGATCCTGGGCATGCGCAACATGATGGTCACCGTCGCTTCGGAGGACTACGTGACGGTCGCGCACGCCAAGGGGCTGCCCGAGCGCCGGGTGATGGTCGGCTACGCGGCGCGCAACGCGCTGCTGCCGAGCGTGTCCGGCTTCGCGCTGGCGCTGGGCTTCATCGTCGGCGGGACGTTGCTGGTGGAGATCGTCTTCTCCTACCCGGGCGTCGGGTTCCAGCTGTTCCAGGCGGTCGGCTCGCAGGACTACCCGCTGATGCAGGGCATCTTCCTGATCATCACGCTGTCCGTGCTGGTGGCGAACCTCTTCGCCGACGTCGCCTACCTCGCACTCGACCCGCGCACCCGGAAGGAGGGCTGACATGGCCGTACCCGCGGCGGACGTCAAAGCCGCCCAGGCCCTCCCCGTCGACGCGATCGCCGGCCGGGCGAAGCGGCGCCGGTTCCGGTTCCTGACCGGCGGCAAGACCGGCACCGGCCTGGCCGTCATCGTCTTCTTCCTGGTGATCGCGGTCATCGGCGAGTGGATCGCACCGTACGACCCCTCCGCGCGCAGCAGTGACCTGCTCGAAGGACCGTCCGGACGGCACTGGTTCGGCACAACCCACCTCGGCCAGGACATCTTCAGCCAGGTCGTGGTCGGCACGCGCAGCGTCATGCTGGTCGGGCTGGCCGCCGGGGTGGTGGCGACGATCCTCGCCGTCGTCGTCGGCGTGGCCTCCGGCTACCTCGGCGGCAACACCGGTGAGGGCCTTTCCGCACTGTCCAACGTGTTCCTGGTGATCCCGGCGTTGCCGCTGATCATCATCATCGGCAGCGCGGTGCCCACCGGCGGCGACATCCTGGTGGCGGTGATCATCGGCTTCACGTCGTGGGCCTGGGGCGCGCGTGTCCTCAGAGCACAGACGCTTTCGTTGCGCGGCCGGGAATACGTCGAGGCGGCCCGGGCGACCGGCGAGTCGACGTGGCGGATCATCTTCTTCGAGATCCTGCCGAACCTGACCGCGGTGATCGCGTCCAGCTTCGTCGGCACGGTGATCTTCGCGGTGATGTCCGAGATCACGCTGGCGTTCGTCGGCGTCTCGGGACTGTCCAACTGGAACTGGGGCACGATCCTGTTCTGGGCGCAGAGCCAGCAGGCCCTCGCGCAGGGCGCGTGGTGGTGGTTCGTGCCGGCCGGGCTGGCGATCGCGATCCTCGGCACCGCGTTGTCCCTGCTCAACTTCGGCATCGACGAGTTCGTCAGCCCGCGCCTGCGCGGCAGCGGCAAGGCGCGCGTGCGCGGCGCCGACGGGCGGACGCACCGCATGCGGGTGGGCTTCACGCCCGTGCTCGGGCGAGAGGAAAAGCCATGATGGACCCGGTCCTGGAGATCAAGGGCCTCGACGTCGACTACGGCGTCGGCGACGAGGCCGTGCGCGCGGTCCGGGACGTGCACCTGACGCTGCACCGCGGCGAAGTGCTCGGCCTGGCCGGGGAAAGCGGCAGCGGGAAGTCCACTTTGGCCTACGGGCTGACGCGGCTGCTCGCCCCGCCGGGCGTCATCCGCGGCGGCGAGGTGATCTACCACCCCGCCGACGGCGAGCCCTACGACGTGCTGAAGCTGACCGACAAGCAGCTGCGCGGGTTCCGGTGGGCGGAGACGTCCATCGTGTTCCAGGGCGCGATGAACTCGCTGAACCCGGTGCACAAGGTCGTCACGCAGCTGGTCGACGTCATCAAGGCGCACGAGCCGGGCACGTCCCGCCCGGGCCGGGTGGCGCGGGCGCGTGACCTGCTCCGGCTGGTCGGGATTTCGGCCGACCGCCTGGAGGCGTACCCACACCAGCTCTCCGGCGGTATGCGGCAGCGCGTGATGATCGCGATGGCGCTCGCGCTCGAGCCGCGGGTCGTCATCATGGACGAGCCGACCACGGCGCTCGACGTCGTGATGCAGCGGCAGATCCTCGGCCAGCTGGTCGAACTGCGGGAACGGCTGGGTTTCTCGGTCCTGTTCATCACGCACGACCTTTCATTGCTGGTGGAGTTCTCGGACCGGATCGCGATCATGTACGGCGGCCGGATCGTCGAGCAGGCGCCGGCCGCGGACCTCTACCGGGACGCGCTGCACCCGTACAGCCACGGCCTGCTGAACTCGTTCCCCGCGCTGCGCGGGCCGCGCCGTGAGCTGGCCGGGATCCCCGGTTCGCCGCCGGACACGCGGGGGATGCCGTCAGGCTGCGCGTTCCACCCGCGCTGCCCCAAGGCTTTCGAGCCGTGCCCCGACCGTGTGCCGCTGCTGGGCACCCCGGGTGATCCGGCGCGCGAAGTCGCGTGCTGGCTGCACCCGGTCGCCCCCTAGAACGCCGTCTGCCCCTGTCCGGTACCACTGGAGGAGTGCTGCCTTGACCGAGACCACCGCCGCGACCGCCGACCAGCAGGCGCTGATCGACACCCTGCCGCCGGACTTCCGCTGGGGTGTCGCCACCGCCGCGTACCAGATCGAAGGCGCGGTCGCGGAAGACGGACGCACACCGTCCATCTGGGACACCTTCTGCCAGGTCCCGTGGGCGATCGACAACAACGACAACGGTGACGTGGCGTGCGACCACTACCACCGGATGCCGTCGGACATCGAGCTGGTGCGCGAACTGGGCGCGGACACGTACCGCTTTTCCGTGGCGTGGCCCCGGGTCCAGCCGCGCGGCCGCGGCGGCGTCAACGAGGCCGGCCTCGGTTTCTACGACCGGCTGGTCGACGAGACGCTGAGCCGCGGGATCACGCCGTGGCTGACGCTGTACCACTGGGACCTGCCGCAGGAGCTGGAGGACGCGGGCGGCTGGCCGGCGCGCGACACGGCGTACCGGTTCGCGGACTACGCGATGCTGGTGTTCGACCGGCTCTCCGACCGGGTCCGCCACTGGACGACGCTGAACGAGCCGTGGTGCTCGGCGATGCACGGGTACGTGCACGGCGTGATGGCGCCCGGGCGGCGGGACTACGCGGCCGGCCTGCACGCGGTGCACCACCTGCTGCTCGGCCACGGCCTGGCGACGCAGCGGATGCGCGAGGCGGCGCCGGCGGACACGCAGTTCGGCATCACGCTCAACATGTGCACGGCCGACCCGGCGACGGAGTCCGAGGAAGACGTGCGCGCGGCTCGCCAGGCGGACGGTCTCGGCGTCCGCGTCTACCTCGACCCGCTGGTTCACGGGCAGTACCCGGACGACGTCGTGGAGGATCTGGCATCCCGCGGGGTGAAGCTCCCGATCCAGGACGGCGACCTGGCGATCATTTCGACCCCGCTGGACTTCCTGGGCGTGAACTACTACTTCGGCCAGCAGTTTTCGGGCGTGGACGAGGCCGGCCGCACGGTCGACGACGAGGGCGTCCCGGCCTCCCGCACGGTCCCGTTCGGCGAGCCGACGACGGCGATGGGGTGGGAGATCCTGCCGGGCAAGTTCACCGAGCTGCTGACGCGCCTGGGCCGTGACTACCCGGGTTTGCCGATGTACATCACGGAGAACGGCTCGGCGTTCGACGACGACCCGGACTCGGCGGGCTTCGTCCGCGACGAACAGCGGACGGCTTACCTGGCCTCACACATCGCGGCCGTGGCGGCGGCGCGTGAGGCCGGGGCGGACGTGCGCGGGTACTTCGCTTGGTCCCTTTTGGACAACTTCGAGTGGGCGTACGGGTACGCGAAGCGGTTCGGGCTGATCCGGGTGGACTACGAGACGCAGGAGCGCACGATCAAGCAGAGCGGCTACTTCTACCGCGACACTGTCCGGCGGGTGCGGGGCAGCTGAACGGCGGTGGGGTGAGCCCCACCACGGTTGTGGTGGCTCACCCCATGGTGCCGTCCCCGGGTAGGCGGCGACGACCAGTGCGAGCGGCGCCACCCACGGCCGTCGCCACCACTTCCTCGCCTATTCGGTGCCGCCCTACCTCACGCTCGATCCCGCGCGTGCCCGCGCCGGCCGGGTTCGCGCAGCACTACTCTGGCCGTGGCCGCGGCGGACGCACCCGTCGTGCACCGGCGGGTCGGGCGCGTCTGGCTTCGCCATGTGCATGAACACGGTTTCGGCCGCGCTGAGCGTGCTGACGCTGTTGCTGCTCAGCCAGTGGTGGCTCGACCGGACGCCGAAGCGAGCCAGCGGGCGATGATCGTGCGCTGGATCTCCGACGCGCCTTCGTAGATGCGGGGTGCGCGGACCTCGCGGTAGAGGTGCTCCAGCAGGTGCCCGCGGCGCAAGGCGCGCGCACCGTGCAGCTGGACCGCCGAGTCGACGACGAACTGGGCCGCCTCGGTCGCGAACAGCTTCGCCATCGCCGCGCGGCCGCCGAGGTTCTGCTCGCCCGCGTCGTAGGCGCCCGCCGCCGCGTAGACCAGCAGGCGGGCGGCTTCCGTGCGGGTCGCCATCTCCGCCAGTGCGTGCGCCACCGCCTGCTGCTTGATCAGCGGGCCGCCGAACGCTTCTCGTTCGCCGGTATGGGAAACCGTGGCGTCCAGTGCCGCCTGGGCCATGCCGACGGCGAACGCGCCGACGCTCGGGCGGAACAGGTCCAGCGTCCGCATCGCGACGGCGAAGCCGCGGTTCTCCTCGCCCAGCAGTTCCTCACGCCGGACCTCGACGCCGTCGAACGTGACCGTGCCGATCGGGTGCGGGCTGACCAGGTCGAGGTGCTCGCCGCCCAAGCCCGGGCGGTCCGCCGGGACGACGAACGCGCTCACCCCGCGCGATCCCGCGTCCGGGTTGGTGCGCGCGAACACCGTGTAGAAGTCCGCTTCCGGTGCGTTGGAAATCCACATCTTTTCGCCGGTCAGGCGCCAGCCGTCGCCGTCGGGTTCCGCTTTCAACGACAGTGCGGCCGCGTCCGAACCGGCGTCCGGCTCGGTCAGCGCGAACGCCGCCACCGCGTCGCCGGCCGCCACCGCGGGCAGCCACTTCGCCACCTGTTCGTCCTGTCCGGACTGCAGGACCGGGTAACTTCCCAAGCCCTGCAACGCGAGCGCGGTCTCGGCCTCGGTGCTCACCGTGGCCAGGTTCTCGCGCAGGATGCACAGGTCCGTCGCGGCGGCCTGCCTCGACGGCGCTCCCGAAGCGACCCCGGGGAAGAGCCGGGCGAGCAAGCCGAGCGCGCCCATGGCCTTGAGGAGCGGGCGGTTCACCGCACCCTCCACACCGGACTCGGCCAGCGGGCGCAGCTGGTCCTCGCCCAGCCGCCGGACTTCCGCGGCGAAAGCTTGCTGCTCGGCGGTCAAAGCGAAAGCGGTCATCGTGGTGCTCCCGGTCGCCAGCGAGCATGGGCGGTCCCCGTGGGGCCCGAACGGACGAGGTCGAGGCGTGGCTCCGGCCCGTCGCTGCGGCCGGTCTGGGGTTTGCGGCTGCCCGCGGCGAACGGCTTCGGCCACGCCAGCGGGTAGTCCTGTTCGGCCGCCGCGTGCAGCGTCCACTGTGGATCGTAGAGGTGCGTGCGGCCCAGCGCGCAGAGGTCTGCGCGGCCGGCCAGGATGATCGAGTTCACGTCGTCGTACGACGAGATCGCGCCGACCGCGATCACCGCGATCCCGTACTCCTCGCCGATTTCGTTGCGGATCCGGTCCGCGTACGGCGTCTGGTAGCTGCGCCCGTACTGCGGGCGTTCCTCGCTGACGACCTGGCCGGTGGAGACGTCGATGCCCGCGGCGCCGTGGGAAGCGAACGCCCGCGCGATCTCGACGGCGTCGTCGGCGTCGATACCGCCCTCGCACCAGTCGGTCGCCGAGATCCGGACGGTCATCGGCCGCTCGGCGGGCCACGCGGCGCGGACGGCGTCGAAGACTTCGAGCGGGAAGCGCAGCCGGTTCTCCAGCGAGCCGCCGTAGGAATCGGTCCGCCGGTTGGTCAGCGGGGAGAGGAACGACGACAGCAGGTAACCGTGCGCGCAGTGCAGTTCGAGGACGTCGAACCCGGCGCGGGCGGCTGCCTGGGCGCACGCGACGAACTGGTCGCGGATCTCCGCGAGGTCCGATGTGGACAGCTCACGCGGGACCTGGTTGCGTGAGGAGTACGGCACCGCCGAAGGTGCGCAGACTTCCCAGTTGCCCGAGGGCAGCGGCTCGTCGATGCCGTTCCACATGAGTTTCGTCGAGCCCTTGCGGCCGGAGTGTCCCAATTGGACACCGATGCGCGCGGGCGACTGCGTGTGCACGAAGTCCACCACCCGCTTCCAGGCGGCTTCCTGCTCGGGCGTGTACAGCCCGCCGCAGCCGGGGGTGATCCGGCCTTCGGGGGAGACGCAGACCATCTCGGTCATCACCAGCCCGGCACCGCCGAGCGCCTTGCTGCCCAGGTGCACCAGGTGGAAGTCGCCGGGCACGCCGTCTTCCGCCGAGTACATGTCCATCGGGGACACGATGATCCGGTTCGGCAGTTCCAGCGAACCGAGCTTGAACGGCTGGAACATCGGCGGCCGCGACGTCGTCCCGAGCGACCGGGCGAACCAGTCGTCCAGCTCGGTGGCGAACTCCGGGTCGCGCAGGCGGAGGTTGTCGTAGGTGACGCGGCGGCTGCGCGTGAGGATGTTGAACGCGAACTGCGGCGGCTCCTGGTGCGCGTACTGCGCGATGTTCTCGAACCACTCCAGGCTGGCCTGCGCGGCGCGCTGCGTCGACGTGACGACCGGCCGCCGTTCCAGCTCGTAGGCCTTGAGCGCCTCGGCGACGCCGTCGTTTTCGTGCAGGCAGGCGGCGAGCGCGAGCGCGTCCTCCATCGCGAGCTTCGTGCCGGAGCCGATCGAGAAGTGCGCGGTGTGCGCCGCGTCGCCGAGGAGGACGACGTTCTCGTGCACCCACGTCTCGCAGCGGACGGTGCCGAACGAGACCCACTTCGAGTTGTTCGCCATGACCTGGTGGCCGTCGAGGACCTCGGCGCACAGCTCGCGGATCAGCGCGATGGACTTCTCGTCGCTCTCGCCCGGCTTCAGCGAAGCCGCCGCGACCGGCGCGAACGTCCGCTGCCAGACGTCTTCCTCGACCTCGAGGATGAACGTGCTGCCGTCGCGGCCGTACGGGTAGCCGTGGATCTGCATGATCCCGGCCGGCGTTTCGAGGACGTAGAACTTGAAGGCGTCGAACACCAGGTCCGTGCCCAGCCAGATGTAGCGGCACCGGCGGGTCTCGACGCTCGGCCGGAAGGTCTCGGCGAACCGGTTGCGGATCGCGGAGTTGAGGCCGTCGGCGGCGACGACCAGGTCGTACCCCGAGAGGTCGGCCGGCGCCTCTTCCCGGAAGTGCAGCCCGACGCCGAGCTCGCCGCAGCGGCTCTGCAGGATGCCGAGCAAGCGCTTGCGGCTCATCGCGGCGAAGCCGTGGCCGCCCGAGGTGGTGACGGTGCCGCGGTAGTGGACGTCGATGTCGTCCCAGCGCGCGAACTCGGCCTTCATGGCGTCGTGGACGGCTGCGTCGGCGTGCTCGATGCCGCCGAGCGTCTCGTCGGAGAACACGACGCCGAAGCCGAACGTGTCGTCCGGGGCGTTGCGCTCCCAGACCGTGATTTCGTGACCGGGACCGAGCTGTTTCGCCAGCGCGGCGAAGTACAGACCCGCCGGGCCGCCGCCGATGACCGCGATACGCACGCCGTCCAGGGTATGTCGTCACCTCTACGACCGTCAATAACGCGAAAGATGGCGTACGGTGGGCGCATGGAACGCATCAACCCGCCGGAGCTGGGCAAGCCGTCCGGGTTCTCGCACGCGGTGGTGGCCGAAGGCCGGGTCGTCTTCCTCGCCGGCCAGACCGCGCTCGACGCGTCGAACAAGATCGTCGGCGACGGCGTGGTCGAGCAGTTCGAGCGCGCACTCGGCAACCTGCTGGCGTCGCTGCGCGCGGCCGGGGGTGCGCCGGAGGACCTGTGCAGCGTGACCATCTACATCGTCGACATGCCGGATTATCGTGCCCACGCGCGCGAGATCGGCCGGGTCTGGAAGCGGCTCGCGGGCACGGAGTACCCGGCGATGGCGGGCATCGGCGTTTCCCGGCTTTGGGACGAGGAAGCGCTGGTCGAGGTCCAGGGTTTCGCGGTCATCCCCGGTCGTGAGTGAGAAACAGTGTTCTGACCCTGTTTCTCACTCGCGACCACCGGCGCCGATCGACTTCGCGACGTACGTGCGTGCCGGGGTTTCCAGCCGCCGGTGCAGCTCGAAGAACAGCTCGGCCGCGCGGATGCCCGACCAGCCGGCCGGCAGGAACTCCGCGGGCAGGCCCGGGTCGAGGTAGGGCATCCGCCGCCAGCCGGTCAGCACCCGGACGTAGTCGGCGAACGCCTCGCCGTCGGGCACCGGCTTGCGGCGCTCCCAGCGGCGCAGCGCCGGGCCGTGCTCGTCGAGGAACGTCGTGTACAGCTCGTCCAGCCGGTCGAGGTCCCACCAGTCGCGGACCTTCGCGGCGACGTCGCCGAACGCCAGGTGGTCGGCGCGGAACAGGTCGGCGTACCCGGCCAGGCCGAGCCGGGTCAGCGCCTCGGCGGCCACCCCGTGCAGGTGGGCCGGCGCGATCCAGACGCCCGACGCCGCCGTGCCGAAGCCCATCCGGGCCAGCTGGGTGCGCAGCAGATGGCGCTTGTGGCGCTCGGTCTCCGGCACCGAGAACACCGCGAGCAGCCAGCCGTCGGCCGGGGTGGCGCGGTCGCGGCGGAAGATCCGCTCGTCGCCCTCGCGCAGGATCTCGCGGGCTTCGTCGGACAGCTCGTAGCCCGCCGTCGCGTCCCGGCGGACCGCTTCGAGAATGCCGCGCCGCTTCAGCCGGGAGATCGACGAGCGCACGGCCGGCTCGTCGACGCCTACGGCGGCGAGCAGGTCGATCAGCGAGGCGACCGACAACCAGCCGCCTTCGGTGCGCGAATAGAGGCCGTACACCGTCACGATGAGCTGACGCGGCTGGGCCGATCGGCCGGAGCCGTCCAGTTCGGTTGCGTCGGGTACGGCCGTCATCGGGCCACAATACAACTCGGGTCCCGGCCGCTCCGCTACGATTTCGCCGCGATGCTGCCAGCCACCAAGGGGATCTTCGACCGGCTCACCCGCCGCGGGCGCCTGATGACCAAGCGGGCCTGCGACCGGCAGGGCCACGTCGTGCGCGCGGGACGGTTCCTCTTCCGCACCCCGACCGCGTGGGAGTACGCCGCCGCGGTCGCGTGCGGCAGCGATCCGGCCGCCCAGCGGTGGCTGGGCTGGCAGGCCGATTCGATCGTCGGCCAGCCGGCGCGCGCCGACGCGCTGCGGGTCGTGCCCGGCACCGGCCCGGACTGGGCGTCGCCCGATCCGCAGTCGGTCGACCTGGTGATGATCGACGTCGAAGCCAACCGCTGCGTCGGCCTGGTGAGCGTGCACACCGGCGAGGACGGCGGTCCGGAAACCGGCGGCTACCTCGCCCCGGACTACCGCGGCCGCGGTCACGGCCGGGTGCTGTTCGCGGCCGGGCTGGTGCTGGCGCACGACCACCTGGGCCTGCCGCGGGTGCGGGCCGGCGCCGAGGTCGGCAACGTCGCCAGCGCGCGCTCGCTGCAGGCCGCCGGGCTCGCCCGCGTGGCCGGGCCGCCGACGTACCGGCTCCCGGACGGCCGCGTCACGGAGGCGTGGTGGTTCCAGCACGCCGTCCCGCGGCCCGTTCGCTGCGGTGGGCCGCAGGCGACGTGGTTCCCGGTGCCGCTGCTCTGATGCTTGAGGGGGTTCCGGGTGGCGGAGCCCCCGGCCCGGGGCGAAGCCCCGGAGGGACACTGACTTCGGCCGTGGACGAAGTTTTCCGCGGCTAACTTCGCCGTATGACTTCGCTTTCCGCTCCGGTGCCGCCCGTTCCCGCCGACGTTCCGCCGGGGAGCGTCGCGTGGCTGCGTGCTTCGGTGGCCCGGTTCAGCAATGGTCCCGACCACGTCCGGCGGCGCGCGCTGGCGGTGTCGTTGCTGGCGTCCGTGGGTGAGCTGCGGGACGAGGCTTTCGCGCGCACGCAAGGGATCGTGGCCGCGCTCGGAGAGTTCGACGTGATGGCCGTGGTCGCGCGGCCGGTGCCGGTCGGGGTGCTCGCTTCGGCGCTGGACCTCCCGGACGTCTCGGCGGACGTGGCGCTGGTCGCGGCCGCGTACCACCCCCACGTGACGCCGGATTCCGCCGCCGAAGCCGCGGTGGGACGGCTGATCGCCGCGTGCGGTGGGGCGGACGAACACGCGGCCGCCCGGATCGGCCTGCTCGTCCAGGCCTGCGACGCCACCGCCGGGCTGATCGGCAACGAGCTTTCCGCGTGGCTGTCCGGAAAACCGGTCGGGCAGCCGGTGTTGTCCACGCGTCGCCGGGTCGACGGTGACGACGTCTCGGTGTCGCTGGCGGGGACGCCGTTCGGCGCCGGACCCCGCGCCTGCCCGGGTGCGCGGCACGCGACCGCCCTCGCGACCGGCGTTCTCCAGGCGCTGCAGGGGTTTCGCCTGACAGAAGTGAAGACGTCGTGGGTGCCGGCGCCGAATCTCCGGATGCCTGCGCGGCTGTGGGTGACCCGCGGCCGGGCAGCCGGTGGGCTCTGCTAAGACTTACCGCGTTCATTTCCTTGGGGGAAAGGCGCGAAATTGCTGTACATGGACGGACTGCTGGGCATCGTCACGCTCGGGCTGTGGATCTTCTGCCTGGTCGACGTGATCACGACCGACGAGTCGTCCTGCCGCAACCTGCCGAAGGGGCTGTGGCTGCTGCTCGTGCTGGTGGTGCCGCTGGTCGGTTCGATCATCTGGCTGGTCGCGGGCCGGCCGCAGCAGGTGATGCGGGCGCGCGGGCCGTACGAGCGCAACGCGCCGGCGTACCCGGAGTACGACCGTCCCGGGCGGTTCGCGGCGACGAGCGCGGACGACGACGACGAGTTCCTGCGCAAGTGCCGGGAACGCGCGGAGGCGCAGCGGAAGCTGGCCCGCGAAAAGCGTGGCGAAGACTGAAGTCCGTTAGCAGGCGGGGCCTTCGCACGTGCCGCGTTCGTAGGCCTCGAGGGTCGCGATCACCAGCTGCCGCTCGGCCGGGCTCAACGGCGTCAGCGCGTCGCTCCACGCCTTCGCGCCGCGGGCCAGCCACGCGTCGACGGCCGGGCGCTTGTCCGGGGTGATGCTGACGATCGTGCGGCGGCGGTCGGCCGGGTCCTCGTCGCGGTTCAGCACGCCCTGGCGGCTGAGGTCGCCGACCATCAGGCTCGCCGTCGTCGGGGCGACCTGGAGGCGGGTGGCCAGCTCGGTGACCGTCATGGGGCCGTCGAAGAGCAGGTACGACAGCAGCGAGAGGTGTCGTGGCGCAAGCGCGCAGCCGTCGAGCTCCGCGGGCACCGGCGTCCGCTTGGCGCGGCCGACCAGGCGCGGCATGAGCAGCAGGAGCTGCCGGACGCCGTCCTCGACACTCGGGCCGGGCTGCGTTGACACCGCTCACCTCCGGTCGGTAGTTTTGTTTGCAAAGCAAACGCTTCGGCTCGTTCCGAGCGTACCTCGCGGATCGAGCCTACCGGCCAGAACAGGGGATCCCCATGACCGCACCAGCCGACATGAACGACTTCAACAAGCAGGTCGTCGAGGAGTTCCGGGCCAACGGAGGCAAGGTCGGCAACTACTTCGAGGGCAAGAACGTGCTGCTCCTCACGACAACCGGCGCCAAGAGCGGCGAGCCCCGTCTCTCGCCGCTGGTGTACACGACCGACGGTGACCGTTACGTGGTCGCCGCGTCGATGGGCGGGGCCCCGAAGAACCCGGCTTGGTACCACAACCTGGTGGCGAACCCGAAGGTCACGCTGGAGGTCGGCACGGAGAAGTTCGAGGCGACGGCCACGGTGATCGCCGACCGCGCGGAGCGCGACCGCCTGTACGCGGGCATGGTCGCGCACGCGGAGGGCTTCGCGGAGTACGAGACGAAGACCGACCGGGTGATCCCGATCGTGGTCTTGGAGCGCTGAGAGACCGAGGTCGCGGGCTCGGCGGGTTGCCGAGCCGCTTCCCACTCGACCGGCGCGGGGGTGTCGGTCGAGCGTGCGGGTGCGGGCCGGTGGTTGAGGGGGACTTCTGGGCCGCGGGGGTGGCTGGCGGCTCAGGACGCCGAGGTCGCCGGCCGGGGCCCGGACGGTTGCTGGGCGCCTTCCGCTCGGCTGGCCGGGGGGCGGTCGCATGGCCGAGCGACCGGGGCACGCAGGGGAGTGGGCCGGTGCCGCGGGGGAACTTGTGGGCCTCAGCCCGGACTCCGGGCGCGGCTCGGCGGGTTGCCGAGCCGCTTCCCGCTCGACCGGCGCGGGGGTGTCGGTCGAGCGCGCGGGTGCGGGCCGGTGGTTAAGGGGAACTTCTGGGCCGCGGGGGTGGCCGGCGGTTCAGGACGCCGAGGTCGCGGGTCGGGGCTCGGACGGGTTGCTGGGCGCCTTCCGCTCGGCTGGCCGGGGGTCGGTCGGATTGGCCGAGCGACCGGGGCGCGCGGGGGAGCGGGCCGGTGCCGCGGGGGAACTTGCGGGCCGCGGGGGTGGCCGGCGGCTCAGGACGCCGAGGTCGCGGGCGTGGGCGTGGCAGGCTCGGCAGGTTGCCGGGCGCCTTCCGCTCGCCTGGCCGGGGTGGATCGCATTGGCCGAGCCGGGGGCACGCAGGGGAGTGGGGCCGGTGCCGCGGGGGAACTTGCGGGCCGTGGCGGGAGCGGCCGGCGGCTCAGGACGCCGAGGTCGCGGGCGCGGGCCGGGGCTCGGACTCGACGCGCGGCTCGGCGGGCTGCCGAGCCGCCTCCCGCTCCGCGCGTCGCTCTTCCTTCCTCGCGATCAACCGCTTGCCCACGTCGATCAGCGGCTTCTCGACCCAGCGGTGGATGAGGTCCGCGATCGCCAGCCCCACCAGGAACACCACCACCGCGCTCGTCGTGTGGTTGCGCGCCAGGCCCGGGACCGCCTGGATGACCGCGAAGTGCACCGGTCCCTGCAGCAGGTACAGCGAGTACGACCGCTCGCCCACGAAGCGCAGCGGGGCCGTGCCCATCAGCCAGCGGGTCGGGCCCGGGCTGACCAGGACGATCAGCAGCAGCATCGCCGCGAACGCGTACGCCACCAGGAGCCACAGGTTCTGGCCCGAGCTGTTCCACAGCGTGTCCAGGTTCGTGTGGAAGACCACGAAGCCGACCACGATCGGGATCGCCGCCAGCGGGTGGGTCAGCGGCTTCAGCAGCGCGTAACCGCGGCGGTAGTGCAGCAGGATCGCCAGCAGGCAGCCGGCCGCCAGGATGAAGTAGTGCACCGTCGAGCGGTAGATCGGGACGTTCGCGCCGTGCAGGAGCCAGCCGCCCGTGGTCAGGGGGACCAGGGCCAGCAGGATCACCATCGCCGCGCCGACCAGCAGGAACTTGCGCTTCGCCGCGCCGATCCCGAGGAACACCAGCAGGAACGGCCAGACCAGGTAGAACTTCTCCTCGATCCCCAGCGTCCACGAGCCGCTGAAGAAGTTGTCCGTGCCGTTGGTGAACGACGGCAGGAACTCGTTGAGGAACGTCAGGTAGAACCGCAGCGCGTTCGGGAAGTCGCGGGCGTGGAATTCGCCGCGCAGCGCCACGAACGCCACGATCCCGCCGAGGATCACCAGGTACGGCGGCAGGATCCGGAACACGCGCCGGATGTAGAAGTTCGACAGCGAGATCCGGCCGGTGCGGTCCTGCTCGCGCAGCAGCAGCGTCGTGATGAGGAAGCCGGACAGCACGAAGAACAGGTAGACGCCGACCCAGCCCGACAGCCACGTCCAGTTCTGGCCGCCGAAGTGGAAGAAGATCACCATCGTCGCGGCGATCGCGCGGAGGCCGTCCAGACCGGGGAACCGCCGCGTGCCGAGGTAGTCCTCATGGCTCATCGTGCGCAAGTCGGTTCCCCCGTCGGTGTGATCGTCCGGGCGAGTATAGGACGACCGCTTACCCCGCCTTTGCCTCCGGTCCGGCCGCCCGGAGGGTGCTCCGAACGTCGTGACGCCGCTTGAGCTCCCCGAGCCGGCGCAGGTCCGCGGCCGGGTGGACGCCCTCGATCGTGGCGTGCTCGCCGTACACGAAGGGCAGCAACCGCCCGGTTGCCCACGGCGCCAGCGCGTCGAACAGCTTCGCGTGCGTGCTCCGGACGGCCGCGACCCCGCCGTCGCCGACCACCGACAGCGCCCGGACGACGAACTCCGCCGAGCTGTCCCAGCCCACGCCCGCGATCCCGGCCGGCCGGGAAAGCGCGCCGCCCAGCCGGTCGATGATGAGCACCGGCGGCGTGGCCGCACCCGGGCCCGCGTGCTCGACGACGGCGTCGAGCATGGCGTCGTTCAGCTGCGAGACGGTCGCGTTGGTGCCGTGGTAGCCGTGCGGCTGCCGCGGTTCGGCCGCGATCGACCCGGACTCGGTGAACGGCATGACCTTGAGCGTGTCCATCAGGACCGGCGCCGCGGCCCGCAGCGGCGCGACCAGCTCGTCGCCGTCCTCGCCCAAGTAGGCGATGCGCACCTGCGCGATGTGCCGGCCGCGCAGCGGTTCCGGCAGCACCGGGAGGTCGGGGTACTCGACCATGGCCAGCGACGTCGTCAGCGCGTCCGGCGCGGCCGCCGACCACGTGCGCCAGGCCCGCAGCACCGCCGGCACGTCGTCGGGACCGAAGTAGAGGCTGCCGCCGTAGAGCCGGTCCACCGGGAAGAGGTCGAACTCCATCGCCGTGACGACGCCGAAGCTGTCGCGGCCGCCGCGCAGCGCCCAGAACAGGTCCGAGCCGGGCTCGACGCGCTGGAGTTCGCCGTCCGCGGTGACGACGTCGAGGGCGCGGACGTGGTCGGCGGCGCGGCCGTACCGGCGGGCCATCAGCCCGAAGCCGCCCGCGAGCGTGTAGCCGACGACGCCGACGTCCGGCGACGAGCCGCTGAGCGGCGCCAGGCCGTGCGCTCCGGCCGCTTCGATGACCTCGCCCCAGCGCACGCCCGCTGCCACCCGGGCCGTCCGGGCCGAGGCGTCGATTTCCACGCCGGTCATCCGGCGGGTGCTGATCAGGAGGCCGTCGGTGCCCGCGGTGAGGCCGTGCCCGGTGGCCTGGACCGCGATCCGCAGGTCGTGCTCGGCGGCGTAGCGCACGGCGTCGACGACGTCCTGGGGGTTTTCGGCGGTCACGACGACCGCGGGTGCGCTGGGCACCGCCGTCTGGAACCCGGCGACTTCTTCGGCGTAACCGTCCTGACCTGGGCGGAGGGTGTTCATCTCGGCTCCTTTCGTTCGCTGCTTCCAGCTTCGGGCCGAACCGACCAGAAGTCCAAGATCTGGTTTGTCTGCCAGTTAGAATCAGTGCTTATGGAACTGCACCAGCTCGCCTACTTCGTCGCGGTCGCCGAGGAAGGGAACTTCACGCGCGCGGCCGAGCGGCTGCACGTCGCCCAGCCCGGCGTGAGCGCGCAGGTCCGGCGGCTGGAGCGGGAGCTGGGGCAGGAACTGCTGGACCGCTCCGGCCGGACCGTCCGGCTCACCGACGTCGGCGCCGCGGCCCTCCCGCACGCCCGGGCCGCGCTCGCGGCGGTGCAGGGCGTGCGCGAAGCCGTCGACGAGCTGGCCGGGCTGGTCCGCGGCCAGGTCGCGATCGGCGCCGTGACCTCGGCGGGCCCGGTCCGGCTGCCGGACCTGCTGGCCGGCTTCCACGAGCGCTACCCGGCCGTCGAGATCACGTTGTCGGAGGCCAACTCCGACACGATGCTCGCGGCGCTGCGCGAAGGCCGCCTGGACCTCGCCGTCGTCGGCCTCTCGACGGACCCGCCGCCGGGCATCGCGACGCAGGTGCTGCTGGACGAGCCGTTCCTGGCCGTCACCGCGCCGGACGGGCCGCTCGACCGGGCCGAGGTCGACATCCGGGACCTCGACGGCCTGCCGCTGATGGCGCTGCCGAAGGGGACGGGCCTGCGCACCGCGCTGGACGCCGCCTTCGCGCGAGAGGGACTGACGCCGCGGATCGCGTTCGAGGCGGCCGACCCGAACGTCCTGGTGCAGCTCGCGGTGCGCGGCCTCGGCGTCGCGATCGTGCCGGAGTCCCTCGGCCGCTACCACCAGGCCGAGCTGCGGATCGTCAGGATCGCGGGTCCCGGCCTGCGCGGGGTGCTCGCGCTGGCGTGGCGGACGGAGGGCCCGCTCAGCCCGGCGGCGCGTGCCCTGATCGCGTTCGCCCGGGCCGCCTACCGCTCTTGACATACCGTCAACAGGCGCGGTTCCCTGAGAGGCGACCCCAGGAGGCGAGCCCGTGGCCGAGACCGCCCTCCACGACGCCGTCATCGGCGCCGGGCTGCTGGCCGGCAGCGCGAACGTGATCATGCAGCTCGCCCGCGCGCCCGTCGGGTACGGCGTGCTGGAGAGCCGGGTCGAGAGCGGCAACCTCTTCCGCCACCCGGTGAAGCGGACCCGGACGACGCTCACCTACCTCGCCGTCGCGACGATGGGGACCGACGCCGAGCGCGCGGCCTACCGCCGCGGCGTCAACGCGGCGCACGCGCGGGTCCACTCGACCGACGGGAGCCCGGTCGCCTACAACGCCTTCGACCCCGGCCTCCAGCTGTGGGTCGCGGCCTGCCTGTACAAGGGCTTCGAAGACGTCTATCTCGCGTTCGTCGGCGGCGAGCCCGGGCACTTCTACCGCGAAGCCGCTTCGCTCGGCACGACGCTGCAGGTGCGTGCGGAGATGTGGCCCGCCGACCGGGAGGCCTTCGAGGCGTACTGGGCGGCCGAGCTGACCGAAGTCGGCATCGACGACACCGTCCGCCGCTACCTCACCGCCTTCGTCGACCTGCGGTTCGTGCACCCGGTGCTGGCCGCGCCCGGCCGCCGGTTCCACCGGTTCGTCACCACCGGGTTCCTCCCGAAGCGGTTCCGCGACGAGATGCGGCTGCCGTGGACCGACGCCGACCAGCGGCGGTTCGACGCGCTGCTCGGCGCGATCGGCCGGGTCGTGCGGGTGCTGCCCACGCCGGTGCGGCGGTTCCCGTACAACCTCTGCCTGTGGGACCTGCGCCGCCGGCTGCGCACCGGGCGTCCGCTGGTCTGAGCCGCCCCGGCTACAGTGTCGGGTCGGCAAAGCCACCCGAGGGGAACCCATGACGGCGATCGAGGCTGACGTCCGGCCCGAAGAAACCGCACCCGCCCGGACCACCCGCCGCGCGCCGCTGATCGTGGTCTCGCTGGTCCTGCTCGCCGCGTTCCTCGTCGGCGCGTGGGCGGCCTGGTTCTTCACCATCGACGACGCCTTCATCAGCTTCCGCTACTCGGCGAACCTCGCCGACGGGCACGGGCCGGTGTGGAACGTCGACGGCCCGCGCGTCGAGGGCTTCACGAACTTCGCCTGGGTGGTCTGGTCGGGGCTCGGCGCGTGGCTGGGGCTCGCGCTGCCGCTGTTCACCAAGGTGACGTCGCTGCTGCTCGGCCTGGGCACGCTGTACCTGCTGATCCGCGAAGGCCACCGCCGCGCGGGCCTCACCGGCGTGCTGGTCGGCGCGGGCGCGTACGTCGTGTTCCTGCCGACCTACTTCCACCTCACCGCCGGCCTCGAGACGGCCGCCTTCGCCGCCGTGCTGCTGCGGATCGTCGTGCTCGGCCTGCGCGTGCTGGCGAACGAGCGGGTCCGGACGTGGGAGCCGCCGGTGCTGCTGCTCCTGCTCGGCATGCTGCGGCCCGAGGGCGTGCTGGCCGCGCTGCCGGTCGTCGCGCTGTGGTTCTGGCGCGAACGCGGCCGCGCGTCGGCGCGCTGGTGGACGCTCGCGGCGGTCGTCGTCGGCGCGGGCTACTTCGTCTGGCGCTGGCGGTTCTACGGCCAGCTGCTGCCGAACACCTTCTACGTCAAGTTCGGCCACCTCGACTCCGGCTGGCTGTGGACGAAGCACACGACGGTGCTGCTGCTCCCGCTCCTGCTGCTGACGCTGTCGCTGGTGCTCCGCGCGGCGACGCGGGCGATGGGCGTGCTGCTGATGGTCACCGTGGCCGTCACCTACGTGACGTACGCGGTGTCCGGCCCGACCATGGACTACCTCGACCGCTTCGCCGACCACGCGATCCCCGTCCTCTGCCTGGGCGCCGGGATCGCCGCCGGGACGCTGAAACCGCGTCTGGTGGGCGCGCTGCTCGGGCTGGTCGCGGTCGGCTGGTCGGCCGTCGGCGGCGCGAGCGCGCCCGACCTCGGCGTGATCGCGAACTACGGCCCGGACCTGCAGCGCGCGCACATCGCGATCGGCAAGGGCCTGGCCGAGGCCGACGTCCCGCCGGCCGCCCGCAGCCTCGCCGTCACCGACGCGGGCGCGATCCCGTACTACAGCGGCTGGAACTCGATCGACTACATCGGGCTCAACGACGCGGCGATCGCCCGCGGCGCCGACCCGACCGAGGTCGTCATGAAGGCGCGGCCGACGGTCATCGTCGTGACGGCGAACGGCCCGGACCCGTCGGGCACGCGCTACGGCTTCGACTTCGCGAAGGCGACCGCGGGCTACGAGAAGGTGTCCACGGTCGAGATGCGCGCCGGGTACTGGCAGAACGTCTACGCGCTCCCGCAGTACGCGGCGACGATCGGGCAGCACGTCCAGGCGCGCGCGGACGCGGCCCGCCAGGCCAACGACCACGACCGCGCCGAGGACACCGTCGACCGCTGGCTCGACCGGCTCCGTTCGCAGCTGCCGTTCTGAGGTTGACCGCTTCGCGCCCGAGGCGCGAGGGTGGGCCGATGAGCGGCGAAGAGGTTCGGCACGGGGTCAAGCTGAGCAGTCTCGACCAGGAGGTCTTCCCCGGCGCGGGGGTGACCAAGCGGGAGCTGCTCGACTACCTCGAAGCCGCGTCCGAGCGGATGCTGCCGGAACTGCGCGACCGGCTGCTGACCGTGCTGCGGGTGCTGCGCGGGCAGGGCCCGTTCATGCAGAAGAACCTGCCGAAGTACACGCCGGACTGGGTCGAGCGGGTGTCGGTGTGGGCCGAGACGTCCAAGCGGGACGTCTCGTACGCGCTCTGCAACGACCTCCGCACGCTGATCTGGTTCGGCAACCAGCGGGCGATCGAGTACCACACGTCGCTCTACCGCGGCGGCCCCGAGCACGGCCCGACGCACCTGATCCTCGACCTCGACCCGCCCGAGGACGGCCCGTTCTCGCTGGCCGTGGGCGCCGCGAAGCTGGTCCGGGAAGCGCTGCGCAACGACGGGCTCGACGGTGCGGTGAAGACGAGCGGGTCCAAGGGCGTGCACGTCTTCGTGCCGCTCGCCCCGGGCCAGCCGACCGAGGACATCGCGGCGGCGACCCGGGCGGTCGCGGCCCGCGCCGAGCGGCTCGACCCGGCGCTCGGCACTACGGAGTTCGTGCGAGAGCGCCGGGAAGGCAAGGTCTTCCTGGACTCGACGCGCGCGGGCGGCGCGACGGTCATCTCGGTGTACAGCCCCCGCCACCGCCCGGGCGTGCCGGTGTCGTTCCCGGTCGCGTGGGCCGAGCTGGACGGCGTCAAGCCCGGCGACTTCACGGTGCACACGGCGCCAGGGCTGCTGGCGGACGGCGACCCGTGGACAGCGGAGATGCCGCAGCCGTTCGTGCTGCCGGAAGACCTGGTGGCGGAGGGGCACACGATCCCGATCGCCCGGGTGGTGGCGATGCACGAGGGCAAGCGCCGAGCCCGGGCGGCTCGCGAGTCAGGCTAAGCCGCCTGGTTGCCGCGCCAGGCCTGGCCGTGGAAGGGGCGGGGGAGCTGGACGATCCGGCTCGGCTCGGCCACCCGGTGGCGGGCCAGCCACACGACGTCGCGGCCGAACGACCACGTCAGCGACCCCAGCGCGACCGCGACCAGCGCGAAGACCACCGCCAGCGGCAGCAGCCCCGACACCGCGACCACCAGCACCACGCCCTGGACCGCGGCCACCGTCTTGCGGGCCATGCTCGGGTACAGCGGCGCCGTCAGCCACGGCATCGACCAGGACGCCGCCACGAACACGTACCGCATCAGGCCGATCGCCAGCACCCACAGCCCGAGCGTCCGGGACACCTGGATGCAGAGCAGCAGGATCAGGAACGCGTCGACCTCCATGTCGAACCGCGCGCCGAACTCCGACGTCGTGCCGGTGCGGCGGGCGACCTGGCCGTCGAGGCCGTCCAGGAGCAGGGCCACGCCGGCCAGCCCGACCAGCCACGCGACGGACAGCCCGCCGTCGGCGACGAGCTCCGCGGCGCACCCGACGAGCGTCGCGCGGGCGAACGTGATCCAGTCCGCCGGGCCGAACGCGGCGCGGCCGGCGCGGCGCAGGCCCCACTCCGTCAGCAGCACGAGGGCGACCCCGAACGTGAGCCCGGTGGCCCAGGCGAGCGGCGAAAGCCCCGCCACGACCCCCGCGGCGAGCACCCACGCCGGCACCACCGCACGCAGGAGAAGGTCCTGTTTGATCATCGTCGACTCCGCGAATTGCTCATAGGGTGGCGACACCAGCCTCCGGTCGCCCGCTGAGGAGAAACACGTGGAACAGGCTTTCTGGGTTCAACAGCCCGGTGTCGGGGAGTTGCGGGAGGAGCGGCTGCCCGAGCCGGGACCCGGCGAGGTGCTCGTCCGCACGCTCTGCTCCGGCGTCAGCCGCGGCACCGAAACGCTCGTCTTCCGCGGCGGCGTCCCGGTGAGCCAGCACGACGTCATGCGCGCGCCCTTCCAGGACGGCGACTTCCCCGGCCCGGTCAAGTACGGCTACCTCAACGTCGGCGTCGTCGAACGCGGGCCGGCCGAGCTGACCGGCCGGACCGTCTTCTGCCTCTACCCGCACCAGAGCGCGTACGTCGTCCCGGCGAGCGCGGTGACGCCGGTGCCGGACGGCGTCCCGCCCGGCCGCGCGATCCTGGCCGGCACCGTCGAGACCGCGGTGAACGCCGTCTGGGACGCGCGGCCGCGGCTCGGGGACCGGATCGCCGTCATCGGCGCCGGGATGGTCGGCGCCAGCGTCGCGAAGCTGCTCAGCGGCTTCCCGGCCACGCGCGTGCAGCTCGTCGACGTCGACCCCTCGCGCGCCGACGTCGCCGAAGCCCTCGGAGTCGACTTCTCGACTCCGGAACGCGCCCACGGTGACTGCGACCTCGTCGTGCACGCGAGCGCGAGCGAGGCCGGGCTCACCCGCGCGCTGGAGCTGCTCGCGCCGGAAGGCGAGGTCGTCGAGATGTCCTGGTACGGCGACCGCCGGGTCGCCGTTCCGCTCGGGGAGCACTTCCATTCGCGGCGCCTGGTCATCCGCAGCAGCCAGGTCGGGACGGTCGGCCGCCCGGACCGCAGCTACGCCCAGCGGCTGGCCGTCGCGCTCGAGCTGCTGGCCGATCCGGCGTTCGAAGCACTGGTCAGCGGCGAGTGCGCGTTTGAAGATCTGCCGTCCGTGCTACCCCGGCTGGCCGGGAATGAACTTTCCGCGCTCTGCCTCCGTGTCATGTATCAGCCGCAGTGACCACGTCCACCCGAACGCATCGGAGGTCTTGGTGTTCAGCATCACCGTCCGTGACCACATGATGGTCGCCCACAGCTTCCGCGGAGAAGTCTTCGGACCCGCGCAACGCCTGCACGGCGCGACCTTCGTGGTGGACGCGACCTTCCGCCGCGCCGAACTCGACGAGGACAACATCGTCGTCGACATCGGCAAGGCCACGGAAGAGCTCAAGGCGGTGCTGAGCGACCTGAACTACCGCAACCTCGACGACGAGCCGGAGTTCAAGGGCGTCAACACCTCGACCGAGTTCCTCGCGAAGGTCGTCGCCGACCGCCTCGCCGACGCCGTCCACGCCGGCCGCCTCGGCGAAGGCGCGCGAGGCCTCGAAGGCATCGCCGTCTCGCTGAAGGAGTCGCACGTCGCCTGGGCGAGTTACGAGCGTGCGCTGTGACCGCGCTGTACGTGGTCCTGCCCGGGGACGTCGACGACGCGTCCGTTCCCAGCGGGGGCAACACCTACGACCGCCGGATGTGCGACCGGCTCACCGCCGCCGGGCTCGACGTGCACGAGATCGCCGTGGCCGGTTCCTGGCCGCGGCCGGACACCGAGGCCCGCGCGGTCCTCGGCCACCTCCTCGCCGCGCTGCCCACCGGGTCGGCCGTGCTGCTCGACGGCCTGGTCGCGTGCGGCGTGCCCGAGGTCGTCGTCCCGCAGGCCCGGCGCCTGTCGCTCTCGGTGCTGGTGCACTTGCCGCTGGCCGACGAGACGGGCCTGCCGCCCGCGCTCGCCGCCGAGCTCGACGCGCTGGAGCGCGAGACGCTGCGGGCCGCGAGCTCGGTCGTCGCGACCAGCGAGTGGGCCGCGCGCCGGCTGATCGGCCACCACGGCCTGGCCCCGCACCGCGTGCACGCCGTGCCGCCGGGGGTCGACCCGGCGCCGCCCGCCGTCGGCACCGACGGCGTGTCCCGGCTGGTCTGCGTCGCGAACGTGACCCCGCGCAAGGGGCAGGGCGTGCTCGCCCAAGCCCTCGAAACCGTCGCCGACCTGCGCTGGACCTGCGAATGCGTCGGCGGCATCCGGCGCGAGACGAAGTACGTCGAGCGGCTGCGCGAGCACCGGCTCGGCGCCCGCTTCACCCTCACCGGCCCCCGGACCGGCGCGGCGCTGGACGCGACCTACCACTCCGCCGACCTGCTCGTCCTGCCCTCGCGCGCCGAGACGTACGGCATGGTCGTCACCGAAGCCCTCGCGCGCGGCGTGCCGGTGCTGACCACGGCCGTCGACGCGCTCCCCGACACCCTCGGCGTCGCCCCCGACGGCTCGGTGCCCGGGATGCTCGTCCCCGGCGACGACGTCGCGGCGCTCGGCGCGGCCCTGCGCCGCTGGCTCACCGAACCCGAGCTGCGGACGCGGCTGCGGGCCGCGGCGAAGCTGCGCCGCGAGACCCTCACCGGCTGGGACGACACCGCCCGCCGGATCGCCGACATCGTCCAGCGGCAGGAGGCGGCGGCATGACCGCGTTCGCGCCGGACTGGCTCTACCTGCGGGAACCCGCCGACGCCGCGGCCCGCGCCCCCGAACTCGTCGACGCGCTGCGCGAGCACCTGCCCGAGGGCGACCTGGTCATCCGCGACCTCGGCTGCGGCACCGGCTCGCTCGGCCGCTGGCTCGCCGCGCGCCTGCCCGGCGCCCAGCACTGGATCCTGCACGACAACGACCCCGGGCTGCTCGAGCGCGCCCGCACCGAGCTGCCGGCCACCGCGCTGGACGGCAGCCCCGTCGACGCCGTCGCCGAGCGGCGGGACGTCACCGCGCTGCGCGCCGCCGACCTCGCCGGGACGTCGCTGGTCACCGCGTCCGCGCTGCTCGACCTGCTGACCAGGGACGAGGTCACGGCGCTGGCCACGGCCATCGCCGAAGCGGGCTGCGCGGCGCTGCTGATGCTGTCGGTCACCGGCAAGGTCGAGCTCTCGCCCGGCGACCCGCTCGACCCCGCTCTCTCCGCCGCCTTCAACGCCCACCAGCGGCGGCTCACCGGCGGCCGCCGGCTGCTCGGCCCGACCGCGGTGGACGTCGCCGCGACGGCGTTCGGCCGGCTCGGCGCCACCGTCGTGCGCGCGGAGAGCGCGTGGCGGCTCGGGCCGGACCAGGCGGAACTGCAGCGGCAGTGGCTCGAAGGCTGGGTCGGCGCCGCCGTCGAGCAGCTGCCGGAGCTGCGCCCGGTCTCCGACGTCTACCTGCAGCGACGCCTCGAAATGGCGGCGGCCGGCGAGCTGCACGCGGTGGTCCACCACGGCGACCTGCTGGTCCTGCCGCCGAGCCCGGGGGTGGCGGCGTGAAGCGCGCACTGGCGTGGCTCCGGATCCTCGGCGCGGCAGGGATCCTCGCGGTCCTCGTCTGGCAGCTCGGCAGCGCCGCCTTCCTCGACGGTCTCGGCCGGATCAGCGCGCCCGGCGTGCTGGCCGCGCTGGCCATCGGCTTCGCGACGACGGTGTTCAGCGCGGGCCGCTGGCAGATCGTCGCCACCCGGCTCGGCCTGCGGCTTTCGCTGCGGCCCGCGGTCGCCGACTACTACCGCGCGCTGTTCCTCAACGGCGTGCTGCCCGCGGGCGTCCTCGGCGACGTCCACCGCGCGGTGCAGCACGGCCGCGACTCGGGTGACGTGCCGCGCGGCGTGCGTGCCGTCGTCCTGGAGCGCACCGCCGGTCAGCTCGTGCTGATCGCGTCCGCGGTGGGTGTCGTGCTCTTCGTCCCGGATGCCGTGCCCGGCGCCTTCCGCGAGGTCGTGGCGGTCACCGGCGTGGTCGTCGTGCTCGCCGCCGTCGCCGGGATCGTCGCCGGCCGGCTGTTCGGCGGGCGCTGGATCCACAGCCCGTCGAAGGTCCGCCGCGGCTTCGCCGTCACCCTCGCCGACCTGCGGCTCGGCCTGTTCACCCGCGAGACCTGGCCCGGCGTGGGCTTCCTGTCGGCCGCGACGCTGGCCGGGCACCTGGCGCTGTTCGTCGTCGCCGCCCGCGTCGCCGGGGTCGGCGCGCCGGTGGGGCAGCTCGTGCCGCTGATGATCCTCGCGCTGCTCGCGATGGGTCTCCCGCTCAACATCGGCGGCTTCGGCCCGCGCGAGGGCGTCTGTGCCCTGCTCTTCGGCGCGGCCGGTCTGGGCGCCGCCCAAGGTGTCACCGTCGCCGTCGTCTACGGCGTGCTCACGCTGGTCGCGAGCCTGCCCGGCGCCGGTGTCCTGCTCGTCCGGAGCGTCGCCGGGTTCCGCGTGACCCGCGCTCCGCACACCGGTGCCGTGCCCGCGCCGCGCTCCGCAGCCGACACCGGGATCGAATCGGAAGTGGGGTTGAAATCATGACCGCAAGCGACGTCATCGGGGACGTGCCGCACCGGGCCGTGGTCGAACGGGTCGTCGAGACCCGGCTGCCGACCCGGCACGGGACGTTCCGCGCGGTCGGCTACCTCGACCGGGCCGGCACCGAACAGGTCGCGCTGGTGTACGGCGAGATCACCGAGCTCGGCACGCTGACCCGCGTGCACAGCGAGTGCCTGACCGGCGACGTCTTCGGCTCGACGCACTGCGAGTGCGGCGACCAGCTGGCGGCGGCGCTGGACCGGATCGTCGAGGAGGGCTCGGGCGTGCTGGTCTACGTCCAGGGCCACGAGGGCCGCGGGATCGGCCTGCTCGCGAAGCTGAAGGCGATGCGGCTGCAGGACGAAGGCCTCGACACGGTCGACGCGAACGTGGCGCTCGGCCTGCCGATCGACGCCCGCGACTACCACGCGGCGGCGGCCATCCTGCAGGACCTGGGGGTCCGGTCGGTGCGGCTGCTGTCGAACAACCCGGAGAAGGTCGAGCAGCTGACGCGCTACGGAATCCGGATCAGCGAGCAGGTTCCGCTGCTGGTTCCGCCGAACCCGGAAAGCCTGCGCTACCTCCGCACGAAGGCCGAGCGGATGGCCCACCTGCTCCCGCACCTGGACCAGGCCCTCACCGCCCGCTGACGACCCCGAGCACCTCGAGGACGGTGGCGAAGCGCTGGACCAGCGTGTCCAGCAGGACGTGTCCCTTCGCCGCCGTCGCCAGCGAGGGACGGCCGACCACCCCCGATTCCGTGTACGCCCGCAGGCCGCGCGTCAGCAGGTGCTCCCGGTCGGTGACGTGGTCGGCCTCCTCGTACCCCGGCCGGACCAGGTGCGGGTGCGCGTGCAGCAGGATCGACGTCTCCAGCTCGCCCGCGTGCATGTCGTCGTCCAGCGACGTCCGCAGGCCGGCCGCGGTGTGCGCGGCCTGCCAGTCCGCGACGCCGGGGAACAACGCCATCGCGCCCGCCGCCTCTTGGACCACATTGGACAGTACGTAGTTGCCGCCGTGCCCGTTGACCAGCACGAGCCGGTCCACGCCGGACGCTTTCAGCGACTCGGCGACGTCGGTGACCACGGCGTGCAACGTGCGCGCCGAGATGCTCACGGTGCCGGCCCATCCCGCGTGTTCGTGCGAGCAGGAGATCGTGATCGGCGGCAGGTGGAGCACCGGGTACGCGGCGGCGACGGCCTTCGCGAGGGTTGCCGCGATCACCGCGTCGGTGGCCAGGGGGAGGTGCGCGCCGTGCTGCTCGAAGCTGCCGATCGGCAGCACCGCGACCGACGCCCGCCGCGTCTGCTCGTCGGTGGTGGTCGCGAGCGGGAACAGCTCGGTCATGGGCGCGTCCCTTCTCTATGTTGGGTGGCATGACCGAGCATGCCGCACTGCTGGCCGTCGCGCGCGAAGCCGTGGCGAAGGCGACCGGGATCGTCCGGTCGCGCCCGACCTTTTCCGTTTCCGCGAAAGGCGATCGCGACCTGGTGACCGACGTCGACACCGCCGTCGAGGACGCGCTGAGGGAGTTCCTCGCCGCCGAAACCCCCGAAATCGGCTTCCTCGGCGAGGAGCGCGGGCGCAGCGGGGCCGAGGGCGGCCGCTGGTGGGCCCTCGACCCGATCGACGGGACCGCGAACTTCGCCCGCGGGATTCCGCTCTGCGGCATTTCCCTGGCGCTCGTGGACGGCGAACACAGCACGGTCGCCGCGATCGCCCTGCCGTACCTCGGCGTCACGTACACGGCCGCGCGCGGCGAAGGTGCTTTCGCGAACGGGGAGCGGATCGGCGCGTCGCGGGCGACGGAGCTGTCCGACGCGATGATCGCCGTCGGTGACTTCGCGATCGGGGAACTCGCCGAAGAGAAGAACCGCGCGCGGCTGGCGCTGCTGACCGACCTCGGCGCGCGGGCGCAGAAGATCCGGATGCTGGGCACCGCGGCGGTCGACCTCTCGTGGACGGCGGACGGAAAGCTCGACGCCGCACTGATCCTGTCCAACAACCCGTGGGACACCATGGCCGGCGTGCTGCTCGTGCGCGAGGCCGGCGGGGCCGTCGTCGACCGCGACGGCAGCGAGCACACGGTCGGTTCCGCGGCGACGATCGCCGTCGGCGCCGGGCTGCGCAAGGAGATCGTGGACGCACTTGATCGCGCGTTCGGGGTTGTTCGTTAGGATCGCGGGTATCCGGGTGGGCGGCGCCACAGCGCGCGATTGCACTGCCCGCCCAAGGTTTTCGGTTAGGTTGGTACCGGTGGGCCGCCACGGCTGGCATGCTGACCGGATCTCTCGGCCACTTCGGAGAATGGTGGATGCTCGTGGAAAGTCGCCGGATCCGCGATCGGTACCGGCTGCTCGAGCCGATCGGCGGCGGCGCGATGGGCACGGTGTGGCGGGCCCAGGACGAAAAGCTCGACCGCACCGTGGCGATCAAGGAACTCCTGCTGCCGCACGACCACGACGAGCACCGCACGCAAGAAGCGAAGAACCGCGCGATGCGCGAGGCGCGGATCGCCGCCCGGTTGCAGCATTCCCACGCGATCACCGTGTTCGCGGTCCTCGAGGAGGAGGACCGGCCGTGGTTGATCATGGAATACCTGCCGTCGAAGAGTTTCGCGGTCTTGATCCGCGAGGAGCCGACGTCGGTCGACGACGCCATCCGCGTCGGCGCGCAGATCAGTTCCGCGCTGGCCGGCGCGCACCGCGCCGGGGTCGTGCACCGCGACGTGAAGCCGGCCAACATCCTGGTCTCCGAGGACGGCACGGCGAAGATCACCGACTTCGGGATCTCCCGCGCGATCGGTGACGTCAAGCTGACGGCGACCGGTGAGATCGCCGGCACGCCCGCCTACCTCGCGCCCGAGGTGGCCCGCGGCGAGGACGCGGACTTCGCCGCCGACGTCTTCTCCCTCGGCGCCACGCTCTACGCCGCGGTCGAGGGGAAGCCGCCATACGGCACCGCGGACAACCCGATCGCCTTGCTCTACAAGGCGTCCAGCGGCGAGATCGAGCCGCCGGAGCAGGCGGGCAGGCTGACGCCGCTGCTGCTGCGGATGCTCGCCTCCGACCCGGCCGAGCGGCCGTCGATGGACGAGGTCGAGCGGGAGCTCGTCGCGCTGCTGCCGGACGCCGAGCCCGGCGAGTCGGTGCTGGCGGCGACGCTGCCCGAGGCCGAGCCGGCGGCGGTACCTCCGGTGCCGCCCGTGCCCGCCGCGGTCGCCGTGCCCGCGGGCGAGGTCGCCTCGGTGTCGCCGGGCGCGCGCAAGGGCCTGATCGCCGTCGGGGCGGGCGCGGCGCTGCTGTGCGTCGCGGTCGTGGTGGCGATCCTGCTGGTCGTGCGGCAGAAGCCGCCGACGGACAACGCCGCGCCCCCGGCGTCGCCGTCCGTTTCCGCCTCGGCTTCGGTCACCCCGCCGGCGCCGACGTCCCCGGCGCCGACGTCCCCTTCGACGGCGCCCACGACGTCGGCACCGCCCACCTCGACGCCGGTTTCGAGCGTGGCGTCGACGAAGACCGCGGCCGACGCGCTCAGCGCGTACTACGCGTTGCTGCCGAACAACACAGCGGAGGCGTGGAACCTGCTCACGGACCGCTTCAAGGCGTCGCGCAGGCAGACGCTGGCGACGTACCAGAACTTCTGGCGCCAGTACAAGTCGGTGAAGGCCGACAGCGTGCGGGAGATCAGTCCCGGGCGGGTCACCGCACACGTCCTCTACGACGGGGGCAAGGGCGAGAACGACACCTTCACGTTGGTCCAGGAAGGCGGCATCTGGAAGATCGACGCTCAGAGCTGAACCTTCCCGGCTCCGGCCGCGTGTGACGGATGAGGCGTCCCGCCGTCGATCCACGCTGGAGGTTGAGCGATGAGGCCTGCCGACCCGATGGTGTTCATCCTCCCGGCCGCCCCACCGGGGAGCGACACGTACGACAAGCGCATGTGCCAGAACCTGCCCGCCGTCGGGCAGCCGGTGCTCGAACTGCCGATCGCGGGCAACTGGCCGGAGCCCGACGCGACGTCGAGACGCCGGCTCGCGCGCTCGCTGGCGGCGCTGCCCGACCGGACGGTGGTGCTGCTCGACGGCATGATCGCGGCGGGCGTACCGGAGATAGTCGTCCCGCACGCCCGCCGCCTGCGGCTGGCCGTGCTGGTCCACCAGGCCCTGGCCGACGAGCCCGGCCTCGACCCGGCGCACGCCGCGGAGCTGGACGCGTGCGAGCGCGAGACGCTGCGGATGGCCGGGATGGTCGTCGCGACCAGCCCGTGGCTCGCCCGCCTGCTGATCGACCGGCACGACCTGGACCCGAGCCGCGTGTACGTCGCCAAGCCGGGCACCGACGCGGCCCCGCTGGCGGCGGGCGCCGACGGCGTGTCCAGGCTGCTGTGCGTCGGCGACGTGACCCGGCGGAACGGCCAGGACCTGCTGGTCCAGGCCCTCGGCGAGGTCGACCACCTGGCCCTGTCGTGCGTCTTCGCGGGCTCACTGGCCACCGACCCGGCGTACGTGGACGAGCTGCACTGGTCGATCGAGCGCCTCGGCCTGGGCGGCCGCATCACGCTGGCCGGCGACGCGGTGGACCTGGCGGCGGCGTACAACGCAGCGGACCTCCTGGTCATCCCGGCCCGCGCGGCGACGTCCGGCATGTACGTCGCCCAGGCACTGGCCCGCGGCATCCCGGTCCTGGCCACGGAGGTCGGCGGGGTGTACGACGCGCTGGGCGTCGACGCGGACGGCGAGGTCCCGGGCCTGCTGGTGGACCCGGACGACCCGTTCTCGCTGGCAGACGCTTTGCACCGGTGGTACGCGGACCCGGAGCTCCGCCGCTCTCTCCGGACGGCGGCGCTGGGCAGGGGGAGCGCGCTGGAGGAGTGGGACGTGGCGGCACGGCGGTTGACGCACGTGCTTTCGCGGCTGGCTTCGGAGCCCCGCATCGTCGCCTGAGGCCCGCCCGGCTGAACCCTGACGCGATGCTCGATTCCGAACGCGGCTTCCTCGAAGTCGCCGGCCGCGACCCCGACCGCCCGCTGCGCGACCAGCTCCTGGGCATCCGCGACCTGGTGTCGGCCGACATGGACTGGGCCGACAGCCGCTTCCGCCGGCGCGCGTCGATCGTGCGGGTGGCCGCCCTCCTGCTCACCGCGGTCTCGACGGGCTCGAGACGTTCTTCAACTGGCGTTCGCGGTGGGTGCTGATGGAGGAGACCCGCTACGACCTCAACCGGATCCACGACGAGCTGGACTACTACCTCGTCGGCACCCTGACGGCCGAACTGAGCCGCGGGCGGTTGCAGGAGTTCTTCGACCGCCGCGGTCGCCCGGGATCCGGTCCTGACCGATTCCTTTCGCGCCCGCCGCCGGTCGGTACAAAGGTGACCGTGGATTTCGAGCCCTACCGGCGGGAGCTGCTGGCCCACTGCTACCGCATGCTCGGCACCCCCGACGAGGCCGAGGACGTCGTGCAGGAGACCTACCTCCGCGCGCTCAAGGCGTACGACCGCTTCGAGGGCCGCGCCTCGGTCCGGACCTGGCTCTTCCGGATCGCGACGAACGCCTGCCTGACGGCCCTGGAGCAACGCGCCCGCCGTCCGCTCCCCTCCGGCCTCGGCGCGCCCGCCACCGACCCGGACGCCCCACCCACCCCGGCCGAACCGGGTGACGCCTGGCCCCGCCCGATCCCGGACGCGCTGATCACGCCGGAGTCCGCGGACCCGGCGGCCATCGCCGTGGCCCGCGACGGCGTCCGCCTCGCCCTGATCGCCGGCCTCCAGCTCCTCCCGCCGCGGCAGCGCGCGGTCCTGATCCTGCGCGAGGTGCTGGCCTTCCCGGCGGCGGAGGTCGCGGAGATGCTCGGCACGACCGTCCCGGCGGTGAAGAGCACCCTCCAGCGAGCCCGCGCCCGGCTGGACACCGGCGCCCCGGACGGCGCGCTGACCGAGCCGGCGCAGGTCGCCCTGCTGGAGCGCTACATGAGCGCGTTCACGACTTCGGACCTGGCCGCGCTGGAGCAGCTGCTGCGTGAGGACGCGGTGATCGAGCCGGTCCCGTCCCGCTCGTGGTTCGCGGGGAAACGCACGTGCGTAGCCTTCCTGCGCCACGTGATCGGCGCCCCGGGCGACTGGCGGATGACCCCGACCCGAGCGAACGGCCACCCCGCGGCGGCCACCTGGCACCGCGGCGAACCGTTCGGCTTGGCGGTGCTGACGCCGGGGACGGGCGGCATCGCGCGGATCACCGTGTTCGGCTTCCCTGACCTGGTGGCGAAATTCGGTGGTACGCGGCCGTGAATCAGCTGTCTTCGCCCAGCGCGATCTTGCCGGTGCGGCGATACCGGGTGGCCGGGTTCCGCACGTTCTCTTCGGTCGCCTCCACGAGACCTTCGCTCCGGAGGATGCGAAGCCATCTCGCCACGGTCTGGTCGGTGAGGCCGGTGGCCGCGGCCAGCTCGAGCCTCGATCGCTCGCCCCGGCCCAACGCGCTCAAGATCTCCTGGCGGCGGTCTGCCCGTCGGGCGCGAGAAACGGAACCGGCCCCGGACGAAGGCAGGAGCGCTGGGGCGAGCCGATAGCGAGCCCAGCGTCGGTTCCCGGTCTGCACCACGAGCTCGCGGGCGATCAGGTCGCGCAGCTCCTGAGTCGCCACGCGAGAGTCGACGCGGGTCTCCGTCCGGTAGGTCTGGTTGTCGAGGTGGCCGCCCTCCCGGAGGATCGCGAGGCCGACGCACTGGCTTTCGGACAGACCGTGCTCGCCCAGCGAGGTGAGCCAATCGACGGTCTCTTCCCCGAGGAGGGTGTGGTTGGGGAAGGTGACGCTGAACGTGCTCACGCGGTTCTTGAAGTCGGGCAAGCTCATCCGCGCCGCGCGGAGGGCGTTGATCATCGTCCGGATCCCCGACCCGCGGTTCTCACAGATCGCGTGCGTACCTCCGGGAAGCGGAACGTCTTCGAGAATGCGGAGGAGGCTGGCGTTCCTCGCCGACGAAATGCCTTCCTCGCCCAGCCGGTCTTCGGTCACCGGTCCGAACAGCCCGCCGGGGTTCCGGACGGTGAGCCGATCCGGGTACATCTCGACCTGCACCTGCGTTCCGCGCGCTTCGGGCGAGAGGTCGCGGTGGACGAGCGCGTTCACGACGGCTTCCCGCAAGGCGGGCTCGGGGTACTGCCAGATGTCCGCGCGGCCGGCGCCGCGCACGACCGAACGTCGTGTCATGTTCTTCCGGACGGCGAGGAGCGCGTCGCGGACGATCACCGGGATTGGTCCCTCGGCCACGACGTTGTCGACGAAGCGCTCGCCGGTCGCGGTGTCGGCGCCGTCGGGGGTCGGGTAGTGGACGAAGGTCAGCATCAACTGCGGGAAGTGTTCCTGCGGGTAGCTGCCGAGCGCGAGCAGTCCACCCACACTTGCGACGACCGCGCCGCTGTCGTCCACGACCAAAGCCTTGGCCCGCCGGAGGGCGGGTACGTCGCCGAGTTCGCCGAACGCATACGGCCGACGGGTGCGCAGCCTGGTCAGGAACGCTGTCACCAGCGTCTCGTCGAAGTCGGCGAGACCGGGGCCTCGTCTTCGTGGGGCTGCCCCCGGTTCGCCAGCAGGAGCTGGACCTCGTAGCTGGTGAGTTTGCGGTCGCCGTCACCGACTCGGACGAAGCTCCCTTGGCTCATTCCGGCGCCGCGGCTGAAGCACGGTTTGCGGAGCGGAGGCAGTTCCGGGACCTCGGCGACCAGGATCCTCGTGCCTTCGAAGTCGTGGATGCCGATGTGGGGCCGCACCGGCGGTTCGACGTCGGTCGCGCACATGGCGGCCAGGTCCGACGACATCTGTGCCGGGTCGGCCAGGCCTGTCGAGGCAAAGCCCGAACTTTCGTCCAGACCGAGGATCAAGGTGCCCCCGCGAGTGTTCGCGAACGCCACGACGGTGTCGCGCGCCGAGCGGGGTAGCCCACCCTCCGCTCGTTTGACCTCGATGTCGGACACGTCGCTGCCGAGCAACCGGAGGTTCTCGACGATCTCGGCGAGCTCTTCGTCCTGCACCGTCTGCTCCATCGCGTCGGCCGCATGCTAGTTGCCATGCTAATTGACAAGCTAGTTAGCAGGCTACGCCGCGTGATGGATGAGAACTCACTGTGGTCGTGAGTGGTGAGCCAGGACCGGGCTCACCACTCACGACCGGTCACGCCAGGGTGAGCGCGTAGATCTCCACCCTCGGGTCGTTCGGCAGGCTCACCGACTGCACCGTCTTCCCGCCGTCCAGCGCGGCCGAAATCCCGAACAGCCGCACCGGCGGGCCGTCCACCCCGCTCCCGGCCTTGATCCGGTGCGGCATCTCCAGCACCACCGGCGACCCGGACCCGGCCCAGTCGCCGAACGTCGCCGTCAGGTCGGCGCTGGTCCCGTCCGTGTAGTGCGCGGTCAGCGTCGTCGTCACCGGCCCGTTGTGCGACGCCCCGACGAGCCGCAACGCGCCATGCTGACCGGCCGGCAGCAACAGCGACTGCCCGCGAGCCTCCACGAAGTTGGGCGAAGTCCCCGAAGCGTCCGGAGCCGCGTAGGTCACGCCGTCCCAGACGACCGGGCCCGCCGGCGGGAGCAGGGAAGCGTCGTAGCTCCAGCCGCCGCCGTCGAAGTTGCCTTCCGTCGACGCCGCCACCGTGGCCGTGCCGTCGTGGTCGAGGTCGCGGGAGAGGTCCACCGCGCACTGTGCGCCAGAAGACGCGCACACCGACGGCGTCCGGACCTCGACCGTCGCCGAGCGCGAGACGCTGTTCGCGCCCAGCCCGTTCACCTTCACCTGCACCGGGTACGTCCCCGGTGCGGTCCCGGCCGGCACCGTCAGCGTGATCGGCGCGGTCTTCTGCACCGGCAGCCGCCCCGACCAGATCAGCTGCAGCGGCTGGACCTGGGCCTTCCACTTCGGAGGCGCGGACACCGAAACCGTCACCGGCTGCAGCGCCGGGTTCTGGGCCAGCACGTCCAGGTCGAGGTGCACCTGCTGCGCCGCCCCCGCCGGGATCACCACGGACGTCTGCCGCAGCGACGCGTCGACGTGCCGCCGCGGGTCACCGGCCGCGTTGTTCACCGAAGGCGGCGTCGCGCCCGGCGACGTGCCCCACGACGACGGCTTGGAACCGAGCTTGTGCGAAAGCGTCCCGCCGTGCGCCAGCGCGGACCAGTCCAGCGACGTCTGCCGGACGTCGCGGCCGTTCAGCGACACGGTCTGGATGTACCGGTTCGCGTCGGAAGCCCCCGGCGCGGTCACGGTCAGCGTGCCGCCCTGGGTGCGCCCGTACTGTCCGATCCGGACGGTCGCCGACTCGAACTGCGGGCTCGACACCGCGAGGAAGTTCGCGCCGCTCATCGTCGGGTACAGCCCGAGCGAGGAGAAGACGTACCAGGCGGACATCGTGCCGAGGTCGTCGTTGCCGGTCATGCCGTCGGGGCCGGTGGTGAACAGCGTCATCGCCGCGCGGACGACGGTGGCCGTCTTCGCCGGCGCGCCGACCCAGTTGTACATGTAGGGCGCGAGCAGGTCGGGTTCGTTGTTCGGGTTGTAGGTCGCCTTGCCGTAGTAGTCGTACGGGCTGGCGATCCAGTCCTTCCGCGCCGTCCCCGCGGGGTCGGAAAGCAGGTTGCCGTACGCGAAGAACGAGTCGAGGCGCTTCTCGGTCGTCGTGCGCCCGCCCATCAGCGAGACCAGCCCGGCCGGGTCCTGCGGCGCGAGCCACTGGTACTGGTAGGCGCCGCCTTCGTGGAACTGGTGGTCGGCGTCGACCGGGTTGTACGGCGTGAGGAACGTGCCTTCGGTGGTGCGCGGGCGGAACTGCTGGATCGAGGAGTCCCACAGGTTGCGGTACCACTGGCCGCGGTCGGCGAACAGCTTCGCGTCGGCGTTGTGCCCGAGCCCGCGGGCCATCAACGCCAGCGCCGCGTCGGCCGCCGAGTACTCCATGGTCGCCGACGCCGGGTGCTCGCAGTCGTTGTCGCCGCCCTTGGCCGCGCAGTCCTTGCCGAGCTCCAGACCGCTCGGGATGTACCCGCGGTCGTTGTAGTAGCCGACGCCGGAGCGGCCGTTGTACGGCGAATCGGCGGGCGGCGTGCTCGTCGCGTTCTTCTTGAGCAGCGCGTACGCCTCTTCTTCGTGCCCGGCGAGCAGGCCCTTCGACCACGCTTCGACCAGGAACGGCGTCACCGGGTCGCCGGTCATGATGTTGGTTTCGCTCTCGGCCAGCGCCCAGCGCGGCAGCCACCCGCCGTCCCGCCCGATCGCGACGACCGACAGGGCGACGTCCCGCGCGACCTGCGGCTCGAGCATCTCCAGCAGCTGGTTCTGCGGCCGGTAGGTGTCCCACAGCGAGAAGTTCTGGTACGGCGTGTAGCCGCTCGCGGTGTGCACCTTGCCGTCGAAGCCGGTGTACGCGCCATCGGTGTCGCCGGCCAGGTTCGGGTGCAGCTGCGCGTGGTAGAGCGCGGTGTAGAACGCCGTCTGCCGGTCGGTCGTGCCGCCGCCGATCTTGATCGCGCCGAGCTTGTCGGCCCACTGCTGGTGCAGCGCGGCGCGGGTGGCGTCGAAGTCGTAGTCCGATGTCTCCGCGGCGAGGTTCTTCCGCGCGCCGTCGAGACCGGTGTAGGACAGGCCGACCTTGAGCACGACGTCGTGGTCGGTGCTCGCGTCGAAGCTGGCCCAGGCGCCGTTGCCGCCGGTACCCGCGGCGTCGCGGCTGCCCGGCGTGCGCGTCGAGTCGCGCCAGGTGCCGTACGAGCTGAACGGCCGGTCGAAGGTCGCGGTGAAGTAGACGGTGTGCTCGTCGTGCCCGGCGCAGAAGCCGCCGGCTTTGACCCGCCCTTCGAGCGTCCGGTCACCGACGACGTGGATTTCGGAGTCCTTCACGGACTGGTTGGCCTGGCCGGTGTTGAACAGGACGTTCGCCTGCCCGGTCGAGGGGAACGTGTAGCGCTGCCAGCCGGTGCGCGCGGTCGCGGTCAGCTCGGCGTTCACGCCGTACTTCTTCAGCCCGACGCGGTAGTAGCCGGGCTCGGCGTGCTCGTCGTCGTGGCTGTACCCGGACTTGTAGGCGTTCTTGTCGACGCTGTCGACGGCGCCGGTGGTCGGCATGATCGGCAGCTCGCCCATCACGCCGCAGCCGACGCCGGACAGGTGCGTCTGGCTGAAGCCGTAGATCGCGTTCTGCAGGTAGTCGTAGCCGCCCTGACCGCCGGTGTCCGGGCTGACCTGCACCATGCCGAAGGGCGCGCTCGCGCCGGGGAACGTGTTGCCGAAGTTCTGCGTGCCGACGAACGGGTTGACCAGGCTCACCGGATCCGCCGGGGCGGGCGCGGCCTGCGCCGCGGCGGGTGCCAGGCCGACGACCACCACCCCCGCGGCCACCGCGGCGGCGATCCGTCTGCTCTGCGACCACATGGGCGCACCTCCCAGGAGATGACAACGTTGTCAAACGTCGACCGGCGGTCAGGCCCGCGGTCGGTGAGCCACCTTGCCACCTGGATGCGGCTTTTGGAAGACCTCAACCGGCCGCTTGACGCAGCAGCCGGGCGGCCTCGCCGACAGCGTTGTCGGCGAGGTTGCCGTAGCCGAGGACGAGCGCGGGCTCTCCCGGCGCGGCGCGGTAGTCGTCGAGATCGGCCACCTTGACACCGTTCTCGCGCGCCGCCCGCACGACGGGTTTCGCGTCCCGGCCGAGGTGCAGGACGAGGTGGAGGCCGGCCGCGGCGCCGGAGAGCCGGGCGGGCCCGAGCGCCTCGACGAGCCGGTCGCGCCGCGCGCGGTACCGCAGCCGCGCGGCCCGCAGGTACCGGTCGTAGCCGCCGCTCCCGACGAACCCGGCGAGCGCCAGCTGGTCGACGACGGGCGGCGCGTGTCCCGCGACGGTCCACTGTGGAGGAACGACCGCCCAGCCGAGCCCGAGCGCCGGGCTGAGCGTCTTGCTGACGGACCCGAAGAGCGCGACCCGGCCCGGATCGGTGCCCTGGACCGTGCCGACCGGCCGCCGGTCGTACCGGAACTCGGCGTCGTAGTCGTCTTCGAGGACGAGCCCGTCGGCTTCCCTCGCCCAGGCGAGGAGTTCGGCCCGCCGCCGCGGTGAAAGCACGACACCGGTGGGGAACTGGTGCGCGGGCGTGACGAGCACGGCCCGCGTCCCGCCCGGGATCCGCCCGACGTCGATGCCTTCCTCGTCGACCGGAACCGGATCGATCGCCATCCCGGTCGCCGCGGCGGCGCGGTGCAACCGCGTCCACCCGGGATCTTCGACGGCCAGCCGTGTGACGCCCTTCTCTTGCAGGGCAAGGCAAACGCGGGTGACGCCGTCGGTGACACCGCCGCAGATCACGACGTCGTCCGTCTCGGCGCCGCGGACCCGCCGCAGGTAGTCACTCAGGACTTTGCGCAACCGGGGGTGGCCGCCCGGCTCGGGCAGCCCGAAGTCGGTGTGCGGCACGGTGGTGAGCACCTCACGCACGGCGTCCGCCCACCGCTGCCGCGGGAAGTGCCGCAGGTCGGGCAGCCCGGGGGCGAGGTCGTACCGAGGCGGCGCCGGCCGGGCCGGCGGCTGGGCGGCGACGGCGCCCCCGACCCGCCGGACCCGGGTGGCGGAGCCGGTGCGCCCGTCGAGGTACCCCTCGGCGACGAGCTGCGCGTACGCCTGCGTCACGACCCACCGCGAGCAGCCGAGGTCGGCGGCGAGCTGACGGCTCGGCGGTACCGCGACGCCGTCTTCGAGCCCGCGGATCGCCTTGCGCAGGGCGCGTGCGAGCTGCTCGTGCTTCGGCCCCTGTCCGGTCAGCTCCAGCAGGACGCCCCAATTGGTCTGTGATCCGGCCACGGCATTGGACTGTAGTACCGGACCGATTCCCCTTTAGGTTCGTCTCCATGAAGAAGGTGGAACTGGGCCGGACCGGTCAGCACGTCAGCCAGGTGTCGCTGGGCTGCATGACGATGGGCACGTCGACCGGCGAACCGGCGTCGGCCCGCATCCTGGACGCGTACCTCGACGCCGGGGGCGACTTCCTCGACACGGCGAACTGCTACGCCTGGTGGGCCGGGCCGTCTTGCACCGGCGGCGAAAGCGAAGCCCTGCTCGGCCGGCTCATGAAGGGCCGCCGGGACCGGGTCTTCCTGGCGACGAAGGTCTCCGCGCAACCCCTGGACCTGCCCGCGGCCCGCGCCGCCGCCCGCCCCGACGGCACGACGGACTGGGAAGCCCGGGAGCGGACGTACGAAGGCGCGAGCGCCGCGGTGATCCGGCGTTCGGTGGAGGAAAGCCTGCGGCGCTTGGGAACGGACCACATCGACCTGTACTACGTCCACGTCGACCTCCGCCGCGAACCGCTGGAGGAGACCCTGTCCGCTTTGGACGGTCTGGTCCGCGCGGGAAAGGTCCGGTACACGGGTTGGAGCAACGTCCGCGCGTGGCGCCTCGAACGCATCCGCGCCTTGGCCGCGGCGAACGGCTGGGCGTCCCCGGTCGCGGTCCAGGTCCAGCACTCGTACCTGCGGCCGACGGGCGCCGACGTCCCGTCGATCGCGGGCGGCGAGCTCCTGGACTGGCTTTCGCTGCACCCGGACGTCTCCCTGGCCGCGTATTCCGCCCTGCTGCGCGGGATCTACGACGACGCGGCCTACCGGGAGTCCACTCCGATCTGGCGCGCGTACGCCGGTCCGGACTCCGAAGCGCGGCTGGCCGCGGTGGCGAAGGTGGCCTCCGCGCTCGACGCGTCCGGCAACCAGGTGGCGCTGGCGTGGTTGCTCCACAAGGGAGTGATCCCGCTGATCGGCCCGCGAACCTGGGAGCACTACGAGTCGATCGCGCCGGCGTTCACTTTGGAGCTCACCGAGGAGCACCTGTCCCTTTTGGACAACGCGTGATCAGTCCAGCAGGCGCTGTTCCTTGGCGACGGCGACGGCACCGGACCGGGTGTCCACTTCGAGCTTCGCGTAGATCCGGCTCAGGTGCGTCTTCACGGTCGCTTCGCTGATGAACAGCGCGCGGGCGATCTCCCGGTTGCCGAGCCCGTCGGCGAGCTGCCGGAGGATGTCCCGTTCGCGGGCGGTCAGCGCGGGCCGCGGCGTGCGCAGCTGCGCCATCATCCGGTCGGCGACCACCGGGGACACCGCGGTGCGCCCGGCCGCGGCCGCCTCGATCGCCGCGTACAGCTCGTTGGCGGACCCGGCTTTCAGCAGGTAGCCGGTCGCCCCGGCGGCGATCGCGCGGCTGATGTCGGCGTCGGTGTCGTACGTCGTCAGCACGAGGATCCGGGGCGCACTGGGGGTGCCCCGGATCCGGCGCGTGGCTTCGATCCCGTCGATGCCGGCGCCGAGCTGGATGTCCATCAGGACGACGTCGGGGTGCACGGCGGCGGCGGTCGCGGCGGCTTCCTCCCCGCTCGCGGTCTCGGCGACGACCTCGATGCCGTCGGCGCCGGCGAGCAGGGCGCGCAGCCCGGCGCGGACGACGGCGTGGTCGTCGCAGACGAGCACCCTGATGGTCACTGCGCTGCCTCCACCGGGATCGCGGCCGAAACCACCGTGCCCTGGCCGGGCGCGGACTCCACGGTCAGCGTGCCACCGAGCTGCCGGGCCCGGACGCGCATGGCGGGCAGCCCGTGTCCCCGGTCGCCTCGGGGCGAGGCCTCGGCGAACCCGCGCCCGTCGTCGGCGACGTCCAGCACGACCTGGTCGTCGAGGTAGGTGAGGGTGAGCACGACGCGGCCGGCCTCGGCGTGCTCGCGCGCGTTGGCCAGCGCGCCCTGGGCGATCCGGACCACAGTGGACTGGACGCGCTCCGGCAGCGGCCGCTCGTCGCCGTCGATGCGGACGTCGACCGGCAGCCCGGCCCGGCCGGCCACCGCGCGCAACGCCGCCTCGAGCGTGGCGTCGACGAGGTCGGCGGGCGCGAGGTCCTGCACCAGCCGCCGGGCTTCGGACAGGTTGCCCGCGCCGATGCGCTGCGCGGCACGCAGGTGCTCACGGGCCAGCTCGGGCCGCTCCCAGGCCTGGTCGGCGGCCTGCAGCAGCATCGACTGGCTGGACAGGCCCTGCGCGAGGGCGTCGTGCAGCTCCCGGGAAACGCGGTGCCGCTCGGCCAGCACGCCGGCGCGGCGCTCGGATTCACGCAGCCGCTCGGCCTGCCGCCGCATGAAGGTGATCACCGCGGCGGTGACCGCGGCGATGGCGATCGGCACGATGGTCAGGTTCGGGTCGAAGCCGTCGGCCAGCCGGTTCTGCGACACGACGACCAGCGCCGTGATCACGCCGACGAGCGCGAGGGCCTGCCCGGTCGGCAGCGTCCGCAGGCCGGTGACCAGCAACGGGATCGCCGACCAGGCGAAGCTGGGTGCGAGCACCACCAGGACGATCCAGAGCGCCAGCACGACGGTCAGCCAGACGAGGTGCCGCTCGACGAACAGGCCGGCGCCGTACGCGACGACCAGGGCCGCGGTGAACCCGATCACCCACGGCTGCAGGGGCGTGCCTTCGTGGCGGGTCAGGAACCGCACCGCCGAAGCGAGTACCAGCAGGAGGAACGCCGAGTGCATGACCGCGGCGAGCCACCGCGCGTCGGCGTCGGCTCCGCTCATGCCGTCCATGCTCGCTCCTTCCGTCTCCAGCACCAGCCTCGACCAGCCCCGATGTCCGCGCATCATCCGAACGGATGACCTCGGTGTCGATCGGTTTGATGACGAAAAGGACCTGGTGGCGGGCGGAAGCTGGAGTCATCGAACCCCGATCCGAGGAGCAGACCGTGATCTCGACCCGCACCCGCATCGCCACCACCGTCGCCGGGCTGGCCGCCGTCGGCGCCACCGCCGTCGGTGCCGTCTCGGCCACCGCGGCCCCGGCCCCGGCCACGCCGAAGGGGGTCATCCAGACCTCGCACCTGTCGATCGCCGCCGCCACGAAGGGCGCGCAGGCCGCGCTGGACGCCGCCACGAAGGCGGGCCAGCGCGTGTCGGTCGCCGTGGTGGACCGCGACGGCACCACCGTCCTGACCCTGCGCGGCGACGGCGCGGGCCCGCAGTCCTACAGCTCGGCGCAGCAAAAGGCGTTCACGGCGGTCTCGTGGAACGCGAAGACGTCCGAGCTGGTCGGCCGCCTCCAACAGGCCCCGACGCTGAAGGACATCGACGGCACCCTGTTCCTGGCCGGCGCCGTCCCGGTGACCGCGGGCAGCACCCCGATCGCCGCGATCGGGGTCGCCGGTGCGCCCTCCGGCGCACAGGACGAGTCGTTCGCGCAGGCCGGCGTGGACGCCATCGGCAAGTGACTAGCGTGGCTCCCATGTGGATCCGAGATGTCCGGCCCTGGGGCGGCGAACGCAGTGACGTCGAGCTGAACGGCGACCGGATCGCGGCGGTCCGCCCGCACGACCCGGCGCCGGTCCCCGGTGCGGTCGAAGGCCGCGGCCGCCTGCTGTTCCCGGCGTTCAGCGACGTCCACGTGCACCTCGATTCGACGCGGATCGGACTGCCGTTCCGGCCGCACACCGGCGCCCCGGGCGTCTGGGCGATGATGACGAACGACCGGGAGAACTGGCGCACGGCGGAGGTCCCGCTGCCCGAGCGGGTGGCGGGCACGCTGGAGCGGATGATCGCCAACGGCACCACGCGGGTGCGCAGCTACGCGCAGGTCGACGTCGACTGCGGGCTGGAGAAGCTCGACGCCGTGCTGGCCGCGCGCGAGAAGTTCGCCGGCCAGGCGGAGGTGCACGTCATGGCGTTCGCGCAGGCGGGCATCCTGCGCGAACCGGGCACCCTGGACGTCCTCGACGCGGCGATGCGCTCCGGCGCGACGGTCATCGGCGGCATCGATCCGTGCACTGTGGACCGCGACCCCAAGGGCCACCTGGACGCCGTCTTCGGCCTGGCGGAGAAGCACCAGGCGGAGATCGACATCCACCTGCACGAGCCGGGCCACCTCGGGCTGTTCTCGACGGACCTGGTGCTCGAGCGCGTCCGGGCGCTGGACATGCGGGGCAAGGTCACCATGTCCCACGCCTACGACCTCGGCTCGATCTCCGAGTCCGTCAGCCGCCGGGTGATCGACGACTTCGCTTCCCTGGACATCGCGATGACGACGGTGGCACCGTCGGCAGCCGGGCAATTGTCCCTTTTGGACCTCGTGGCCGCCGGGGTGCGGATCGGGCTCGGCGAGGACGGCCAGCGGGACTACTGGAGCCCGTACGGCAACTGCGACCTGCTGGACCGGACGTGGCAGCTGGCGTTCACCCGCGGGTTCCGCCGCGACGCGGACATCGAGCTGGCGCTGGCGGTCGCCACGACGGGCGGCGCGTCGATCATGAGCCGCGACGTCCCGCGCCTGGCCGGCGTCGACGACCGGCCGGGCCTGGCCGTCGGCGATCGCGCGGACCTCGTGCTGGTCGACGGCGAAACGCCGACCAGTGCGGTGATGGACCGCGGCCGCGACCGGACCGTGCTGCACGACGGCGTCGTCGTGGCCGACGGCTTGGCGGTGCTCAAGCCCTGACGCGCCCGGCCGTGGCGAGCAGCGCGGCGACGTTCGGCTTGTGCTCGTCGCGCTTGCGCCAGGTCATGGTGACGGCGGTCGTCTCCCCGGCGAGGGGTACGGCGACCGCGTCACCGCGGCCGGCGAGCGCGGGCACCAGCGCGCACCCCATCCCGGCGGCCACGCACCGCCCGAGCGCGGCGATGCTGGCGACTTCGGTCTCGATGACCGGCCCGTCGATCCGGTCCAGCATTTCCCGGAAGCCGCACCCCTTCGGCGTGGCGAGGAAACCGACCCCGCGGAGATCGCCGGGCTCGATCTTTTCCCTGTCCGCCAACGGGTGCCCGGGTGGGACGATGACGACGAGCGGCTCTTCCCCGAGGCGTTCGCTCGCGAACGCGGGGTCGGCCGGCGGGCTGCCGAAGGTGAAGCAGACGTCCACTTCGGACTGACGCACGGCCTGGTACAGCTCGCCGCGTCCGCCTTCGGTCAGCGTCAGCCGCACGCGCGGCCACTGGGCCCGGTACTCGCTGAAGATCTCCGGGATCCAGTGCGCGCACAGGGTTTCCAGTGCGCCGACGGTCAGTTCGCCTTCGGGCTCGCCGCGGTTTTCCTCGACCGCGGCCTTGGCTTCCTCGGCGAGGGAAAGCATCCGGTCGGCGTACCCGATCAGGCGTTCGCCGGCGGAGGTGAGCCGGAGCTGCCGTCCGCGGTCGAACAGCTTCGACCCGAGTTCCGCTTCCAGTGCCTGGATTTGCTCGGTGACGCTGGACTGCGCGTAGTGCAGTTCCGCGGCGGCGCGGGTGAAGTTGAGCGTCCGCGCGACCACGCGGAAGGTGCGCAGGTGGCGCAGTTCCATGGCATCCCCCATCGGAGTTCCCGATACCGCCCATCGTAACTCCCTGCTTCCGCCGGTGTCACCGAGCGTCCAGGCTTCGAGGTGTGGCAAGACTCCTCACCGGCCTTTCGCTGGGCTACTTCCTGGTCATGCTGGACACGACGATCGTGACGGTGGCGCTGCCGGCGCTGTCGCCTTCGCTGGCGGACCAGCAATGGATTTCGAACGGCTACACGCTGACGTTCGCGGCGTTCCTGCTGACGGCAGGCGCGTGGTCGGACCGCTTCGGCGCCCGCCGCGTGTTCTTCACCGGCTTGGCCGCCTTCGCGGTGCTGTCGGGGTTGTCCGCGTTGGCGTCTCCCGCGTTGTTGATCGCCCTCCGCGCGCTGCTGGGTGTGGCGGGGGCTTTGCTGGTGCCGTCGTCGCTGTCCTTGATCGCGACGGCGTACCCGGTGCCGGCCGCGCGCGCCAAGGCGATGGGGGTGTGGGCGGCGGTGAGCGGAACGGGGCTGGTGGCGGGCCCGCTGCTGGGCGGCGTGCTGACGGAGGCGTTCGGCTGGCGCGCGATCTTCGTCGTCAACGTCCCGGTGGCGCTGATCGCGCTGGCGCTTTCCCGCTCCGCGCCGTCGACGCCGCCGAAGCCGGGGCGGATGGACGTGGTCAGCCAGCTGTCGGCGATAGTCGCTTTGTCGACACTGACGTATGCCCTGGTAGAAGCCGCTTTCTGGGCCCTGATCCCCGCGGCCGCCGCTGCACTGGTGTTCCTCCGGGCCCAGCGCCGTCCGGACGCGATGCTCCCGCGACGTCTCGTGTCGTGGGGTCTCCTGGCGGGCGCGATCGTGAACTTCGGACTGTCGGGCGTCCTGTTCGTCCTGTCGCTGTACTTTCAGCAAACCCGCGGCTACGCCCCATCGGCAACGGGCTTGGCGTTCCTCCCGTTGACCATCCCGACGGCGTTCAACCCGATCTTCACCGGCCGCCTGGTCGCCCGCGTCGGCTCGCGACTTCCCGCGGTGGCGGGCTTTTCGTTGATGGCGTCGGGAACGCTGCTGCAAGCGTTCGCGCCGTCGCTTTCGGTCCTGGCGCTGGCCGCGGTGGGGTTCGGCGTCTCACTGGCGATCCCGTCCCTGCTGACCGCGGTGGTCGGCGCGGCCCCGCCGGACCTGTCGGGAATCGCGGGTGGTGCGTTGAACGCGTCCCGCCAGACGGGCGCGGTCCTGGGCGTCGCCGTCCTCGGCGTGCTGGCCTCTGGAACGTCGGCGGCTTTCGCGCTGGCCGCCGCAGCCGTGATCTTGTTCGCCGGGGGTGTTTCCTGTTCTTGCGTGAAACGGGAAACCCCTAGTCGATTAACACTGCTTGACGAATCCTGGTTGCAGGGCCGGAAATCACTCCGGAATCCCCTGAAAAAACCATTCCCGAGGAGGGATTCGTCATGTCCTTGCCCAGAAAGCTGGCCAGAATCGGTGGCCCCGTGCTGGCCCTCTGCATCATCGCGGCGGCGCCGCTGATCGGCTCCACCACGGCGTTCGCGGACGGCGGCGGCAGCACCCCGCCGCCGGTCACGACCACCACCCCGCCGCCGGCGGGCACCGACGGCAACCCCTGGCACGGCTGACGCGGGCCGGGCCGGCCGGGCCGGGGGCGGCCGGCCCCGGGCCGCATTCACCGCGAAGCGCAGGCGCATTCCCAATCCACGCGATCGGATCGCAATTCACCGGCTTCCGGCAAACCGAGTTCGGCGAACGCTTCGACGGCGGCGTCCCAATGCGTGACGGCGTCGTCGTGCGCGCCCATCGCGTGCAGCGTTTCCGCGACCCCGCGGTGCGCGCGGGCCTGGTAGGTGCGGTTCCCGTCGCCGACGGCCAGGTCCAAGGCCGCGCGGCCGGCGGAGAGCGCGTCCCGGTGCGCACCCCGCGCGAGCGCGGTCGCGCCGCGGTCGAGGTAGAGCTGCGTGCGCAGGTCGGCGTCCGGCACGTTGGCCGCGACCTCCTTGGCCTTGTCGTGGTAGCGCACCGCTTCGGTGAACTTGCCGCGCTGGCGGTGCACGTTGCCGATGTTGTTCAGCGCGTACGCCTCGACGCAGTGGTCGCCGACTTCGGCGGCGTGCGCGTGCGCTTCGGTGTAGCTGCCGAGCGCCTCGGTGAGCAGCCCGAGGTTCTCCTGCACCGAACCGAGGTTGTTGAGCGCGTGCGCGATGCCTTGGACGTGCCCGATTTCCCGCAGCATCCGCGCCGCGGCTTCGTGCTGACCCAGCGCGACTTCGAGGTTGCCGTGCAGTTCGTTGAGGTAGCCGAGCATGCTCAGCGCGTGGGCTTCGCCCCGCCGGTCCTCGCTCAGCTCGTACTTCGCCAGCGCGGCTTCGAGGTGGGCGATCGCCTGCTCGTGCTTGCCCAGCTCCATGGTGGGGATCGCGAGCGCGCACAGCGTTGCCGCTTCGCCCCGCGCGTCGCCGAGCCGGTGCCACTTCGGCAGCGCCCGGGCGGCGAGTTCGAGTGCTTCCGCGAGCCTGCCGCGCCGGTCGTTCGCGGTCGCCAGCCGGAGCAGCACGTGCGCCTGGCCGTAGTCGTTGCCGGGGTCGGCCGAGACGGTCTCCCAGGCGAGTTCGAGCGTGCCGATCCAGTCCTCGAACTGGTTGGTCGTGTTGAAGTAGCGCCACAGCAGCACGGCGAGGCGCCAGGTGTGCTCGGGCAGGTCGTGCCGGGCGGCGTAGTGGATCGCGGCCACGAGGTTGACCTGTTCGGCGGCGATCCAGCGCAGCCCGGCGGCCTCGTCGGCGAACGCGGGCGTGACCGGGCAGGACCGGTCGGACGCCGGCAGCTGGGCCCGGTCGAACGGGTACGCGGCGCCGACCGCGGCCGCGAGCGTGACCAGGTAGAAGTCGAGCAGCCGCACCAGCGCCTGCCGCGGCGCCGGTTCGACGGCGGCGAACTCCTTGAGCGGGTCCAGCATCTGGTACCGCTCCGGCGCCGCCTCCTCCAGCAGGCTGACCTCGTGCAGGTCGTCGAGCAGCAGCCGGGCCGCGGGGACGTCGCACCCCGCGAGCGCGGCGCCGCCGGCGACGTCGACGTCCGGCCCCGGCAGGCCGCCGAGCAGCCGGAACATGGCGCGCTGCGGCTCGCCGAGCTGCTGGTAGGACACCCGGACGGCGGCGATGCCGTCGTCCTCACCCCACGGGCCGCCTTCTTCGAGCAGGTGGAGCAGGTGCTCCAGCGGCCACCGGTCGTGGCGCCGGAACAGCGCGGCGGCGACGCGGATCGGCATCGGCAGGTACCCGCAGCGCTTGACGACCAGCGCGACCTCGGCCGCCCGCCCGCGTACGCGCGCCGCGTCGGTCAGCGCGGTGAACAGCTCGGCGGCCTCGTCCGCGGGCAGCGGTGACAGCCGGACGGGCTCGCCCGTGTCGCCCATCCGCCGGCTGGTGACGATGGCCAGGCAGCCGTCGGCTTCGGGCAGCAGCGGCCGGATCTGCTCGGCCGACGCGGCGTTGTCCAGCACGACCAGCGTGCGCGTGCCCCACAGTGTCGTTTGGTAGAGCGTGACCTTCCGGCCGACGGTGGCCGGGATCTGCTCGGCCGGCACGCCGAGTTCGACGAGCAGCTCGGTGAGCGCGTCGCCGACGCTGGTCTCGGGCACGCCGGGGGTGAACCCGTTGAGCCGGGCGAGGAGCTGGCCGTCCTGGAACCGGTCGCGCAGCCGGTGCGCGGCTTCGATGGCGAGTCCGGTCTTGCCGACGCCGGGCGCTCCGCTGACCCAGACGGCGCTCCGGCCGGTCACGGCGGCCTTCTCGATCTTGGCGAGCTCGCCGACCCGTCCGGTGAACGCGCCGGGCCGCGACGGCAGCGAGCTGGGCGGATCGCCGTGTTCGGCGCGCGCGGCGAGGTTGCGCAGCACGGGCCCAGGCTCCATGCGCAGCTCGGCGAGCGCGGCCTGGGTGCCGCGGAAGACGCGCAGCGCGCCGACCTGGTCACCACCGGCGAGCAGGGCACGCATGAGGAGCTCGGCGTGCTTCTGGCTGGCCGGGTCGGACCGCACGAGCGGCCGCAGCCGGTCGCGCGCCGAGCGGTGGTCACCGGTGTCCAGCTCCAGCTCGGCGAGGTCGCCCACGACGTCGGAAAGACTCTCCTCGGGGAAGCCGACCCCCGGCCCGCCGACGCGGTCGATGTCGATGTCTTCGAGGAACCGCCCCCGCCACAGCCCGACGGCCTCCCGCAGCAGCTCGATCTTCCGCCGCGGGTCCTCGGCCCGCCCGGTCTCGGCGCGCAGCCGGTCGAACCGGACGGTGTCGAGCTCCTCGTCGCCGACGCGCAGGAGGTAGCCGGTCGGGGTGGTTTCGATGCCCACGCCGACGTCGCGCAACCGCTTGACGTAGCTGCGCACCAGGGTGGGTTTGGTTTCCCGGCCGGTCCAGACGATCTCGGCGAGGCGGGCGCTCGACACCGGCTTGTTCGCGTTCAGGAGCAGCACGACGAGGACGAACCGCTGCTGCTGGTCACCCAGCGGCACCGGCGCGCCGTCGTGCCACGCCTCCAACGGGCCGAGCATCCGGTACTCCACGCGGCCTCCCCGCTGTCAGCTTGCTGTCCTCTTTTGACATCGCGCAATCGGCCGTCAGGGTTTCGAAAATCCGCATTTCTTGCACGTTCGGTACACGCGCGCTTGCCAGGCTTCGCCCGGTCGAATCAGGGGTGAAGGAGAAACGGATATGGGGTCCGACGTGTTGCCGTGTTACATAGCGTGCGACGTCTCGCTTTCGATGGCCGACCACATCGACGAGCTGAACGCGGGCTTGCGCGAGTTCCGCGGCGCGGTCCACGCGTCGTTGCTGGACCGGGTGCTCTGCAGCGTGATCGGCTTCGGCGCCGCGCCTTCCCTGGTCCAGAGCCTGTTGCCGATGGACGAGCTGGCCGAGCTCCCCCCACCGGGCCCGTCCGCCGGCACGGACTTCGGCCCGGTGTTCACGTTCCTGCGCACGGCGATCGAGTCCGACGCGCGGGCGCTGGCGGCCCACCGCGTCCACGTCCACCGCCCCCTGGTGTTCTTCCTGTCCGACGGCCAGCCGACGGACCCGGTGACCTGGCCCGCGGCCTTCTCTTCGCTCGCCGATCCTTCGTGGGCCGACCGCCCCCGAATGGTGGCGTACGGCGTGGGCGACGCGGACGAAGCGGCGTTGAGCCGCATCGGCACGTTCCGTTGCTACCTGGGCCGCGACGGCATCCGCCTGGGAAAGGCCCTGATCGCCGCGGTGATGCACGTTCTGTCCACTTCTCGTCCACCGGGCGATCGCACGCTGTCCTGAAGGGGGTGACCCGCCATGGAGACGCACTGAAGGAGAACGATGGTGGAGCGCGCGGAGCTGATCCAGGAGCTGAAGACGCTGCGCAAGGGCCGAGGCCTGGCGGGCCGGGTGGACGACCGAGTGGGGCCTTTTTTGAGGACGGCGTGCTCAGTGTCCGAGGGCGACGGAATGGTGGCGATCCGCGAGAAGGTCTCAGGCCGGCTGTCATCGCTGGCTTCACACCTCCCGGAGGATCTCCGGGTAGCGGCATTGGCGGCCTTCGCGATCTCGACGGAGGCCCGCCACCCGCTGTACCAGGACCGGGTCAGATGGGCGGCTTCCCTCCTGGACCGAGACCCGCGGACGGTCCGCCGTCGCGTGGACGAGGCGATCGAGGTCCTGGCGGAGCTGGCTTCTTCTTCGCCCTCTCCCGCGCTGTCACCGGACAGCTGGCACACGGCGTCCCTTTCGGTGTCCCTGGTGCTGGACCAGGGGGCGCCGTTGGTCCTCGAGCAACGTCGAATCGTGGCCGATCGGGACGGTCTCACCTCCCTGGACCTGGCGGTTTCCCTCCCGGCCGGCCGCCGCGACGTCTCGGCGACGGTGCTGTACGGCGGACGTCTGGTGGACCGCGGGATGGAGGCGTCGGACCGCTGGGGCTTCGCCCTTGCCTTGCCGCGCCCGTTGACCCGAGGGGAGTCCTGGGAGTCCTCGGTGCTGTTCCGGCTGTCGTCGCCTTCGGCGTTGCACCCGCACATGGTGTGCGTCCCGCGCCAGCCATGCGAGTCCTTCGACCTGCGGGTGCGGTTCGACGGCCAGCCGGAGGTCCGGGTACTGGAGGGAGCATTCCAGCGGGACGTCTCGGACCCGGCTTACCGCGGTCGCCCGCACGCGGTCGACCCCTCGGGGGAGATCCACCTGCGCTTCCAGCGTCTGACTCCAGGCCTGGCGTATGGGGCTCGGTGGTCGGAGCAGCTGTGAACAACTGACGGTCTTCGGTTCAGAGTCTCGCTCGAACGGTGGTATGAGCGGCGGCAAATTTTGCTCCTGTTGCCGAAGTGAATAAAGAGAAAACGGTGGGGACGCTGCGTGATTGCCGACGATCTATCTCTTACCCGTTTGGTCCGGTGACACTGGATCTAGTAAGAGGTTTCTTGAGTATGGACTGGACTGATCCAGGGAGGTGGGGCATTGCGTCGAGATCGGGGATACGCGGCGCCGAACGGCGCACCTGCATTGGAAGTGGTGATCTCGGACTTCGGTCGTGCGGTGACTCGGAAACTTCTGACCGGCCACGGTTCCCGGGAAGATCACTTGCGCGGACCGTTCGAGAAGATGCTCAATGCCATCGCGGAAAGCGTCGGGTTGCCGGTCACGGTCATCGGCGAGACACGCTTGCCGGATCTCTCCCTTCGCCCGGACTACGCGATCGACGTGGCCGGAGCCCGGGTCGGTTACGTCGAGTTGAAGAAGCCCGGGCACGGAGTGCCGGGTACCTGGTCGAGGCCGTCGCCGCACGACAAGAAGCAATGGGAAAAGTTTCAGCTTCTGCCGAACGTGCTCTACAGCGATGGCGAGCAGTTCGCGCGCTACGAGTTCGGCAAACTGCGGGGCGAAGTCGCCCTCTTGGCGCCCGGTATCGACCGCGCGGGCGATAAGTTGCATGCTCAGAGTGGCGCCTTCGCTCGAGTCATGACCGATTTCCTGCTCTGGGAGCCGGAGCGGCCACGGTCGCTGAACGATCTCGTGCGACTGACGTCGAACCTCTGCCGGCTCCTCCGAGACGACGTCGCCGTCGAGTTGGACCGCGAGCGGGCTGGGCGTGCTCGGCACCAGACGTTCAGCGCGCTGGCCATGGATTGGCGCCAGGTGCTGTTCCCGAATCTGACCGATGTCCAGTTCGCGGACCAGTACGCGCAGACGATCACGTTCGCCTTGCTGTTGGCCAGGGTCGAAGGGGTGAGCTTTCCGGGGCGCTCGATCGGTGAGATCGCGCGGTTGCTGGGAAAGAAGCATTCGTTGATGGGGCGCGCTCTCACGGTGCTGACCGACCAAGCCGAGGAAGAGCTGAGCATCGCACTCACTACGATGATCAGGGTGCTCAGTGTCGTCGACTGGGCGGAGTTCCCGGACGACTCCTACTCGATGTTGTACGAGAACTTCCTCGACAACTACGATTCGTCGCTCCGCCGCAAGAGCGGGGTCTACTACACCCCGGCGGCACTGGTTTCCTTCACCACCCGCTTCGTGGACGAACTGCTCCGGACGCGACTCGGGCGCCGGCTCGGGTTCGCCGAACGAGACGTCATCGTCGTCGATCCGGCAATGGGAACCGGAAGCTTCCTCGCGGAGGTCGTCAACACGGTCGCCGCGACCATCGACGCGGAAGAGGGACCGGGCGCGGTCGCCCCGCACCTGCGAGAACTCGCACGCCGGCTGATCGGCTTCGAGAACCAGGCCGCCCCGTACGCGGTCGCCGAACTGCGGGTGCACAGCCTGCTGAAGAAACGGCACCGGGCCGAGGTCCCCCACAGCGAGCGCCGCTTCCTCGCCGACACGTTGGACGACCCGGACGCGCAAACGCTGCCGCTGGGAAAGATGTACGAAGCGATCGACCGTTCGCGGCGCGGCGCCAACCAAGTGAAGCGGGAAGAGCCTGTGATGGTGGTGATCGGCAACCCACCTTTCGCCGACAAGTCCGGCGGTACCGCCCCGTGGATCGAAAATTCAGGAGCGGGCCGCGCCGCTCCGGGTTTGAAGGCCTTCCGAAAATCTGGCAACGGGCGTCGTGAGTACGTCCTGTCGAACAAATACGTCTACTTCTGGCGTTGGGCGACCTGGAAGGCGTTCGAGGCCCATCCGGGCCATCCATCCGGCGTGGTCGCCTTCGTCTGCTCCGCGGGCTTCTTGGCGGGACCGGGGTTCGCGGGTATGCGCGAGTACCTCCGCCGGACGGCGGACGAAGGCTGGATCGTAGACCTCACTCCTGAGGGGCATCAGCCTCCTATGAACACCAGGTTCTTCCGCGAGAATCAGCAACCGATCTGCGTCGCGGTGTTCATCCGGCGGGGTGGCCCGGACCCGGACGTTCCCGCTCGGGTGCATCGCACGTTGGTCAAGGGGACCGTCGAGCAAAAGGTGGACGCACTGGCTTGCCTGATGACTGGTGATGCGCGTTGGCAGCTTTGCACGAACGCCTGGGATGCGCCGTTCGACATCGGGGAGTCCGGAATCTGGGCTTCCATGCCGACTGTTCCTGAACTCATGCCTTGGGCTTTGCCTGGAGTTAAACCGAACCGGACCTGGGTCTACGCGCCGGAGCCGGAGACGTTGTGGGAGCGCTGGAAGGTGTTGGTCCGGGCGCCTGTGACCGAGAAGTCGACCTTGGTCAAGGAAACACGCGACAGCAAGTTGAACATCGAAAAAGCACAGGTGCGCGGCATGGGTCGACATGTCGGCACCATGGGGGCCGAGACAGGGCCGTGTCCTCCGTTGTGTCGCTTGGGGCATAGATCTTTCGATCGGAAATGGGTGATACCGGACAACAGGTTGCACGACACGCCGCGGCCGCCATTGTGGTACACGCACTCGGACAAACAGATCTTCGTGGTCGAGCAGCATGCGCACCCTGTGACCGCCGGACCGGCCCTGGTCTTTTCCTCACTGATCCCGGACATGCACTTTCATTCAGGACGCGGCGGCCGGGTGCTTCCGCTGTACCGAGACGCCAAGGTGAACACAGCCAACGTCAGCCCCGGCCTGCTGGAGCATCTCTCACGGCGGCTGAAATGCATCGTCGCGCCAGAAGACCTGGTCGCTTATCTAGCTGCGGTCGCCGCGCACGATGGCTACACTCGCCGCTTCGCCGAGGAACTGAAGCAACCCGGGATAAAGATCCCCCTTACGGCCAGTCGATCCCTGTGGCGGGCAGCGGTGAATATCGGGCAGGAAGTGCTGTGGTTGCACACCTATGGTGAGCGAGGTGTGGACCCCGGCGCCGGGCGCCTGGCGAGTGCGCCTCGCCTGAACGCGGACCGGCCTGCTGTGCGACTCGGCATACCGGATACCCCGGACCTGATGCCTGAGAAGATTTGGTACGACGAACCAACTCGTTCACTTCACGTCGGCGACGGGATCGTCGCACCGGTTTCGCCCGCTGTGATGGCGTTCGAGGTTTCGGGGATGCCCGTTGTCAAGCATTGGTTCGGGTACCGCAAGAGGCGGCCGGACGGCACCCGCTCGTCGCCGCTCAACGACATCGTCGCCACGACGTGGACCCCGGCGATGACCACAGAGCTGCTGGACCTACTGAACGTGCTGGAGCGCTGCGTGGCGCTCGCGCCCGAACAGGACAGTCTCTTGACGAAGATCGTAAGTGGTCCGCTGATAACGGTGGACGATCTCGTATCGTCCGGAGTGCTGCCCGTGCCCAGTTCGGCGACGAAGATGCCCAGACCTGATCTCGAAAACGATCTCTTCAGTGAAGCTGACTAGATCGTCGGATCTCGCGACGGGGGAGAGTGTCCCCAGTTTAGTGCCCCCGGCAGGATTCGAACCTGCGACACCCGCTTTAGGAGAGCGGTGCTCTATCCCCTGAGCTACGAGGGCTTGCGTACCTCGGGCAGCCTACCCGACATGCGGTACGAGGACAGCAAGGCCCGCAGGTGGGCGAACACCAGGCCGCTGGGAGTGGCCAGCCCAGCCGTTGCCCCGCTGCTCCCGGTACGGCTTCCGTCACTACCTTGTCGCCATGCGACGAGATGGGATCCGGAGTGCGAACCTACTACGACCAGGACGACCACGAAGGTTACGAAGCTGGTCAGGACCTCCTGGTCCGGCGGTTCACCGTCTGGGCCGAAGCGCAGGGCCGTGAGATCGACCCCTACGCCGTGATCTCGGCGCTCCAGTTCCGGCACACCTCGATCGACGGGCGGCTGGCCTACTGGACCGGCGAGCTGGTCAAGGCCTTCCTGCTGACGTACGTGCCGCGCACGCTCTCGGCCACCGCCGCCGACGCCGTTCTCGTGCCCGAAACGCTGCAGCTCTTCCTCCGCTACCTGCACGAGACCGGTCTGGAAGATCCCATGGGCGAGCCCCCGGCGGATCTTGAGGGGGCGGTTGCCAAGGCGGCCGCCGAGTTCCCGGCCGCGATGGCCGATGAACGCAACTTCGGTGTCGGCAAGTACTGGGTCATGACCGCCCTCCGGAACGGTGTCGACGCTGAGGATTCGGACGCCTTGAACGCCTTCCTCGCCGAGGTGCGCGAGGGGAAGCACGCCTACGACGGCGAACTCCTCGCGGAAATCGCCGCCCGGCATGCGAGCGAGCAGCCCGAACGCGCTCTTCCCCAACTGCCGGTCTCGTTGCCTCCGGATTCGGAGCTCAAAGCCGCGGCGGAGCGCTCTTCGCTCGTGATCAAGCTCCGGAAGTTCGTCGAGTGGGTGGGTGACGGCCGGGTGCTGACCGGGACCGGTGCCCTCAAGCTCGCCGACGCCCGTGAGCTGGTGTCGCTGCTGGACACCGGCGACGCCTTCGAACGAGACCTCGGCGGCGAGGTCCAGACCGTGCGCAGCAGTGCCGACCTGCCCAACCTCGCCATCCTGTTCGAACTGGCCAAACGCGCGCGGCTGGTGCGGGTGGTCAAGGGCAAGCTGGTGCGCGTGGCGAAGGCGGCGCCGCTGGTCAAGGATGCGCTCGCCTTATGGACAGCCGCGTTCGACGCGGTCCCCGAACCGGGCCTGCTGGTCAAGGACAGCGGTTGGGCACCGGGCTACGCCTTGTTGCTCGACGAGAACCTCGACATCGTGCTGCCGGACGTGCTCAACACGATCTACGGCATGCCGGAGCCGGTTCCCGTGGTCCGGCTTGCCGAGACTGTGTGGCTGGCCTGTACCGAGGGCTACTACCTCGATCTCGAACCGTCGATGGAGCCGCTGTGGCGGGACGGCCTCGCGGGTGAATTTCGTCGGCTGCTCACGAAGCTGGCCGAGTTCGGCGCTGCCGAGCTGACCGTGGGACCGCCCGACCCGATGTTCAGCATGGATCTGGTGCCGGAGAACCCCGAACTCCCACCGGACGTCCAGGACCGCTTGCGGGTCGCGCTCGAGGCCCCGTCGGTCGATCTGGTCACCCTCACCCCACTGGCCACCCGGGCCGTCCGGGCCCGGCTGCTGCGGGAAGGCCGGTTCGCGCCCTTGGTGGGTGAGCTCGCCGCCGCAACTCCCGCGGCAATGCTGGGCGTGGTCGCGGAGCACTACAGCGAAGACGAGGCCGCGGCGGAGATCACCGGGTGGCTTGCCGCGCACGGTGGCCGGGGTGCGGGACTGCCGTTGCTGCTGGACGCAGTCCGCGAGTGTCCGTTCCGCACACGGGCGTCCGTCATGCTCGAGATTCTCACCGGCTCCCTGCCGGACGGTGAGGCGGTGCTGCACGACCTGCGCACCGACCCGGCCTTGGGACCGATCGCGACACAATTGCTGGTGGAGCGCGGCGAGCTGGCTCTCGAAGGCCTCGACCAACGCGAGGCCCTGCTCGGGATGGCCGAGCAGTTCCTCGTCCTGCTGGAGACGGCCGGACCGGAAGCGACGGCTGCGACGCTGACCGAGGTGCCCGACGACGAACGCGCGCACCTGGCGGAAGCGATCCTCGGTTCGGGCCACCCGGATCGCGAGGGGCTCGCCGAACTGGCCGAAGTGTTCGAGCAGGTTCGGCCGGTCCGCAACGTACATCCGCTGGGAGGTTTGACGCGGTCTCGCGGTGCCAAGGGAAAGAGCAGGAAACGCCGCAGGTGAGCCGAGTTTCTGGTGAGGCACAACCGGTCTCGGTAGCGTGCCCGGCATGGGCACGAAGAGCGAGCGGCGGGCAGCTCGTGAGAAGGTCGCCGCCTACCACGAGGCGCGGCTCGCCGAGTTGGTCGAGAGGGTCGGAGAGGCTGTTGATCGACACCGGGCCGGCGAACTGGATGCTTTCGAGGTCGACGAGGTGATCCACCAGTACCACCGCGCCGCCCGAAAGCTGTGGACATTCTGCGAGCTGTCCGGTTCGCACGCCGAGATCACCGCGCACACCATTCAGCGCGTGGCTGACGAGGGCGAGACCATCGATTGGTGGCAACGAGGCGAGGCACGTCGCCGGTGATCCCCGGCGGGCGGCCCGACCTACGTCGTCACCCAGGTGAGTGGTTCTCCTGGCGTTCGAGACAAGCTGGTACACCCCGCCGGACAGCCCACTGCGCCTGACCTGGACGGACCAGTCGGTCACCTGGTCGTGTCTGGTTTCGAACTGCTGAACAACAGTAGGTAACCTTCGTTAACGGGACGCGGGGAGCCGCCTCCTACTGGCTGTTGCGGAGGGCTTCGTTGATCAAGCTCATGTTCGCCGACGACGAGGAACTGGTGCGCTCGGGGCTGCGCGCGATGATGTCCGGGGCCCAGGACATCGAGATCGTGGGCGAAGCCTCCGACGGCAGATCCGCGGTCGAGGTCGCCCGTCGATATCACCCGGACGTTGCCCTGCTCGACATCAAGATGCGGGCCCCCGACGACGGCATTCGCGCGCTCAGGGCCATCCTTGCGCTCCCCGATCCGCCCACCGTGGCCATGCTGACCACCTTCGACATCGACGAGTACGTCAGCCTCGCGCTGCGGCTCGGGGCCAACGGCTTCCTGCTCAAGGACATCGATCCCGCCGCTCTGCTGCGGGCGGTCCGGGACCTCGCGCGAGGGGGTGCCGTCCTCGATCCCGGCGTCGCCGCTCGGATGGTTCAGTCGCATCGGGACGAACAACGTGCCGCTCAGCCCGCGCGGAAGCTGCTCGCCTCGCTGTCCGAACGGGAACGTGAAGTCGTCGCGCTGATCGGCCAAGGGCTGAGCAACGCCGAGATCGGGGGGCGGCTCCACCTGTCCGAAGCCACCGTCAAGGGGTACGTCTCCGCCGTGCTCTCCAAGATCGGGGCCGCGAACCGGGTGCAGGCCGCGCTGCTGGCCTACCGCGGTGGGCTGCTCGACCAGTAGACCATGCTGCTCACGGCGCTGGAGTTCGTCGGGCTCGTCGCCTTCGCCGCGTCCGGGGCGCTCGCCGCCGTGCGGGCGCGGCTCGACGTCTTCGGGGTCGTCGTGGTCGGGCTCACCACCGCGCTCGGGGGCGGGGTCATCCGGGACGTCCTCCTCGGCATCCACCCGCCGACGACGTTGCGGAACTGGCCCTACCTCGCCGTCTGCGCCGGGACCGCGCTCGTCGTCTTCGCCTTCCACCCGCAGGTCGCGCGGCTGCGGCGGGGCGTTCTGCTCGCGGACGCGCTCGGGCTCGGCGTCTTCGCCACCGCCGGGACGACCATCGCGATCGACGCCGGCGCGACCGTGTACGCCGCGTGCCTGATCGGGATGACGACCGGGATCGGGGGCGGGGCCGTCCGGGACCTCCTGCTCCGGGAAATACCGCTCGTCCTGCGGAAAGAGATCTACGCCGTGGCCGCGCTGGCCGGGTCGGTGCTCGTCGCTGCCGGTCACGCTCTGCGACTGCCGGCCGGGCCGGTCACCGTCGTCTCGGCCGCCGCCGTGGTCGCCGTGCGGATGATCGCGCTCTGGCGGCACTGGAACGCCCCCGTCGCGCGGGCACCGGAGTGAGCATTCTCTTTGTCAGTTCTGTGTGTGTTCTTAGGCGAGTCTCAGCACGCTGGGTAAAACTGTCGCCATGCGCATCCTTGTGGTGGACGACGACCGCGCCGTCCGTGAGTCGCTTCGGCGGTCCCTGGAGTTCAACGGTTACCAGGTCCAGCTGGCCAGCGACGGTGCGCAGGCGCTGGAGGCGATCATCGCCGACCGGCCCGACGCCATGGTCCTCGACGTCATGATGCCGCGGCTGGACGGGCTCGAAGTGGCCCGCCGCCTGCGCAGCACCGGCGACGACCTGCCGATCCTCGTGCTGACCGCGCGCGACACCGTCTCCGACCGCGTGTCCGGCCTGGACGCCGGCGCCGACGACTACCTGCCGAAGCCGTTCGCGCTGGAAGAGCTGCTCGCCCGGCTGCGGGCGCTGCTGCGCCGCGCTTCGCCGGAGGAGCGGAACGGGCAGGCCTCGGAGATGCTGTCCTTCGCGGACCTGACCCTCGACCCGGGTACGCGGGAGGTCCGCCGCGGCGGGCGGGAGATCAGCCTGACCCGGACCGAGTTCGCCCTGCTGGAGCTGTTCCTTTCCTACCCGAAGCACGTCCTCACGCGGGGCCGGATCCTGGAGGAAGTATGGGGTTACGACTTCCCGACGTCGGGCAACGCGCTGGAGGTCTACGTCGGCTACTTGCGCCGCAAGACGGAGGCCGAGGGGGAGCCGAGGCTGATCCACACGGTGCGGGGGGTGGGGTACGTCCTGAGGGAAACCCCGCCGTGACCGAGCCCGGCGACCCCCGGGGCACGCGCTGGGGGACGCGCCGGTTCTCCCTGCGCGGCCGGGTGACGCTGCTGGCCGCCGCCTGTGTCGCCGGTGCCGTCGCGCTGGTGTCGATCGGCGCGTACATGGTCGTCCGCAGCAACCTCTACCAGCAGCTCGACGACAGCTTGATGGCGCGCGCGCAGGCCGCCGCCGACTCGCCGCAGGTGCAGACCGAGCTGCGGCAGGTCCCCGGCGCGTTCCTCGCCAGCGCCGACTTGCAGATCGGGCAGCTCAACGCGGCTCCGGACGTCCAGCACGCCGTGATGACCTACCCGCTGTCGAGCTCGGCGCCGCCGTTCGGCCAGGAGGAGCTGGCCGTCGCGAACGGCGACTCGCCCGAGTCGATGCGGACCGACTTCCGCACCGACAGCCGCGTGGTCGCGCTGCCGACCGGGCACGGCGAGGCCATCGTGCTCGCGCAGTCGATGGGGCCGACCAAGCGCACGCTGAACGAGCTCGCGCTGGTGCTGTTCCTCATCGGCGGTGCCGGCATCCTGGTCGCCGCCGCGGCGGGCACCGCGGTCGCGCGCACCGGCCTGCGCCCGGTCGACCGGCTGACCCTGGCGGCCGAGCGCGTCGCCAAGACCGGCGACCTGCGGCCGATCCCGGTCAGCGGGGACGACGAGCTCGCGCGCCTCACCACGAGCTTCAACACGATGCTCGGCACGGTCGCGGACTCCCAGGAACGCCAGCGCCAGCTGGTCGCGGACGCCGGCCACGAGCTGCGGACGCCGCTGACGTCGCTGCGCACCAACCTCGAGCTGCTGCTCGCCGCGAGCAAGCCGGGCGCGCCGCCGCTGCCGGACGCGGACCGGATCGACATCGTCGCGGACATCAGCGGCCAGCTCGACGAGCTGACGCAGCTCATCGGCGACCTCGTCGAGCTCGCCCGCCAGGACGAGCCGCGCGAGCGCTTCGAACGCGTCGAGCTGCTGGACGTCGTCGAGCGGGCGCTCGACCGGGCGCGGCGGCGCGCGGGCGAGATCGACTTCGACGTCTCGCTGCAGCCGTGGGTGCTCACCGGCGACAACAGCTCGATCGAGCGCGCGGTGCTGAACCTGCTCGACAACGCGGTGAAGTTCTCGCCGCCGGGGTCGACGGTCTGGGTGCGGCTGTACCCGCTCGGCGACGGCACGGCGGTCGTCGAGGTGGCCGACGCCGGCCCGGGCATCGCCGAGGAAGACCTGCCCAAGGTGTTCGACCGCTTCTACCGCTCGTCGGAGGCGCGGACGCTGCCCGGCTCGGGGCTCGGCCTGGCGATCGTGAAGCACGCGGCGGAGCGCCACGGCGGCGCGGTGTACGCCTCGCAGGCGCCGGAGGGCGGCGCGTTGATGACGATTCGGCTGCCGGGGGCGCCCGGCTGACCAGCGACTCCAAAGTTCACCCGTGGCTCACCACCAGATCCTGTGTTGAATCGTGTAGGATTTTGTGTGGTTGAAGCCTTGGTGTTCGGCGGGGACGGAGTTGAACGGTGCTGGCGCGTCAGCGACAGGCGGTGATCCTGGAAGAGGCACGCCGGACCGGCGCGGTCCGGGTCAGCGACCTCGTGACCAGGCTGGGCGTGTCCGACATGACGGTGCGCCGCGACCTCGACGTGCTCGCCGGGCGCGGGCTGGTCGAGAAGGTCTACGGCGGCGCCACCTCGATCGTCGGCAAGAGCACCGACGAACCCGGGTTCGAAGCGAAGTCCGTGCGCCAGCGCGCGCAGAAGGAAGCCATCGCCGAGCTCGCCGCGACGCTCGTGCGGCCCGGCACCGCGATCGGCATCTCCGCCGGCACCACGACGTGGACGCTGGCGCGGGCGCTCGACGCCATCCCCGGCCTCACCATCGTGACCAACTCGATCCAGGTCGCCGACGTGCTCCGCGGCTCGACGCAGCCCGATCGCACCGTCGTGCTCACCGGCGGGGTCCGGACGCCGTCGGACGCGCTGGTCGGGCCGGTCGCCGTGCACAGCCTGCGGTCGCTGCACCTCGACGTCGTCTTCCTCGGCGTGCACGGGATGGCCGAGGGGGCGGGGTTCACGACGCCGAACCTCACCGAGAGCGAGACCGACCGCGCGCTGGTCGAAGCCGGGCGCAAGCTGGTCGTGCTCGCCGACCACACCAAGTGGGGCACCGTCGGGATCTCCACGATCGCCGACCTGGACGAGGCCGACGTCGTCGTCACCGATGACGGGATCCCGGACGAGGCCAAGGAAACGCTCGCCGAACGGGCGGGAGAACTCATGATCGCCGAGACGGCGGAGACGGACGAGGCCCAAGAAGCGTGAAGCGCACGGTACGACACCTGGCCGACGGCCGGGAGATCATCTACTTCGACCAGCCCGGCGCGCCCGACCGCGTCGCCGAGGACACCCGTGACCTGCCGCCGGTTTCGGCCGCGTCGGAGATCCGGCGGGACCCGCTGACCGGCGAATGGGTCGCGATGGCCGCGCACCGGCAGACGCGGACCTACAGGCCGCCGGCGGACCTCTGCCCGCTGTGCCCGAGCAAGCCCGGCAAGCCGAGCGAGATCCCCGAAAGCGACTACGACGTCGTCGTCTTCGAGAACCGCTTCCCGTCCTTCGCCGAAGACGTCATCGGCGAACCGTCCACTGTGGATGGTTTCGGGCTGGTGCCGGTCGCGCCCGGCCGCGGGCGCTGCGAGGTCGTCTGCTTCACCAGCGACCACGACGGTTCGTTCGCGAAGCTGAGCGCGAAGCAGGTGCGGGCCGTGGTGGACGCCTGGGCCGACCGCACGACCGCGCTGTCCGAAGTGCCCGGTGTCGAACAGGTCTTCCCTTTCGAGAACCGCGGGGAGGAAATCGGCGTCACGCTGTCGCACCCGCATGGGCAGATCTACGGCTACCCGTTCGTCACGCCGAAGACCGCGCGGATGATCGACGTCGCCCGCGCCTACCGGGCCGAGCACGGGCGCCCGGTGCTCGGTGACGTGCTGGCCGCCGAACAGAAGTCCGGCGCGCGCGTGGTGGCGTCCGGCGAGCACTGGACGGCGTACGTGCCGCCGGCGGCCCGCTGGCCGGTCGAGGTGCACGTGGTGCCGCACCGGCAGGTTGCGGACATCCCCGCGCTGACCGACGCCGAGCGCGACGACTTCGCCGACGTCTACCTGGACGTGCTGCGCCGCTGCGACGCGCTGTACGACCGGCCGCTGCCGTACATCGCGGCGTGGCACCAGGCGCCGGTGCGTCAGGACCGCGAACTCGGCTGGCTCCACCTGGAACTGTTCTCCGTGCTGCGCGCGAAGGACAAACTGAAGTACCTGGCGGGGTCCGAATCGGGCATGGCGGTCTGGATCAACGACGCAACGCCCGAGCAGATCGCGGAACGGCTCCGCGCGGCGGGCTGATCCCGGCCATACTCATCTCCGATGCACAGGTTCGGCTCAGGAACCTCTCAGGACCGTCCCGCAAGGTGATGACATGACCGAGAACGACCCCAGCACGCACGACCCCGCGACGCCGCGGCAGCCCGAGACCGGCCAGCAGGTCGCTCAGGGCGGTTGGGCGGGGAGCCCGTACGGTGAGCAGGCCAAGCCCGAGTCCGGCGGTGCGCCGCAGTACTCGGAGCCGTCCTACCACGCGGTGACCGGGGCCGATCCGTCGTACGGCGCGCAGAACACGAACCCCTGGTCCGCCCCGGGTGCGCAGGTGCCGCCCGGCCAGACCCAGCAGAGCGTCTACCCGCCGGCGAACCCGTACGCGCAGCCCGGTACGTCCGCCTACCCCACGCCCGCCCCGGCGCAGCCGAAGCGGTCCGGCGGGAAGCTGCTCGCCGGTGTCGCGCTGGTCGCGCTGCTGGTCGGCGGCATCGCCGGCGGTGCGGTCGGCTACCTGACCGGCGGCACGTCCGGCCCGTCCAGCAACGCGCTCGACGCGCCGAAGCCGGCCCAGCAGACGGGCAACGCGCCGGCCGGCTCGGTCGAGTCCGTGGCGCAGAAGCTGTCGCCGAGCGTCGTCGAGCTGCAGGTGAGCGGGCAGCAGGGGGCCGGCGAGGGCTCCGGGTTCGTCATCAGCACCGACGGCTACATCCTGACCAACAACCACGTCGTCGAGGTCGCCGCGAACGGCGGCCAGATCCAGGCCGTCTTCCAGGACGGCCGCAAGGCCCCGGCCAAGGTCATCGGCCGCGACCCGACGACCGACATCGCGGTCGTCAAGGTCACCGGCGTGAACAACCTGACCCCGGTGGAGCTCGGCCGCTCCGACGACCTGCGGGTCGGCCAGTCGGTCGTCGCCATCGGCTCGCCGTTCGAGCTGGCCGGTACGGTCACCTCGGGCATCGTCAGCTCGCTGCACCGCCCGGTGCGCGCGGGCGGCAGCAGCGGCGACCAAACGACGGTGATGGACGCCGTCCAGACCGACGCGGCGATCAACCCGGGCAACTCGGGCGGCCCGCTGGCGAACATGGCCGGGCAGGTCATCGGGATCAACTCGGCGATCTACAGCCCGCAGTCCGGCCAGGGTGGCCAGGGCCAGGGCGCGTCCGAGGGCGGCAACGTCGGCATCGGCTTCGCCATCCCGATCGACCAGGCCCGCCGCACGGCGGACACGATCATCAAGACCGGCCAGGCGGTGCAGACCTACATCGGCGCCCAGGTCAAGGACGCCCCGCAGGGCGGCGCCCAGCTCGGCGCGATCACCGCGGGCAGCCCGGCGGAGAAGGCCGGCCTCAAAGAAGGTGACGTCGTCACGAAGATCGACGACCGCACCATCGACTCGGCCGACACGCTGGTCGCGGCGGTCCGCACCCGCGCCCCGGACGAGAAGGCGACCTTCACCCTCGCGGGCGGCCGCACGGTCGAGGTGACCCTCGGCGGCCAGCCGGTCCCGGCCAACTGATCCCTTCCAGACGCTCGGCCGCCCTGGCGCGGCCGAGACCAACTTCGGCTCGACCCCCGAATCCTGGGGCCGGACCCCCAAGGCCACGCGCGACCCAGGCATCTCATGCCGGTCGCGCGTGGCCGCATTTGTGCCGGGGTCAGGTGCGGGGGTGGTCGGGCGGGGTGCTGGGGTGTTCGCTTGGCGCGGCTGGCGTGCCAGACGGCCTGAGCGTCGTTCTGGTCGGGTGGCCGGGCCGTTGAGGGGCCTGGCCGGGGTGCCGGACGGCGTGGCTGGCGGGCCGGGCTGCTCGGCCTGGGTGGTGGGCGTGCTGGCCGGCGTACCGGTGTATTAGCTCAGCACGGTCGGCGTGCTGGGCCTTCTCGGACGGGCGGAGGTTGTTCGCCTGGCGCTGCTGGCGTGCCAGGCGGGGAGCTGGTGTGGCTGGTGTGCCAGGCGGGGCTGGTGCCCTCCCGAGGGATGGCCGGACCGCTGAGGGGCTTGGCCGGGGTACCGGCGAAGTGGCCGATCAGCCGGGAGGATCGGCCGGTGCGGCCGACGTGCTGGCCGATGCGCCGGGGTGTTCGCTTGGCCCGGCTGGCGTGCTGGGAGGGTTGGTCGCCTTCTCGGGTGGAACGGCAGGGCTGGCCGGCGTGCCGGGCGTGGTGGGGTGCTCGGCTGCGCGGGGCGCTTCGGGCGGCCTGCCAGGAGAGGCGGTAGGGCTGGCCGGCGTGCCGGGCGTGGTGGGGTGCTCGGCTGCGCGGGGCACTTCGGGCGGCCTGCCAGGAGAGGTGGCGGGGCTGGCCGGCGGTGGGTCGCCATGGGTGGCTGGGGTGGCCGTCGAGGTGGCGGGCCTTGCCGGGCGGCGCGCGCGGATGACGAGGGCGGTCGCGACCACTACGAGCCAGACTGCTGCCACTGTGAGGGCCAGGCCCAGGGCTGGGTCGCCGTCGTGGAGGCCGGGCATGGGTGGGGTTCCGTAGGGACGCCAGAGCAGCGGGAACGCCACGATCGCCAGGACTCCGGTGATCACCGTGCCCGCTACCACCGGGGTTTTCCACGGGTGCGGCACGATCCGGCTCAGCACGAAGCCGAGCACCGCCGTCAACGGTGCGACCACGCCGTCGTTGAGGAGGGGGCCGCCGACTATCCAGCCGGTCGTTGCGATTACGTCCGGGCGGACCGGGAGCGCGTACTCGGCGAACAGCACCACGCCCCACGCTAAGGCCGCGAGACCCGGTAGCGCGAGGAGGGCTCGGGCGGTCTTCACAGTGCCTCCAGCTTCGTGACCCACTTCGTCTGCAGCACGCCCGGGCGGTTCGGGGCGATGATCCGGCACGGGAAGCCGTGGTCGATGTCGAGGACCTCGCCGTTCAGCTCCAAGGCCAGCAGCGTCAGGTCGTCGGCCGTGTGTTCGCCGGGGAGGGTGCTGACGTTGTACAGCCCGGAACGCTCCATTGAGGACACTCGGACCGCCGTGCCGGGCGCGGCGCCGGTGGCTTTCAGGAGCGTGGGCAGGGAAATGCCGCGCCAGGTGGCCGATTGGCTCCAGCCCTCCACGCACGCGATCGGGAGTTCCGCCGTCGCTTGCGGCAGGGCGCGCAGCTCGTCGAGGGAGAACGTCGTCGTGCCGCGTGGGGTCACCACCGAGAGGCGCCAGGTCGGGGACCACCTGATGCCCGCGGCCGCCGCCGTGCGGTTCACCGGGAGGTTCTGCGTTCCTTTGCCCGTCTTCCAGGCCAGGCCGGAAACGCCGCGCAGGAACGGGACCATCGCGCCCGCGGTGGCGACGACCGCGGTGCCCGTCGCCAGGCCGGTGGTGAGGAGGAAGCCGCGCCGGGAGAGGCCGCCGGGCGGTGACGGCGGTTCCTCGGTGGTGGTCCGGGTCAGGGCGCGGCGGATGATCGGCAGCTTCACCGCGACGTGCACCAGGATCGAGCCGATCGCCAGCCACGCCACCGCGTAGTGCACCTGCGGGAAGTAGAAGCCCCACGGGTAGTTCTGCGCCACGTTCAGCAACCCGGTCGTCAGCTCGAAGAACGCCGCCCCCGAGAGCACCAGGATCGACAGCCGCTCCAGTGCGTGCGGCAGCGAGCGGACGAGCGGCCGGCCGAACAGCTTCGGGTAGACGCTCCACAACTTCGCCAGCAGCAACGGGATCGACGCCACACCGGAGATCACGTGCAGCCCCTGCGTGACGCGGTAGAGCCCGACCGGGCGGCTGGGCCACCAGAACCAGCCTGGCGGGTGCTGGATCAGGTGGCTGATCAGCCCGGTCACGAAGCACGTCGTGAACGTGATCGCGAGCGCCAGGCCGATCTTCGACGTCACGCGCTCGTCGTGCGCCGGCGCCCGGAACTGTTCTTCCTTCGGGATCGGCAGTTTCACGGTCGCTCCAATCGCGCGAACCAGCGGTGGCCGTGGCGGGTGGTCCAGTCGACGCGCAGGCCGGCACGGACGGCGACTGCGGCGATCGCGTCGACGCCGACCCAGGCCCAGGTGAACCAGGCGACGTCGGCGTGACCCGGGCGCAGCCGGACGCGTTCGTGGCGCAGGCCGTGGCCCGGCGGCTCCAATTCGACGAGGACGTCGCCGCCGGGAGCGAGCAGCCGCGCCGTGCGCCGCAGCAGGGTCGCCGGGTCGCCGCCGATGCCGATGTTGCCGTCGGCGAGCAGGGCGTGGCGCCACCGGCCTTCGCCGGGCAGGCGGTCGAACACGTTGCGGTGCAACGCCATCCCGCCGCGACGACGGGTGAGGCCGACCGCCGTGCGCGAGCTGTCCACGCCCAGCGCGACGACCCCGCGGCTCGCCAGCGCCGCGGTGAGCCGGCCCGGACCGCAGCCGAGGTCGATGGTCGGGCCGGCGCAGGCGTCGAGCAGGACGTCGTCGCCTTCGGATGGCTCTGTCCAGCGTTCGACCGGCAGCTCGATCCGCTCGCCGGTCGTCAGCTCGAGCCAGCAGCGGTGGCCCAGCAGGCCGAGGTCGAACTCGTGCCCGGCGAGGGCCGGCATCACGCGACCGCCCGTCCGTCGACGGCCGCGACAGCGCGGGCGAACCGGCCGGCCGGGCACGCCGCCGCGACCGCACGGGCGTCCGCCATGGTGTCCACATCGGACAGCATGGCGGCCTTCGCCGGACGCAGGCCGCATTCGCCGAGCGCGCGCAACGTGCGTTCACCGGTGTCGTCACGGGACATCGGGACGCCCGCGAGGACTTGCGCGTGCCGGGGGTCGGCCAGGCCCAACGCCCACCAGCCGCCGTCCGCGGCCGGGCCGAGCACCGAGTCACGGCCGCCGTGCCGGATCGGGGCGATGGCGGCGGCGAGCGACTCCGGCGTGACCTGCGGGGTGTCCATGCCGATCTGCAGGACGGGCAGGCCGGCGTGCACCGCGGCGACGTCGGCGTGCGCGTTGGCCAGCCGGGCGCCGAAGTCCCAGCCCCGCTGCGGGATGACGGTGGCGCGCCTTAGCGCCAGGCCGATTTCGGCGGCCCGGGTGGCGGCGCCGAGGTCGCCGGTCATCGCGACGACGGGTGCGGCGCCGGGCACCGCGCAGACGGCGTCGAGCGTGTCGAGCAGCGCCGCCGCGGCGATCTCCGCCGACTGGGCCGGTGTCGCCGGCGGGCAGAGCCGGGTCTTGGCGAGGCCTGGCACGGGCGCCTTGGCCACGACCAGCAGGACGAACGGTGTCATCGGGCCAGCACCCGCCCGAAGTCGCGGACCGCGCGCAGCGTGCCCCGCACCGAACCGGAGACCTTCGACTTGGTGCCCTTGGCGCGTTCGCCGTAGCGGACGTCGAACTCGCGCACCCGCCAGTCGGCGCGCTGCGCCTTGATCAGCAGCTCCAGGGGATAGCCGAACGCCCGGTCCGTGACGTCGAGCCCGAGCAGCGCTCGCCGGTCCGCGGCGCGCAGGGGCGCGATGTCCCGCACCGGCAGCCCGCGGGTGCGCAGCAACAGCGCCAGCACGACGTTGCCCGCTCTCGCGTGCCACGGCCACACCCCGGGGCCGGTCGGCACCCGGCGGCCGACGGCGAGGTCGGCGCCGTCGCGGACCGCCGTCACCAGCCGCGGGAGGTCACCGAGGTCGAGGGATCCGTCGGCGTCGGCGAAGCACACGATGTCCGCGGTGGCGGCTTCCAGGCCCGCGTGCACGGCCGCGCCGTAGCCGCGGCGCGGTTCGTGGACGACCTTCGCGCCGAGCGAGGCCGCCACTTCGGGCGAGCCGTCGGCGGAACCGTTGTCGACCACGATCGCGCGGTAGCCCGTGGGCAGGCCGGCCAGTACGCCGGGCAGCGCGCCGGCTTCGTCGAGGCAAGGGAGGACGACGTCCACTCCTGAGTCAGTCACGGCGCCGACCGTAAGTCCAGGATGGACCGCGCAAAAGCCTTGCGTCCCTTACTGAATCATGACGTGTGACGACTTCTTACCGCGTCGTTACGGATGCCGTCGCGAGAACGCGGACGGCCGCCGGCTGACTTAGGCTGGCGGCGATGAGTGAGCCGAATTCGGCAGCCCGGCTCGCCGAGCCTCCTGCCCGCGAACCCGAAGCCCCGGCCTCCGGGCGCCGCGCCGACCTCCTCGCCGTCGCGGCGGCGGTGGCGCTCGTCGTCGCGGCCACCGCGGTCGGCCTGTACTACAACCGGCCGAACTCCGGCGTGATCATCTTCGTCTCGTCGCCGCCGCTGTTCGCCGACTGGCTGCCGCACGTCGGCCCGGGCTCGGTGTTCGCCGTGCTGATCGCCGTGGTCGTGGTGCTCCAGGGCCCGGCGCTGGTGGACCGCCTGCCGTGGCGCCGCGCGCTGGCGGCGGGCTACCTGGCTTCGCTCGCCTGGATATTCTCGCTGACCATGGTCGACGGCTGGCAACGCGGGTTCGCGGGACACCTCACCATCCCGCAGGAGTACCTCCACGAGGTCCCCGGGATCACCGACATTCCCCGGATGCTGCGCGAGTTCTCCTCCCGCATCCTCGACTTCCAGCCGAATTCGTGGACGACGCACGTCTCCGGCCACCCGCCGGGCGCGACGCTCGTGTTCGTCTGGCTGGACCGGATCGGCTTGCCCGGCGGCGCGTGGGCGGCCACGGCCGTCGTGCTCGTCGGCAGCCTCATCGCGGTCGCCGTGCCCGCGACGGTCGCCCTGCTCGGCCGGGCCGACGCCGCCCGCGCGATGCTGCCGTTCGCCGTCCTCACGCCCGGGGCGGTGTGGATCGGCGTGTCCGCGGACGGCATGTTCGCCGGGGTGACCGCCACCGGGCTGGCGCTGCTCGCGTTGTCCGCGCACGGGTTCACCGGCGGCCGCCGGTACGCCGCTCCGGCCGGCGTGGCCGCGGGACTCCTGCTCGGCTTCGGCATTTTCCTTTCCTACGGCCTGGTGCTGCTCGGCGTGCTCGCGGTGGCCGTGGCCATCCTCGGCAGGCAGTGGCGGGCGGCGGCCCTGGCGATCGCCGGGGCGCTGGCGGTCGTCGGCGTCTTCGCCTGGGCGGGTTTCTGGTGGCTCGACGGCTACCACCTGGTCGTCGAGCGGTACTACCAGGGCGTCGCGCTGGTCCGGCCGTATTCGTACTGGGTGTGGGCGGACCTGGCCGCGGTGTCCGTCGCCCTCGGCCCCGCGGTGATCGCCGCGCTGCGGCGGGGCTTGGCGGGGGCGCGGCCCAGTCGTTCCCTGCTCACCGATCCGGTGCTGCTCCTCGGGCTCGCCGCCCTGCTCACCATCGTCTTCGCCGACGTTTCGGGCCTGTCGAAAGCGGAGACGGAACGGATCTGGCTACCGTTCGGGGTGTGGTTGCTGCCCTTGACGGCGTTGCTGCCGCGGCCCGGACGCCGGTGGTGGCTGGCCGCGCAGGCGGCGACGGCCCTGGCGGTCAACCACCTGCTGCTGACCGGCTGGTGAGGGAGACGTGATGAACGATCAGGCCGGGCGGGTGCTCGTGGTCGACGACGACGAGACGGTCCGCGACGTCGTCCGCCGCTACCTGGAGGTGGCCGGGTTCACGGTCGACCAGGCCGGCGACGGCGCCGAAGGGCTGGCCAAGTTCGCCGCCCACGAGCCCGACCTCGTCGTCCTCGACGTCATGATGCCGGGGATCAACGGCCTCGAGGTGTGCAAGCGGCTGCGCCAGGTCAGCCAGGTGCCGATCGTCATGCTCACCGCGCTCGGCGAGGAGGAGAACCGGATCGCCGGGCTCCAGCTCGGCGCCGACGACTACGTGACGAAACCGTTCAGCCCCAAGGAACTCGCCCTCCGCGTCGCCTCCGTGCTGCGCCGCGCGCGGATGCCGCGCCCGCAACCGGCCGCCGCGGAACTGGCGGACGGCGACCTGCGCCTGCAGATGAGCGCGCGCACCGCGACGCTCGCCGGCCGCGAACTGCCGCTCACCACCCGGGAGTTCGACCTGCTGGCGTTCTTCCTCGCCCACCCCGGCGTCGCCTACTCGCGCGCGGACCTGCTCGAGAAGGTGTGGGGCTGGGACTTCGGCGACCAGTCCACGGTGACCGTCCACGTGCGACGGTTGCGAGAGAAGATCGAGCGCGACCCGGCCAAGCCGGCCCGGGTGGCGACCGTGTGGGGTGTCGGCTACCGCTACGACCGGGGGCAACCGTGATCGAACCCGGTGAGTCCTTCGACGAGATCGTCGCTCACATCTGGCACATCCTGCCGGTCGCGCTGCTCTTCGCGCTTCCGGTGGCCGTGCTGGGCGGAGTGGTGCTCTACGTGCTGCGCCGCGGCTCGCTCGCCACCACGCTCACCGTGCTGGTGCTGATCCCGGTGGTCGCCACGCTGGTCGGCGTGCTGGGCATCAGCGGGTTCATGTTCACCCCGGCGCTGACCACGATGCTGCTGGTCTGCCTGCTCGTCGCGCTGGTCACGGTGCCCGCGGCGATCGCCTTCGGCCGGGCCGTCGCGCGCCGCAGCGTGTGGGAGCGGGAAGCGCGCGATCGCGAACGCGCGGCCGAGGCGTCCCGCCGCGAGCTGGTCGCCTGGATCAGCCACGACCTGCGCAGCCCGCTGGCCGGCATCCAGGCGATGGCCGAGGCGCTGGCCGACGGCGTGGTGTCCGAACGCGACGAGGTCGCCGACTACGCCCAGCGGATCACCGGCGAGACCACCCGGCTGTCCGCGATGGTCGGCGACCTGTTCGAACTCTCCCGGATCACGGCGGGCGCGCTCGAACTCACCATGTCCGCGGTGCCGCTGCGGGACGTCGTCAGCGACGCCGTCGCCGCCCAGTCCCCGGTCGCCGAGCAGAAGCGTGTGCGGGTGCTCGCCAACGCCTCGACCTGGCCGGTCGTGACCGGCAGCGACCCGGAACTGGCCCGGATCGTGCGGAACCTGGTCTCCAACGCGATCCGGCACACCCCGCCCGACGGCACGGTCGCGGTGCAGATCGGCGTCGACGGCGACGAAGCCCTGCTCGCCGTCGACGACTCGTGCGGCGGCATCCCGGACGACGAGATCACCCGCGTCTTCGACGTCGCTTTCCGCGGGACGCAGGCGCGGACACCGGAACGCGGCGGGACGACCAGCGGCGGCGGACTCGGGCTGGCCATCACCAAGGGCCTGGTCGAGGCGCACCGCGGGAAGATCGGCGTCCACAACCACGGCCCGGGGTGCCGGTTCGAGGTGCGGCTGCCGCTGGCGATGTCCTGAACTACTTCCCGTAGTGGTAGCGACAGGCCGCGATGCGAATCTCGTCTTCGGCGATCTTGTAGACGAGCCGGTGCTCGTCTGTGATCCGGCGTGACCAGTAACCCTGGAAGCCGTGCTTCAGGGGTTCAGGTTTGCCGAGACCCTCGTTGCCGTTCCGCCGGACATCCTCGAGCAGTGCGTTGATGCGCTTGAGAACCTTCCGGTCTTCGGTCTGCCACCAGAGGTAGTCATGCCAAGCGAGCTCGTCCCAAACCAGCTTCATTCCACAAGTTCGTGCTGTGTCCCGCCGCCGGACTCCAGCCGCTCGATTGCCGTGATCAAACGTCGCGCGTTCTCAGGGCTGCGAAGCAGATAGGCGGTTTCCTTGAGCGACTGGTAGTCGTCAAGGGAAACAATCACGACCGGTTCGTGCCCGGCGCGAGTGATCACGACCTCTTCGCGGTCGTTGACCACGGAGTCGAGCGTCTCGGCGTACTTCGCGCGAGACTCGGAGTAGCTCATGGTCTTCACAGACACTCCTCCCTTCGACGTACAGAATACTGTACGTCGATGAGGGGAGGGCTGGCAAGGGTGATCTGGGCCATGCGTGGCGCGAAGGCCCGCCTGGCCCGGCTCTAGGGAGACACCGGGTCGCGCAGCTCCGCCGTGGCGAAGTCCGTCATGCCCTTCTCGAAGCCGATTTCCGCTGTGAAGCCCAGCAGTTCGCGGGCGCGGGCGGGGTCGGCCACCACGTGGCGGACGTCGGCCGCGCGGGCGCCGCCGACCACCTGGGGGGCCGGGCCGTCGCATGCGCGGGCCAGTTCCACCGCCAGTTCGCCGACCGTGTGCGGGGTGCCGGAGCAGATGTTCAGCGGGGTGAGGTCGGCTTCCGGGCCGGGCGTCCTGAGTGCCAGGACGTTCGCCCTGGCAACGTCGTGGACGTGGACGAAGTCGCGCTGCTGACCGCCGTCCTCGAGGACCCGCGGGGCCTCGCCGCGCACCAGTGACGACCGGAACAGTGACGCCACCCCCGCGTACGGGGTGTTCTGCGGCATCCGCGGGCCGTAGACGTTGTGGTAGCGCATCGCCCAGACGCTGCCACCCGTTTGCCGGGCCCAGGCGCCGGCCAGGTGCTCCTGTGCGAGCTTCGTCGACGCGTACGTGCTGCGGGGGTTCAGCGGGGCGTCCTCGGGCACCAGCTGCCATGCCAGCTCGGCGTCGCAGGACGGGCACCGCGGCTCGAAGCGGCCGGCGTCCACATCGGACGCGCGGCGCGGCGACGGCGGCACCACGCCGTGGTCCGGGCAGGCGTAGCGGCCTTCGCCGTAGACGACCATCGACGACGCGAGCACCAGCTTCCGCACGCCAGCCGCGTGCATCGCGGCCAGCAGCACCGCCGTGCCGTAGTCGTTGTGCAGGGCGTACGAAGGCGCGTCCGACGGATCGATGCCGTGCCCGACCACCGCCGCTTGGTGGCACACCGCGTCGGCGCCGTCGAGCAGTTCCGCGACCATCTCGATGTCGGTGACGTCGCCGCGCAGGAACCGGTGCCTGCCGGTGTACGCCGGTGGCGTGCGGGAGCCGTGCGCCGTCGGGAGCAGGTTGTCGAGCACCACGACGTCGTCACCGCCGTCGGCGAGCAAGTCGGCGATGTGTGATCCGATGAACCCGGCTCCGCCGGTGACCAGTACGCGCACACCGGTCACGCTAGGCGGCCGCACGGGGCCTTGCCGAGGGCTGCGCGGCCACGTCACCGGATCGTCAGAACTCACCCGGCACCTCCCGCCGCCGGACGGCCGAAACCGACTACGGTGGGCGCCATGGAACGGAGTGCACAACGGCTGGGCCGGGCCCTCGTGGTCATCGTGGACGATCGCGTGGCGCACGGCGAGCACGAGGACACCAGCGGCCCGCTCGTCACGGAGCTGCTCGAAGAAGCGGGCTTCATCGTCGACGGTGTGGTGGTCGTCGACGCCGAGACCACTGGTATCCGCAACGCGCTCAACACGGCCGTGATCGGCGGCGCCGACCTGGTGATCACCGTCGGCGGCACCGGGGTGCTGCCGCGCGACCGGACGCCCGACGCCACCGCCGGTGTGCTCGACCGCCCGATCCCGGGGATCAGCGAGGCGATCCGCGCGTCCGGCCTCGCCGCCGGCGCGGTCGACGCCGGGATCTCGCGGGGGCTCGCCGGCGTTTCCGGGAGCACCCTCGTGGTCAACCTGGCCGGGTCGCGGTCCGCCGTGCGCGACGGGATGGCGACGTTGACCTCGCTCGTTCCGCACGTGATCGACGAGCTTTCGGGCCTCGAAGAGGTCTGATCCACAGGTGAGCGGGCCTGCCGCTCGGGGTTCGCTCTGGAGTTGTCAATCAACGCTTCGTGGGACACTGGGGCCATGCCGGGAGAACAGCGGGAACCCCAGACCAGCAGCGAGCGCCGCCGCCGGGTCGACGAGATCTTCGGGGACGTCCTGCCCGAGACGACTTCCGACGAGCGCGATCCCGAGCGGCGCACCGGTCTCCCGGACGATTGGTACCGGGAGAACCGGCCACCGCACCACGATCGCTGAGCGGGCTCAGTCGCGGCCGTTGTCGCGCTGGGCCTGGGCACGCAGCAGGTCGCGGATCTCGATGAGCAGCTCGACGTCGGTGGGCTCGGACGGGCCCGGCTCCTGGCCGCGCTTGCGCCGCTCCTGGACGTGCTTCACCGGCAGCACGATCACGAAGTAGACCACCGCCGCGACCAGCACGAAGTTGATCGCCGCGTTGATCACGCCGCCGAAGTCCAGGAACGTGGCCTCGTTGTTGTCGAAGATCTGGTAGCCGAGGCCCTTCGCGGCGTCCGTGCCGCCGATCGTGCTGATCAGCGGCTTGATGAGGCCGTTGGTGAACGCCGTGACGATCGCCGTGAACGCCGAGCCGATGACCACCGCGACGGCGAGGTCGACGACGTTGCCGCGCATCAGGAAGTCTTTGAAACCCTTGAACACTTGCTCTCCTCGAGAACGGGCTGGTGGGGCTAGCGGAGAGTAACCGTTACCGGACGCTCCAGTGAAATCGCCGCCACCCTCGTCGCGCTCGCCTCCGGCAGCCTCAGCAAGACCAAGGGTCCCTTCGCCGCGGACGGCTCCTGGTGCCCGATCGTCACGATCGTGGCCTCTTCGGCCAGCACGGAGGCGGGTACGCCGGGCTCCGGCGCCGCGACGACGTCCACGCGGCTGCCGGGTGTCAGCAGCTCGGCGACGGCGGCGTCGGCCAGCCGGACCGGCACGGTCGCGGTGCCCGGATCACCCGGTGCGGGGATGGGGGCCAGCCGGACGTCGGTCAGCGGCTCGCCGGCGCGGACGGCACCCGCCGACGAGCGCCCGTCGACGAGGTCGAGGGAGCTCAGCGCGCCCGAAGGACGGGCGTCGTCGGGGAGGAAGGCCAGCCGGACGTCGGCGGCGCGCAGGGCCGCGCCGGCGGGCAGGTCGTGCGCCGCGACGACGGTCGGCTTCGTCGGCGCACCCCGCGCGGAACCGGGGTGGAGGAAGAGCAGCGCACCGGCCAGCACCAGGCAGGCGGCGAGCCAGCGGCGGATCAGCCGCGTCCGCCGGCCTCGCAGCCGGGACAAGTCGGGTGGGTGGAACCTCGCCAGTGCGTCCACGGTGCCCCCTCGGTCGGATCGGGTGCGACGGCTTGCCGCACCGGATCGACGTTAGGGAAGCCGGACGGGCCGCCGGAAGGGCCTCGTCCGGCACCTGTGGACAACCGGGGTGCTGTGGACAACTCCGTGGCTCAGGAAGCCGCGGCAGCGGTTTTCGTCGTACCCGAGGAGGAGGATGTCGAGCTCGTGTCCGACTTCGACTCGGACTTCGACTCCGTCTTGGTCTCGGACTTCGCCGGCGTCGCGGCGGTGCTCGACTTCGCCGAGTCGCGCGAGTCCGTGCGGTAGAACCCGCTCCCCTTGAAGACGACGCCGACCGAGCTGAAGACCTTGCGCAGCGTGCCGGAGCACTGCGGGCAGACGGTCAGGCTCGGGTCCGAGAACGACTGCACGGCTTCGAACCGGTGGTCGCATTCTTTGCAGGCGTACTGGTACGTAGGCACTGACGGCTCCTTTGCTGGCACTCATCCGACCAGAGTGCCAACCCGATTGTGCTTGAAGACATTCCCCTAAAGCAATTCCAGGTTGCTCACATCGGCAGCTCGACCACGCCTCGACCCGGGGTCAAGGCCCCGGTCATCCGCACGTCGTGGGGCTCCCCGGGCAGCCGGTCGACCAGTTCCGCGTCCCGGACGACCGCCAGCAGCGTCGCGCCGGCCTCGGCGAACACCAGCGAACGATCGTAGTGACCGGCGCCGCGGCCGAGCCGGACGCCCCGGCGATCCACGGCCAGTGCGGGCAGCAAGATCAGCTCCGCCGCCCGCACGGCCTCGACACCCAGGCGTTTTCCGCCCGGTTCGCGGATACCGCGGAACCGGCTGGGCACGAGATCGGCTTCGCCGGTGTACTCGGCCCACTCGAGCGGGCCGGGTTCCGGCTGGATGACCGGCAGCAGCACGCGCGCACCCGCGGCGGCCAGCGCGTCGGCGAGCGCCGCCGTGCCCGGTTCGGTCCCGAACGGGAGGTACGCGCACACCGTGCCGGATGTGACCTTCGACACCGCGTTGACCAGGGCCGACGCCTCGGTGGCGTGCGATTCGGCGGTCTGGTCCGCCCGTGCGCGCTTCAGCCGGTCGCGCCACTCCGCTTTGCTCAGGTGCTCATTGCCCAGCGCGTGCATGACCTCACGTTAGGCTTTGCGCCCATGACGGGCGCCGCAACCACCCAGACGTTCAGAACCGCCATCGTGCCTGCCGCCGGGCTCGGGACACGGTTCCTCCCGGCGACGAAGGCCGTGCCCAAGGAACTGCTGCCCGTGGTCGACACACCGGGCATCGAGCTGGTCGCGGCCGAGGCCGCCGCCGCCGGAGCGGAACGCCTGGTCATCGTCACTTCGCCGGGCAAGGAAGCCGTCGTCAAGTACTTCGAGACGCAGCCCGAACTGGAGGAGAACCTCAAGGCCAAGGGCAAGGACGAGCTGCTCGAGAAGGTCCGCCGCGGGCCCGCGCTGCTCGCCGTCGAGACCGCCATCCAAGAGCAGGCCCTCGGCCTCGGCCACGCCGTCGCGCAGGCCGAGCCGAACCTGACGCCCGACGACGAGGCCGTCGCCGTGCTGCTCCCGGACGACCTCGTGCTGCCGACCGGCGTGCTCGAGCGGATGAGCGCGGTCCGCGCCGAACACGGCGGCAGCGTGCTCTGCGCGTTCGACATCCCGAAGGCGGAGATCTCCCCGTACGGCGTGTTCGACGTCAGCGACACCGACGACGAAGACGTCAAGCGCGTGCACGGGATGGTCGAGAAGCCGAAGCCGGAGGACGCGCCGTCGACGTACGCCGCGGCCGGGCGCTACCTGCTCGACCGGGCGATCTTCGACGCGCTGAAGCGGATCACGCCGGGCAGCGGCGGCGAGCTGCAGCTGACCGACGCCGTGGCGCTGCTGATCGCCGAAGGACACCCGGTGCACGTCGTCGTCCACCGCGGCGGACGCCACGACCTGGGGAATCCGGGTGGTTTCCTGCGCGCCGCGGTCGATTTCGCGCTTGAAACGCCCGAGTACGGTCCATCTTTACGGGCGTGGCTGACGGAACGGATCGGGACAGATCGCCCATGACGGAATCCCTCGACGCGGCACGGCCCGAAGTGGCCGAGGAGGAGGCCGAGTTCCGCTCGGTCGACGCGCAGATCTCCATGACGCTGGACGCCGCCGTCCGGCCCCGGCCGGTGCGGGTGGCGATCTCCGAGGCCCAGGGCCTGCTCTGCGCCGAGGAGGTCGTCGCCGAGCACGCGCTGCCCGGGTTCGACCAGGCCGCGATCGACGGGTACGCGGTGCGCAGCGTCGACGTGCGCACGGCCGGGCAGGAGCCGGTGCAGCTGCCGGTGGTCGGGGAGATCGCGGCGGGCTCGCGCCAGCCGCGGCGCCTGCAGCCCGGCCAGGCCGTGCGCGTCGACACCGGCGCACCGCTGCCGACGCTCGCCGACGCCGTCGTCCCGCTCGCCTACACCGACGGGCACCAGGCCAAGGTCACCGTGCACCGCTCGGTGCCTTCGGCCGGGTACGTGCGGCGGGCCGGTGAGGACGTCCAGATCGGCGACGTCGCGGTGCGCAACGGCGACACCATCGGCTCGGCGCAGGTCGGCCTGCTCGCCGCGGTCGGCCGCGCGAAGGTGCTGGTCTACCCGCGGCCGCGCGTCTCGATCGTGTCGGTTGGTGACGAGCTGGTCGACATCGACCGGACGCCGTCGGTCGGGCAGGTCTACGACGTCAACTCCTACGCGCTGGCCGCGGCCGCCCGGGACGCGGGCGCCGAGGTCAGCCGGGTCGGCATCGTGCCCAGCGAGCCGAAGCGGCTGCGGGAGATCGTCGAGGGACGACTCCTGATGTCGGAGATCGTGGTGGTCGCCGGCGGCGCCGGGGGCACGACGGGCGACGAGGTCCACGCCGCGCTGTCCGACCTCGGCCGGATCGACCTGACCCGCGTCGCGATGCACCCCGGCTCGGTGCAGGGGTTCGGCAGGCTCGGCCCCGATTCGGTGCCGACGTTCCTGCTGCCGGGCAACCCGATGAGCGCGCTGGTGGTGTTCGAGGTGCTGGTGCGGCCGCTGATCCGGGCGGCGCGCGGGACCCGCAACCCGCACCGGCGGATCGTCGGCGCGCGGCTGCTGTCGCCGATCACGTCGACCGAGGACCGGCGCGGCTTCCTGCGCGGCCAGCTGCTGCGCGACGAGGCCAACGGCGAGTACCTGGTCCAGCCGCTCGGCCAGTCCGGGGCGCACCTGCTCGCGTCGCTGGCCGAGGCGAACTGCCTGATCAACGTGCCGGAAGAGCTGACGGAAGTCGCCGCCGGCGAGCAGGTCCAGGTCACCTTCCTGGCGCAACGGGCCTGATGAACTCCGTGTCCGGCGTGTCCTACCCGGTCGAGAGCAGGCACCCGGGCTGGCCGGCGCGGCTCGGCCCGCTGCGGGTGCCCGCCGGCGTGGTCGCGATCCGGCCGGTCCGGCTGCGCGACGCGGGCGAGTGGAGCCGGATCCGGCTCCGGGACCGGGCACACCTCGAGATGTGGGAGCCGACCGGCGTCGGCCCGTGGCCGGAACGCAACGCCTTCTGGTCATGGCCTTCGCAGTGGGCGGCGCTGCGTTCGCTCGCTCGGCGTGGTCAGTGCCTGCCGTTCACGATCACCCTGGACGGGCGACTCGCGGGACAGATCACTGTGGGTAACGTCATCCGGGCGTCGCTGCGGTCCGCCTGGGTCGGCTACTGGGTGTCGTCCGACGTGGTCCGCGGCGGGGTCGCGACGGCCGCCGTCGCCCTCGTCACCGACCACGCCTTCGGCCCGGCCGGCCTGCACCGGCTGGAGGCCACCGTGCGGCCGGAAAACGCCGCCAGCCTGCGGGTTCTCACCAAAGCCGGGTACCGGCAGGAGGGGCTGTTCGAGCGCTACCTCGACGTCGCCGGGGCCTGGCGGGACCACTACTGCTTCGCCGTGACGCGGGAAGAGACCGGGCCCGGGCTGGTGTCCCGGCTGGTCGCGGCGGGTCGAGCCGACTACGCCTGACCGTGATTACCCACCTGGGTCGGTAGCCGCGTTACCACATGCTGTGAGATTCACCTAATCCGGTGAGGCATTTCCGTGATCCAACCCGGCGAGCCTCCGTCCGATCTGTTACTCCTGTGACTAGCGTGATTTCAGGTGAAGGATCGGGGGAGGTGACGGGAGATGCCCAGCTCGGTGATCATCGTCGCGCTCGCCGCGGCATGGCTCGTCGTTCTCGTGCCCATGGTCGCGCGCAAGCGGCAGCAGGTCGTGAGGACGACCGACTCCGCGATGGCGGCCAGGGTCGTGCGCAGTGGTGGTGGACGCAACGAAGACCGGGAGGAATTCGCCATGTCCGACAGTCCCGAGAAGACCCGGCCGTCGGTCGAGGACGACCTCGCGGAGCTGGAAGCGGACCTCGAGCTCGAGGACGACTTCGAGGATCCGGAGCCCGACCCCGAGCCGCTTCCGCAGCCGAAGCGCGAGTCGCGCGCCTCTCGCGCTGAACGCGACCGGCCGGGGTACCGCCCGGGCCGCGGCGGCTTCGACCCCGAAGCGGCCGAGATCGCGGCGCGGGCGAAGTACGGCTTCCGGCAGCGGGTCGTCGTCATCCTGCTCGTGATCGCGGTCGCGACGGCCGCGGTCGCCGGCTTCCTCGTGCCGCTGGTCTGGTGGGGCCACGCGATCGTCGACGTCGTGCTCGTCGGGTACCTCGTGTACCTGCGCCGGCAGGTGCGCATCGAGGAGGAGATCCGGCAGCGTCGGCTCGCTCGCTTCAACAGCACTCGTGCGCCTCGGCGTGCTTCGGTGGAGGAGACCGCTCCGGTCGAGGAGGAGGACCACGCCGAGGACGTCGAGGTGGTCGAGCCGGTTCGTCGGGAGGTCGTCGAGCGTCGTCCTTCGCCTACGTCGCGGATCCGGCGTAGCGCTGTGGTGGTCGATCTCGATGATGAGGACCCGGCGTTCGAGGAGCTCGATGAGCCTGGGACCGGGCCTTATCGGCGTGCGGTGGGAGAGTGACCCCCCTGCGTGGGGTGCTCGTGGGGCACTGCTAAGCTCTACGAGCACAACCAAGGGGCTGTAGCGCAGTTGGTAGCGCGTCTCGTTCGCATCGAGAAGGTCAGGGGTTCGATTCCCCTCAGCTCCACATTCTGAAAGGCCCGCACCTCACAGGTGCGGGCCTTTTTGTGTGCGACTTCAGGTCGGGTCGCGGTACTGGTGCAGCAGCTTCGCGAAGTTTCTGAGCTTCTTGATCGCGTCTCCGGAGACCGGGTCCGGGTGGAAGTGCATCACCTTGTTGCGGATCAGGCGGATCTTCTCCAAACGGGACGTGAAGGTCTGGCGGTCCAAGGGCCAGCCCAGTTTCTGCCAGATCTCCTTGTTCTCCAGGATTCGCTGGTAGTCGCCGAACGCCAGGTCGTCGAAGCTCTTCACCGGTCTGCTGCAGTGGGGTTGGACCGCTGGAAGGTCGAGGCCGCGGCTCAGGATCCAGCGCAGTGTCTGGTCCAGCTCGCCCAGCAGGAAGTACGGCGTGGCCATTTCGCCGTAGCGGTGGGCCACGTCCGCGGTCGTGACGATGCCCTTGACCTCTTTGGTCTCGTTCAGGACGAACACGAACTCGTGCTGCTGCAACGTCGGGAGGACTTCGAACAGGTCGCGGTCGTAGGCGACCTGTTCGGCGGAGACGATCGCGTCGGCGACCGTGGCGGCCGGTTTCTGGTGCAGGGCTTGGGTGATCGAACGCCAGGTGACCGCGCCGCGGGCGTTGCGGGGGCCGCTGAGGACCGCCAGCTGGGAATAGTCGTTGAGGAGCATCTTCGTGATCGCTTCGTCCAGCCCGCTGTTCGGGCCGACCGAGGCGACGCCGTCGAGCGGGGTCAGGTTTCCGACCGTCAGCCGGACGTTGAGGTCGTCGCCGCCTTCGTCGTCCTCGGTGATCCGGACGTCCTCGACCTCGTCGGGTGGGGTGGTCAGCGAGACCACCGTGTCGAGCGTGACCGCGCGGAAGCTCGGGGATGTCACCAGGCCGTGGTTGGCCAGGTCCGCTTCGATCCGGCTGACCTGGTCGCCGCGGTCCGTCGCGCCCCAGAGGGCCAGGAGGTCGCGGACGGAGATGCGTTCGGGGTCCTGTTCGTCGGCGCGGGCGCGCGCCTGGCGGAGGCGTTCGTGGACGCGCTGGCGGGGAGTGTCTTCGGGTTGGCGGTGGGCCGCGGAGATCGCCCTGTCGAGGAACTCCTGGCGTACCGAGTCCAGCAGGCGGTCCTGGTCGACCAGGACCCACGCGCGCCAGCCGTCGACCGCGCGCATGCCGGCCGCCACCATGGCGGCTCGGGAGGGCGATCGGAACTCCTCGCCGGAGGGCTCCAGGCGGATGCGGCCTTGGTCCGTCACCGTGGCCTCGAACGTGGCGCCGATGCGCTTGCGGCTGAACCTGAGCTTCGCGCCGGCTTGGACCAGGCCCGCGTCCAGCAGGTCCGAAACCATCACGCGCCGGCCGCCGATCAAATGCATCGAGCGGCCGTCGGCCGTCACCACTTCCGCAGGCCGGCGAACTTGCGCCGGGCGCCGATGGCCTGCTTGAGCACTCTCTTCTCGAGCTCCTTCGGGTTCAGGCGGTCTACGCGCGTCAGCTGCAGCTCGGCCGCGACGGCCAGCAGACCTTCGCGGTCGAGGCGCTGCGCCTGCAGGTAGGCGGCGCCTTCTTCCTCGGTCTCGGTTTCCCGTAGGTGCGACGCGATGGCTGCTGCCGCTGGGTCCGGGTTCGTCGTGACGATAGGTGGTGCCTCGGAACGGACTTCTTCCGCCGGTTCGTTCGCGACAGGGCCGCCGAGGAGCGCCACGAGTCCGTCGCGCGTGAGCTTGCTGTACCCGCGCAAGCGGCGTTTCTTGGCCATCGCCTTGAGTTCCGCCACCGTCAGGTTTTCCAGTGGGGGCCGCCGGGCTTGTTCCGACGGCGGCTGTGAGCCGGCGATGGCCAGCTGCACTTCGCCGTCGGCGATCGCCGCCAACGTCGCTTCGTCCTGCTGGGCCAGGAACTCGAACACCCGCGCCTGCAAGGCGGCCAGCTGCTTCAGGTCGTTCACTGGCGGCCGCCGGGCAAGGAGAGCGTGCCGAGGACTTCGTCGGCCAGCTGGTCGAATTCGCGTACGACTTCGTCCCGGCCAGCCGTGCGCAGCATCGCCGGTACGCCGCTCTCGCCGGCGTCGCCGAAGTGGCGGGGGCTGTTGCGGATCCTGCTGTTCAGCACCGGAACCCGGGAGTTCAGGCGCACTTCCTCGATGTACGCGTGCTGGGCCAGCGTCACCTGCTGCGAGTAGATCTGCACCATGGTGAACACCACGCCCAGGATGCCGGGGTCGATCGGGCGGTGGCCCTGCGTGCCGCCGCGGTGGTTGACGAAGTCGTTGAACTGCGTCACCAGTTCGGCGCAGTTGCCCACCAGGTAGTCGAGGCCCAGTGTGGACAGGTAGTCCGCCTTGGCGGGCACGAGAACCTGTTCGCTGGCGACGATCGCGGTCTTGGTGACGATGCCGAAGTTCGGGGCGCAGTCGATCAGGACCAGGTCGTAGTCGGCGAAGTGCTCGTCGCGCAGCGCGCGTCGCAGGCAGCCGTGCAGGTCGAGGAACTTGCGCTTCGACGTCTCGATGGTGGTCGCCCCGCCCAGCCGGGCCGCGAGTTCCAGGTCGATGTCGATGAGGCCGAGGTGCGACGAGATCAGGTCGAGGCGCCCGCCGGTGCCGTCGAGGACCTTGTTGACCCGCTCCGGGGTGACGACGAGACCGGCGAGCGGTGTGTCCCGGCCCGGCAACTCGTCCTCGTACCACTGCTTGATCGTGCGGTTGTTGTCCTTGAGCTGGTGGTGCCAGTCGTCGATCGAGTAGAACGAGAACGTGAGGTTGGTCTGCGGGTCGAGGTCGAGGAGGAGGACACGCAGCCCGCGACTGGCGGCCACCGCGCCGAGGTTCGCGGTCAGCGTCGTCTTCCCGACTCCGCCTTTGTAGTTCATGACCGCCACGACCCGCATGCGCACTCCCCGGTGGTCTCGTCCTGAGGGCCGTTTGTAGTACAGGCACGGCCGTACCGACGGGGAAGGCGACGAACTGTCCCTGAACTGTCCAGGATGTGGCAACAGTCAGCGGGCCAGGTGCTTGCGGACGTCGTCCGCCACCGCCGCGCGGCCCGGCATCGCGTACTTGGCCAGGATGTTGCGGACGTGGGTCTTCGCCGTGTGGAGGCTGATGCCCAGTTCGCGGGCGATTTCGTCGTTCGGCATGTTGCTGCTCAGCAGCACCGCCACACCTTGTTCGGCCGCGGTCAGCGATCTGAAACGTTCTTCGGGGCCGTTGTCGATGTCGAGCGTCAGCTCGACCAGGTCGGACTGGAGCTGCTGGCAGTCCGTGACGATGCGCTGCAGGGCTTCGCGCAGCAAGCCGATGTCCTGGGCCGGCAACGCGTCCTGGGCCCGCTGGCGCACGTCCGCCACGCGGGAGGACAGGAACTCGACGATGTGGTCGGCCGTGACCAGCTGGGGTGCGTCGCCGACGTCGGCGGGGAGGCTGCGGAGCGCGTCGAGGTCTTCGGCTTCCTTGGTCAGCACGCGGGCGACCAGGTCGGCGAGCCATTCGAAGGCGCGCACGGAGTTGTCGTCGAAGGTGTCCGGCTGGTAGCTCTGCATGGACATGATGCCGAACACCGTCGGCTCGCCGTCGCGGCCGCGACGGAACAGCGGGGTGGTGACCGCGTCGGCCGACGCGCGGCTGGTGTCGCCCGAAGCCACGCCGGCGTTGAGGGCGGCGCCGTTGTCGTACTGCATGCGGTACGTCTGGCGGTGCCGCAGGAGCCACGCGGCTTGCCCGTGCGGGCCGTAGATGTGGGACTGCGGGTCGGTGTACATGCCGCCGTCGTAGCCGTACGGGTAGCGGACGCGGTTCGCGCCGTGGAAGAAGCCGATGTAGAAGTGGTCCAAGGGCACGATCTTGCTCATCACCGCGCGCGCGTAGTCGTAGAGGCCGTAGTGGTCGGTGCGGTAGTTGGCGTCGATCTTGTGGAACGCCTCCCGCAGGATGAGGGTCGTCTCGGCGTCGACCCTCAGTCTCGCCGGCATTCGGGTGTCCTCCCGCGATGAGGTGGTGGGCGCGATTCGTCACTCCGCGAGCGATGGAGCCGGGGTCGTCGTCTTGGGACGCTCGGTTTGCGGCGGGGAGCCGCGAAGAGAGAGGAGTTCCGATGGAAACCCATTGGCCCAGCTTGCTGTCGCGGGTGGTCGTCGCGACGATCGGTCTGGCGGCTATGGCCGTGGTGATCGCAGTGCCGGCCGACGCGGCGGTCATCGGCGGTGTCGACATGCAGCGGGCCTGCACCGTCCAGAACCCGGGGATGGGCCTGGCCGCGGTGGTCACCGACGCGCACAACGCCTACAGCTGGCGCTGCCGGGCGCCCTGGGGCTACCAAGTCGGCATCAACGTCAACGCCGCTTGCACCGACCAGTACGGCGGCGGTGCCTACGCGACGGTGCTGAACGCCGCCGATCCGTACTCGTGGCGGTGCAACCGCTGAGCGGCCGCGGGCGGGTTGGGCGGCTTCGGAGTCGCCCAACCCGCCCGCCGGCGTCGTCATGACAGTGTCTTCAGCCAGCTCGTCACCACACCGAAGTACGTCGGGGCGTTGGGGGCGTAGTTGATCGCGTGGCCGTAGCCGTTGAGGATGTACGTCTGCAGGGGGCCGCCGAAGTAGGGGGCTTCCGATGCCCTCAGCGCTTCCGGGGATGAGCAGTCGCTGCCCAGGGTTCCGCAGAAGTGGGGGTCGTTGCCCACCACCAGCAGCACCGGGACCGTGATCTGCTGCGATGCCGGTGTCACCACCGTCGTCAGCGTCAGGCTGTCCACCGCCTCCGTCGTCGCGAACACGTCCTTTGTGGACTCGTCGTACGCGATGGCCGCCGGGTCGAGGGGGCCTGGGGTGTGGAAGGCCGTGTAGCGGGTGCCGGGGCTCGTCGTCAGGTAGGCCGCGTCGCGGCCCGGGACCGCCGGGTCCAATGGGGCCGGGATCATGTTGGCCAGCACCGGGATCACCGTGATCAGGTTCATCCGGTGGGTCATTCCCGTCACCAGGACGCCGTCCACGTCGTGGTAGCGGCCGGCCTCGATCATGGCCATCGCCGAGCCGATCGAGTGGCCGCCGATGATCACCTTCGGGAAGCGGGGGCGCACCGACTGGATCACCTGGTGGGCCGCCGTTGCCTGGACCGTCGCGCTCAGGAGGGCGCTCAGGGGCTTCGAACTCGCTCCCGTGCCCAGGCGGTCCAGGGCCAGGGTCGCGACGCCCGCGTTGTTCATCGCCAGGCGGAACGAACGGGTCTGCGGGGTGTAGCCGATGTCCCAATAGGACGCGTTGTACGTACCGCCTGGGATCAGGACCACCACCGTCGTCGCGCCCGGTGGGGTGCACAGGCGGCCGTGCATCGTCTGGGGGAGGAGGGCCACCGTCACCGGGACGTCCAGGTCCTCGCACGTCGTCGTGGCCGCTCGGGCGGGGGCCGGGAGCAGGGCCAGCATCAGGAAAACCGCAGCACAAACACGTAAGCGGAGCACGGGGGGTACGACCTCCAGCTAGTGACGGGGGACAGCCGTCATCGGCAGGCTGTCCGGGTAGGCGGCCGAGGTGAACTTGACGCGCACGGGGTGGTTCGGGAGCGGGACCAGCCGCCAGTGCGCGGCCACCGTGGCCACCGTGATGACGATTTCGTTCTGGGCGAAGCGGTTTCCGATGCACTGGCGATTGCCCGCGCCGAACGGGATGAACGCGCCCTTCGGCAGTTCGGCGGTGCGTTCCGGGGCCCAGCGGCCGGGGTCGAAGCGGGCCGGGTCGGGGAACGAACCCGGGTCGTGGTGCAGGGCGTGGGGGCTGACGATCACCTCGGCGCCTTCCGGGAGCCGGACGTCGCCGAGGTCGACCTCCTCGAGGGTGCGGCGCATCAGCATCCACAGCGGGTACAGGCGCAGCACCTCGTCGACCACCTGGCGGAGGTAGGTCAGCTGCCCGAGGTTCTCGGCGGTCACCGGTCGGCCGCCCAGCACCTCGTCGAGCTCCGCGTGCACCCGCGCCTCCACTTCGGGGTGCCTGCCGAGCTCGTGGAACGTCCAGGCCAGCGCCAGCGCGCTCGTCTCGATGCCCGCGGTGAGCAGCGTGAGCACCTCGTCCCGCGCCTGCTCGTCGGTCATGCCGGCCAGCAGCAACGTCGACAGCAGGTCGCCGTGGTCGGTGCCCTCGGTCCGCCACTCGCGGATCACCGCCAGCACGATCGCCTGCATCCTCGTGATCGCTTCGTCGAACCGGCGGTTCCCGGGGACCGGCAGCTTTTCGACGAACTTCGGCGACAACGCGCGAATCATTCCCTGCTGGATGATCAGGTAAATGGATCTCCGCGCCTCGGCGATCGCCTCTTTTCCCAGTTCCGTGGAGAACAGCGCCTCGCCGACGATCGTCACCGCGACGCGCTGCATGTCCTCGTCGATCTTCCGGACTTCGCCGGCCCGCCAGGAATCGGCGAGATCGGCCGCCGCGCGTCGCATGATCTCCGTGTAGGCGATCAAGCGGTCGCGGTGGAACGCCGGCTGCATCAGCCGTCGCTGGTGCCGGTGGAAGTCACCGTTCGAAAGCACCAAGCCATTTCCGACGAACGGCCGGAACTTGTCGAACATGGCGCCCTTGCGGAACTTCGGACCGGCCGTGACCAGCACTTCGTGTGCCAGCCGCGGGCTCGTGACGAAGTAGGTGGGGGCCGGACCGAGGTAGAGTTTCACGATCTCGCCGTGCTCGTGCAATGAACTGGTGAATGCGAAGCGTTGCCTCAGCAGTGCCGGGGTGTGCCCGAGAAAAGGCCACCGGCCCGGGGCGACCGGGACGGTCATGTGGACTCCTCGTTGCGCCATTGTGTGGATTTCCCAAGGAGACGGCCTACGGTAGGCGCGTCCGGTCGAACGGTACAGTGCCCGATCGGGTGGCGCGGGCTCACGCATATGGCGCAGTGGACGAATCCGCAGAAATCGCTAAGCTCTTTCCGGCCGACAGACTGAGAAGGTGTTCTTCGTGACCCGATCACCGGAATGGGTACCGCCGGGTGTCGATATCTCCGTGCCGAGCATGGCGCGCACGTACGACTTCATGTTGGGCGGCGGGCACCACTTCGCCGTCGATCGCGCGGTGGGCGAGCAGATCGAACGCGCGATGCCCGGCCTGCGGGACGCCGCGCGCGTGAACCGCGCGTTCCTCGGGCGCGCGGTGCGGTTCATGACGGCGCAAGGGATCCGGCAGTTCCTCGACATCGGCTCGGGGATCCCGACCGTGGCGAACGTGCACGAAGTCGCGCAGGCGCAGGACCCGGACTGCCGCGTGGTGTACGTCGACCGCGACCCGGTGGCGGTCGCGCACAGCGAATTGATGCTCGTCGGCAACGATCGTGCAGCGATAGTACACGCAGACATGCGAGATCCGGAGAAAATTTTCGATGCGCCACAGGTGCGTGCTCTGCTCGATTTCGAAAAACCGATCGGGCTGCTGATGCTCTTGATGCTGCACTGGGTTCCCGACGAATCCGGCCCGCTCGAACTCCTCGCGCGCTACGGCGCGGTGCTCGCGCCCGGCAGTTTTCTCGCCATCACCCACGTCACCGGTGATCACCAGGGCGAAAACCTCGACGAGGCGACGGAGGCGATCAAGGAAAGCCGGAGTCCCGATCAAGTGAACCTGCGGACGCACGCCGAAGTCTCCGAGCTCTTCGCGGGTTTCGAAATCGTCGAACCCGGATTGGTCGGCTGCGGGGAATGGCGGCCGGCCGGGCCGGCGGACATCTCCGCCGCCGCCGAGATGAACATGCTGGTCTACGCCGGTATCGGCCGGAAGAACTGATCGGACGCGTTCCATGCCGATGCTCGACCCCCAGCCGGACCGGCCCGCGGTTCCCGACCCGGACCGCGGGCGGTCCCTGCTCGCCCGGAAATGGGCGTACCTGCTCAGCGGCGTCACCGTCGTTTCGCTGAGCCGCGAAGAACTCGACGCCGAGCTGCGCGGCGTGCTCGGCACGTTGTGCGACTGCCTGCGCGCCACGACCGCGGACACCGCGCCCGCCGAGCGGATCGGCGGGCGGCTGGTCGGCCTCGGCTACGTCGGCGAGCCCGGGCTGCGGTGCACGCTCGACGTCCTCGCGAAGGGCCTGCCCGGCCTGCCCGAACTCCAGGCGGTGGACCGCTTGGCCGAACGGATCGCGCTGACGCTGGGCGCGCTCTCGTGCGGGTTCCTGCTCGCGCACGAGCGCAGCGTCCTCGACCAGCAGGAGATCATGCACCTCTCGCTGCTCAAGGCGGTGCGGGACGCCCAGTGGCACCTCAAGGAAAGCGAAAGGCGCTTCGAAGAGGTGGTGACGTCGTCGGCGAGCGGCATCGCGCTGGTCGCCCTGGACGGCCGGATCGTGCGCGCGAACGCGGCGCTGGCCGAGATGCTCGGGCACCAGCCCGGCGAGCTGACCGGGTCCGTGCTGTACGACGTCGTCCACCCCGAGACCGTCGGCGTCCTGCGCGAGGCGATGGTGGCGCTGCTCGAGAGCGGCAAGGAGCGGGTCCGGCAGTCGCAACGGCTGCTGCGCAAGGACGGCGACGTCGCCCGCATCTCGCTCACCGCGTCCCTGCTGCGCGACGCCGAGGACCGGCCGGGGCACTTCGTCGTCGTGGTCGAGGACGGCACCGAACTGATGCTGCTGCAAGGGGAACTGAGCCGCCAGGCCCTCCACGACGTCCTCACCGGGCTGCCGAACCGGCAGTACTTCGGCACCCACCTGGAGACGGCGCTGCGGCGCGCCGACCCGGTGTACGGCGTGACGCTGTTCCACGTCGACCTCGACGCGTTCGGGATGGTCTGCAACAGCCTCGGCCGCCGGATCGGCGAGCAGCTGCTGATGCACTTCGCGCAGCGGCTGAAGGCGGTGATGGCCGGGGAGAACGCGATGATCGCGCGGTTCCACAGCGACGAGTTCGGCATCCTGGTCGAGAACACGGCGACGACACCGGACATCGGCACCATCGTGCGCGCCATCAACGACGAGCTCGCCGAGCCGTTCTTCGTCGACGGGCACGGGCTCGCGCTGTCGGCCAGCGCGGGCGTGGTGCACCGGCCGTCGAAGGGCATCGACCCGGTGGAGCTGCTGCGCGCGGCGGACCAGACGCTCCGGCGCGCCAAGGCGCGGCGGCGCGGCCAGTGGAAGATGTTCGACCGGGAGGCCGACGCCGAAGACCGGCGGACGCAGAAGCTGGCCGTCGGCATGGCCGGGGCCTGGGAGCACGGCGAGATCAGCGTCCGGTACCGGCCGATGGCGCGGCTGGCCGACGGCGGGGTGGCCGGCGTCGAGGCCCGCCTGCACTGGGACCGGCCGGCGGAACCGGTGCCGGCGCACGAACAGTGCGCGGAGCTCGCCGAGTCGACCGGGCTGGTGCTGCCGCTCGGCGACTGGATGCTGCACGCGGCGGGCCGCCAGGGCGAGTGGTGGCGGCAGCGCGCGGGGTTCGGGCTCCCGATGGTCGCCGGCCTGACCGGGCACCAGGTGTCGGACGACGCGCTCGGCACGCGCGTGACGCGGCTGCTGGCCGACACCGGCCTGCCGCCGGAGCAGCTGATGCTCGGCGTGCCGGTGGGCGCGCTGCCGGTGTCGGGGGTGATCGAGAACGTCACCGCGCTCGCCGACCTCGGCGTGCACGTGATGCTCGACGACTTCGGGCTCGGGCCCGACGACCTGCGGGCCGTGCAGGACCTGCCGGTCGACATCGTGCGCGTCGACCGGCGGCTCGCCGAATGGCAGGCGTGGTCGGACTCGACGTTCCTCGGCGCGCTGGTGCCGCTGGTCCGCCAGGTCGGCGCGACGCTCGTCGTCGACGGCATCCACACCGAGGACCAGGCGAGCTGGTGGCACTCGGCCGGCGCCGAGCTGGCGACGGGCGACTACTTCGGGGTCGCCGAACCGGCCGCCGAGCTCGCCGGGCAGTTCGCCGGCACCTGAGCCCGCCACCGGGTGAGGCCGACGGCGAAGAGGACGATCACCATGCCACCGACCACCCGCGGGGTCAGCGGTTCGCCGAGGAAGAGCGTGCCGAGGCCGATCGACACGACCGGGAGCAGGTAGCCGACCGTGGCGGCGGCGGTCGGGCCTTCGTCCGCGATCACGCGGTAGTTGAGGTAGAACGTGATCCCGGTGCCGAAGACGCCGAGGATCGTGACCGCGGCGAGCGCCGTGAGGTTCACCTCCGGCGCCGTCCCGGCGACCGGCAGGGCGAGCGCCGTCAACGCGGTGGCCGTCGTCAGCTGGGCGGCCGAGAGCGCGAGCGGGGCGCCGTTCGGCGGGAGTTTCCGTGCCATGTAAGCGAACGCGGTCGCGTAGCTGAGGCCGGCCGCGAGCAGGGCGAGGGCGCCCGTGCTCAGCAGGCCCTCCTGGTCCCATGGCGCGAAGATCACCACGATGCCGGCGAAACCCAGGGCCAGCCCGAGCAGGCGCGCCGGGCCGAGCCGTCGTTCCGTGCCCAGCGCGACGCCGATCAGGAGCGACCACAACGGGGTCGTGGCGTTCATGACCCCGGCGACGCCGGAGTCCACCGTGCGTTCCCCGATGCCGAACAGCGCGAACGGCAGCGCGTTGCAGAAGAAGGCGGCGACGATCAGCCGTCCCCACGTGCCGCGGTCGCGCGGAAGCCGCTGGCGGGCCGCGAAAGCCAGTGCCAGCAACGTCAGCGCGCCGAGCGCGCAGCGGATCAACGTGAGGTGGACGGGGCTCAACCCGGTCAACGCCAGCTTGATCCAGAGGAACCCCGAGCCCCACAGCAGAGCCAGTACCGCGATGCGCACCCAACCAGTCACGTGCTCCACGGTGCCGAAGCGGACCCGTCAGGACAAGTGAAAAGTCCTGGACGGATCGTTAAGGGATGCTACAGCGTCGGGCGCGGGTGCTCCCCGAAATCACATCGGGTGTTCCAGCCACACGTTCGGCTCGACGTACGTCGCCGTGTCGTGGGCGATCGATGCGAACACCGGGGCGATGCCGCCCGGGATGAAGTTTTCGCCCTCCTGGAGTTTCACGCCCGTCCAGGCGCGCCAGTCGGCCAGCGAGCCGGCCAGGGTGACCGCGAACGGGCAGACCTTCACCACGCGCGCGCCGAGGCGTTCGTGGGTGCGCAGCCAGCGGTCGGCGAGCAGGCCGTCGGGACGGCGCCGCGCCGCGTACTCCGGCATCGGGACGCCGGGTTCGGCCTCCTTGCCGATCGGGCGCACCGACACGATCAGCTTGCGCAGCCCCGTTTCCGCGGCCCTCGCCTTCAACGCCTCGAGCATCGGCGCCGACAGGCCGGTGCCGCGCAGGTGCGGGGCGATCACGACTTCCAGCGCGCACAACGCGTTCGGCTCGCGGCCGTCCAGCACGTCCTGGGCGGCCCACTCGATCGCCTGGTCCCAGCCGTGGTCCGGCAGCTCCGTGCGGTCCGGGGCCGGGTAGGCCAAGGGGACCGAAAGGGCGCGGGCCATCGGCGTGCCGTCGTCGTCCAACGCGATCAGGAAGTACCGCGGCCACAGGCGCAGGAACCGCTCGCCGGTGATCATCCGGCCGCTCGCGCCCTGGTAGATGAACTGGCCGCCGACGTCGCCGAGGTTCAGGGCGGCGTCGAGCAGGTCGGGGCGCTCGGCAAGATCGACAACGCGCATGTGCCCAGTGAAACGGAAAGATCACCGCCGGGATAGCGGCATCCGGGCGACGGTCAGCGCAACGCCTTCTGCCGCCGGGTCAACGCCGACGGGTCGAGGTTCGCCTTCGTGCCGGCGTCGTGGCCGTCGAGGTAGCCGCTGCCGGACAGCCGCCGGGGCGCGGCCGAGCGCAGATCGCCGTACTGGGAGTCGAACGCGTGCTGCACCATCTGCGCGCGGTCGCGGACGACCAGCTCCGCCGACCGCTCGCCGGGGACCGCCGTGCGGACGGCTTCCGATTCGGCGTGGGTGAGCCGCTCGTGGACCGCGCGCGCGAAGCCGTGCAGCCACGTGCGGCGGTACGCGGCCAGCGACTCGCCGGGGAAGAAGCCGTCCGGCCGGACGCGGGTCAGCTGGGTGCTCGCCTGCAGCAGCAGGCTGGTGAACAGCAGCTCCACGCGCCCGAGGTCGGAGTGGTAGCCGAACACCGTGACGCTCTCGACCTTCTGGCCGTAGCGGTGCAGCAGCGTCCGGCAGCGCAGCGGGTACGCGACCGAGGTGAGCAGGCTCGCCTTGTCCCGGCTGTACGGGTCGTTCATCGGGATCTTGAGCGTGCCGATCTCGTCGGCGGTGGCACCGGACGCGGCGAGCATCGCCTGGTCGATCCCGTACCGCGCGACCAGCTCGGCGGCCTTCCGGTTGTACGCCTCGGCTTCCGCCTCGGTGACCGCCGGGTCTTCGGCCTTCGCCAGCAGCTTGCGGATGCGCTCGAGCTGCGGGTCTGACTCGGTCATGGTGGGAGGGTATTCGATCAGGTGTTCGGGCGCGTGCACCGGGTCACAGCGTGTCGCGGACCGCCGCCCGGGATGGGGGAGGCGGCGCGGCACCGAACGCACGGTCTGGGGCGCTGGGTCAACCGCGAACTCGGCCTCCGCTCGCTGCCGGCCGTGCTCGCCGTTCGGCAAAACATCGACGCGCTCCTCAGCCAAGGTAGGCGTCGAGCGTGACGGCCAGCGCCGCCTCCGGGGACGGTGCGAAACTCGCCCCCGCCAGGCCGCCCCACAGCCACAGCTGGGCGAGGCCGTGCAGCGCCGCCCACAGCGATGCCGCGACCAGCCGCAGGTCGGCGCCCGAGCGCGCGACCGGTGTCGGGACCGCCGCCACCAGCACGGCGAACGTGTCGAACACCGCGCTCGCCGCCGCCGAGAGCGCCGGGTCGTCCGCGTCGACCAGGTCGCGGCGGAACATCAGCTCGAACATCGCCGGGTTGGTCAGCGCGAAGTCGAGGTAGCTGTGGCAGGCCGCGGTGAGCCGCTCGCGCGGGGAGTTCTCCGGCAGCGTCGCCCGGCGGGCGAGCAGGTCGGCGTACCCGCGGGTCGCGACGGCGGACAGCAGCTCGGCGCGGCCGGAGAAGTGCCGCAGCGGCGCGCCGTGCGAAACGCCGGCGGCCTTCGCGATCCCGCGCAGTGTCACCGCGTCGACGCCTTCGCCGGCCAGCAGCTCGGACGCGGTGTCGATCAGGCGTTGCCGGGTGCCCACGCTTCGTCCCTCGTCATGGGGAGCAGGTCCGGGCGCTTCGGCAGGAAGCCGTCGCCCGGCTGGCGGCCGATCAGCCGGTTGCGCGTGCGCGTCACGGCGACCGGCAGCACCTCGCGGAGCAGCCAATGCAGGTCGGCACGCCAGTTTCCCGCGGCCGCGGCGCCCGGCAGCGGCGCCAGCCAGCCGGGGTCGTACTCGAGCCCGAGCCGGCCGAGGACGTACGCGGCGAGCCGGCGGTGCCCGAGCTCGGACAGGTGCAGCCGGTCGGCGCCGAAGTAGCGGGAGTCGGTGACGGCCTGGTCCGGCCACAGGTCGATGAGCAGCGCGCCGTAGCTGACGGCGGCTTCGCGGATGGCCTCGTTGAGCGCGACGATCCGCGGCCGCATCCGCTGCCCGAGCGGCATCCGGGTGGAGATGTCGCTGAGGGTGAACGTGACGACGGTGGGCGAGATCTCGGTGCACGCGCGGATCGCGGCGTCGACGCGGCGGGCGACCGTGCGCGCGTCCCAGCCCCGGCTCATCACGTCGTTGCCGCCGCCGAAGAGCGCGATCAGGTCCGGCTCGAGCCGCGTCGCGGCCGGGACCTGCTCGGGCACGATCTGGTCGAGCCGCCGTCCGCGCACGGCGAGGTTGGCGTAGCGGAAGTCCGGCTCGCCCGCCGCCAGCCGGGCGGCGACGAAGTCGGCCCAGCCGCGGTAGTGGTCCCGCCCGGGGTACGGGTCGTCGAGACCTTCGGCGCAGCTGTCGCCGAGGACGACGAAACGGTGGTGGCTCATCCCGATCTCCGTAACCCGTGGTTCACCTTGTGGACACTGTCTATCAAACTTCTGTAGACGGTGTCTACTTCGGATTCACCAACGACCGGTCGGTGGTGGGCAGCGCCGACAGGCGCGGCCGGCGGTTCGCCCAGCATGGCGATGCTCGCAAGGTCGCGAATGACTCATTCGGGACCTCCGGCGTCGCGAATGAGTCATTCGCGACCTCGCGCACCCGACCCGCCCACCCGCAGGACACCGCCGGCCCACCCGCAAACGTCATGAACGAGTCGTTCACCTCGCCGGACGCGGTGAACGACTCGTTCATGACGTCCGGACGCGCCCGCAACACCGGCGCGGGGAGCGTGTCAGCGAGACGTGGTCCAGGGCCGGAGCTTCTCCGGGTTGCGCATTGCCCAGATGCGCGTGATCCGGCCGTCGGCGACGTCGAACGCGTACACGGCCGCGAGGTCGTCGCCGCGCTGGAGGAGCAGGCCCGGGAGGCCGTTGACCGCGCGCTCCACGAGCGTCAGGCCGCCCGCGGCGAGCGCCGCCACGTACCGCGCGACCGGCTCGCCGCCTTCGATCGGGGTCAGCGCGGCGCGGACCACGCCGCCGCCGTCCGCCGTCAAGGTCGCGGCCGGGTCGAGGAGGGCGACCAGGGCGTCGATGTCGCCCGCTTCCCACGCCTGCTTGAAGTCCCTGATCACCTCCGCGTGCCCGGTGGCCGTGGTCGCGGGGCGAGCCGCGCGGACCCGGCGGCGGGCCGACGAGGCCAGTTCGCGGCACGCCGCCGGTGTGCGGCCGGTGATCGCCGCGACCTCGGTGAACGCGTACCCGAAGACGTCGTGGAGGACGAGCGCGACCCGCTGGGCCGGGGTCATCGCTTCGAGCGTCACGAGGAACGCCATGGTGACCGACTCGTCGAGGGTGATCCGGTCGGCGACCGAGTCGGCCTGGTCCGGCACGGGCTCGGGCAGCCACTCGCCCACGTACTGTTCGCGCCGGGCACGCGCGGAACCCAGTACGTCCAGGCAGATCCGGCCGGCGACCGTCGTCAGCCACGCGCCGGGCGAGGAGATCGCGTCGCGCCGGGCCGGCGAGAGCGCGTACCAGCGGACGTAGGTCTCCTGCACCGCGTCCTCGGCTTCGGCCAGGGAGCCGAGCAGCCGGTAGGCGAGGTTGAGCAGGTGCCGGCGTTCGCCGTCGACGGGTGTCGTCATGTCCCCTCCGACGACGCAGCTCCTTCGAACGTCAGCCTGACATCCCGCCGCCCTGCTTCGTCGTACCCCTCGAAGCCGAACCGAACAGGGGAAAACGATGATCGAGATCGGAATCGTGCTGGGCAGCACCCGTCCCGGCCGCGTGGGGGACCAGGTGGCCCGGTGGGTCCACGAGCGGGCGAGCCGGCGCACCGACGCCCGGTTCACGCTGATCGACCTGCGCGACCACCCGCTGCCCCACCTCGAGCAGCCGCCCGGATTCTCGGGGCAGTACGCCGACGAACGCACCCGGGCCTGGGCCGCGGCCGTCGCCGCGTGCGACGGGTTCGTGCTGGTCACGCCGGAGTACAACCACTCCGTTCCCGGTGTGCTCAAGAACGCCATGGACGTCGTGCACCTCGAGTGGAACACCAAGGCCGCCGGGTTCGTCTCCTACGGCGGCGTCGGCGGGGCCCGGTCGGTCGAGCAGCTGCGGCTGGTCTGCGGGGCCCTGCAGCTGGCGGACGTGGCCCCGCAGGTCACGCTGCCGCTGGCGACCGAGTTCGCGGACCGCGCCACCTTCGCGCCGGGCGAGCACCAGCTGACCGCGCTGGACACCGTGCTCGACCACGTTGTCGCCTGGAGCACCGCGCTCGCGCCGCTGCGGCGCGGGGACGCCGAGGCCGCGATCCGGGGCCGCGTCGACGCGATGATCGACGGCCTCCGGAGCAAGGACCTCGAAGCGCTGCGGCGGAGCTACGCCGCGGACGTCGTGTCGTTCGACGTCGAGCCGCCGCTGCAGCACGTGGGCGTCGACGCGAAGCTGAAGAACTGGGCGAAGGTGTTCACGATCTTCGAGGAGGTGGACTACGAACTGCGCGACCTGACCGTCGCGGTGAGCGGCGACCTCGCCGTCGGGCACGGCTTCGGCCGGGTCAGCGGGACGCTGAAGAACGGCGTCACCACCGAGGGCATGTGGGTCCGGGCCACGTTCGTCTTCCGGGACACCGGCGACGGCTGGGTGATCGGCCACGACCAGGCGTCCGTGCCGTTCGACATGGCGACCGGGCGCGGCCTGACCGACCTGGAACCCTGACGCCTCAAGCGAGCCGGGCGCGGTGGGCCGTCACGGCGGCCCGCCGCGGATCGGCCGCGGGGAGCGTCTTGAGCAGCGCGTCGAGCACCGCGAAGTCGTCGACGCCGCAGGCGGTTTCCCAGAACGACCACAGCACGCTCGCGTCGCCGCTGTTGAGCGCCACCTGACGCACCTGCGCCGTCAGGGATTCGCGCTCCTCGCGGATCGCCGGCGCTTCCGAGTCCGGCAGCAGCGGGCCGCGGAAGGCACGCAGGACGTCCGCGGGCGAGCCGGTGCGCAACGCCGTGCGGGCGCGGGTGAAGTCGGCGTCGACGTCCGCCGCCAGCCGGTACGGGCGCGTCTGCACCACCGACGCGCCCAGCTGGGAGCGCAGCCGGTGGATCTCCGCGCGGACCGTGACCGGGTTGCCCGACTCGCCGTAGAGCTGCAGCGCCAGCCGTTCCGCCGAGAGGCCGTTCGGGTGCAGGCTCAGCAGGGTCAGGATTTCCGCGTGCCGCAACGTCAGTGGCACCTCGCGACCGTCCACAGTGGTCGAAAACGCGCCGTCGGCGAGGTACTCCAGCGACAGCCGGGACCGCGGCCCGCCACCGGTGGACGGCGACGACAGCCGCAGCAGGTAGCCCTCGGCCAAGGGCTCCACCGTCGCGATGCGGCCGTCGGGCAGGGTCACGGTGCCGCCGCCGCGCCGGACGTCCACAGTGGACGGCAGCAGGCACGCCTGCGCGGCGAGCACCCGGCCGCCGGCCGAAAGCAGCGCGCCGGGGCGGCCGCGCAACGCGTCCAGGTGCGGCATGTTGACCCGCCGCAGCCGCTCGTCGCGGATCGCGAGCTGGGCGCGCAGCTGGCCTTCCGCGAGCTGCGCCGTCGCCGTGACCAGCGAAAGCATGGCGGGGTGCACCGTGCGCAACGGCCCGCTGACGTCGATCGAGCCGAGCAGCACGCCGGTTTCGGGGTCGCGCACCGGCGCCGCCGCGCACGTCCACGCGTGGTAGCGACGGACCAGGTGCTCGGCGGAGTAGATCTGCACCGGGTCGCCGGTCGCCAGGGCGGTGCCCATCGCGTTCGTGCCGATCGCGGCTTCGCTCCACCGCGTGCCCTCGGTGAGGCCGACGCGGTCACCGCGCAGCAGCTGGCCCGCCGCGCCCTCGCGCCACAGGATCAGCCCGTCCGCGTCGGTCACGATCATCACGTGCTCGGCGTCGTCGGCGATGCTCACCAGCATCTGCCGCAGCACCGGCAGCACCGGCGCCAGCGGGTGGGCTTCCCGCAGGGCCGCGAGGTCGCCGGTGTCGTAGACGAACGGCGCTTCGCCCTCGTCCGGGTCGACGCGGGCGGCGAGCGAGCGGTTCCAGGAGTCGGAGACGACCGACCGCGGCGGGCGGGGCCCGGGAACGCCCTGGAGCACCGCCTCGCGGACGTGCTCCAGTAGCCGCGCGTAGGACTCGGGGTCGCGCAGCAGCTCCGGTTCGGGCGCCTCTGCCACGTCCTCCAGCGTAGAGAGCCAGCTCACAGGGGTGCAACGCGCGTGCAACGTTGCCGCACCTACCTTCGGCGGCCACCAGGTCACCCGTCACTCCGAGCAACGAGGCAGGGAAGATGGTCCAGTACGCCGCACCGAACACCGAAGGCAGCGTCGTCAGCTACGAATCGCGCTACGACCACTACATCGGCGGCGAGTACGTCCCGCCCGCGAGCGGCCAGTACTTCGAGAACCCGACGCCCGTCACCGGCAAGGTGTTCTGCGAGATCGCCCGCGGTAACGCCGAAGACGTCGAGAAGGCGCTCGACGCCGCCCACGGCGCCGCACCGGCGTGGGGCCGGACCTCGCCCGAGGAACGCGCGAACGTCCTGCTCAGGATCGCCGACCGGATGGAGCGCAACCTCGAGGCGATCGCCGTCGCCGAGGCGTGGGAGAACGGCAAGGCGGTCCGCGAGACCCTCGCCGCCGACATCCCGCTGGCCATCGACCACTTCCGCTACTTCGCCGGCGCGCTGCGCGCCCAGGAGGGCGGCATCTCGCAGGTCGACGAGAACACCGTCGCCTACCACTTCCACGAGCCGCTCGGCGTGGTCGCGCAGATCATCCCGTGGAACTTCCCGATCCTGATGGCGGTCTGGAAGCTCGCCCCGGCGCTGGCCGCGGGCAACGCGATCGTGCTCAAGCCGGCCGAGCAGACCCCGGCGTCGATCCACCTGCTGTTCTCGATCATCGGCGACCTGATCCCGCCGGGCGTGGTGAACATCGTCAACGGCTTCGGCGTCGAGGCGGGTAAGCCGCTGGCGTCGAGCAGCCGCGTCCGCAAGGTCGCCTTCACCGGCGAGACCACCACCGGCCGGCTGATCCTGCAGTACGCCAGCGAGAACATCATCCCGGTGACCGTCGAGCTCGGCGGCAAGAGCCCGAACATCTTCTTCGACGACGTCGCTTCGCGGAACGACGACTTCTACGACAAGGCGCAGGAGGGCTTCGCGCTCTTCGCGCTGAACCAGGGCGAGGTCTGCACCTGCCCGTCGCGGGCGCTGATCCAGTCGGGCATCTACGACCGGTTCCTCGGCGACGGCGTCGAGCGCGTCCGCAAGATCAAGCAGGGCCACCCGCTCGACACCGAGACGATGATCGGCGCGCAGGCGTCCAACGACCAGCTCGAGAAGATCCTGTCCTACATCGACATCGGCAAGCAGGAGGGCGCCGAGATCCTCACCGGCGGCACCCGCAGCGACCTCGGCGGCGAGCTCTCCGGCGGCTTCTACGTCGAGCCGACCGTGTTCGCCGGCGACAACAAGATGCGGATCTTCCAGGAGGAGATCTTCGGCCCGGTCGTGTCCGTGGCGAAGTTCGACGACTACGCCGACGCCATCAAGATCGCCAACGACACGCTGTACGGCCTCGGCGCCGGTGTCTGGTCGCGCGACGGCAACACCGCCTACCGCGCCGGCCGCGACATCCAGGCGGGCCGCGTCTGGGTGAACAACTACCACGCCTACCCGGCGCACGCGGCCTTCGGCGGCTACAAGGCGTCCGGCATCGGCCGCGAGAACCACAAGATGATGCTCGACCACTACCAGCAGACGAAGAACATGCTCGTCTCCTACTCCGACCAGGCGCTCGGGTTCTTCTGATGACCGAGCGCGTCGACCTGACACCGGCTGCCGCGGACCTCCTGCGGCAGCTGGTGTCTACTCACGGGCCGGTGATGTTCCACCAGTCCGGCGGGTGCTGCGACGGCAGCGCCCCGATGTGCTACCCGGCGGGTGAGTTCAAGACCGGCGTCTCGGACGTCAACCTCGGGGCGCTGGAAGTGGAAGGCATCGAGGACGTGCCGGTCTGGATGTCCGGGCCGCAGTTCGAGTACTGGAAGCACACGCACCTGACGATCGACGTCGTGCCCGGGCGTGGGAGCGGGTTTTCCTTGGAAGCGCCCGAAGGCGTGCGCTTCCTGATCCGCTCCCGGCTGCTCACCGACGAGGAGTCCGCGGCGCTGAACTGAAGGCGTCGAACAACGCCGTGGCGAGCACCAGCCCTTCCCGGGCGACCGGGGCGAGCAGGTGCTCGTCCGGCGCGTGCTGCAGGCAGCCCGGGTAGGAGTGCGGCAGCCACAGCGTGGCCAGCCCGAGCACGTCGGTGAAGACGTGGTTGGGCAGGCCGCCGCCGAAGTTGGGCAGGAGTGCGACGGGCTTCTCCGCGACCGCGTCCAAAGTGGACTTCGCCCAGCCGACCCAGGGGTCGTCCACCGGCGTGCGGCTGGCCAGGAAGCTCGCGTCGGCTCGGACGTCGAGCATCGGAAAGCCGTGCGCGGCGAGGTGTTTCCGGATGGCGGGTGCGACGCCGTCGACGTCGGTGCCCGCGACGTACCGCAGCTGCAGCACCGCGCGGGCGCGGCCGGGGATGGCGTTGACCGGGCGGTCGGCGTTCCCGGCGTCGAGCGCCAGCACCTCCAGGGTGTTCCAGCCGTAGAGCCGCTCGGCGGGCGTGAGCCGTTGATCGCCCCAGCCGTCGTCCGGTGCGTCGACGACCACGTCGGCCAGTGCGGCGCGCACGGTGTCCGGCAGTTCCGGCGGCAGCAGTCCGGGCACCTGGATGCGGCCGTGGCCGTCGACGAGGGTCGCGATCGCGGCGGCGAGCGTCGTCGCCGGGTTGCGCAGGATCCCGCCCCAATTGCCGGAGTGGCGGGCGTCCGGGCGCAGGTCGGCGTCGAGGGTGAGCCGGATGCCGCCGCGGGCGCCGAGGAACAGCGTCGGTGTGGCCGCGTCGAGACGCGGGCCGTCGGAGGCGATCAGGACGTCGGCGCTCAGCAGGTCCTTCTCCTGGGCCGCGAACTCCGTGAGGCCGGGCGAGCCGATCTCTTCGCCGGTCTCGAAGAGGAACTTCAGGTTGAAGCCGAGCTTCCCGCGTTCGGCCAGCACCAGCCGCAACGCCGTGAGGGTGATCAGGTGCTGGCCCTTGTTGTCCGCGGTGCCGCGGCCGTACCAGCGGTCGCCGTCCGCGGTGAGCGTCCACGGGTCGAGCCCGTCGCGCCACTGCCCGGCTTCCCCGACGACGTCGGCGTGGCCGTAGCACAGCAGCGTCGGCAGGTCTTCTCCTTCCGTGCGGACCCCGACGAGGAACGGGCCGCCCGCCGGATCCGGGTTGGGGTGCTGGGTGACGTCGCAGCCGAGGCCGGTCAGGGCCGGGGTCAGGACCTCGTCGAGGTACGCCTGGACGGCGGCGCGGCCCTCGGGGGCGTCGCTCACCGTGGGGTAGGCGACCAGCCGGGCCAGTTCGGTGAAGAGCGCACCGGAGTCGACGTGGGCGCGGGCCTTGCCGGGCAGATCCATGCCCGCCAGCCTAAAGGGGGTAAACTATACGAACGGTCGTGCTATCTTCGGGACATGAACGTCGACGGCGTGTATGTGGGGGAACCGAGCGTCCTGGGCCACCGGCGGGAGCAGCCGGTGCTGAGCGGGATCACGAAGGCGCGGGTCGCGGCGCCGGAGCTGACCTTGACCGAGCTGAACCTCTACGGTGACCGGCAAGCCGACCTCACCGTGCACGGTGGCCCCGACAAAGCCGTCTACGTCTACCCGGCCGAGCACTACGCGGCCTGGCGAGAAGACGGCTTCGAGGTCGAGACGGCCGACTTCGGCGAGAACATTTCGTTGTCCGGGATCACCGAGGACGACGTGCGGATCGGGGACGTCTGGGCCTGGGGCGACGCGCTCGTGCAGGTCTCGCAGCCGCGGTCGCCGTGCTACAAGCTCGCCATGAAGACCGGCCGCAAGGACATCACGCCGGCGATGATCGACTCCGGGCGCAGCGGCTGGTACCTGCGCGTGCTGCGGCCGGGCACGGTGCCGACGTCGGGGGCGGTCGAGCTGGTCGAGCGCGCGGCCGGGCCGACGATCGCCGAGGTCTACGTCATCTCCTTCGCGAACTACGGGCAGCTGCCGCCGGAGCGCGTCGAGGCGGCGCTGGACTTCGCCGACCGCGTGCTGGCGACGCCCGAGCTGGCCGTGTCGTGGAGCGCGGGCATCCAGTCCACTGTGGACCGCTGGCGGGCGCGGCGTGCCGGTTGACGGCCGGATCGCCCGCGGCGACGCGACCCGCCGCCTGGTGCTGCGCCGGGCGGTGGACGTCGCGTCGGTCGACGGCCTCGAGGGGCTTTCCCTCGGCCGGCTCGCGACCGAGCTGGAGCTGAGCAAGAGCGGCGTGTTCGCGCTGTTCGGCTCGAAGGCGGACCTGCAGCTCGCGACGATCGAAGCGGCGCTCGAAATCTTCCGTTCTTGCGTCGTGACGCCGGCTTCGGCGGCCCCGCCGGGTCTGCCGCGGCTGCGGGCGATCTGCGAGAACTGGCTGGAGTACTCGGAAAAGCGCGTGTTCCCGGGTGGGTGCTTCTTCTTCAACGTCGGCGCGGAGTTCGACGCGCGGCCCGGCCGGGTCCACGACGCGGTGGCCGCGGCGAGCGGCTCGTTCGCCGCGTTCATCCGCGAGTCAGCTCGCGAAGCAGTCGCCCTCGGTCACTTGGACGCGGACGCGGAAGTCCTGGCGTTCGAGCTGCACGCACTCGGCCGGGCGGCCAACGCCGACGCGGTGCTGAACGGTGGAACGCAGGCGTACGAGCTGGCCAGGCGAGCGATCCGCGCCCGCCTGGCCGGCGCGTGACTACTTCCAGTCGACCTGCGGGGAGCGGTAGAAGTTGATGCCCTGGGCGACCCAGCGCGGGGACTGCTTCGCCAGCCGCGCGCGGTAGGCGTCCCAGTCGTGCGTCGACTTCGGGGACCAGCCGATCTCCGCGATGCCCGGCAGGCGCGGGAACGCCATGTACTCGATGTCGGCGCTGGTGCGGAGCGTCTCGGTCCACAGCGGCGCCTCGACACCCGCGATCTGGTGCTCGCCGACGCCGGTCACCAGCGACGCCGGGTCCCAGTTGTACCCATCGCGAACCTCGATCAGCGCGGCCCAGTCCTGGCCGAGCGGCGTCGAAGCGTCGTACTTCATGTCCAGGTACGCGTAGTTCGCCGGCGACATCAGGATCTTGCTGCCGCGCGCCGCGGCCGCCGCGACGCTCGGGTTGTCGCCGCCGAAGTCCCAGTACTGCGGGACGGCCGACGCGGGCGGGTCCGACTTCGCGATCTCGTGCCAGCCGGTGACCTTCTTGCCGTACTTGGCGACGATCGGCTGCACCTTCTTCTCGAACGCGATGTAGTCCGCGGGCGGAGTGGAGTGCGCCTCGTCGCCGCCGATGTGCAGGTACGGCCCGGGGGTGATGGCCGCCAGCTCGCGGACGACGTCTTCGACGAACTTGTACGTGATCGGCGAGGAGATGCACAGCGAGCTGTAGCCGACCTCGGTGTCCGTGCGCACCGGCACGGCCTTGCCGTCGCAGTTCAGCTCGGCGTACGTCGACTGCGCCGCGTTGGTGTGGCCCGGCATGTCGATCTCCGGGATCACCGTGATGTGCCGCGAAGCCGCGTACGCGACGATGTCCTGATACTGCGCCTGGGTGTAGTAGCCGCCCGGGTCGCCGTCGACGGCCGTCTTGCCGCCGACCGTCGCCAGCTTCGGCCAGCTCTTGATCTCGATGCGCCAGCCCTGGTCGTCCGCGAGGTGCAGGTGCAGGGTGTTGACCTTGTACTGGGCGATCTGGTCGACGTACCGCTTGACCTGGTCCGGCTTGAAGAAGTGCCGGGCGACGTCGAGCATCGCGCCGCGCTCGGCGAAGCGCGGGTAGTCGAGGATCGTGCCGCCGGCGACGGTCCACGTCCGGTGCTGCACGCGCTTCGCGTCGATCGCCGAGGGCAGCAGCTGCCGCAGCGACTGGACGCCGTCGAAGAGCCCGTCGGCGGTGTTCGCCTTCAGGGTGACGCCGTCGCGCGCGACCTTCAGTTCGTAACCCTCGGTGCCGATCCGCGCGTCGCGGCCCAGCTTCAGCGAGATCGCGGGCAGGCCCACGCTGTGCGGTACGACCGGCAGCGGGTAGCCGGTGGCCGGGCGGAGCAGGCCGCGCAGGTAGTCCGCGACCTGGCCGGCGCCGCGGTCGGCCGTGATCACGGTGAACGGCGTGAGCCGGAATTCGCCGCGCGGGTCGGCCTTCGCGGACACGGGCGCCGGGACGACGTCGGTCACGCTGCGTTCCGGTGCGGCGGGGGAAGCCGCCGCCGCGGAGGCGGGCAGGCCGGCCGCCGTGAGACTCACGATCGCCGCGGTCAAGACGGCTCTGGACAAGCGCATCAGTGCACCTCCGGTCGGGGACTGCTCCCAAAGGTACAGACCAGCCGGAGCATTTGGAACTATCCTTAACGAAGGGCCTGCCGGATGGCGTCCAGCACGCTCGGGTCCTCGATCGTCGACGGCACGGCTTCGTCGCGGCCGTCGGCGATCGCGCGCATGGTCTTGCGCAGGATCTTGCCCGACCGCGTCTTCGGTAGCGCGTCCACAATGGACACGTCGCGGAACGCGGCGACCGGCCCGATGTCCCGGCGGACCATGGCCACGAGCTCGTCGCGCAGCTGCTCCTCGGGGATGTCCGCGCCCGCCTTCAACACGACGAACCCGCGGGGCAGCTGGCCCTTGAGCTGGTCGGCGACGCCGATCACGGCGCACTCGGCGACCGCGGGGTGCGCGGCGAGCACCGCCTCCATCGACCCGGTCGACAGCCGGTGGCCGGCGACGTTGATGACGTCGTCGGTGCGGCCCATGACGAACAGGTAGCCGTCTTCGTCGACGTAGCCGGAGTCGCCGGTCAGGTAGTGGCCGTCGTAGCGGGAGAGGTAGGCCTCGCGGTAGCGCTCGTCGTCGCCCCACAGCGTCGGCAGTGAGCCGGGCGGCAGCGGCAGCCGCACCGTGATGGCGCCTTCGCGGCCGGGCGGCAGCTCCTCGCCCGCCTGGTCGAGGATCCGGACGTTCCAGCCGGGCACCGGCTTGGTCGCCGACCCCGGCTTGACGGCCATCGGCTCGAGGCCGCGCGGGTTCGCGGCGATCGGCCAGCCGGTCTCGGTCTGCCACCAGTGGTCGATCACCGGCACGCCGAGCTTCTCGTGCGCCCAGTGGAGGGTCTCCGGGTCGAGCCGCTCGCCGGCCATGAACAGCGTCTTGAACGCCTTCAGGTCGTACTTCTCCAGCTCGCGCGCGTCCGGGTCGACCTTCTTGACGGCCCGCAACGCGGTCGGCGCGGTGAACAGCGCCTGGACGCCGTGCTCGGCGATGACCCGCCAGAACGCCCCCGCGTCCGGCGTGCCGACCGGCTTGCCCTCGTACATCACCGTCGTGGCGCCGACGAGCAGCGGCGCGTAGACGATGTAGGAGTGCCCGACGACCCAGCCGACGTCGGACGCCGTCCACCAGACGTCGCCGGCGTGGACGTCGTAGACCGCGTCCATCGAGTAGGCGAGCGCGACCGCGTGGCCGCCGGTGTCGCGCACGACGCCCTTCGGCTTCCCGGTCGTGCCGGACGTGTAGAGGATGTACAGCGGATCGGTGGCCGCGACCGGCACCGGATCGACCGGGTCCGCGCCCGCGGCCAGCTCGCGCCAGTCCCGCTCGTGCCCTTCGAGCGTCGCCGGGGCCTGCTCGCGCTGCAGCACGACGACGTGGTCCGGCTGGTGCTCGGTCAGCTCGAGCGCGGCCCGGATGATCGGCTGGTACTCGACCACCCGCGTCGGCTCGATGCCGCAGGACGCCGCCAGGATCACCTTCGGCTTCGCGTCCTCGATCCGCGCGGCCAGCTCCTTGGGCGCGAACCCGCCGAAGACCACCGAGTGCACCGCGCCGATCCGCGCGCAGGCCAGCATCGCGATCGCCGCCTCCGGCACCATCGGCAGGTAGACGATGACGCGGTCACCCTTGGTGACCCCCAGGGAGCTGAGCGCGCCGGCGAACCGCGCGACCGTGTAGCGGAGCTCTTCGTAGGTGTAGGTGCGTTGCCGTCCGGTCACGGGAGAGTCCCAGATCAGTGCGGCCTGGTCCCCGCGCCCGGCTTCGACGTGCCTGTCCAGCGCGTTGTACGAGGTGTTCAGCTCGGCGTCCGGGAACCACCGGAAGAAGGGCAGATCCGACTCGTCGAGGGCCCGGGCCGGGGGCTTCGTCCAGCTGATCGCACCGGCCGCGGCCAGCCAGAACGCTTCCGGGTCCCGCAGGCTGTGCCGGTAGGCCTCGGAGTACGCGCCCATTGCCGCTCCTTCGCGTCGAACGTCCGCCGGACCCCATCATGACGCGCGAGCGGCGAGCCCGCCGGATTCCGGGCACGCTGAAGACCCGGCAACCCAACGGCCGCCGGCTGCGTCCTAAGCTGGACCGCGGGGAAATGCCGCGAGACGGTAAGAAGTGAACACGGACAGTGAGGGGATCCGGCGGTGAACGGACTCGCGAGCGCGTTGCTCTCGCTAGCCCATTCCTTGTTCGGCCCGGGCTTCTGCCCCGGCGACTGGGTCTGGGCCACGAGTGCGGCCGGCGCGCTCGTCGCGCTGCTCCCGCCGATCGGCGCGCTGGCGGTGTCGATCATCCGCAAGGGCACCGGCAACCGCTACGACGCCACGACGTTGTCGGTGTTCGGGGCGATCGGCCTGGTCAGCGCGCTGATCCTGCCGTGGCTGCTGTCCAACGGCATCTCGGGTGTCTTCCGCGCCGAGCGGGCGGGCACGAAGTCCGGGCTGCCGCGCGCGGAGGCCGCGACGCTGGCTAGCGGCTCCTGCTGGGTGGACACGCAGAAGGAGTACCTGGGCGGCGGCCCGAACGTCTACGAGGTGCTGTTCTACAAGAACAACGCGGCCTTGCCGACCTTCGTGTACGTGGCCGCGTTCATCCTGCTGCCTGCCGGCTCGCTGCTGTTCGTGATGCTGCAGGGCCGCACGGCTTTCCGCCGCGGCCCGAAGTGGCCGTCCCGGTTCTTCTGGATCCCGTTCGCCGCGATGCTCGCGTTCAGCGTCGGCATGGAGGCGAACACCGCACTGCACTTCTGGCTCGGCTTCCTGCCGTTCAGCGTGCTGGGCCTGATCCCGGTCGCGATGGTGGGGCCACCGCCGTGGTCGGTGATCAACCGCTCGGACGCGCCGCCGCGCCGTGAACCCGAGCCGTACCGGCCGCCGCCCCCGTCGCCGTCCCAGATGCAGCCCCGGCCGACCCCGCCACCGCCACCGCCGCCGCCGGTCAACAAGCCGTACCCGAAGACGGCGCTGGCGTCGGCACCGGAACCGCCGCCGATGGCGGGCGCGCTGGCCGCGGCCCCCGGGCCGATCCCGCCGCCGCCCGGCTCCCGCAACGCCGGCGGCAGCCGCTACCGGCGCGTCAAGCAGCTCGGCGCGGGCGGCTTCGGCACGGTCTGGCAGGCCGTCGACACGCAGCTGAACCGCACGGTCGCGCTGAAGATCGCGCACGCGCCGGACCGCGACACCGCCGAGCGCATGCAGCGCGAGGCCCGCGCGCTGGCCGTGGTCAGCCACCCGAACTGCGTCAAGGTGTACGACCTGGCCGAGGAGCCGGACGGCCTCGCGCTGGTCATGGAGTACCTCGAAGGCCGTCCGCTGGCCGAGCTGGTCGACGGCCAGGGACCGCTGGACGACGTCGCCGCCGGCCGCCTGTGGGCGACGATGGCGGGCGCGCTCGCCGCGGCGCACGAGAAGGGCGTCCTGCACCGCGACATCAAGCCGTCGAACATCGTGCTGGACCCGAGCGGCCTGGCCCACCTGATCGACTTCGGCATCGCCCGCAGCCAGGGCGATTCGAAGATGACGGCCACCGGGATGATGATCGGCACGCCCGACTTCGTCGCCCCGGAGCAGGCCATGGGCTCGGCGGCCTCCCCGGCGTCCGACGCGTGGCAGCTGGCGGCGACGATCAGCTACGCGCTCTCCGGCCAGCCTCCGCGCGGCACGCGCGAGACCCCGATGGCGGCGTTGATGGCGGCAGCCCGTGCGGAGCCGGTGTCGCGGCTGCCTCAGCGGAGCGCGCACGCGCGCCTGCTGGCGGCTTCGCTGGACCCCGAGCCGCGTCGTCGTCCGACGTTGAACTCGGTGCGCCGCGAGGTCGAGGGCTGGCTGTCCCGCGCGGGCAAGTCCGCGGACGGCCCGGTGACCCGCGTGGTGCCGCGGCAGCCGCACCACCGCTAGCCGCTCACGAGCCGGGAGGCTTGGTGGCCGAGAAGATCACCAGCTGCTTCGGCTCCAGCCGGACGTCGACCTGGTCGAAGCCCGCCTTCTCGAGGCGGGCCGGGAACGTCGCCGCATCGACGACGTTCATCGTGTCGCCCAGGTGCAGCAGGCGGAACCTGAGGTTGAGCTGGCCGTCGCTGCCGCAGTAGGTGCCGCCCGGGCGCAGGACCCGGGCCGCTTCGGCGAAGATCGCGTCCTGCAGCTCGGCGGTCGGCACGTGGTGCAGCATCGTGAAGCACACCACCGCCGAAAAGCGGCCGTCCTCGAACGGCATTTCGGCGCCGCTGCCCTCGATGACCTCGGCGCGGTCGCCGAACTTCGCGCGCAGCAGCTCGGTCGACGCGGGGTCGATCTCCAGCACGGTCAGCTTCGGGACGGCCTCGAGCAGCACCCTTGTCGTGGCGCCGAAGCCGGGACCGATCTCGAGCACGTCGTCGCCCAGGTCGCGGTCCGCCAGCCAGGGCGTCAGGCGCTCCTCGACGGTCGCCGCCCACTTCTCCGAGCTGCAGATCTTCCGGTGGATCAGGTTCATCGGCATGCGTCCGACGCTATTTCGGCGTGGGCGTGGCCGGAAGCCGATAGCGTGCCAGGTGATGTCGTCAACCGGTCAAGCGATGCTGCTCGGCGAGTTCGACCTGCCCGCCGGCACCTGGTTCCCCTGGCACGAACACCCCGCGCACCAGCTGGTCTGGTCGGCGCGCGGGGTCGTCGCGGTCAAGTCCGGGGACGCGGGCTGGGTGCTGCCGCCGACGCGCGCGCTGTGGATGCCCGCCGGCGTCCGGCACCGCACCGGCGCGCTCGGCCGGGCGGCGCTGCGCGGCATCTACGCCGACCCGGCGCTGTCGCCGGTGTCGTGGCCGGAGCCGCGGGTGGTCGTCGTCCGGCCCCTGCTGCGCGAGCTCCTGGAGTACCTGACCGGCGCCGGCGTCGCGCCGGCCGCCCGGGTGCGTGCCGAAGCGGTGGCGTTCGACCTGCTGGAGCCGCTCGACGTGGTGCCGATCGCGGTGCCGCCGCTGACCGACCCGCGCGCCCGAGACGTCGAGCGGGTCCTGCTCGCGAACCCGGCCGATCCCCGCACGCTCGCCGAGTTCGGCCGGGCGGTCGGCGCGTCGGAGCGGACGCTGGCGCGGGCGTTCGCCCGCGAAGGCCGGATGCCGTTCGGGACGTGGCGCACGCAGGTGCGGCTGCGGGCGTCGCTGCCGCTGCTGGCCGCGGGCACGCCGCTGGAGACGGTGGCCCACCGCGTGGGCTACAGCTCGGCGAGCGCGTTCGTGGCGGCGTTTCGGCGCGCCGTCGGGGTCACGCCGGTGGCCTACTTCGCGGGCTAGCTACCGCCAGGAGGGCAGCCAGCGTTCGGCTTCCCACTGGCCGTTCGTGATCGCGATGCCGTTCAGGATCGGCCACAGCCAGGCGAAGTTCGCCACCACCAGACCGACGTACAGCGACACCACGAGCAGGCCGGTCCCGCGTCTTTCGAAGCCGCGCCGGGCGCTGCCCAGGATCTGGCCGAGGCACAACGTCAGGCCCAGCACCAGGAACGCGGCCAGCGGCGTCGCGTAGAAGAAGTACATCTGGCGGTCGATGTTGGTGTACCAGAAGACGTAGCCGCCGAGGTAGCCGACGAGCACGGCCGCGTAGCGCCAGTCCGCGCGGAAGATCGAGCGCCAGGCCGCCCAGCCGAGCATCGGGATCGCCGCCCACCACATGGCGGGCGTGCCGATCAGCATCGTCGCGCTGATGCAGCGGGACTCGCCGCAGCCGGTGGCTTCGCCGTTGTAGCTGTAGAGCATCGGGCGCAGGCCCATCGGCCACGTCCACGGCTTCGACTCCCACGGGTGCGGGTTGTCCTTGGGCGTGACCAGCGTTTCGTGGAAGTGCAGGACGTTCGCCGTGTAGTCGCCGAGCGAGCGCAGCGCCGGCGGCACCCACGCGAAGGCGCCCGGCGCGATGTCCTTGATCTCCGTGTAGTGCCGGTCGGTGGCGGTCTCGCTGGCGAACCACGCCCAGAACGCGGCGAAGTACATGAGGAAGGGGATGACCAGGATCGCCCACAGCGCGGGCAGCACGTCCCGGCGGATCGTGCCCAGCCACGGCCGTTCGACGCCGGCCGCCCGCCGCGCCGCGACGTCGAAGAACACGGTGAGCAGCCCGAACGCGACGATGTAGTACAGCGCCGACCACTTGACGCCGAAGGTGAGCCCGATCATCAGGCCGGCCGCGAACCGCCACCAGCGGAAGCCGAGCTTCGGCCCCCACACGGACTCGTTGACCCAGCCTTCGCGCACGGCCGTCGCGAGCCGCTCGCGCACCTGGTCGCGGTCGGCGAGCACGCAGGCGAACGCGGCGAGCACGAACAGCGCGATGAAGATGTCCAGCATGCCCATGCGCGACTGCAGGTGGAGCACGCCGTCGCTGATCACGAGGATGCCGGCGATGGCGCCGAGCAGCGTCGAGCGCGTGAGCCGGCGCGCGATGCGGATGGTGAGCAGGATGATCAGCGTCCCGGCCAGCGCGGGCATGATCCGCCAGCCCCAGCCGTTGTAGCCGAACAGCCATTCGCCGATCGCGATCAGCTGCTTCGCCAGCGGCGGGTGGACGACCAGCTCGTAGCCGTAGTTGTCCTCGTAACCGCCGTTGCGCAGCACCTGCCACGCCTGCGGCACGTAGTGCTTCTCGTCGAAGACCGGGCTGCCCTTGTCGGTCGGCACGCCGAGGTTCTGCAGCCGGACGATGCCGCCGATCACGGTCAGCACGAGGGTGACGATCCAGCCGCGCAGCCGGTCGGTCGGCATGCCGCGGCCGAGCAGGGTCACTTCGCGGTCGGTCGGCGGCCGGAGCGCCTCGACCGGGTCCGGCCGGACGCTTTCGTCGTCGGGACGGGTCAGCACGGCGGTCACGGGGGCGATCCTACGGGCGGGACAGGGCGTCCGTCGTCCGGATCCGCTGATCAGCCTAGGCTGGCCGGGTGAGTCCCTCGCTGCTTCCCGGTCGTCTCGTGCTCGCCGCGACCCCGCTCGGCGACGTCGGCGACGCCTCGCCCCGACTGGCGGAAGCACTGGCGGAAGCCGACGTCATCGCGGCGGAGGACACCCGGCGGCTGAAGTCGCTGGCGTCCGCGCTGGAGGTCTCCCCGCGCGGCCGGGTGGTGAGCTTCTACGAAGACGTCGAGACGGCGCGGCTGCCGAAGCTGATCGAATCGTTACGCGCGGGCGAGACGGTCGTGCTCGTGACCGACGCCGGTATGCCCAGTGTGTCCGATCCGGGCTTCCGGCTGGTGGCGGCGTGCGTCGCGGAGGACCTGCCGGTGACGTGCCTGCCCGGCCCGTCCGCGGTGACCACGGCGCTCGCTTTGTCCGGTTTGCCGTGCGACCGGTTCTGCTTCGAGGGGTTCGCGCCGCGCAAGCCCGGCGAGCGGACGCGGTGGCTGACGTCGTTGCGCGACGAGCCGCGGACGGCGGTGTTCTTCGAGTCCCCGCACCGGCTGGCGTCCTTGCTGGCGGACGCGGCTTCGGTGCTGGGCGGCACGCGGCGGGCCGCGGTGTGCCGGGAGCTGACGAAGACGTACGAAGAGGTGAAGCGGGGGACGCTCCCCGAGCTGGCCGCCTGGGCGGCCGATGGCGTGCGCGGCGAGATCACGGTGGTGCTCGCGGGTGCCGCGCCGCGGGAGTTTTCGGTGGCGGACCTGGTGCCGGAGGTCCAGTCCCGCGTCGCGGCGGGCGAGCGCTTGAAGACCGCGGCGGCCGAGGTCGCCGAAGCGACGGGCGTGTCCAAAAAGGAGCTTTACGACGCCGTGCTGGCGGCGCGGAAGGCCGAGTGACGCCGGAGTTGCGTGCCGCGCTGAGGGAGCTTCGGCGGGTGCGGGCCGCGAAGCCCGGTGAGGAACTCGGCACCGCGGCCTTCGCGTCCTGGCGGGTGGCGGTCGCGGAGGCGCTCGAGGCGCTGGCCCCTCTCTTGCTCTTCGCCGAAGACCGGGAGCGGGCCGCGGCGGAAGCGCGCGCTGCCCGGGCCGAGGCGGCCGGGCTCAGGTGAGGAGCGCCGTCACCGCGGCGTGCGCCTTCGCCGCGTCGGGGGCGTCGCCGGTGATCACGTCCGTGTACACGAACGACTCGCCGATCCGCACCAGCAGGTAGGCCAGGTCCGGAACCGGCAGTGGCGGGACGAGCCGCCCCGCCGAGACCTCGCCCGACAGCAGCTCCACCAGTTTCGCCGTCGTCCGCTGCTGGCACACGCTCGCGCGGGTGGTCAGCAGCCGCAGCGCGCGTTCCGGCTCGCGGCGCAGGAAGTCGCGGAACGGCGGGGAGTCGTTCGCGAACCCGACGTAGCCGCTCACGAAGTCCGCCACCCCCGCCGCGCCGCGGCCCACGCAGGACGGCCACAGCCGGGCGATCGACGCCGCCGACAGCGACCACAGGATCTCGCCGAGCAGCCGGTCGCGGGAGCCCACCCGGCGGTGCAGGGTGGCGCGGCTGATGGACCGGTCCTCGGCCAGCTCGCCCATGTCGACCCGGCGGCCGGCCAGGAACCACTCGCGTGCCCGCTCGAACTCCTGAGACATATGCCAGAATGTCTCACAGCCACGACGGAGAGGGAACACGACATGCGCGCAGTGCAGGTGACCGAGTTCGGCGGACCCGAGGTGCTCACGCCGGTCGAGCTGCCCGACCCGGTGGCCGGGCCCGGCGAGGTGCTGATCGCCGTCGATCGCGTCGGCGTCAACTACGCCGACACCCACCAGGCCGAAAACAGCTACCTCGCGCCGTCGAAGCTGCCGCTCGTCCCCGGCGGTGAAGTGGTCGGGACGCACGACGGCAAGCGCGTCGTCGCCCTGCTGAACGGCGGGGGCGGGTACGCCGAACGGGCCGTCGCGCCCGAGGGCACGACCTTCCCGGTGCCCGACGGCGTCGACGACCTCACCGCGCTGTCCATGCTGGTCCAGGGCACCACCGCGTGGGTCCTGCTGCGCCGCAACGCCCACCTCGAGAAGGGCGAGTCGGTCGTCGTGCACGCCGCCGCCGGCGGGGTCGGGACCATCGCCGTGCAGCTCGCCAAGGCGTGGGGCGCGGGCCGCGTGATCGCCACCGCCAGCAGCGAGGAGAAGCGCGCGCTCGCGCTGGAGCTGGGCGCCGACGTCGCGATCGACTCGCGCGCCGGGGACATGACCGCCGCGCTGATCGAGGCGAACGGCGGCCGCCGCGTCGACGTCGTGCTCGACATGGTCGGCGGGACCACCACCGACCAGAGCATCGCCGCGCTGGCGCCGTTCGGCAGGCTCGCGTTCTACGGCATGGCCGGGCGCGAAAGCCCGAAGCCGGTCGAGCTGCGCAACGTCCTCGGCCACAGCACGACCATCAGCGGCATGTGGCTGCCGCACGTCTTCCGGCTGCCCGGCAACGTCTTCGGCACCGCGCTGAACGACCTCTTCGACCTGGTGCTGGCGGGCCGGCTCAAGGCCATCCCGGGCGGCGAGTACGCGCTGGCGGACGCCCGCGCCGCGCACGAGGCCCTGCGCTCCCGCAAGACCGTCGGCAAGCTCCTGCTCGACCCCGGCAAGTAGTCGTGAGTGTTCAGGGCGGTTCCAACCGCCCTGAACACTCACGAGCCGGTGGCGAGCAGGCGTTCCAGGGGGGCCGACTTGTGGAGGCACTCCTGCCACTCCGCCTCCGGGTCCGAGTCCGCCGTGATGCCGCCGCCGACGCCGAGCGCGATGGCGCCGTTCGCGATCTCGAACGTCCGGATCGCGACGTTCAGCTCCAGCCCGGCCGCCGGGGACAGCAGGCCGATCGCGCCCGTGTAGACGCCGCGTCCGACCGGCTCCAGCGCGGCGATCAGGTCCAGCGCGCGGATCTTCGGCGCGCCCGTCACCGAGCCCGGCGGGAACGTCGCGGCCAGCAGTTCGGCGTCCGAAACCGGCCCGCGGAGCGTGCCCGTCACCGTGGAGTCCAGGTGCCACACGCCCGGCGCCGGGCGGACGCGCAGCAGCGACGGCACGGTCACCGAGCCGACCTCGCACACCCGGCCGAGGTCGTTGCGCACCAGGTCCGTGATCATCACGTTTTCCGCGACGTCCTTCGCGGACCGGCGCAGCAGCGCGGCGTTGCCGTCGTCGGCGGGGCCGCGCCGGGGGAGCGTCCCCTTGATCGGCGTCGAGCGCACCGCCCGCCCGTGGCGCGCGAGGAACAGCTCCGGCGAAAACGAGACAACCGACCCCCACGGGCCGGCCAGGAAGGCCGCGCGGCGCGGTGACAACGACGAAACCCCGGCCGCGAACAACGCCTCGGGCGAGCCCGAGAACGTGCCCGTGAACCGCGAGCAGATGTTGGCCTGGAACAGTTCCCCGGCTTCGATCGCGTGTACGCACGCCTTCACCGCGTCCCGGTGCTCCGACGGCAGCGGACGCCGCAGCGGCCCGGCCGTCCAGGAAAGTCCGGGGACGCCGGAAGCCAGCCGGGATTCCATCGTGGACACCGGCGGGCCGCCGCCGTCCAGCGACTCCAGGTGGCAGGTGCCGGCGGCGGACCAGCGCAGCACGTGGTCCGCCCAGCCCCACGCCGACGGCGGCAGGAAACCGGTGCGGCCCGACGGATCCGCGAGGTCGTAGCCCAGGTAGCCGAACCAGCCGCCGCCGATCACCCCCGGCGGCGCGGGCACCGGTGAAACGGTCGGCAGCGGACCGGGGGACACCGCGGGCGAAGGCGCGATCACCGCCTGCGCGCCGAACCACTCGCCGGACAGCATCGCGGGCGGCGGCAGTCCGCGGGCGGCGGCGTGGTGGGCGAGGACCGCGAACGCGCGCGCGGGCGTGACGTCCGTCCGGAGTGGGGTGCTCGTCACGCGCATGGCGCCATACCACCACAGGTCAGAGCAGCAAGTCGCCCAATGTGAACGGGTACACGACGGCGTTCTGCTCGACCGGCCCGGCGATGCCGGGGACGTCCGGGGCGCACGCGTGCTGGTGCAGGCCGAGCCGCGAGTGGAACCAGCCCGGCCGGCCGGGGATGCCGTTGTGGCGGGTCAGCCAGAGGATGACCTCGCTGTCGGCCCAGCGGTCCGGGTGCAGCCGGTGCGCCCAGCAGTCGTGGTCGGCGTAGACCAGCACCCGCTCGATGCGCGCCGCGTGCCGGACGTGCTTGATCCACGCCTTGATGAACCGGTCGTCGACGCTCGGCGCCGCCACCTCCAGTGCCGGCGCCAGCGACCCGGGCGCGAACGCGCCGAGCCTGCTGGCCGTCCGGACGAAGTGGTCGGCCTGGTCGTGCACCGCGCCGGGCCGCGCGTAGTGCCGCCCACCGACGTGCAGCCCGGCCTCCTGCGCGCCGGCCAGGTTGCGCTCGGCCGCGCCGTTGCTCCAGTTGACGTTCTCGGTGATCGTCACCGACACGAACTTCGTGTCCGCCGCGCGCACGGCGTACCAGTCGGCGACGCGCTCGCGGTGGGACAGCGAGATGCCGCGTTCGCTCTCCGGCTCCGTCACAGTCCGCCCCCGGCGCGTAGATGAGAGCACACCATACGTCGCCGGAGGCGGGCCCGCAGTCAGCAACGCCCAGGTTGATCAGGCACTTTCCGGTCAGGCGTTGTCGCGGTGGAAGGTCCGGGTGCCCCACCACACGGACACCACCGCCATGACGAGCACCACGACGCTGCCGGTGAACAAGGCGTCCACCGTGAAGTCACCGCGGAAGGTGCTGCGCTCGACGTCGACGACGTGCCGGAACGGGTTGAGCTGGGAAACGGTGTACAGCCACTTAGGTGCGGCGCCGGCCGTGATCGGCAGCAGGATCCCGGAAAGCAGCAGCAGCGGGATGAGCACGGCGTTGAGCAGGGCGGGGAACGTTTCCTCGCTCTTGAGCGTCAGCGCGAGCGCGTAGGAGCACGACGCGAGCGACACCGCCAGCAGGAACACGATCACCAGGCTCAGCAGCACGCCGCCGACCGGCGCGTGGAGGTCGAACGCGAGGTACGCCAGCGCGATGATCAGCAGGGCCTGCACGACCGCCTGCAGCGCGTTGGCCAGCACCTTGCCCAGCAGCAGCGCCGCGCGGCTGACCGGCGTCACCCGGAAGCGCTCGACCACGCCGGAACGGTAGTCGGCCAGCAGCCCGAACCCCACGAACGAGCTGCCGAAGAGCGCCAGCTGGGCGATCAGGGCCGGGGTGAGCAGCAGCCAGCCGTCCACTTCGGACAGCCCCTGGGCCCGCACCGCCTTGACCATCAGCGGCCCGAACAGGAACAGGTACAGCAGCGGCTGCATGATCCCGATGACGAGCCAGGTCGGGTTGCGCACCGCGGCCACGGTGTCGCGCCGGAAGATCAGCCAGGTGTCACGCAGCACGGGTGCCCTCCTCGGCTTCGCGCAGGGAGCGTCCGGTCAGGGTCAGGAAGACGTCGTCGAGCGTCGGCCGGTGCACCTGGACCGACCGCATCGGGATGCTTTTCGCGTCCAGCGCGCGCAGGAGTTCCGGCAGCGCGACGTCACCGCGCGGCACCCGGAACCGGATCTCGCCGCCGGCCGCGGACAGCTCGCGCGCCCCCGCCAGCCGTCCGGCGATCTCGGCGGCGTCCGCGCCCTGTTCCGGATCGACGCCGACCTCGACGCGATCGCCGTTGACCTGCGCCTTGAGCGCGTCCGGTGTGCCCTCGGCGACGATCCGGCCGCCGTCGATGACGATCAGCCGGTCCGCCAGCGCGTCGGCTTCGTCGAGGTAGTGGGTCGTCAGGAAGACGGTGACGCCCAGCCGCCGGATGTGCTCCCACAGGTTCGCCCGGCTCTGCGGATCGAGCCCGGTCGACGGCTCGTCGAGGAACACCAGCCCGGGCGAGTGGATCAGCCCGAGCGCGATGTCGAGCCGCCGCCGCTGCCCGCCGGACAGCGTTTTCGCCGGCCGCCGGTCCAGCCCGGTGAGGTCGAGCTGCTCGGCGAGCTCGGCCCCGCGCGCGATCGCGTCGGCCTTGCTCATCCGGTAGAGCCGCCCCTGCAGCTCGAGCTCGTCGGCGACGGTGGATTCGGGCGCGGTCCCGCCGCCCTGGGCGACGTACCCGATCCGCTCGCGCACGCCGAGCGGATCGGCGAGCAGATCGCGGCCGCCGACGGTCGCGGTGCCCGCGGTCGGTTTCAGCAGCGTGGTGAGCATGCGGAGCGTGGTGGTCTTCCCGGCGCCGTTCGGGCCGAGGAAGGCGACCAGCTCGCCTGCGCCGACGTCGAGGTCGACGCCCTTGACCGCGTGGACTTCGCCCCCAGTGCGGCCCTTGCGGCGGAACCGCCGCTCGAGACCGCGTGCGGTGATCATGGGAACCCCTCTCTAATCAAACTTGACTACTTGAGGGGCACACTGTGCCGCAGCGAGGACTCGCTAGTCAAACTTGATTACCGGACCCCTGGCCTGATGTCATGAAAGGGTCGTTCACCGCGTCCGGCGCCATGAACGAGTCGTTCATGACGACCGCAACTACCCCCGCGTGCAGCGCCGCACCGATCGGCCGTGCCGGTCCGCCTGCGTCGGCCGTGCCGCTCCCACGGGACTCGCCGAGCGTCCTGAATGACTCATTCAAGACATCCGCCGCGCCTGGCCTGATGTCATGAAAGGGTCGTTCACCGCGTCCGACGTCATGAACGAGTCGTTCATGACGTACCGCGACTACCCGCGTGCACCGCCGCACCGATCGCCTGAGCCGGTCGGCCGTGCCGGTCCGCCTGCGTCGGCCGTGCCGCTCCCACGGGACTCGCCGAGCGTCCTGAATGACTCATTCAAGACACCTGCCGCGCCTGGCCCGACGTCATGAAAGGGTCGTTCACCGCGTCCGGCGCCATGAACGAGTCGTTCATGACCTCCCGCGGCCGGCCGCCCGCCTACCCGGCCGGAGGCTCCCCGAAGGCATCCCCGGATTCGCCGGCCATCGAGTACTCACCGGCCTCGAGCCGGGCGATCAGCCCCTCCAGCCACGTCAGGCTCGCGTCCGTGATCCCGCCCCACAGCCGGTACAGCTCGCCGACGTGCTCGGGCGTGCCCAGCTCCATGCTCGCCTTCACCTCGTCGAGCATCAGCACCGCCTGCCGCTGCTCGGCCTCCAGGTGCACCAGCCGGTGCCGGAGCAGGTTGATCACCCGGGCGCGCGGCAGGGTCGTCATCAGCGAGATCCCCGCCGACAGGTCCGGGTGGTTGAGCTCCGGGTCGGACAGTGCCTTCGAGAGCAGCACCTGGTACTCCTGCTCACCCTCGGACGTGAGCCGGTAGGCGACGCGGTCCGGGCCGCCGGCGCCCGGCTCGACGTCGACCTGCTCCAGCAGCTCTTCGGTGGTCATCTTCTTCAGCGCGTGGTAGATCGAGCCGGGCTGGACGTTCGCCCACTTGTCCGCCGACCAGCTCAGCAGCTCGCGCCGCACCTGGTAGCCGTGCGCGCGGCCGTACATCCGCACCACCCCGAGCACGAGCAGCCGTGTCGCCGACAACCGGGCCTCCCTCTCGACAATGCGCGTGACGCCCTCCGTAGGCTAATAAGGTATGAGCACCCCTGTGTTGACCGCGGTGGCCTGGCCCTACGCCAACGGCCCCCGCCACATCGGCCACGTGTCCGGATTCGGCGTCCCGTCCGACGTCTTCTCCCGCTACCAGCGAATGGCCGGCAACCGGGTGCTCATGGTCTCCGGCACCGACGAACACGGCACCCCGATCACGGTCCAGGCGGACAAGGAAGACTCGACCCCGCAGCTCACGGCGGACAAGTACACCCGCCAGATCGGCACCGACCTGCAGGGCCTCGGCCTCTCCTACGACCTGTTCACCCGGACCACGACCGGCAACCACGCCGAGGTGACGCAGCAGATCTTCCTGGCGCTGCACCGCAACGGCTACGTCGTGCCGAAGACCACGCGCGGCGCGATCAGCCCGTCCACCGGCCGCACGCTGCCCGACCGCTACGTCGAGGGCACCTGCCCGATCTGCGGGTACGACGGCGCGCGCGGCGACCAGTGCGACAACTGCGGCAACCAGCTCGACGCCGCGGAGCTGATCAACCCCAAGTCGCGGATCAACGGCGAGACGCCGAAGTTCGTCGAGACCGAGCACTACTTCCTCGACCTGCCGGCCTTCACCAAGACCCTCGGCGACTGGCTGGGCACCAAGACCGACTGGCGCCCGAACGTCCTCAACTTCACCAAGAACCTGATCGACGACATGCGGCCCCGGCCGATCACCCGCGACCTCGACTGGGGCGTCAAGATCCCCCTCGACGGCTGGCGCGACCAGCCGCTGAAGCGGTTCTACGTCTGGTTCGACGCGGTGATCGGGTACTTCTCGGCCAGCGTCGAGTGGGCTCGGCGCTCCGGCAACCCGGACGCGTGGCAGGAGTGGTGGAACAACGCCGACGCCCGGTCGTACTACTTCATGGGCAAGGACAACATCACCTTCCACGCCCAGATCTGGCCGGCGCTGCTGTTCGGCCACAACGGCGAAGGCGACAAGGGCGGCGAGCCCGGCAAGTACGGCAAGCTGCACCTGCCCGACGAGATCGTCTCCAGCGAGTTCCTCACCATGAGCGGCTCGAAGTTCTCGACCTCGCGCGGGCGCGTCATCTACGTCGAGGACTTCCTGCGCGACTTCGGCCCGGACACGCTGCGGTACTTCATCTCGGTCGCCGGCCCGGAGACCCAGGACACCGACTTCACCTGGGACGAGTTCGTCCGCCGGACCAACTTCGAGCTGGCCAACGAGTGGGGCAACCTGGTCAACCGGTCCATCTCGATGGCGCACAAGAACGTCGGCGCCATCCCGCGCCCGGAGGCGCCGACGGCGGCCGACGAAGAGCTGAAGGCGTTGTCGCGCAAGGCGTTCGACACCGCGGGCGCGCACCTGGCCCGCTCCCGGTTCAAGCAGGCGGCGAGCGAGGCGATGAAGGTCGTCACCGCGGCGAACAAGTACATCTCCGACCAGGAGCCGTGGAAGCTCAAGGACGACCCCACGCGGCGTGACACCGTGCTGCACACCGCGCTGCAGGTCGTCTCCGACGCCAACACGCTGCTGACGCCGTTCCTGCCGCACTCGGCCCAGAAGGTGCACGAGGCCCTCGGCGGCACCGGCGTCTGGGCCGCGCAGCCGGAGCTCAAGGAGGTCGACGACCTCGACATCGCCGGCCGGGTCAACCCGATTCTGACCGGTGACTACGCGGGCGAGCAGGCGAAGTGGGAGTCGAAGCCGATCGAGGTCGGCGTGCCGCTGGCCAAGCCGTCGCCGCTGTTCACCAAGCTCGACCCGGCGCTGGGCGAGACCGGCCCGGAGTGGGCGCCGATCACCAAGGAGTAAGAGGTATGCATGGGTGACGAGAAGCGCGAGCTGCCGCCGGTCCCGGACCGGCTCCCGGTGTCGGTGGTGGACGCGCACACCCATCTCGACGCGTGCGGCGCGGTCACCGCGGCCGATGTTTCGGCCATGGTCGACCGCGCCGAGCGCGCCGGTGTCGCCCGCGTCGTCACGGTCGCGGACGACCTCGCCTCGGCCCGCTGGGCCACCGAGGCGGCGACCTGGGACCCGCGCGTGTGGGCCGCCGTCGCGATCCACCCGACGCGGACCAAGGCGTTCGGCGAGGCCGAGAAGTCCGAAGTGGAGCGCCTGGCTGCGACCGACCGCGTGGTCGCGGTCGGCGAGACCGGTCTCGACTACTACTGGGACTACTCGCCGCACGACGCCCAGCAGGAGGCGTTCCGCTGGCACATCGACCTCGCGAAGCGGCTGGACAAGCCGCTGATGATCCACGACCGCGAGGCCCACGACGACGTGCTGCGCATCCTGGCCGAAGAGAATGCGCCGAATGCCGTAATCTTCCATTGTTTTTCCGGGGACGCGGAAATGGCCCGCAAGTGCGTGGACGCGGGATACGTCCTTTCCTTCGCGGGCACGGTGACGTTCAAGAACGCGAAGGGCCTCCACGAGGCGGCCCGGCTGTGCCCGGCGGACCAGTACCTCGTCGAGACCGACGCACCGTTTCTGACCCCCCACCCGTTCCGTGGACGGCCGAACGAGCCGTTCGGCGCGGCCTACACCGTCCGTCACCTCGCGGCGCTCAGGGGCGAAGCTGTCCACGAAGTCGCCGAAGCGGTCCGGACCACTGCCGAGCGGGTGTACCGACTCCCCAGCGTCACAACGGGGTGAACGCATTGCGACATCAGGGTTCCTTGATCGTCCACCTGATGGAGTGACGGGGATCACGACACTCCGGGGGGTGTTTGCGCAACCCGGCGGGACCCGTTACTGTCCCGTGATCGTGCCGGTCGGGCCTGCGCTCAGCAGCTTCCGATCGTCACGCCCAGTCGTAGAGACGGCGCCCCCGACCGCCGTCTCGTGAAAGGGAACGATCCCCGGTGACAGGTAGCAGACAGGCTGGAGCGCGCTCCGCCGTTCTCGAACGCAGTTATTTCGAGGACACCGCGTACGGTCAGCTCGACTTCTCCGACGACCCGAACATCACGCAGCAGGACATCCTCGCCGCGCTCGGCCCCGACGCCGACGCGATGATGGCCGAGATCGACGTCGACGTCGACGAACTGATCCGCCTCATCAACGCCGAGACGACGTACCTGCCCCCGATCGTCATCCCGGACGAGATCGAGGCGGACCGGACCGCGTCCCCGCAGGCCAAGCGCGCCGCGCTGGACGAGGGACTGCGTCAGACCACCAAGGTCTGGAAGCGCCGCTTCCTCAAGGGCGCCGTCCTCAGCGTCATGATCAGCGTCGCCGGCGGCGGCGCGGCCGCGCTGGCGATGAACAAGAGTGTCACCGTCGACGTCGACGGCCAGCAGCAGACCATCCACTCCTTCGGCGACACCGTCGGCGAAGTGCTGGAGGACGCGGGCCTGTCCGTCGGCGAGCACGACTCGCTCTCGCCCTCCCCGCAGGCGGAGGTCGGTGACGGCGGCGTCATCAAGCTCGAGCGCGGCCGCCAGCTCAAGATGATCGTCGACGGCGCGGAGCACACCTCCTGGGTGCGCGCGACCCACCTCGGCGACGCGCTGTCCCAGCTCGGCATGACCGGGATGGACAAGCCCGGCACGTGGATGTCGATGCCGAAGGACGGCGAGCTGCCGCTCCAGGGCGCCACGGTCGAGATCAAGACCCTCAAGAACATCACCCTGTACGACGGCGCCAACGCGCCGAAGCAGGTGAAGACGACCGCGGTCACGACGAAGGAGTTCCTGGGCGAGTACAAGCTCACCCTGGGCCCGGAGGACCAGGCCGAGGGTGGTCTGGACGTCAAGCTGACCGACGGCGCCCAGGTCCACATCAGCCGCACCGGCGTCTCGACGGTCGTCCAGAAGGAGTCCATCGATCCGCCCGAGCAGCGCGTCGACGACCCCGACCTGGACAAGGGCAAGACCCAGGTCGAGGACCCCGGCACGCCCGGCGAGAAGATGGTGACCTACAAGGTCACGCAGAAGAACGGCAAAGAGGTCGCCCGCGAGAGCATCTCCGAGCAGATCATCACCGCGGCCAAGCCGAAGATCATCCACGTCGGCACCAAGAAGGCCCCGACCCCGGCCATCGGCGACGGCTCCGCGTGGGACCGCATCGCGGCGTGCGAGTCGGGCGGCAACTGGGCCATCAACACCGGCAACGGCTACTACGGCGGCCTCCAGTTCGACAAGCGCACCTGGGACGCCTACGGCGGCGACGCGTACGCGAACCTGCCGAGCCAGGCTTCGCGCGAGCAGCAGATCGCGGTCGCGGAGAAGGTCCGCGACGCGCGTGGCGGCTACAGCGCCTGGCCGGTCTGCGGCAAGAAGGCCTGAGTTTCGCTTCGGAACGGCCCCCGTCCTTTTTGGGCGGGGGCCGTTTCGTCTGCGGTCCGCACCGAGCGGAACAGAGCCGGAGTCCGGTCGGTAAGCTCGCCCGGTGGTTGAACTGTTGGGACCGGCCGAGATCCGGGCGCTGGCGGCCGAGCTGGACGTGCGGCCGACCAAGAAGCTCGGGCAGAACTTCGTGCACGATCCCAACACCGTCCGGCGGATCGTCGAGCTGGCGAGCGTCACCGAAGACGACGTCGTCCTCGAGGTCGGGCCCGGGCTCGGGTCGCTGACGCTGGGCCTGCTCGCCACCGGGGCGCGGGTCGTCGCCGTCGAGATCGATCCCAAGCTCGCCGCGCGGCTGCCCGAGACGGTCGCCGAGCGGGGGGCCGAAGCCGCCGGCCGGCTGACTGTCGTCGGGGCCGACGCGCTGCGCGTCAAGGACGCCGACCTACCCGGCGAGCCGACCGCGCTCGTCGCCAACCTGCCCTACAACGTCGCCGTGCCGGTCGTGCTGCACCTGCTCGCCGAAGTGCCCTCGCTCGCCTCCGGGCTCGTCATGGTGCAGACCGAGGTCGCCGAGCGGATGGCGGCCGGGCCGGGCAGCCGGATCTACGGCGTCCCGAGCGTCAAGCTCGCTTGGTACGGTCCCGCACGGAAAGTCGCCGCGGTACCACGGTCGGTGTTCTGGCCGGTGCCCAACGTGGATTCCGCGCTCGTCGCCTTCGAGCGCGCCGCCACCCCGGCGTCCGAAGACCGGGATGGTCTCTTCTCCCTGGTTGACGCCGCTTTCTCACAACGCAGGAAAACGCTACGCGCCGCGCTCGCGGGCTGGGCGGGCTCGGCCGAACGGGCCGGGGAGCTCCTGACGGCCGCCGGGGTCGACCCGAAGACCCGGGGCGAGCAGCTCGACGTGCACGCTTTCGCCCGGATCGCGGCACGCGCGCGGGTCCACCACTGAATCCACCACAGTGGAGGCGGTGAAAAACGCACGTTTCGGCCGTCACCCCGTGACTGCGACACCTCCAGTCGTGTGATGTGGGCCAACGGGCTTGCTTTCGCTCCGTGGGATCGGCTTAACTCAGTACGTCCATCCCGAGCGACCGAGAGACCTGGCTCGTCGAAGTCGCAGCAACCACCCTCCACAGGGCAGGTGCTACCGCCAGGACCGATGGAGGCCGTTTTCGATGAAGAGGGTAGCTCGCCCCCTGCTGTTGACCAGGCGCCGCGTTGTCGACGAAGGCCGCCGCTCCGTCTCCGCATGTCGACGCTCGCGCTGAGCTTCGTCTGAGCCGACACACCCCTTCTTCACGCACCGTCCACTGAGGACGGACACTCGCTTGCGGCCGGGCGCGCCCTAGTGCGCTGCGCCCTGTTTTTCTGGAGCTATCGTGATCACGGTCGAAAACCTGTCCAAATCCTTTGCCACCAACGGAGATTCCGTCGTCGCCCTGCACGACGTGAGCGTCGAGGTCCAGGCCGGCTCGCTGTTCGGCGTCGTCGGCCCGGCCGGTTCGGGCAAGTCCGTCCTGGCCCGGTGCATCGCGCTGCAGGAGCGCCCCGACCGCGGCGTCGTCCGGCTGGACGGCCTCAACACCGGCACGCTCGACGGCCGCCGCCTCCGCGAGATCCGCCGTCAGCTCGGGGTCGTTTCGACGAAGCCGGAGCTGATCGCCGAGCGCACCATCGCCGGCAACATCGCTTCCCCGCTGGAGCAGCTCGGCGTCGACGGCCCGCAGCGCCGCAGCCGGGTCGGCTCGCTGCTCGACCTCGTCGGCCTGACCCCGCGCGCCGCGCAGCGTCCCGGTGAGCTCACCGCTGGTCAGCTTCGCCGCGTCGCGGTCGCGAAGGCGCTGGCCGCCGCGCCCGCCGTGCTGCTCGCCGACGACCCGACCGCCGGGATCGACCCGGAGGAGGCCGGCTCGGTGCTCACCGTGCTCGACCGCGCCCGCTCCGAGCTCGGCACCACGGTCGTCGTCACGACGCCGGACGCGGGCGTCGTCCGCCGGCTCTGCGACGACGTCGCGGTGCTGGAAGACGGCACCGTCGTCGAGCGCGGCACCGTGCTCGACCTGATCTCGAACCCGGGCAGCCGCACCGCGCAGGCGCTGCTGCCGGCCATCGAGACCTCACGCTCGCAGTCCTCGCGCTACGACCGCGCGGTCGACGTCGTGCTGGTCGGGTTCGCGTCGGTGGGCGCGCTGCTGCCCGAGGCCGCCGGCCGCTTCGACGTCGAGTTCGCCACCATCGGCGGCGGGCTGACCCGGATCGGCGACACCCCGGTCGGCCGCTTCCGCCTCGGCGTCCGCGGCGAGCGCGCCGACGCGGCGCTGGCGTGGGTCGCCGAGCGCGGCGGCCACGTCACCCAGACCGCCCGCGGCCCCCAGGCCGTCGTCGCCGCCTGATCTCATCGGTCGTGAAGGCCACCTCGAGGAATTCGAGGTGGCCTTCACGGCGTTCAGCGGGAGCCGCGCGGGAGGACCAGGAACGCGCCCACCTGCTGCGACGTCGTCACGAACGCCGAAGCCGCGCCCGCGTCCCGCGCGCCGACGTCGCGGGTGGCGACGTTCAGCACCACCGGCATGCACAGCCCGGCCCCGACGCCGAGCAGCAGCTGCATCGGCAGGACGACCCCGGCGTAGGACGCGTCCGGCGTCAGCCGCGTGGCCGCCACGAGCCCGCAAGCCAGCACGGACAACCCGCCCGGCCGGCAGCGGCCGCGGGCCGACGCGCGGGAGCAGCCGTCCCGAAAGCTGGGTCGACGTCAGCATGTTCGCCCCCAGTGTCGGCAGGAACGCCAGCGCCGCGGCGAGCGCGCCGTAGCCCAGCACGACCTGCAGCTGGTAGGTCAGGAACAGGAACATCCCGAACGCGCCGAACGAGGCCGCCCCGATCGTCAGGTAGGCGGCGGCGCGAGCGCGGTCGCGCACCACCGCGAGCGGCAGCAGCGGGTTCGGGTGCCGGGCCTGCCAGCGCACGAACCAGCCGAGCGGGAACAGCGACAGCACGAGGAAACCCAGCACTGGCAGGGAAAATCCCTGAGTGGCCACTTCGGACGGCCGTCGGCGGCACGGCAAACCAGGCGCCCGGCCCGGCCAGCACGGCGACCGGCACGTTGACGTAGAGGCTCCAGCGCCAGCCGAGGAACTGCGTGAGCGCGCCGCAGACGGTGAGGGCCGGCGCGGAGCCGGACATCATGATGGCGCCGAAGATCCCGAACGCCTTCCCGCGTTCGCGGGGGTCTGTGAAGGTGAGCGTCAGCAAAGACATCGTCGACGGCGCCGGCAGCGCGGCGAACACGCCCTGCGCGGTGCGGGCGCCGATCAGCCAGCCCGCCGACGGGGCCGCGCCGCCGACCGCGGATGCCACGGCGAACCCGGCGATGCCGACGAGCAGGGTGGTGCGGCGGCGGAGCCGGTCGGCCAGCCGCCCGCCGAGCAGCAGCAGGCCGCCGAACGCCAGCGTGTACGCCGAAATCGTCCACTGGCGGCCGGTGCCGGACAGGCCCAGCGCGCTGGGCCGACGGCAGGGCGATGTTCACGACGGTCGTGTCGAGCACGACCATCAGCTGGGCCAGGCCCAGTGCGGCGAGCGCGAGCCAGCGGCCCGCGACGCGCTCCGGCGCGGTGGTGGTCACGGTGAACCCCGAGGTAAGCTGCAGATGCATTGCTAGTCGGCCGTCAAGTAAGTTGAGGGGTGGAGCATGGCCGGGCGACGCACCGACACGCGCGAACGCATCCAGCGCGTCGCGCTCGAGCTGTTCGCCGAGCAGGGGTACGAAGGCAGCTCGCTGCGGGAGATCGCCGAGCGGCTCGAGGTGACGAAAGCCGCGCTGTACTACCACTTCCGCACGAAGGAGGACATCGTCACGAGCCTCCTCGAGGACTGGGGGACGGCGCTCGACGACCTCCTCGAGCGCGAAACCCGGCCCGAGGAGCTGCTCACCGCGTACGCCGGGCTGGTCGAAAGCAAGTTCGGCCCGGTCATCGGCCTGGTGCAGCGCAACGCGACGGCGTTGAAGGCCATCGCCGCGGGCGCCGGGCTCGCGGACCGGATGCTCCGCCTCCACGAGCGGCTCTGCGGCGGGTCCGACGCTCCCGAAGCGAGCCTGCGCGCGCGGCTCGCGCTGGTCGCCGTGCAGCTCACCAGCGTCGAAGGCGGCCCGGAAACCCCGCCGGACGTCGCGCTCGCCGTCGGGCTCGACATCCTTTCTCCTGGTCGGAACGCGGACACGTAGGCTGGTCGGGTGCTCGCCGTAGTTCCGCCCCCAGTCACCGTCCGGGTCCCGGCCAAGGTCAACCTGCACCTTTCGGTCGACGACCTGCGCGAAGACGGTTACCACGAGCTGGTGACCGTGTTCCAGGCGCTGTCGCTGACCGACGAAGTGACCGTCGCGGTCACCGACGACCCCGGCATCGAGGTCTACGGCGAAGGTGAGGGCACCGTCCCGACCGGCCCGGAAAACCTGGCGTGGCGGGCGGTCGAAGCGCTCGCCAAGCACGTCGGGCGCACCGGCGAGCCGAAGGTCCGGGTGGTGCTGCGCAAGGGCATCCCGGTCGCCGGCGGCATGGCGGGCGGCAGCGCCGACGCGGCGGCGACCCTGGTCGGCCTCGCGTCGCTCTGGAACCTCGACGTCACGCGCGACGAACTGGCCGGGCTCGCCGCCGGCCTGGGCAGCGACGTCCCGTTCGCGCTCTACGGCGGCACCGCGCTCGGCACCGGGCGCGGCGAGCACCTGGTCCCGGTGCTTTCGCGGCACACGTTCCACTGGGTGCTGGCGTTCGACTCCGAAGGGCTGTCGACGCCGAAGGTGTTCAAGGAGCTGGACCGGCTGCGCGCGGCGGGCAAGCCACCGCGGATCGGTTCGCACACCCCGGTCGTCGAGGCGCTGGCCTCGGGCGACCCGCGCCAGCTGGCCCTCCTGCTCGGCAACGACCTCCAGGCGGCGGCGGTCTCGCTGCGCCCGGAGCTGCGCCGCACGCTCCGCGCGGGCGTGAACGCGGGCGCGCTCGCGGGCACGGTGTCCGGCTCCGGCCCGACGTGCGCGTTCCTCTGCGAAGGCGCCAACTCGGCGGTGGAGGTCGCCGCGGAGCTGTCGGGCGCGGGGGTGTGCCGCACGGTCCGCGTGGCCCACGGCCCGGTCCCGGGCGCCCGCGTGGTCGGCGGCGACGACGCGAACCGGCCGACACCGCCGCGGGTGCACGCGTGAAGCACGCGGAATTCGCGTTCCCCGGCGCGCTGCGCGACAAGCTGGTCGCGGCGATCCTGCGCGGGGAGAAGACGTCGACCACCGGCCTGCTGGCCGAATACGAGAAGTACGGCGAAGAACTGCCCGTCGTCGGCGAGCGCGAGCTGATGATCGACTCGGCGGGCGTCGGCGTCGCGGTGCTCGAAACCACCGAGGTGCGCGTGCTCCCGCTGTCCGAAGTGGACTTGCGGCACGCGCTCGACGAGGGTGAGGGCTTCACCAGCGTCGCCGAATGGCGCGCGGACCACACGGACTACTGGCAGAGCGCCGAAATGCGCGCCGCCATGGAAGATCCGGAATTCACCGTGGACGACACGACGCAGGTCGTGGCGACGCGGTTCGTGATAGTGGAAAGGATCGGCTGAGCGGATGGCCAACCTGGTCAACCTGGAGTCGGTGAGCAAGTCCTACGGGATTCGCCCGCTCTTGGACGGTGTGTCGCTCGGGATCGCGGCCGGTCAGCGCATCGGCGTCGTCGGGCTCAACGGTGGTGGCAAGACCACCCTGCTGGAAGTCCTTTCCGGACTCGCCGAGCCCGATTCCGGGCGGGTGAGCCACGTCGGCGGCCTGCGGATGGCCGTCGTCACCCAGCGCACGGAACTGCCGGACGGCAGCACGGTCGGCGACGTCGTCCTCGAGCGCTACGGCGCCGAGCACGAGTGGGCCGCCGACGCGCGCGTCCGGTCCATTGTGGACGGTTTGGGGATCACCGCGATCGGGCTGGACAAGCCGACCGCGAACCTCTCCGGCGGCGAGCGGCGGCGCGTTTCGCTGGCCGCCGCGCTGACCGGCGAACTCGACCTCGTCGTGCTCGACGAGCCGACCAACCACCTGGACGTCGAAGGTGTCCGCTGGCTGGCCGACCACCTGCTCACGCGCCGGATCGCGGTCGTGGTCGTCACGCACGACCGGTGGTTCCTCGACACCGTCGCGACGCTGACGTGGGAGGTCGCGAACGGCCGCGTCGAGCAGTACGAAGGCGGTTACGCGGACTGGATCTTCGCGCGCGCCGAACGGGCGCGGCTCGCGGCGACGGCCGAGGAGAAGCGGCAGAACCTGGCCCGCAAGGAACTCGCGTGGCTGCGCCGCGGCCCGCAGGCGCGCTCGTCGAAGCCGCGCTATCGCATCGAGGCGGCCGAAGCGCTGATCGCCGACGTCCCGCCGCCGCGCGACTCCGTCGAACTGCAGGCGTTCGCCAAGCGGCGCCTCGGCAAAACGGTGCTGGAGCTGGAAGACACGACGTACGCGGTGGGTGACCGGACACTGCTCGACCACGTCACCTGGCGGATCGGCCCGGGCGACCGGATCGGTCTGGTCGGGGTGAACGGCTCGGGCAAGACGTCGCTGTTGAAGCTGCTCGGCGGTGACATCGAGGGGTCGACCGGCCGCCGGATCGAGGGCAAGACGGTCGCGCTCGCGCACCTGCGCCAGGAACTCGACGACCTGCCCGGCGACCTGCGCGTGCTGCAGGCGATCGAGCAGGTGGCCGGCCGCGTGGTGTTCGGCAAGCAGGAGATGACGGCGTCGCAGCTGGGCGAAAAGCTCGGCTTCCCCCAAGCCCGCCAGTGGACCCCGGTCGGCGACCTCTCGGGCGGCGAGCGGCGCCGGCTGCAGCTGTGCCGCCTGCTGATGGCCGAGCCGAACGTGCTGCTGCTCGACGAACCGACGAACGACCTGGACATCGACACGCTGCAGCAGCTGGAGGACCTCCTCGACGGCTGGCCGGGCACGATGGTCGTGGTCTCGCACGACCGCTACCTGGTGGAACGCGTCTGCGACACGATCGTCGCCCTCTTCGGCGACGGCCGCATCACCCACCTGCCGGGCGGCATCGAGGAGTACCTGAACCGCCGCTCGGCGGCGAAGGAGAGCACCGGCCCGTCCCCGTCCGCGGCGAAGGTGGAGGCGAAGAAGTCGGCGGCGGACCTGCGGGCGGCGCAGAAGGACCTCGGCCGCCTGGAGCGCAAGCTCGACCAGCTGCACGCGAAGGAGGAGAAGCTCCACGCGTCCTTGCTGGCGGCGGCGACGGACCCGGCGAAGCTGATGGAGCTGAACGCGGAGCTGAAGGGCGTGCAGGGGGAGATCGAGGACGTCGAGGCGCGCTGGCTGGAGACGTCCGAACTGCTGGAGTGACACGCCTGCCAGTAATGTCTGCCTCATGAGCAGGTTCGTGGACACGCTCGTCGCCACCGCGGCGGGGCGGGGTCAGCAGCGTGGCATGGTCACCGGGGAGCCCAAGGAGCCGGTTCGGCGGACCTGGGGCGAGGTGCACGAAGAAGCCCGGCGGATCGCCGGCGGGCTGGTCGCCAACGGCTTTCAGCGGGGTGCCGCCGTTGCGGTGCTGGCCGCGGCGCCGGTGCTGATCGCGCCGACCGTGCAGGCCGTTTGGCTGGCCGGGGGCAGCGTCACCATGCTGCACCAGCCGACGCCGCGGACCGATCTCGCCGAGTGGGCCGAGGACACCGTGCGGGTGCTCGGGATGATCGGGTCGAACCTGGTGCTGCTGGGCGAGCCGTTCGACCAGCTCGCGCCGGTGCTGGCCGAAAAGGGCATCGGCTACCGGCTGATCAGCGATCTCGCCGGCGCCGAGCCGCTGGAAGACGTCGTCGTCACCGATGAAGGCGAAACCGCGCTGCTGCAGCTGACCAGTGGCTCCACCGCCGACCCGAAGGCCGTGCGGATCACCTACGGCAACCTGTACTCCAACGTCAAGGCCATGGTCGACCGCGCGGAGTTCGACTTCGACGTCGACGTGATGGTGTCCTGGCTGCCGACCTTCCACGACATGGGCATGGTCGGCTTCCTGACCGTGCCGATGACCTTCGGCGTCGAGCTGGTCAAGATCACGCCGGTCGAGTTCCTGTCGGGCCCGCTGATCTGGCCCCAGCTGATCACCAAGTACCACGGCACCACGACGGCGGCGCCGAACTTCGCCTACGCCATCGTCGGGCGCCGGATGGCCCGCGTCGACGACGACAACGAGTACGACCTCTCGAAGCTGCGCATCGCCCTCAACGGCGCCGAGCCCATCGACGAGACCGCCGTCCAGACGTTCGTCGACGCCGGGGCCCGGTTCAAGATGCCGGCGGAATGCGTCTTCCCGGCCTACGGCATGGCCGAAGCGACCCTGGCCGTCTCGTTCGCGCCGCTGTTCACCGGGCTGACCCTCGACGTCGTCGAAGCGGACGCGCTCGAGGCGGGCAACCGCGCGGTGCCGGTCGCCGAGGGCGACCCGCGGCGCGGCACCGACGACGTCCGGTCGTTCGCGCTGCTCGGCCGTCCGCTGGACGGGCTCGAGGCGGAGATCGTCAACGAGGCTGGCGAGCGCGCCGGCGACCGCGAAGTCGGCGAGATCCGGCTGCGCGGCGAGGCCGTGACGCCCGGCTACCTGACGATGGACGGCCCGGTCGCCACCCAGGACGACGAGGGCTGGCTGAACACCGGCGACCTCGGCTACCTGGTCGACGGCCAGATCGTCATCTGCGGGCGCCGCAAGGACGTCATCATCATGGGCGGCCGCAACCTGTACCCGACGGACATCGAGCGCGCGGCGACGTCGGTCGAGGGCGTGCGGGCCGGCAACGCGGTCGCGGTCCGGCTGGACGCGGGCAGCCGCCGCGAGCGGTTCGCCGTGGTCGTGGAGTCGAAGCTGGCGGGCGACGCCGAGGCGGAGAAGAACCTGGTGAAGCAGGTCTCGGCCCGGGTCCGCGACGCGGTCGACATGCGCCCGTACGCGGTGGTGGTGCTCCCGGCGGGCAGCCTGCCGAAGACGCCGTCGGGCAAGGTCAAGCGCGCGGCCACGGCGGCCCAGTTCGCGGACAGGATCAAGAAGAACGCCGACGCCTGACACGTCACTTTCCCTATGAAAGTGCCGCGCCCCGGAGTCCGGAGGCGTCACTTTTCATAGGGAAAGCTCCGCTTCAGCGCTGCTGGAGGCGTTCGGCGCGCAGGGTGGGCGGGGTGGCGCGCTCGGCCGTCGCCTCCGCCGGGGTGCGGGCGCCCGGCAGGTCGGGGGCGTGGCCCGTCCGCGTGGCGAGCTGGTCCTCCGCCGCGTCGAGGAACTCGTCGACTTCGCGTTCGTCGTAGCCGCGCTTGCCGATCAGCGGCTTCGAGAACACCACGTGGTGCACTTCGGCGGCGGTCAGGTCGTCCTCCTCGGCGAACGTCTTGGCGATCCGCCGGACGAACTCGTCGACCTCGTGCTTGGCGTAGCCACGGCGGCCGATCGGGGCGTTACCGAAGGTGACCTCGGCGAGGTCTTCGGCGGTGAACGACATGCAACTCTCCGATTCCGGGGTTGGGCGGTGCGAACTGCCGTACACCGTCCTAGCCGGAGAACAGGGACCCCCGGAAGGGGCAGACCCCGAAGCTCACCCCGACGGGCGGCCGCCGTCCGCCTGTGAGTGAGCCGGGGTTACGCAGCGCTGTGTGGCCGGGTTCACACCGTCAGCTCCGGCCGAACCACTTCCGCGGCCCCTGCGGGCGCCGCTCCTCGGCCACCGGGCGCGGGTTCCGCAGCTCGACGAGGGCGGCCTCGGCCTCGTCGAGGAACAGGTCGACCTGGGCCTGGTCGTAGCTGCGCATGCCGACCGGCATGATCGTGAACTCGACGTAGTGGATGTCGTCCGCGGTCAGGATGTTGCGCCCGGACAGCGCCTCGGCGATCAGGTCGAGGAACGCGTCGACCTCGTCCTCGTTGTAGCCGCGACGGCCGAACCGGGGTCTGCCGAATGCGATCGCCCGGACTTCGTCGGGGGTCATGGCTTCACCATCCCACCCCTGTCAGCCCGCGTGGAAGGCGTTTTGCGCGGCTGCCAAGCCGGTGCCGACGAGTGCCTCGGTCGCGTCCGCGCACCGGTCCACCTCGAACGGGAGCTCCTTGCGCTCGACCGTCGAGAAGTCCTTCAGCACGAAGTCCGCCGGGTCCTGGCGGCCGGGCGGGCGGCCGATGCCGAAGCGCACGCGGTAGTAGTCGCGGGTGCCGATGGACTTCGTGATCGAACGGAGTCCGTTGTGGCCGTTGTCGCCGCCGCCGAACTTCAGCTTCAGCGCGCCGAAATCGACGTCGAGCTCGTCGTGCACCACCACGACACCGGTCGGCGGCACCTTGTAGAAGCGCGCCGCGCCGACCACGTGGCCACCGGAGAGGTTCATGTACGAGCGAGGCTTCACCAGCACGACGCGGCGGCCGGCCAGCCGTCCCTCGAGGACTTCGCCGCCGGTCTTGTGCGTCTTGAACTTGCCGCCGACGCGGGCGGCGAGCTCGTCCAGCACCATGAACCCGACATTGTGCCGGTTTCCGGCGTACTGGGGTCCGGGATTGCCGAGGCCGGCGAGCAAGATCAGCTCGCCGGCCTCGGGCAGGTCTTCGGTCACGCGCAAACGGTAACAGCGGAGTTATTCGGCGGCTTCGGCCGACTCGTCGCCCGCCTCGGCGGCCTCGTCGTCGGCCTCTTCACGCTGCGGCTCGTTGACGGCCACGACGAGCGACTCGGGGTCGGTGACCAGGGTGGCACCCTGGGGCAGCTCGACCTGGCCCGCGAGGACCTGCGAGCCGATCTCGAGGCCCTCGATCGAGACCTCGAACTGCTCCGGGATGTGCAGCGCCTCGACCTCGACCTGCAGGGTGTCGACGTCCTGGTTGACCAGGCCGCCGGGGCCGGGGTTGCCGGTGACGACGACGGGGACGTCGACGACGATCTTCTCGCCGCGCTTCACGACCAGCAGGTCGACGTGCTCGATGTAGTTCTTGAGCGGGTGCACGACGATGGTCTTCGTCAGCGCGAGCTCGTCGGAGCCCTCGATGGCGAGGGTGATGACGGCGTTGGAGCCGTTCTCACGGACGACGCGGGCGAACTCGATGGCCGGCAGCGCGAAGTGCCGCGGGTCCGAGCCGTGGCCGTACAGAACGGCGGGGATCTTGCCGGCGCGACGCGTGCGACGCGCGGCGCCCTTGCCGAACTCGGTGCGCGGCTCGACGGACAGACGTACCTCGGACACGGTGTGGCACTCCTTCAAATCACGAACATGGTGCGGGAGACAGCATGCTGCGGCGGGGATGCTTGCGTTTTCTGTTCAGGCGGTTGCGTTCGGCGGCGAGTTTGCGGGCGTGCACGACAGCCGGGGCTACTCGAGCCGCCGCGTCGATCACGCCGGGCACCCCATCAGGGCCCCGCCTCGCCGAGACAACCTCAAGAGTGTAAACCAACCTCATCACGGTGGGTTGCGGCGGGGGCACCGACCAGGCTAGAACCCTCCTGAACCCCGGTGCGTGACGACACAAATCCGGTGGCGGGACTTCACCGGCCGAGGTGCACTCGGGCGCAGCGCAAGAGCGAGGGGCGGCAATGCGGGCTGGACGGGGCATGGCGGCGGCGGTGCTGCTGCTGGGCGGACTGCTGGCGGGGTGCCAGGTGGCGGTCCCCGGCAGCGCCGGCGTCTCGGCGGCCGACCGGCAGACGGCGGAGCGGCGCGCCGAGCAGCGTGCCGCGGTCGACGCCGCGCTGACGACGCTGGGCCAGGCGCCCGCGGTCGCGCTGAAGGCCACGATCAAGGGCGCCGAGCAGCAGTTCCGGGTCACCCGCGGCGGCACCGCCCTCGGCGGCGTGCCGCTCGACGGCGGGGTCGTCCAGGTCGCGGCCGTCGGCGGCCAGTTCTACCTCCAGGCCGACGCCGAGTACTGGAAGGCGCACGCGATCGACGAGGGCACGCAGTTCGGCACGAGCTGGGTGCGTTCGCTCGGCTCCGAGCTGCCGCTGGACCCGGCGGCCCGGTTCGCCCCGGCCGCGCTCGCCGACGGCCTCCGCAAGGCACTGCCCGGCCTGGACCGGCTGGGCGAGCCGGTCAAGGCGAAGCTCGCCGACGGCACCGAGGTCTACCAGCTCGGCGCCGCGCCGAGCGTCCTGCGCGTCACCGCGGCCAAGCCCAGCCGCGTCGTCAGCTTCGCGCCGGTGCTGCTCGACCCGCAGGCCGGGCCGAAGTACGGCGCCGAGTTCCAGGTCGCCCCGCTCGCCGGGGACGCGCTGAAAGCGTTCCACACCGACCTCGACACCGCCGTCGGCGCGCTCGGCCAGCCGTTCGAGGGCCTGGTCCAGGCCAGCGCCGTGGTCACCAACGACAAGCTCGACTGCAAGGACTTCGTCGGCTCCTGCACGACGACGGTCGACGTCTCCACCAGCGTCGTCGGCTCGCCGGCGTCGGGGGAGAAGAGCGTCGTGCACATCAACCTCTCGGTCGAGGTGAGCGCCGACTCGCTCGGCGCGCAGACCTGCACGACAGCGGCCGACGCCGAGCCGTACGCGACGATCAAGATGTCCTGCACGGTGAAGTTCAAGCTGCCCAACAAGACGGCCAGCTACCAGGTCCTGTCGAAGCCGAACGCGACCGCGGAGGTCCGCGCGGCGCTCGACGCCAACGCCGTGAAGCAGAAGGTGGCCGCGGAGTTCGCCGCGCTGGGCGGCTGAGCTGGACACCTACCCGGGGGTGCGTTGCTTCCGTTGAAGTAGGGGATCTTCCGTTCCTACGATCGGCCTCGAAGGCCGAATTCGAACGAGGAGATCCAATGGCCAAGCTGGTGGTTTTCGGGGCGACGGGGTACGCCGGTGGCAAGATCAGCGCCGAGGCGCTGCGCCGCGGGCACGAGGTCGTGGGCGTCGCGCGCAACGAGGGCTCGGTGCCCGAAGGCGTCGAGGCGCGGCAGGGTTCGCTGCACGACGAGGAGTTCGTCGCGCAGCTCGCGAAGGACGCCGACGTGCTCGTGGTCGCGACGCCGGCCCGCGCGATCGACGGCAAGAAGCTGATCGACGCCGTGCCCGGGCTGGTCCGCGCCGCGCGCGAGCACGGCGCCCGGTTGTCGTTCGTCGGCGGGGCGTCGAGCCTGCACGTCGCCGAGGGCGGCCCGCGCCTGTTCGACACCCCGGAGTTCCCGGACGAGTACAAGGAAGAAGCGGGCAACCACGCCGAGGTGCTGTACCTGCTGCGCGAGCAGCCGGCCGACCTCGACTGGTTCTACGTCAGCCCGGCCGCCGAGTTCGGCGCGTGGGTTCCGGGCGAGCGCACCGGGACGTTCCGCCTCGGCGGCGACGTCCTGCTGACCGACGAGAACGGCAAGTCCTTCATCGGCGGCGACGACTACGCGATCGCCTACGTCGACGAGATCGAGCAGCCGAAGCACAGCCGCGCGCGCTTCACGGTCGCTTACTGAGCTCCTCGATCACCGGGGCGAACGTTTCGAGCGCGTGCTCGAACACGGTGATGTACGAGAAGCCGTAGCGTTCGCGCCGGGCCACCAGCTGCCCGGCGATCTCCTCGACCGTGCCCAGCACCAGCTGCGGCGCGTCGAGGAGCTCGCCGGCGTCGGCCACGGCGCTCCGCTCGGTCTTCTCGTGCCACGCCTCGGCGGCCGCGCGCCGGTCGCCGGTGATCTCGACGTGCTGGACGAGCATGTTGTACTCGGTTTCGCGCGTCGCCCTGGCCTGGAAGAAGGCCACACGCTCGTCCATCGCCTCGGCGTTGTCGAGCTTGAAGGTGCCCGGCGGCTTCCCGGGCTGCTGCCGGAGCCCGCCGAACCCGACGACGTCCGCGTGCCGGGCGGCGAGGTCGAGCACGCCGTCGCTGTTGCCCGCGATGAGCAGGCGGGGCTGGGCGATGCCTTCGTCGTCGAAGTGCTTTCGCAGGTAGCCGATGCTTTCGCCGAGGTAGCCGATGCGCGTGGCGGCGTTGTGCCACGGCAGGCCCGCGGCGTCGAACTCGCTCTTCATGTGCCCGGCGCCGAGCCCGAGGTCGAGGCGGCCGTCGAGCAGCGCGGCCGTCGACGAGGCTTCGCGCGCGAAGAGCGCGAGGTTGTAGAAGGGCACGTTGGAGACGAGGGTCCCGAGCCGCGGCCGCTCGGTGACGGCCCCGGCCATGGCGAGCACCGGGAACGGCGCGAAGCGTCCGGTACCGAGGTGGTCGGGCACGGTGATGACGTCGTAGCCGAGCTCTTCGGCCCGCCGGCACTTGGCGATCCAGGCGTCCCGGCTGCCGATTTCGCGAAGGCTGACGCCGAACTTGAAGTTCCCCATGCCGGCGACGCTAGCGCCGGGAGCCCCCGCCGGGCGCGGAGTTCGCGCCCGGCGGAAAGCGTCAGGCGTTGCCGTCGAAGAGCGAAGTCACCGAGCCGTCTTCGAAGACCTGCTGGATGGCCTCGGCGAGCATCGGGGCGATCGACAGGACCGTCAGGCCCGGGAACCGCTTCTCCGCCGGGATCGGCAGCGAGTTCGTCACGATGACCTCGCGCGCCTTGCACTGTGAAAGCCGCTCGGTCGCCGGGTCGGACAGGATGCCGTGGGTCGTCGCGATGACGACGTCCGCCGCGCCCTCGTCGATCAGGGCCTCGGTGGCCTTCACGATCGTGCCGCCGGTGTCGATCATGTCGTCGATCAGGACGCAGAGCTTGCCCTCGACCTTGCCGACCACGCGGTTGGCGACGGCCTGGTTCGGCTTGTCCGGGTCGCGCGTCTTGTGGATGAACGCGATCGGGCGGTCGCCCAGCGTCTGCGCCCACTTCTCGGCCAGCCGCACGCGGCCCGAGTCCGGCGAGACGACGGTGATGTCGGCGTCGCCGTAGGTCTTCTTGATGTGGTCCGCCAGCACGGTCTGCGCCATCAGGTGGTCGACCGGGCCGTCGAAGAAGCCCTGGATCTGCGCGGTGTGCAGGTCGACCGTCATGATCCGGTCGGCGCCCGCGGTCTTGAACAGGTCCGCGATCAGCCGCGCCGAGATCGGCTCGCGGCCCTTGTGCTTCTTGTCCTGGCGCGCGTACGGGTAGAACGGCATCACGACGGTGATCCGCTTCGCGCTCGCCCGCTTGAGCGCGTCCACCATGATCAGCTGTTCCATCACGTACTCGTTGATGGGCGTGGTGTGCGCCTGGATGACGAAGGCGTCGGTGCCGCGGACGGACTCCTCGAACCGGACGAACAGCTCGCCGTTGGCGAACGTGTGCGCCGTCTGCGGGGTGATCGTCACGTTGAGGTGCTTGGCCACCTCTTCCGCGAGCTCCTGGTGCGCGCGACCGGAGAAGAGCATCAGATTCTTCTTCGGCGTGCCTTGCTTCGGACTCATGCTGGCGACTCCCCGTCGGTTCCTGCTGCTGACTCGGCGTCGAGGGCGGCCTGGGCCGCCTCCGCCGCGGGCGTACCCGGCCGGCGCCGGATCGCCCAGCCTTCGATGTTGCGCTGCGGCGGCGCCGACACCGCGAGTGTGCCCGGCGGGACGTCCTCGCGGATCACGGCACCCGCACCACTGTAAGCGCCGTCACCGACCTGCACCGGGGCGACGAACGTGTTGTCCGCGCCCAACCGGACATACGACCCGATAACGGTGCGGTGCTTGTGGACGCCGTCGTAGTTCACGAACACGCTGGAGCAGCCGATGTTGCTGTGCTCGCCGATCGTGGCGTCGCCGACGTAGGTCAGGTGCGGCACCTTCGTGCCGGCGCCGATGTCGGCGGACTTCGTCTCGACGAACGCGCCGAGCTTGCCCTTCTCGCCGAGCTTGGTGCCGGGCCGCAGGTAGGTGAACGGGCCGACGGTGACGCCGTCGCCCAGTTCGGAGTCCGAGCCGTGCACGCGCACCACCGAGGCGCGGGCCCCGATGGTCATGTTCGTCAGGGTGCTGTCCGGTCCGACCGTCGTGCCCTCGCCGACCGACGTCGTGCCCTTGAGCTGCACACCCGGCTCGATGACGACGTCGCGGGCGAGGGTGACGCCGGCGTCGATCCACGTCGAGGCCGGGTCGACGACCGTGACGCCCTCGCGCTGCCAGCGCCGCACGATCCGGCGGTTCAGCTCGGCGCCGAGCACCGACAGCTGGACGCGGTCGTTGACGCCCTCGGTCAGCCACGGGTCGTCGACGACGAGCGCGCCGACGTGCAGCCCGTCGCCGTTCGCGATGCCCAGCACGTCGGTGAGGTAGAGCTCGCCCTGTGCGTTGTCGGTCGAGAGGCGCGAGAGGCCGTCGCGCAGCACGGCGGCGTCGAAGGCGTAGACCCCCGAGTTGATCTCGGTGATCCCCGCCTGCTCGGGGGTGGCGTCCTTGTGCTCGACGATCCCGGTGACCTTGCCCGCCGCGTCGCGCACCATGCGGCCGTAGCCGGTCGGGTCGGCGACCACGGCGGTGAGCACGGTGACCGCGTTCTTCGCCTCCGTGTGCTCTTCGAGCAGGGCGCGCAGGGTTTCGGTGTCGAGCAGCGGGACGTCGCCATAGCTGACGAGCACGGTGCCGGTCAGGTCGGCGGGCAGGGTGGCGAGCGCGCACGAGACGGCGTGGCCGGTGCCCTGCTGCCGGTCCTGCACCGCGGTGCCGACCGGGCGGCCGAGGGCGTCGGCGACCTGCGCGAGGCGCTCGCCGACCAGTTCGCGGCCGTGGCCGACGACGACCACGAGGTGCTCGGGCGCCAGGCCGGCGGCGGCCCGGACGGCGTGCTCCACCAGGGATCGCCCGGCGATGGGGTGCAGCACCTTGGGCGTCGACGAACGCATGCGGGTGCCCTCACCCGCGGCGAGGATCAACGTGCTCAGCGGGCCGGTCAACGACGCTCCCAACGATGGCTCCGGTCGTCACTTTCGTCATGAAAGTGATCCGGAGGCACCCTCCAGGTCACTTTCACGTGAAAGTGGCGCTTGGTCGGGGATCGATCCTAACTGTGGTCTTCGGCGTCCCACGCGGGGTCGGTCGGTGGGCCTTCGTTCGCCCACGCGGCGGCCGGGTCGGCGGCCATCGAGTTCGCCGACGCCACCTGGTTGCCGCCACCGCGTTTCGCCTGGTACATGGCCGCGTCCGCGCGGGCGAGGACCTGCTCGCCGCGTTCCTGCGGCCGCAGCGAGACGAGCCCGATCGACAGCGTGACGCCGTGCGAAAGGTGGTGCGGCAGGCCCGCGACGGACTTCACGGCGCGGCCGAGCGCCATCTTCGCCGCGGACGCCGGCGTGCCCGGCAGCAGCACGATGAACTCGTCGCCGCCGTAGCGGGCCACGAGGTCGTCGCCGCGCAGCGCGTCACGAAGCGTGCTCGCGACGACACGCAGCACGTTGTCGCCCTCGGCGTGCGACTGCTTGTCGTTGACGCCCTTGAAGCCGTCGAGGTCGACCAGCGCGACGGCGAGCGGCTGCGCGTCGGCCGACGAGGCGAGCTGGCGCAGCTTCTCGTCCAGCGCGCGCCGGTTCGGCAGGCCGGTGAGCGGGTCCTGCAGCGCCTGCTGGGTGATCGCGCCGTGCTCGGCGGACAGCCGTTCGTGCTCGCGGCGGGCGTTCAGCGTGGCGATCTGCGACTCGCGCAGGCTCCACATCTCGGACTCGAGCCGGGTGGCGTAGTCGATCAGCGACTGGCTCGCGCCGGACGCGTAGTCCGGGCTCGTGTCCAGCCGGGCCAGCTCGCGGGCGATGTTCAGCCGCATCGACGGCTGCGAGGTGTCGTCGCCGAGGGACTCGCGCGCCGAGCGCAGCACGTCGAGGGCCTCTTCCCGGCGGCCGCCCTTGTCCAGGCAGCGGGCCAGCGCGATCGCGACGATCTCGCGTTCGCCCGGGTAGCCGGTGCCTTCGTGCAGCTGGCGGAGCCGGTCGATCTGGTCGGTGGTCGGGCTGTGCAGCGCCTGCGCGGCGGCGAGGACACCGACCTGGTCGACGGCGGAGACGTTCGCCTTCCGCGGGAACAGCGACTCGGTGAACGGGCCCTCCGCGGCGACCGCCATGGACGCGGCGGTGCGGAACTTCTCGGCGCTCTCGTCGTACTCGTCGATGCGCTCCAGCCGCAGGCCCCAGCCCAGCAGCATCTTGACGCGGTTCATCAGCTGCAGCGTGATCTCGTGCGGGCTCGCGCTCTCGCGGATCGCGCTCGCGGCGCGGCCGATGACCTCCTCGGCGGCTTCGTAGACGCCGAGCTGGTTCAGCACGATCCAGCAGTCGTTCAACGTCGACCACAGCATCCGGTTCCACTGGCGGATGCCGACCTGCCGGTTCGGGATCGCGGAGTCGTCGAGGATCGCCAGCGCGCGGGCGATCTCGGTGAGCGCGGGGTCCTCCTGCGCGGCGATCACGAGCCGGCGCCCGCGCAGCGCGTGCGCGTCGGCCCGCAGCAGCGCGAGGCCGTGGCGCCGGGTGTGCGCGAGCATCTCGTCGAGCCGCGGCTCGGCCTCGGCGGCCAGCCCCCTGGTGATCAGCCGTGCGATCGCGGAAGCGCGCAGCAGCTGCGCGACCATGGTCGGCTCGCCGCGGCGCTGGGTCTCGTCGAGCAGCTCGTCCATCAGTTCGACGATCTGGAGCTGCTGGGCGTACTCCTGCCGCTGGACCGCGGCGATCAGTTCCCGCGCGCGCCCGACGAGCCAGGCGTCGGACATCTCGGCCAGTGCGGGACGCCTGGCCGCCACCGGGTCGGTCGCCTCGTCGGTCAGCGCCAACCTCCCGGTCTCGTGGTTCGGGTCCTTACTGCTGCTCCGCCGCCAGGATTCGAACCTGAACTGTCAGAACCAAAATCTGAAGTGCTGCCGATTACACTACGGCGGATCGAACCAGGTCAGGATAGCGACGATCGGGTGTCGTCCGCGCGGGGGATGCGTTAGCGGCCCGTCCGCCGGGTGCCCGGGTTCGAACGACAGGTGTGGCTTCGGGCACTCCCCAGTGGCTCGAACCTCCTGTACCGTAACTTACGGCATCGTAGGTTAGGTCACCCTTGGCAAAAGGGCACCCGTGTAGGAAGAAGTGAAGCGTATGACGGCCACGCTCGACCGCTCTCAGCCCGCCGGGGAGCCTGCGGCCCCCAAGGGCCCCAAACCCGTCACCGAAGGCACGCGCGGAATCGGCGTGCAGCTGTCGGTCTACTTCGGCGTGATCGCGCCGCTGGTGGCACTGCTGGTCGCGGTGCCGTTCGCCTGGGGCTGGGGACTGAGCTGGGTCGACGTCGGCATCTTCGTGGTGTTCTACGCGATCAGCGGGCTCGGCATCACGGTGTCGTACCACCGCTACTTCACGCACGGCTCGTTCAAGGCCAAGCAATGGCTGCGCGTGGTCATGGCCATCGCGGGCAGCATCGCCCTGCAGGGCCCGGTGATCACCTGGGTCGCCGACCACCGCCGCCACCACGCGTTCTCCGACCGCGACGGCGACCCGCACTCGCCGTGGGCGTTCGGCACCTCGCCGTGGGCCATCGCCAAGGGCTTCTGGCACGCGCACATGGGCTGGCTGTTCGAGCGCGACCAGACGAACGCCGAGCGCTTCGCGCCCGACTTGGTGAAGGACCCGGCGATCAAGAAGGTCGACGACCTGTTCTGGCTGTGGTCGCTCGTCAGCCTGGCGCTGCCGGCCCTGCTGGGCGGCCTCATTTCGTGGTCGCTGTGGGGCGCCGTGACGGCGTTCTTCTGGGCGGGCCTGGTGCGCATCTGCGTGCTGCACCACGTGACCTGGTCGGTCAACTCGATCTGCCACATGATCGGCGAGCGCCCGTTCGCCGCCCGCGACAAGTCGGCGAACTTCTGGCCCCTGGCCATTTTCTCGTTCGGCGAGTCGTGGCACAACCTGCACCACGCGGACCCGACGTCCGCGCGCCACGGCGTCAAGCGCGGCCAGATCGACATCTCCGCGCGGCTGATCTGGATCTTCGAGAAGTTCGGCTGGGTGCACGACGTCCGCTGGCCGACCCCGCAGCGCCTGGCCCGTATCGCGACGGAAAAGAGCTAGTCAACTAGGCTGCGACGGTGGCGGGGAGACGACGTTCGAAGCGTGAGCAGCAGGTCACCGGGGCACGTCCGGCCGCCCCGGTGACGAGGGTGCGGATGACCGGCAGCGAACGGCGCCGTCAGCTGCTGAACGTGGCCAGGGCGCTGTTCGCCGAGAAGGGTTTCGACGGCACGTCGATCGAGGAGATCGCGCACCGCGCCAACGTGTCGAAACCCGTGGTGTACGAACACTTCGGCGGCAAAGAGGGTATCTACGCGGTGGTCGTCGACCGCGAAACGCAGCTGCTGCTGGACCGCATGGTCTCGACGCTGCACGGCGGCCACCCCCGCGTGATGCTCGAACAGGCGGCGACGGCGTTGCTGTCCTACGTCGAGGATTCTCACGACGGCTTCCGCATCCTGGTCCGCGACTCCCCGGTGGCGAGCTCGACGGGCACGTTTTCGACGGTGCTGAACGACATCGCAAGCCAGGTCGAGCACATCCTGGCCCAGCAGTTCGCGGCCCGCGGGTACGACGAGAAACTGGCGGCGCTGTACGCACAGGCGCTGGTGGGAATGGTGGCGCTGACCGGCCAGTGGTGGCTGGACGCGCGCAAGCCGAAGCGCGACGAGGTCGCGGCCCACCTGGTGAACCTGGCGTGGAACGGGCTGTCCCACTTGGAGCACAAGCCGAAGCTGCGGCTGGGCTAGCTGAGCTCGCCGGTTTCGTGCAGGTGGTCGAAGATGATCTTGTCCACCGCCGAGACCCGGTCCCGGTCGGCGTAGGTCAGCCAGGCGACTTCTTCGATCTCGCTGCTCGCGGCGAGCGTTCCCCGGTAATCCGCGGTGTAGCAGGTCATCCGGACGGGGATGCCGGCGTGGCCGTGCGCCTCCGCCTCGAAGACGCCTGCCGGGGCGATCGACTCGGGGGTGATCGCCACGTCGAGTTCTTCGTGGATCTCGCGGATGAGCGTCTCGGTGTCCGATTCGCCGGGCTCGCGCTTGCCGCCCGGGAGGTAGTACACGTCCTTGCCGCGGGAGCGCGTGCTGAGGATCCGGCCGTCCACCGGGTGGAGCCAGGCGATCTTGTCGATCACCGCAGCTCGCCGTTGTCGTGCAGGTGGTCGAAGATCAGCTGGGCGACCAGGGAAACCCGCGGGCGGTCCGCGTGGGTGAGCCACGCGATCTCCTCGATCTCGCTGCTCGCCTTGAGCGTTCCGCGGTACTCCGCCGTGTAGGCCGTCGTCCGGACCACCGTGCCCGCCGCTTTGCCGTGCGCCTGGCCTTCGAACGTGCCCGCCGGCGCGATCGACTCCGGCGTGATCTCCACGTCCAGCTCTTCGCGGATCTCGCGGACGAGCGTCTCGGCATCCGATTCGCCGGGCTCGCGCTTGCCGCCCGGGAGGTAGAACTTGTCCTTGCCCTTCGAACGCGCGGCCAGGACCTTGCCGTCCACCAAGTGCACCCACGCGACCTTGTCGATCACGACAGGGCTGCCAGCGCCTCGTCCGTCGTCACGACCGTGCCGAGGCGCGGGAAGATCTTCGTGATCGCGTTCTCGTGCGAGATTTCGGAAAGCGCTGTCATCGCGTCGGAGACCGCCACCGTGTCGTAGCCGTGGTCGGAAGCCGCGCGCAGGGTCGACTCGACGCCGAACTCCGTCGCGATGCCGCCGAAGTACACCGTGCGGACGCCCTTGCCGCGCAGGAACTCGTCCAGGTCGGTGCCGGCGAAGCCGCCGATCGTGTACTTCGTGACGATCTTGTCGTCCTGCGCGTCGAAGACCAGTTCGTTGCCCGGCGGGTTGTCCGGCCGGGACACCTGCACGACCACCACCGGCGCGCCCGCCCCGCGGAAGGCGTCCCGCAGGCGCAGCGCGTTCGCGACGACGTCTTCGCCGCGGTACGGCGTGGTCGGCAACGCGACGATCCGCTCCTGCAGGTCGACGAGCACGAGCGCGGACGTGGCCGGATCGATCTTGGTCATGCCCTGATCCTAGGCACTGGGGTCGGGGCATGGGGAACAACAGGGAAGTCGTGGTGACCGGCGGCGGCACGATCACCGGCCGCCGCGAACAGGTGCTCACCGAAGCCGCGACGCTCCTGGGCGCGCGGCCCGTCGTGTTCGACGCCGCCGACCCCGCGGCCGTCGAAGCCGCACTGGCGGAGTTGCCGGACCGCGTCGACGTGCTCGTCAACAACGCCGGCGGCAACACGGACTTCCTCGACACCGGCGGCGAAGGGCTGGCCGGCTTCGCGGCTGCGTTCGAGCGGAACCTCCGGTCCAATGTGGTCAGTGCGGCCCTGGTGACGCACGCGTTGCGCGAGCGTTTCGCCGACGGCGCCCGGATCGTGACGATCGGCTCGATCGCCGCCCACACCGGCGCGGGCTCGTACGGCGCGGCGAAGGCCGCGGTCGAGGGCTGGAACGTGAGCGTGGCCAGGGAGTTCGGGGCGCGCGGGATCACCGCGAACGTCGTCGCGCCCGGGTTGGTCGGGGACACGGAGTTCTTCCACGGGCAGCTCAGCGACCGCCGTCGCGAGTGGCTCGTCGGCAACACGATGAACAAGCGACCGGGCACACCGGAAGACGTGGCGGCGGTGGTGGCGTTTCTGGCGAGCCCCGCCGCCGGGCACGTCACCGGCCAGGTGGTGCACGTCAACGGCGGGGCTCACCTGGGCAACTGAAGGCTTCCGGGCCCCGGCCGGAGCCGGGGATCGTGGCTGGAGGCCGGTCCCCGATCGCCAGGTCGGCGATGGCGCCCGGGGACCGGCGCGGTGCTGCCGCGGGAACGCTATCTTCGGACCGCGTCCAACACTCGTCGGGGGCGGGCGAAAACTCTTGGTACGAACCATGTTCCGCGTTCAAGCGCCGGGGCGACAGTGTCCCGGGCACCGGCTCGGTGTGTTTTTTCCATGATCACGCGGGCGGGATCCGCAGCAGCTTGTCGAGGGTGCGGGCGGCGGAACGCCGGGTCGATCGCTTCGGGGCGAACACCGTGGCGAGAGCGACGACGGCGACGACCGACAGCACCGCGACGAGCACACCGGCGCCCAGGAGGAGCACCAGCCGGTCACCGGCCATCGCGGCGACGGTGCCCGACACGACCAAGTGCCGGGCGGCTCCCCGGCGTGCGTCCGCTGACTTCATGGGGACAGTCAGCCAGACGCGCCGGAGTTTTTCCGAAGGGACTTCGCGGGGTTCTAAAGTGAGTGCCATGGTCCGGAGTGGTCCGAGCGTCGCCGACCGTGCGTTGCTCGGCGAGCTGGCCGCACGGGGGTTGCGGGTGTCGCCGGCCCAGCTCGAGCGCTGGCGGGCACGTGGCCTGGTGCCCCGCAACGAACGCCGTGGTCGCGGACGTGGGCCCGGCGCGACTTCGGCTGTCCGAACGGGAGCGCTCGAGGCCGCGGAAGCGCTGGCCAGGCGTACCCGGCAAGGGCGGGACGTGCGATTCGCCGTGGTGGACTGGTTCGCCGACGCCGGGCGCCCCGCGTTGAACGGGACACCGGTACCGGAACCCCCGGACGACGCGGTGCGGGACGCGCTGACCTGGGTCCTCGAAGGAGATCCGTTCTATTCGCTGCTCCGGGGTGCTCGTGCGGCGAAGACCGATGAGGATCGCGACGAGGTGTACCGGGTCATCGACGACTTCGTCGAAAGGCACGGCGCGTTGGAGCGTCCCCTTGATCCGGCACTGGTGCGCAGCGCGCTCCTCGCGGGGGACGACCTTCCCGACGGTGCGGGGACGCCCGACGAGCTGCGCTCGGCGACGATCCAGCTGACCGCGGCGACCGCCTGGGGGATGGACGAGCTCGGTCCGGACCTCTACTTCGCGGTGTTCGCCCGTCTCTTTTCGGCCGAGACGATTTCGGCGGATTCGTTGGCGGAACTGTTCGAATCGCCTTCGGGCGGTCCGAACCTGAAAGCGGCGATGCGCGCGATCGCGAGCTACGATCCGATCGAGGCGGTGCGTCGGGCGACCGCCGATGAGCTTCGCGCGGCTCGGACGGTCTCCGACCTGCTGAACGGCTTCGGCGCCTTTTACTTCTTCCACGCCTTGCAGATGCCGGATACGCCGGGGCTGGCCCGGTTGCGCGCGGAGATCGACGCGCTGGGCATGCGTGATCTGTTGCTCATGCGGGCGGCCCACTCGTTGCGCACGCGGGGCTATGCGACAGGTGTTGTCTCGTGTCTCGACCGCTCCATGGCGAATCTGGCCGGGCACCTTCTCCGGCTGGTGAAGGAGGGCCCGCATCTGCTGGGACGTCCGGACACCGAACACGACGCCCACGCCTACCTGGCGGAGTGGATCTCCGCTGTCGAGGGGCTCAGGCGGGCGTGACCTTCAGCAGCTTGTCGTCCGTTCCGTCCGAAGTCGTCACGTACAGGGCGCCGTCCGGTCCGCTTCGGGCGGCTCGGAGGCGGCCGAACTTGTCGTCGAACTCCGGGGGGAGGGTTACGTCCAGGACCTTGCCCGCCGGGTCCAAGTGGTACAGCAGGAGCTTCTGGCCCTTCAGTGCCACCACGACCAGTGCGCCGTCGTTCTTGCCCCACTGGGGGCCGGTCAGGAAGGCGTTGCCGCTGATCGCCTCGGTGATCTTGCCGGAGGTCCACAGTGGACTCACCGCGTCCGGGAAGCGCTTGAGGTCCGTCATCGGGACGCTCTCGTCGTAGCTCGAGTCCGTGCCGCCCTTGGACGGGTCCCAGCCGTAGTTGGCGCCCGGCTTGAGGAGGTTGACCTCGTCGTCGAAGGTGGGGCCGTGCTCGGCTGTGATGACCTGGCCGCTGCCCGGGCGGATCGCCACGCCCTGGACGTTGCGGTGGCCGTAGGTGTAGATCAGCCGCTCGTGCGGGTCGGCCGAGGTGATGAACGGGTTGTCCGGCAACGGGTTGCCGGTCTTCGCGTCCAGCCGCAGGACCTTGCCGCCGAGGGAGTGGCGGTCCTGGGCGATCGACGCGCGGGCGGTGTCTCCCGTGCCGACGAGCAGGGCACCGTCCGGGGCGAACGTCGGGCGGCAGCCGGAGTGGCGGCCGCTCGGGTTCACCGGCAGGCCGGTAAGCAGGTTCTTCACCTTGGTCGCGCTCGCGGCGTCGTCGGCCAGCTTCCACGTGACCAGCCGGATGTCGACGGCCTTGCCGCCCTCCTGGTGGTCCTGGCACGTGATGAACTCGCGGCTGGTCGCGAAGTCGGGGCTGACGACCATGCCGAGCAGCCCGCCTTCGCCCTGGACCAGGACGTCGGAGAAGTCGGCGCGGACTTCCGTCGCCGTCCCGCCGCGGACCAGCGCGAGCTTGCCGGGCCGCTGCGGTACGAGGATGCCGCCGTCGGGCAGGAACCCGATGTCCCAGCCGTGCTCGAGCCCGGCCGTCACCGTCTCGACCTTGAACTTCCCGCTCGTGGCCGCCGGGGTCGCCGCGGGCGGGACGCTCTGGACCGGCTCGCTCGCCGCCCCCGTACAGCCCGCGACCAGCACGGACACGACACCGATGAGACCCAGCACACGCCGCATAGGGTTCATCCTGCCATCAACCGGTGAAATCACCGTTCGCCACAGCGCGCGTCAGGAACTCCAGGTCGCGCGCGTCCGGGAGGTAGTGCCCGGCGCCCGGCAGCAGGTCGACCTCGGCGCCGGCCGCCTCGAGCCGCCGTTTCGTCGTCGCGGAGTCGACCATGGCGTCGGCCGCCCCGGCGACCGCGTACACGGGCATGGCCAGCCCACCCAGCGCCGCGTCGCCGAAGACCGGGAACGGCCCGGTGCGGTACCGGTAGTTCGCCGCCACGAGCAGCTGGTGCTCGACGATCGGCGACGACTCCGGCTCGCCCAGCGCCCCCGCCACGGACTTTCGCCGCCCCTTCTCGCCCAGCAGCCCCAGCAGCACGGCCTTGACGACGAAGCCCTTCTTCATCGGGCCCAGCCCGATCGGGCACCGCAGCGCCAGCGCCGTGACGCGCGCGGGCCGCCGGATCGCGTAGTCGAGCGCGAGCCAGCCGCCGAACGACGACGTCAGGAAAGCCGACCGGGCCACCGCGAAGTGGTCGAGCACCGCGTCCAGCCACGCCGCGTACCGGTCACCCTCGAGCGGTGGCCGCGCCTCGGCGCTCAGCCCCGGCTCGCCGATGACGTCGACCGCGTACACCCGGAACGCCCCGGCCAGCTCCGGCATCCGCTCGGCCCACTCCGCCGAGTTGCTCCCGGAGCCGTGCAGCAGCACCAGCGGCGGTGCGCTCTCCGGGCCGGACACCAGGACGAATGTCTCGCCCGCCGGCGTCGGCACCCGCACTTCCTCGTGGGGGACGGGCCAGACCCGCAGGGCGCCGAGGTAACGCTCCGTGAGCAGGCGCGCTCCCGCTTCACTCTTGTAGATCGTCATGCAAATTACTCTAAACTACCCTCCAAGCGAGTTAGATAGGGAGCGATCAGGAACCTGGGCGCACCAGCCCGGACTCGTAGGCGAACACCACCGCGTGCACCCGGTCGCGCAGCCGCAGCTTGCCGAGGATCCGCCCGACGTGCGTTTTCACCGTCGTCTCGCCGATGTAGAGCTTCGCGGCGATCTCGCCGTTCGAGAGCCCGCGCGCGATGAGCCCCAGCACGTCCTTCTCGCGGTCGGTCAGCGCGCCGAGCCGGGCGGTGTCCACCGGGTCGCGCTCGTCGGCGAGGTACCGGTCGAGCAGCCGCCGCGTGACCGACGGCGACACCATCGAGTCACCCCGCAGCACCCCGCGGATCGCCACGAGCATCTCTTCCGACGGCGCGTCCTTCACCAGGAACCCGCTGGCTCCGCCGCGCAACGCCGCGTACGCGTACTCGTCGAGGTCGAAGGTCGTGATGATCAGGACGCGCACCTCCGGCAGCTCGGCGCAGATCCGCGCGGTCGCCGCGACGCCGTCGAGCACCGGCATCCGGACGTCCATCAGCACCAGGTCGGGCCGCAGCTCCCGGGCCATGGCGACGGCCTCCTCGCCGTTGGCCGCCTCGCCCGCGACGACGAGGTCGTCCTGGCTTTCGACGATCATCCGCAGCCCGACGCGGACCAGCTGCTGGTCGTCGCAGAGCAGGATCCGGGTGGTCACTGCCCGACCACCAGGCTCGCGCACACGCGGTACCCGCCGTCGGGCAGCGGCCCGGTGGTCAGTTCGCCGTGGTACATCTCGACGCGCTGGCGCATCCCGGTCAGCCCGTGCCCGGACGACGGCAGGGCGGGGGCCGGCGACGCGCGGCCGCCGGTGTTCGTCACCTCGATCCGGACCCGTGGTGGCTCGAAGGCGACGCGGACGTGGCCCGTCGCGTCGGCCGGGGCGTGCTTGATCATGTTGGTCAGTGCCTCCTGGACGATCCGGTACGCCTGCAGCGCGGCACTCGCGGGCAGCTCGCCCGGGTCACCGGTGACGTCGAGCGCGACGTCCCGCCCGGACTGCCCGACGAGCTCGCGCAGTTCGTCGAGCGTCGGCTGCGGACTGCGTGCCGCCTGGCCGGCGTGCAGGACTTCGAGCAGCCGCCGCAGTTCGGCCAGCGCGTCCCGGCCGGTGTGGACGATCGTGTCGAGCGTGCGGTCGACGACCGCGGGATCGCGGTGCCGGGCGAGCTTCGCGCCTTCGGCGTTCAGCACGATCACGCTCATGCTGTGCGCGACGACGTCGTGGAGCTCGCGCGCGATCCGGGTGCGCTCCTCCGCGACCGCGGCGCGCGACTGGGCTTCGCCGCGTTTCTCCTCCTCCGCGGTCAGCTGTTCCTTGGCGCGGAAGAACTCCCCGAGCGCCCACGCGGCGATGTGCAGCGGCCAGATGCCGATGATGGTGATGGTCGGGTTGTCGGTGTAGGTACCCCAGAGGAAGCCCCACTCCCAGCCGAGCGCGAAGACCGCGACGGCGATCACCGCGGCGAACCGCCGGTCGCCCAGCTTCACGAGGTTGAACAGCACGACCGCCATGGCCAGTTCGGTGCGGCCGCGGTCGTACGCCCAGATCTCGTTGAGGTACACGCACGCGGCCCCGGCGACGATCAGCACCGCGGCCGTGCGCGGGAACCGCCGCCGCACGACCACCGGGAGCACGAAGACCATCGAGAGCGCGCGGACCGCCCAGGGGGTGTCCCCGGCCCAGTTCGGCGCGAGGAACAGGAACACCGCGTACAGCGGGAGATCCACTGTCCACCGGTGTCCGCGCACCCACTTCACGAGTCGTTCCACGCCACCGAACGTAACGCGGCGACCCGGCCCGCGTCGTCATCACTTCGGTCCGACCGGGTCCTCCCGAAGGAGGACACGACCGGTCGATCCGGTGGATTCGCGGCCACCCCCGCCGTTCCTAGCGTCGGGACCATGTCGATCACCAGTGAATTCCTCCGCCACCCGCTGCTGACGGGCGCGATCGCGCCCAGCTCGCCGCGCCTGGCGGAACCGATGACGGCGGGCCTCGGCCTGGAACGCGCGACGAGGGTCGCCGAACTCGGCCCGGGCACCGGCGTCTTCACCGAAGCGGTCCTCGCGCTGCTCCGCCCCGAAGCGCGCCTGACCGCCGTCGAGATCAACCCGCGTTTCGCCGACGCGCTCCGCCAACGCTTTCCGCAGGTCGACGTCGTCACCGGCTCGGCGGAACACCTCGAGCCGGCCGGCGTCGACGTCGTCGTCTCCGGGCTGCCGTGGACGGCCATGACCGCGGCCCGGCAGCAGCGCATCCTCGACGCGGTCGTCGCGGCACTGGCCCCGGCCGGCCGGTTCACGACGTTCGCGTACGCCCACGCGGCCTGGACCCCGCCCGCGCGCCGCTTCGCCGCTTCACTGCGAAGCCGTTTCGCCGTCGTGGAAAGGACTCCTGTGGTCTGGGGCAACCTGCCGCCCGCGTTCGTCTACCGCGCGGCGCTCCCGGTCGCGGTGGGGAGGGCCCGGCGTGGACAGCCTGCTGCGGCCGCTGCTTACTGTGCCGATCGTCGCTGATCCGACCACAGCCACGGCCGGATGACCCGCGTGGCAACGGTTACGTACCGTTCAGGGGCCGGCCTACTTTCGGCCGGATCGGCAACGCGGCCCCCGGCGGTCGTCTACCTGGTCTGCGCGCTGGTGATCGCGGCGGCCGTCCTCGGCGACCAGCTCGCCTACTTCGAAGGACGGCACTGGGGGCCGCGGCTCGCGCGGTACGGCGTCCCGGCGGTGATCGCCGGCCGCTGCCTGGTGGGGCTGCGGACGCTGGTGCCGCGCGTCGCGGGCTCGGCGGCGATGCCGTACCGCCGGTTCGCGGCGGGCAGCGTGGCGGCGGCGGTGCTGTGGGCGGGCGCGGAACTGCTGATCGGTCACACGACGGCGCTGGTCCTCTGAAGCCGTTCCGCGGTCTCGGCGTCCGCGGGCAGGAAGGTCTCCAGCTTCAGCTCCGACACCGTCACGTCCGCCGCCGTCGCGAACGTGGTGATCGCCGTGATCAGCCGCAGCTCGCCGGCGGAACTGGCCAGCCGGACCGGCACCGCGAACCCCAGGTGCTCCGGGCCCGGCGCGGTCGACGGCGGCAGGTAGCCCTCCAGCTCGGCGAGCTGGGCGGCCAGCCGCTCGTCCGGGATGCGGGCGAGGTCGTTGCGGAGGCGCTCGAGGATGTGCCGCGCCCAGTCGTCGAGGTTGCGCACGCGCGGCGCCATCCCGCGCGGGTGCAGCGCGAGCCGCAGCGTGTCGACCGGTTCTTCGAGCAGTTCCGGCGCGACACCCTCGGTGAGCAGCGTGAAGGCGTCGTTCTTCGCGACGAGCACGCCGTAGCGGTCGACGACGATCGCGGGGTAGGGGCGGTGGCCGTCGAGCAGCCGCCGCAGCCCGTCGAGCACCGGCCGGATCGCCGGGTCGCCGAGCCGCGTCTCGGGGTACGTCGGGGCGTAGCCGGCGGCGTGGAGCAGGCCGTTGCGCTCGCGCAGCGGCAGTTCGAGGGACTCGGCAACGCGCAGCACCATGCCGCGGCCGGGCACCGACCGCCCGCTTTCCATGAAGCTCACGTGCCGCTGCGTCGTGCCCGCGCGCAACGCCAGGTCGAGCTGGCTGAGCCGCCGCCGCGTGCGCCAGTCCTTGAGCGCCGTTCCGAAGTCCACGGCCCCATCCTGCTCGTCCGGTCCATTCCCCGCGGGGAATTGAGGGCATACCCCCTTTTCCGCGACGCTTCGGCCATGACGAAATACGGCCTGGTCGTGCCGACCTACCAGCCCATCCTCGACGCCGGGCGGACCGCGCCCGAGCTGGTCGGCGTCGCCGTCGAAGCGGAACGCCTCGGCCTCGACTCGGTGTGGGTGGGCGACACCCTCGCGCGGGCGCCGCTGGACGCGTTCACCATGCTGAGCGCCTTCGCCGCCCGGACTTCCCGGGTGACACTGGGGACGTCCGCGCTGCTCCCGGCGTTGCGGGACCCGGTGCTCTCGGCGAACCAGCTGCTGTCGCTCGACCTGCTCAGCGGCGGCCGGCTCACGGTGGCGGCCGGCGCGGGGTTCGCCGGGCGCAGCGAGCCGGAGTTCGCGTTCGTGGGGGTGCCGTGGGAGCGGCGGCGGGCCCGGCTGGACGACATCGTGGGCCTGTGGCGGGCGGCGTGGCGCGGCGAATCGTCGTTCCACGGCGAGGTCCTGCACTACGACTCCCTGCCCGCGTTCCCCTCGCCGGCGCGGGACGGCGGCCCGCCGGTGTGGCTGGCCGCGTACACGCCGGGGGCGCTGGAGCGGGTCGGCCGGCTCTACGACGGCTGGCTGCCGTACCCGCCCGATCCCGCGGACTACGTGTCCGGCCTGGCCCGGATCCGCGCGCGGGCGGCACGCGCGGTGACGCCCGCGTTGTTCGCGACGGTCCTGGTCGAGGACGATCCCGTGCGGGGCGGCGAGCTGCTCGAGGAGTACTGCCTGCGCAACTACGGGATGCCCGCCGACTTCGTCCAGGGCATCCAGATGCAGGTGACCGGAAGCGCCGCGGAGGTCGCTTCGCGGCTGCGGGAGTACGAAGGCGCGGAGCACGTTCTGCTGCGGATCGCGAGCACCGACCCGAAGGTGTTCGACGAACAGCTGAGCAGGGTCGCGGAGGTGGCGGAACTGCTGCGCGACCAGCGGTGACCGGAAACTTGTCGGGGGTGGCACGTAGGCTGGGATCGTGACCGAAGCTCCATTGTCCGGACTCCTCACCGCCATCCTTCCCGACCCGGCACTGCGCGGCGTGGTCGAGCGCGCCGGCGCGCCGCTGCTCGAACTGCAGGGCCCGATCGCCGCCCGGCAGCTCGTCGCGGCCGCCCTCGCGGCGGACGACGGCGCGGGCAAACCCGTGCTCGCCGTGACCGCCACCGGCCGCGAGGCCGACGAGCTGACCGCGTCCCTCGGCGCGCTGCTGGGCAAGCACCGCGTCACCGACTTCCCGAGCTGGGAGACCCTTCCGCACGAGCGGCTCTCGCCCCGCGCGGACACCGTCGGGCGCCGCCTGGAGGTGCTGCACCGGCTCAAGAAGGGGGACGACTCCCTGCGCGTGGTCGTCGCGACCGTCCGCAGCCTGATCCAGCCGATGGCGCCCGGCCTCGGCTCGCTCGAGCCGATCGACCTCGTCGTCGGCGAAGAGGAGCCGTTCGAGGAGCTCCTCGAACGGCTCGTCGAACTGGCGTACACCCGCGTCGACATGGTCGAGAAGCGCGGCGAGTTCGCCGTCCGCGGCGGCATCCTCGACCTGTTCGGCCCGACCGCGCAGCACCCCGTCCGCGTCGAGTTCTGGGGCGACGAGGTCAGCGAGATCCGCGCGTTCGCCGTCTCCGACCAGCGGTCGCTGCCCGGCGAGATCCCGCGCGTCACCGCGCCCCCGTGCCGCGAGCTGCTGCTCACCGCGCCGGTCCGGGAGAAGGCCGCGGAGCTGGCGAAGACGTACGAAGCGGACGCGCACCTGGCCGAAATGCTCACCAAGCTGGCCGACGGCATCCCGGTCGAGGGCATGGAGGCGCTGATCCCGGTCCTCTGCGAAGGCGAGCTCGAGCTGCTCACCGACGCGATGCCGGTCGGCGCGCACGTGCTGCTCACCGACCCGGAGAAGATCCGCGCCCGCGCCGCCGACCTCGTCCGCACCGGCCAGGAGTTCCTCGAAGCGTCCTGGACGACGGCCGCGGCGGGCGGCCAGGCCCCGATCGACCTCGGCGCGTCCGCCTACCGCGGGCTCGGCGAGATCGCGTCCCACGCGCAGGACACCAAACGCGCCTGGTGGACGCTGACCCAGCTGACCACCGAAGACCCGGACGTCCTGCGGGTGTCCGTCGAAGCCGCGCCGGCGTACCGCGGCGAGCTCGAGCGTGCGATGACGGACCTGCGCGCCCACACGGCGGCGGGCGGCACGGCGGTGCTCGTCGTCGCCGGCCAGGGCACCGCGGCGCGCGCGGTCGAGCAGCTCTCGGGCGCGGACGTCCCGGCGACGCTGGCCGGCGACGGCCTCACCGGGATGCCCGCGGCGGGCCTGGTCACGGTCACCTGCGGCGGCCTGACGGACGGCTTCGTCTCGCCGGAGCGCGCACTGGTCGTGCTCACCGAGGCGGACCTGACCGGCCGCGGGTCCGGCGCCGGAACGTCCACAAAGGACCTCACCAGCAAGATGCCGTCCCGGCGGCGCAACGCGGTGGACCCGCTGGCGCTCAAGAACGGCGACTACGTCGTGCACGAGCAGCACGGCATCGGCCGGTTCGTCGAGATGGTGCAGCGCACGGTCGCCGGTGCGACCCGCGAGTACCTGCTGCTGGAGTACGGGTCGTCCAAGCGCGGGCACCCGGGCGACCGGCTGTTCGTGCCGACCGACCAGCTCGACGAGGTGTCCAAGTACGTCGGCGGCGAGCTGCCCACGCTGAACAAGCTCGGCGGCTCCGACTGGAAGAACACCAAGGCCCGGGCCAAGAAGGCGGTCAAGGAGATCGCCGCCGAGCTGGTCCAGCTCTACGCCGCGCGCCAGGCCGCGCCCGGGCACGCGTTCGGCCCGGACACGCCGTGGCAGGGCGAGCTCGAGGACGCCTTCCCGTTCACCGAAACCAACGACCAGCTCGCCGCGATCGACGAGGTCAAGTCGGACATGGAACGCGGCGTCCCGATGGACCGCGTCATCTGCGGCGACGTCGGCTACGGCAAGACGGAGATCGCCGTGCGCGCGGCGTTCAAGGCGGTGCAGGACGGCAAGCAGGTCGCCGTGCTCGTGCCGACGACCCTGCTCGCGCAGCAGCACCTGAACACCTTCCACGAGCGCATGCGCTCGTTCCCGGTGACGATCAAGGGCCTGTCCCGGTTCACGAACAAGACCGAGTCGGACCTCATCCTGGAGCAGCTCGCCGCCGGCGAGGTCGACATCGTGATCGGCACGCACCGCCTGCTGCAGACGGGCATCCGGTACAAGGACCTCGGCCTCGTGATCGTCGACGAGGAGCAGCGCTTCGGTGTCGAGCACAAGGAACACATCAAGGCGCTGCGCACGCACGTCGACGTGCTGACGATGTCCGCGACCCCGATCCCGAGGACGCTGGAGATGTCGCTGGCCGGCATCCGCGAGATGTCGACGATCCTCACCCCGCCCGAGGACCGGCACCCGATCCTGACGTACGTCGGCGCGTACGACGACAAGCAGGTCGGCGCGGCCATCCGCCGCGAACTGCTGCGAGACGGCCAGGTCTTCTACGTCCACAACCGCGTCTCCTCGATCGAGAAGGCGGCGCGGCACATCCGGGAGCTGGTGCCGGAGGCGCGCGTCGTCACCGCGCACGGCCAGATGAACGAGGACAAGCTCGAAAAGATCATCCAGGGCTTCTGGGAAAACGAGTACGACGTCCTGGTGTGCACCACGATCGTCGAAACCGGGCTCGACATCTCGAACGCGAACACGCTGCTCGTCGAACGCGGCGATCTGCTCGGGCTGGCGCAGCTGCACCAGTTGCGCGGGCGCGTCGGGCGCGGGCGCGAGCGCGGGTACGCGTACTTCCTGTACCCGCCGGAGGCCCCGCTGACGGAGACCGCGCACGACCGGCTGGCGACGATCGCGCAGAACACCGAGCTGGGCGCGGGCATGGCGGTCGCGATGAAGGACCTCGAGATCCGCGGCGCGGGCAACATCCTCGGCGCGGAGCAGTCCGGGCACATCGCGGGGGTCGGGTTCGACCTGTACGTGCGGTTGGTCGGCGAAGCGGTCGACGCGTTCCGGCGCCACGCGGGCGCGGAGCCGGCGGAGGACGAGGAACTCGCGGAGGTCCGCGTCGACCTCCCGATCGACGCGCACATCCCGCACGACTACGTCCCGGGCGAGCGCCTGCGGCTGGAGGCGTACCGCAAGATCGCGGCGGCGCCGGACACCGAGGGCCTCGACGCGGTGCGCGAAGAGCTGATCGACCGCTACGGCCAGCCGCCCGCCCCGGTGAACCGGCTGCTGTCGGTGGCGCGCTTCCGCCACACGTGCCGCGAGGCGGGCGTGACGGAGGTGGCGGTCCAGGGGAACACGGTCCGGTTCGCGCCGTTGCCGCTGGCCGATTCGCAGATGGTCCGCCTGAAGCGGCTGTACCCGAAGGCGGTGTACAAGGCGGTGACGAACACGGTGTCGGTGCCGAAGCCGACCGAGGGCCCGGCGGGCGGCCGGATCGGCGCGCCGACGCTGCGGGACGAGGAACTGCTGGACTGGTGCGCGAAGCTGCTGGGACAGCTGACGAAGAAGCCGGCGACGGTCTAGGGAGGCGCGGCTTTCGGGGGATTGCGGTGCGGTGCCCGGGGTCGCTGCTTGCTCGGGTGGCCGGCGGCGCCCGGGCGCTTGCGCTCCCGGACCGCGCGCGGCGGTGTGCGGGCGCCCGCGGGTTGCGGGCGACGGCGGGACCGCGGGTTGCGGACGGCGGCGGGGCTGCGGATAGCGCACGGCGGCGGGGCTACGGGTTGCGGGCGGCGGCGGTGCCGCGGGTTGCGGACGGCGGCGGGGCTGCGGATAGCGCACGGCGGTGGTGCCGCGGGTTGCGCACGGCGGCGGCGGGGGCTGCAGGTTGCGCACGGCGGCGGTGTGCGGGCGGCCGCGGGTTGCGCACGGCGGCGGTGCCGCGGATTGCGCACGGCAGCGGGGCCGGCAGTTGCGCGCGGCGGCGATCGGGCGGTCGAGCCCACCCCTCTCCGCCCGCATGCGGTGGTGTGCCGGCGCGCGTGCGGACGGCGGCGCTCCGACTCAAGCCGTGATGGCCACCTCGAGGAAACACGAGATGGCCATCACGGCTTCAAAGCTCAGCCGACTTCGCTGAACATCGGCGGGCGTGCCTCGGCCAGTCCCATCCGCACCTGTTCCACCGGTACCGGCACCGCGCCGGCTCCCGCCATCGGCAGTGGCCTCGGTTTCCTCGGCATTCGCGAGCCCGAACCCCCACCGCGTCCCGGGTACACCAGCAGGCCCCGGGTCGGATCCGGCACCGCGTCGAGCGCCGCCGTCACCACCGGCAGGGCGCGGAACGCGTCCCGCCGTTCTTCGTTCCCGAACTCGATTTCGAGCACCACACCCCACCGGTGCTCGTGCCACACCCACTGCTCGGCGCCGTTCGTCAGCGCCGCTTCGGCGAGTGCGTCACCGTAGGCGAGCCGCCACTTCGTGGCCGTGTGCTCACCGTCGAAGACTTCGATGGTCAGCCAATGGTCCATAAGTCGACATTACGGCCGTCCTCACCCCATGGGTGTTGCGGTTCGGCACCGATGGTGTGAGAGGGTATGCGTTGTGATGCGGATCATGGGGCGCCCTCGCGCGCTGGTCGCGGTCGTTGCCGGTGCACTTCTGCTCGCCGGGTGCGGTTCGGGCCCCAGCCAGGTCGGCAGCGCCGTCATCGTCGGCGACCGGTCGGTGTCGATCGACAGCGTCCAGTCGATGATCGACCAGGCCGTCCGCGAACACCCGTACGCGAAGAAGCTCGCCGGTGAGCACAAGCTCGACGTGCTGGGCCGCGAGATCGTCCGGCAGACCGTGCTCCACGAGCTGACCCTGCGCGCCACCAAGCAGGAAAACCTCGTCGCCGACCAGGCGAAGATCGCCGGGCTGGCCGCGCAGGTGACGCCCGCGCCGGTCACCGACACCGGGCAGGGCGACCAGGTCGCCGTCACGCAGATCGTCTCGAAGCTGCGCGACGCGAACGAGGTCGCGAGCGACGTCGTCCTGGAGCAGCAGCTCGCGCAGAAGTCGCTGGCGAAGCTGTCCGTCGGCGCGGACTACGTCGGCATCAGCGCCTCCTCGGACACCGACCAGGCCGCCCGCACCCGCGCCTTCGACCTCGCGAAGGAGTTCGCCGCCGACCCGGGCAAGGTGGCGGCCACCGTGCAGCAGGCGCAGCAGGACGCCCAGCAGGCGCAGCAGGCCCAGCAGACCGGGATGCCGGCCCCGCCGAGCGTCTACTCCGCCGGCCAGACCGCCGAACTCTTCGGTGCCGCGCAGTACCTCGGTCTCGCGCAGACCGCGCTCTTCGGCTCCGAAAAGAACAGCGTCGTCGTCTTCCAGGCGCAGAAGCCGCAGAGCGCGGACTGGTTCGTCTTCGTCATCCGCGCCCGCGGCACCGACAAGGCCGTGCCCGCCGACCAGGAAGCGCAGAAGCCGACCGACGCGCAGCTGACCTCGATCGGCACCCGGCTGCTGCAGCCCTACCTCGGGCAGAGCGGCCTGCGCGTCAACCCGCGCTACGGCGTGTGGGATGTTGTGGGCATGAACCTCGTGCCGAACTCCGACGCCACCCAGGGCATCGTGCTGCCCGTGCGCGGTGCCGCACCCGCGCAGCAGTGACCACGGGTGTCGTCGTGGTCGTCCGCGGGACGACACTTCCCGGCGCGGCACTGAAGATCCTGCGTGAATCGAACGCCGTCTACGCGGCCACGGACGTCGACCCCGCGGCGTTCGGGGTCCCGCCCGTCACCGAAGCGCCTTCGCTGCGGGACGTCGTGCTGCTCGCCGGGTCCCGGGACGAGCCCGCCGCGTCGCTGCTGATCGCGACGGGCGCGACCGTCATCGAGACGCCGGTGCCGCCACTGGTCGAGGCCGCCGAAGTGATGGACCGGCTCCGTTCGCCGGGCGGCTGCCCGTGGGACGCGGTCCAGACGCACGAATCGCTGCGGCAGTACCTGGTCGAGGAGACCTACGAACTGCTCGACGCCATCGAGGACGGCGACCGCGAAGCGCTGCGCGAGGAACTCGGCGACGTCCTCCTGCAGGTGCTGTTCCACGCGCGCGTCGCGGCCGAGGACCCGGCCGACCCGTTCGGCATCGACGACGTCGCCGCCGCGCTGGTCGCGAAGCTCGTCGGGCGGCACCCGCACGTGTTCGCCGACGCGGACAAGGTGCACACGGTCGAGCACCAGAACCTCAAGTGGGAAGAGCTGAAGCAGCGCGAGAAGCAGCGCAAGTCCATTGTGGACGGCGTGGCGCTCGGCCAGCCCGCGGTCGCGCTGGCGGGCAAGCTGGGGCAGCGCTCCGGGCGGGCGGGCATCCCGCTCGACCTCTTCCCCGAAGGCTCGGCCACGGCCGCCCAGCTGTTCCGCATCGCGGCCACCGCGCGCCGCGCGGGTGTCGACCCCGAAGGCGAGTTGCGGGCGCTGGCGAAGCAGTTCGCGCTGGACGTCCGGGGCGCCGAGCAGGCCGCCCGCGACGCCGGGCTGGAGCCGACGACCCTCGAAGCCGACGGCTGGCGGAAGTTCTGGCCCGCCCGTCCGATGTGACGCAGCACACATTCGGGTGAGAACCGTTTCCGAGCACCGGGCGTCTTGCCCGGTGTGAGACACCTGCCACTGGACAGCGCGGACGAGGAGCACCTCGTCCGGCGCACGGCCAAGGGCGACCGCGCGGCGTTCGAGGAGCTCTACCGCCGCACGTCGCCCTGGCTCGCCGTGCGCCTGCGCCGCCGGTGCGCCGACGACCAGATCGTCGCCGAGGTCATGCAGGAGACGTATCTGGCGGTCTGGCGCGCGGCGGGTTCGTTCGCCGGGGCCGTCACCGGCGGGAGCGCGGTCGGCTGGGTGTGGACGATCGCGGCGCGCCGGCTGGTCGACGCCTTCCGCCGGCGCGCGCACCACGCGCAGCCACCGCCGGAGGTGGCGTTCGACTGCGCGCCGGTGGCGGCGGCCGAGGACGAGGCACTGGCGGTGGCGCTCGGCGACGAGATCGGCGACGCGCTGCGCGACCTCGCGCCCGAGCTGCGGGCGGTCCTGCAGGCGATGGTGCTCGACGGGCTGACCGTCCGCGAGACCGCCGTCCTGCTGGGACTGCCGGAAGGAACCGTCAAGACCCGGGCCCGGCGGGCGCGGATCGCGATGCGGGAGGCACTGTCATGAACCACGCGCCGGACCGGCTCATCGCCGCGTACGCGACGGGCGGCGACCTCCCGGGTGACCTGCGGTGGGGCGTCGAAGCCCACCTCGAGGACTGCCGGGTGTGCCGGGCGCGGCTCGCCGAGGTGGCGCCCGTGCGGCCGGTGGTGGACGTCGTCTGGAACCGGCTCGCGCCCCAGCTCGAGGTCCGGCCGCCGGCCGAGCCGCGGCGGTGGCGGTGGCTCGACACCTGGATCACGCCGGCGATGGCGCCGTGGCTGGCGATGATCGCGGCGGTCTGCCTGGTCGCGGTACTGCTCGACGGCGTCTGGCACGCGGTGCTCGACGTGACGGCGGTGCAGCTCTTCGCGCCGGTGCTGCCCGTGCTCGGGGTTGCGGCGTCGTGGGCGCGGGGGCTCGACCCGGCGTACGAGGTCGTCACCGCGACGCCGCGGGCGGGGCTGTACCTGATCGTCCGGCGGACGGTGGCGGTGCTCGCCGTCGTGCTGCCGGTGCTCGGCGTCGCCGGCCGGCTGACCGGCACCGGGCCGGCGTTCTGGTTGCTGCCGAGCCTGGCGTTCACCACCGGCACGCTCGCGCTCGGCGGCGTGATCGGCGTCAGCCGGGCGGCGTACGCGCTGATCGCGGTGTGGGTGGCGATCGTCGTGCTGCCCGCGTTCGTCCAGCGGGGACAGGCGTTTGCGCTCACCACCGGCGCGCTGCCGGTGTGGGCGGGGATCTTCGCGCTGACCACGGTGGCCGTCGTCCTGCACAGGGCGGCGTACACCCGGCTCGGCGCGCACCACTAGGGAGGAAGACATGCGGGCAGTGGGGGCCGCCGAGGTCGCACCGGCGACCTACGCCTGGGAAATCCGGGCGCAGGGGCTGAAGGTGCGGGTGGGGCGGCGGAAGATGGCCGTGGACGGGCTGGACCTGTCCCTCGGCAAGGGCGTGCACGGCTTGCTCGGGCCCAACGGCGCGGGCAAGACGACGTTGATCAGGGCACTGGCGACGGTGCTGCGGCCGGCGGCGGGCAGCCTGACGCTGCTCGGCACGCAAGCCGGCGGCCACACCGGCCAGCGCGACCTGCGCCGCCGGATCGGTTACCTGCCGCAGAACTTCGGCTACTACAAGCGGTTCACGGTCCGGGAGTTCGTCGAATACCTGGCCTGGCTCAAGGAGATGTCCAAAGAGGACATCCCGGGCGCGGTCCAGCGCGCGATCGAGCGCGTCGGCCTGGCCGACCGCGCCGACGACCGCATGAAAACCCTGTCCGGCGGCATGGTCCGGCGGGTGGGGATCGCGCAGGCGATCGTCAACGACCCGGACATCCTCCTGCTCGACGAGCCGACCGCGGGCCTCGACCCGGCGCAGCGCGTGCGGTTCCGGGAGCTGGTGCAGGAACTCGGCCGGGATTCGTGCGTGCTGATCTCGACGCACCTGGTGGAAGACGTCGCGACGGCGTGCACCGACGTCGTGCTGTTCGCCGAGGGGAAGCTGGTGTTCCAGGGCACCCCGGGCGAGCTGGCCGAAGCGGGGACGCCGGAGCACGTCGGCGACAGCCCGATCGAGCGCGGCTATTCGGCGCTGCTGAACCACGAACCGGGCAAGGGTGCGTGGTGATGATCCTCCGCACCGAACTCCGGCGCTCCATCGCGCCCTGGGCCGGGCTGGCGCTCGTCGTCGTCGCGCTCGGGTTCCTCTTCCTGCTCTCCGGTCCGTGGTGGAAAGCGCCCGCGTCGTGGACCGCGCACAGCACCACCGCCGCGTTGTGGCTGCGGTTCCTGCTGGTCTTCCTCTGGCCCATCGTCGTCGGGGCCGGAGCCATCCAAGGCATGCGCGACAGCCGTTCCGGCGTGGTCGAGCTGCTCGCCACGACGTCGCGTCCCGGGTGGCAGCGGGCGGCCCGGCCGGCCGGGGCCGTCGGCGGGCTGAGCGTGGCCGGTTACCTGGTCGTGTTCGCCGTGGGGGCCGTCGAAATCCTCGCGCACGGCGGGTTCTTCTCCCTCGGCTTCCTGCCGGTGCTGCTCGTCGGGTCGCTCGGGGTCCTCGCGGGCAGCTGGCTCGGGCTGGCGGTCGGGCGGCTGCTGCCGCACCCGCTGGCCGCGCCCGGGGCGGCCGTGCTGGCGTTCGTCCTGACGGTCCTCTGCTGGATGTCGCTCGAGAGCGGGCTGGAGCCGGTGCTCCCCACCCGGGTGGGACCGCTGGCGCCGTCGCTCGCGGAGCCGCGCGGGGAGATGGTGACGACCACCGTGGCGCTCGACCTCGGGCAGGGCGGGTGGTTCCTCGGGCTGGCCGTGACTTCGTTCCTGCTGCTGTCCGCGCGCTCCGTGCGGGCGCGGCTGCTCGGCCTGCTGCCGCTGGTCGCCGGGGCCGCCGTCGCGTTGCCGTTGTTCCCGGCGGTGCCCGCCGACGCGCTCACCACCGACAGCGTTGCCGGCCGGAAGGTCTGCGACGGGCCGATCTGCGTGTCCGAACTGCACCGGGATCGGCTGGCCGCGTTGCGGGGACCGGGTCGCGAAGCGCTCGCGATGCTGGCGAAACTGCCCGATCCGCCGACCCGGATCGAAGAGCAGGTCCGGCCGCCCTCGGTCACCGGGCCGGCTCCGCGCGATCCCCACGTCGTCTCCCTGGACTTCCAGCGCAACGACCTCCTGCTCACGGCGGGCGCGGACGACCTGCGGCTGGCCGTGCTGACCGGCGCCGGCGTGCCCAGCTGCGAGCCGCCGAGCCACAGCAGCGTGCCGGACCAGGCCGCCCGTGCGATCGGCGCGGCGTACTTCACCGGAAAGCTGGAACCGCTGCCCGAATTCACGCGGAACTGGTTCAAGCGGGAATTCGGGGCGATCGAACAGGTGTGGAACCAGTTCCGCGCCCTGCCACCGGACGTCCAGGCCACCCGGATCGTCGCGCTGCGGCAGGCGCTGCTGACCTGCCGGGGCGAACCGCTCGACGTGCTCGTCCCCGGTGCCCTCCGATGAGGTGGGCGGTGCTGTACGCCCGCTCGCGCCGGCTTCCGGCGGCGACGGCCGCCCTGCTGGTGGTGACGTCGGGGGTGTGGTTCCTGGGGCGGGGCTCCTGGAACCCGATCCTGGTGGTCCTGGCGCTGACGGCGGGCATCGCGGTGGCGGCGATCGGCCTGAGCGGGCAGGACGCCGACCTCGACCGGGCGGCGGCACTGCCGTGGCCGCGGCGGCGGTTCGCGCACCTCGCGCTGATCGGCGTGGCCGCCGGGGCGCTGGTGCTCGGCGTGCAGGAGCTGGGCCCGTCGGCGATCGACGCGGCGATCGTCACCCGGGACGCGGCGGGCCTGGCCGGCCTGACGGGGCTGGCCGCCACGGTCGCGGGCGGGCAGTTCGGCTGGACGCTCCCACTGCTCTGGTGCGCGATCAGCCCGTTCGTCCCGCCGGCGGACTCCACGGCGATCCGCGTCACGGCCTGGCTGCTGCAACCCGCCGGGACACCCGCGGCCACCTGGACGGCGGTAGTGCTCGCGGTCACCGGTGCGGTGGCATACACGGGCTGGGGAGGGCGTCACTGAAGGACCCCGGAAGAGTGAATGAGGGAAAACCAACTCCCTCCATGTTAAACGTATATCGCATTGGGGGGCTTGCCGCAAGACCCCCGTCGTGCCGCAAAATCGTCGCCCTGAGCCGGAAAATCCCGGCTCAGGGATCCAACGGGGGTTTTGCGAGTGCGTGTTTTGCTGTCGACGTACGGGTCGCGCGGGGACGTCGAGCCGATGGCGGGGTTCGGGGCGGAGCTGCGGGCCCAGGGCGCCGAAGTGCGGGTGTGCGCCCCGCCTGACGAGGACTTCGCCCGGCGGCTGGCCGACGCCGGGGTCGAGTTCGTGCCGTACGGGCCGTCGGCCAAGGCGCTGACCAAGGCGGCGCCCGCGCCGTCGTCCCTGCCCGAGCGGGCCGCCCAGCTGATCGCGGCCCAGTTCGACGTCGTGGCCGCGGCGGCCGAGGGCTGCGACGTCGTGGTGGCGACCGGCATGCTGCCGACCATGGCCGGCGCGCTGTCGATCGCGGAAAAACTGGGCATCCGGCCGGTGGTCGTGACCTTCCAGAAGGTCGTGCTGCCGTCCCCGCACCACGCGCCGCTGGCGTACCCGGGCAAGCCGTTCCCGGCGGGGGTGACCGACAACCGGGTGCTGTGGGAGCACGACGCCGAGAACGTGAACGCGCTGTTCCGCGAAGCACTCAACACCCACCGGGTCGCGAACGGGCTGGCGCCGGTCGGCGACGTCCGCGGGTACGTCTTCGGAGACCGGACGTGGCTGGCCACGGACCCGGTGCTGGACCCGTGGGAGCCGGTGCCGGGCCTGGACGTCGTGCAGACCGGCGCGTGGATCGTGCCGGACGTACGGCCGCTGCCGGCCGCGCTGGAGGAGTTCCTGGCCGCGGGTGAGCCGCCGGTGTACGCGGGCTTCGGCAGCATGCCGATGGCCGCGGCGGCGAACGTCGCCCAGGTCGTCGTCGAGGCGGTGCGGGCGCGGGGGCGCCGCGTGGTCGTCTCGCGCGGCTGGGCCGACCTGGACCTGCTCGACGACCGCGACGACTGCTTCGCCGTCGGGGAGGTCAACCACCAGGAGCTCTTCGGCCGGGTCGCGGCCGTCGTGCACCACGGGGGCGCGGGCACCACGATGACCGCGACGCGGGCGGGCGCGGCCCAGGTCGTGGTGCCGCAGGCGACGGACCAGCCGTACTGGGCGGGCCGGGTGGCCGAGCTGGGCATCGGCGTCGCCCACGACGGCCCGGTGCCGACCGTCGCCTCGTTGTCCGCGGCGCTCGAGACGGCCTTGGCGACCTCGACCCGGGCCCGGGCGGCCGCGGTGGCCGCCACGATCCGCGCCGACGGCGCCGAAGTGGCCGCGAAGCTGCTGCTCGGCAGCCGTGAGACCCAGCCCGCCTGAACCAGCATCGAACGAACAAGGGGAGATTCATGATCGACGTGATCGTGGCCGGTGGCGGCCCGACGGGGACGATGCTGGCCGCCGAACTGCGGCTGCACGGCGTGCGGGTGCTCGTGCTGGAGCGGGAAGCCGAGCCGGTCAAGGAGGTCCGGTCGCTCGGCCTGCACGTGCGCAGCATCGAGGTGATGGCCCAGCGCGGCCTGCTGGACCGCTTCCTCGAAGAGGGCAAGCAGTTCAAGATGGCCGGGTACTTCGCCGGCATCGACAAGCCGTGGCCGGAACGGCTGGACAGCGCGCACGCCTACGTCCTCGGTATCCCGCAGCCGGTCACCCAGCGGCTGCTGACCGAACACGCCGTCAAGGCGGGCGTCGAGATCCGGCCCGGCGCCGAGGTGACCGGGCTGAGCCAGGACGACGAGGGCGTCACCGTCGAGCTGGCCGGCGGTGAGCGGCTGCGGGCGCGCTACCTCGTCGGCTGCGACGGCGGGCGCAGCACGGTCCGGAAGCTGCTCGGGATCGGCTTCCCCGGGGAGCCGGCCCGGCACGAGACGCTGCTCGGCGAGATGGAGGTGACCGCGCCGGCCGAAGAGGTGGCCGCCATCGTGACCGAGATCCGCAAGACGGAGAAGTTCTTCGGGCTCGGGCCGCTCGGGAAAACCGGGCGGTACCGGGTGCTCGTGCCCGCCGAGCAGGTGCGCGAAGACCGGTCGGTCCCGCCGACGCTGGAGGAGTTCAAGGAGCGGCTGCGCGTGTACGCGGGCACCGACTTCGGCGTGCACTCGCCGCTGTGGCTGTCCCGCTTCGGCGACGCGACGAGGCTCGCCGAGCGCTACCGGGACGGCCGGGTCTTCCTCGCGGGCGACGCGGCGCACATCCACCCGCCGCTGGGCGGGCAGGGCCTCAACCTCGGCCTCCAGGACGCGGTGAACCTCGGCTGGAAACTGGCCGCCGAACTCGGCGGGTGGGCGCCGGCGGGCCTGCTGGACACCTACCAGGCCGAACGGCACCCGGTGGCCGCCGACGTGCTGGACAACACCCGGGCCCAGGGCGAGCTGATGCGCCCCGACGCCGGACCGCAGGCCCTGCGCCGGCTGCTGGCGAAGCTGATGGACTTCGAAGAGGTGAACCGGTACCTGATCGGGCGCATCGTCGGCATCGAGATCCGCTACGACTTCGGCGACGACCACGACCTCGTCGGACGGCGGCTGCGGGACGTCGAGCTGAAGGGCGGCCGGCTGTACGACCTGATGCACGGCGGCCGCGGGGTGCTGCTCGACCAGACCGGGCGCCTCTCGGTGGCCGGCTGGGCGGACCGGGTCGACCACGTCGTGGACGTCAGCGAAGAGCTGGACGTGCCCGCCGTGCTGGTGCGGCCGGACGGCCACGTGGCCTGGGCCGGCGAAGACCAGGGACAACTGCAGGACCGGCTGGCGCGGTGGTTCGGCGCGCCGGCCGAGGCGTGAGGGGACGCATGACGGAACACGAAACAGAACTGAAGGCCGAACGCGCCCACGTCGCCGGGCTCTACGACCGGCTCGACGCCGAACGCGAGCGCGTGCGCGACGCCTACCGGGCGGCGCTCGGCGGCAACGACCTCGGCGCCATGGAACGGGACGTCCGGGTGCGGGCGCTCGGCCGGGAGGTGCGGCGGCTGGACGTCGTCGACAACGGGCTGTGCTTCGGGCGGCTCGACGCCGTTTCGGGGGAGCGCTCCTACATCGGCCGGATCGGGCTCTTCGACGAGGAAAACGACCACGAACCGGTGCTGCTCGACTGGCGGGCGCCGGCCGCGCGGCCGTTCTACACCGCCACCGGCGCGCACCCGGAGGACATGCGCCGCCGCCGTCAGTTCCACACCCATCGGCGGGACGTGGTCGACTTCACCGACGAGGACCTCGGCCGCCCGGGCGGGGACGCGTCGGGGGACGCGGCGCTGCTCGCCGCCGTCAACGCCCCACGCGGCGAGGGCATGCGGGACATCGTCGCGACGATCCAGGCCGAGCAGGACGAGATCATCCGGCTCGACCACCCGGGCGTGCTGGTGATCGAAGGCGGGCCGGGCACCGGGAAGACGGTGGTGGCGCTGCACCGCGTCGCCTACCTGCTCTACACCCAGCGGGAACGGATGGAACGCCACGGCGCGCTCGTGGTCGGGCCCAACCCGGCGTTCCTGAACCACATCGGGCGCGTGCTGCCGTCGCTCGGGGAAACCGACGTCGTCTTCACGACCACCGGCGACCTCGTGCCCGGCCTGCACGTCACGGCCGAGGACGCGCCGGAAGCCGCGCGGGTCAAGGGTTCCCGGAAGATCCTGGACGTGCTCGCGGCCGCCATCGCCGACCGGCAGCGGCTTCCCGCGGAGCCGGTGGAGATCCAGCTGCGGGACGCGACCGTGCGGATCGACGCCGCGACCGCGGAGTGGGCCCGGCAGGAGGCGCGCGACAGCGGGCAGCCGCACAACGAAGCCCGCGCGGTGTTCGCCGACATCGTCACCTACGTGCTCACCGAACGGGCGATGAAGCGGATCGGCCAGGGCTGGCTGAGCCGCGACGACCGCGAGGACTGGGAACGGTTCCGGGCCGAACTGGTCAAGGATCTCAACGCCGACGAGGTGTTCACCCGCACGCTCGACGAGCTGTGGCCGATCCTGACCCCGGAAACCCTGCTGGCGCAGCTGTATTCGTCGCCGGAACGGCTGCGCGCGGCGGGCGGTGACCCCGTGCTGGCGCGGGCCGAGGGCGACGCCTGGACGGTGTCGGACGTGCCGCTGCTCGACGAGCTCGTCGACCTGCTGGGCCGGGACCTCGCGGCCGAGAAGGCGGTGGAGCGGGCAGCCGAGCGGGAGCGGAAGGCGAAGGCCGCCTACGCCGCCGACGTCCTGGACAACCTCATCGAGCGCGAGGACGTCGACGAGGACGTCGGCCTGGTCGCCAAGGACCTGCTCTACGGTGAGGACCTGGCGGACCGGTTCGTCGAAACCGACACGCGGACGCTCGTCGAGCGCGCCTCGGCGGACCGGGATTGGACCTACCGGCACGTCGTGGTCGACGAGGCCCAGGAACTGTCCGAAATGGACTGGCGGGTGCTGATGCGGCGGTGTCCCGGGCGGTCGTTCACGGTGGTGGGCGACCTCGCCCAGCGCCGGTCGGCGGCCGGGGCGCGGTCGTGGGGCGCGATGCTCGACCCGTACGTGCCCGGCCGCTGGGTCTACCGCTCGCTGACGGTGAACTACCGCACGCCGGCGGAGATCATGAGCGTTGCCGCCGCCGTGCTGGCCGGGTTCGCGCCCGACGTGCGGCCGCCGGAGTCGGTGCGCGCGTGCGGGGTCGCGCCGTGGGCGCGGCGGGTCGGCGACGGCGAACTCGCCGCGGCCGTCGAGGAGTTCACCGGCGCGGAAGCCGGGCGCGAAGGCACCAGCGTCGTGATCGGGCCGCCCGGGGTGCCGGGCGCGGTACCTCCGTCCGAGACGAAGGGCCTGGAGTTCGACGCCGTGCTGGTCGTGGACCCGGACCGGATCCTCGACGGCGGGCCCCGCGGCGCGGCCGAGCTCTACGTGGCGCTCACCCGCGCCACGCAGCGCCTCGGCGTCCTGCACCGGGGTCCGCTGCCGCGGGAGCTGGCCGGGCTCGCCGAGGCCCCGGTGCCGGTGCCGTGACGCTCAGACGTCGCGGATGTTCGTCTCCAGCTCGAGCGGCTCGCGGTCCCAGTCCTCGACGCCGAAGGCGAGGATGCGCTCGGGGTGGATGCGGATCACGGCGTCGTCGAAGTGGTTGTCCGGGAGGTTGACGCCGGTCAGCGCTTCGGCGCGGCCGCGGATCTCCAGGCAGCGCACGCGCCACGGGTTCGTCGAGGGGAGGTCGTCGACGACGAAGGCGACCTGGTCGTCGGTCGCGATGTTGCGGAACTTCTTGCTGTTCCGCAGGTTGTGCCCGGTGACGTCGACGGTCTTCTCGTCCGGGTTGTAGCGGAAGCCGACCGGGTTGGCCTGCAGGGTCCCGTTCGGCTGCCGGGTGGCGAGGCGGCCCAGCGGCTGGGCGGCGAGGTATTCGAGCTCTGCTTCGGTGAACATGCCGCCCAGCCTCCGACTTCAAGCTCCCTTGAAGTCAAGCACCAGCTCGGCGAACCGCGTGGCGATCCGGCGGTGGGCCGCGGGGTCCGGGTGGAGGGCGTCCGGCAGCGGGAACTCGGCGAAGTCGGCTTCGCCGTAGAGGGCGAGACCGTCGAGGTAGCGCAGGTTCGGGTCCTCGGCCTGCCGCTGCGCGACGATCCGGGCCAGCTCGTCCCGGACGACTTCCAGGGTCAGCTTGCCCGCGGCCCGCTCGGCGGGGTCCCCGGTCGCCCGGAACCGGACCTCGCCGGCGGCCAGCGCTTCGTGGTCGAAGTCGCCCGGCCCCGGCGTCTGCTCGTGGATCGGGCAGTACAGCGGGGAGACGACGACCAGCGGCGTGTCCGGGTGTCCTTCGCGGATGGTGTCGAGGAAGCCGTGCACGGCCGGGCCGAACGCGCGCAGGCGCATCAGGTCGGCGTTGACGACGTTGATGCCGAGCTTGACGCTGACCAGGTCGGCGGGGGTGTCGCGCAGCGCGCGGGCGGTGAACGGGTCGAGCAGCGCGTTGCCGCCGAACCCGAGGTTCACCAGGTCGACGCCGGCCGCGGTGGCGGCGAGCGCGGCCCAGGTGGTGGCCGGGCTGGCGGCGTTCGAGCCGTGGCTGATCGAGCTCCCGTGGTGAAGCCACACCCTTCGCCGGGGCAGCGGCTCGACGGGCGCGTCGGTGCGCAGAGCGAGCAGTTCGGTGATCTCGTGGTGCGGCAGCCAGATCTCGACGTCCTTGGGGTGCGTGCCCAGGTCGCCGAACCGCACGGTGCCGGGCGGGCCGTCGCGGTGCTCGCCGGCGCCGGTGCGCGGGTCGACGGTCAGGGTGTTGCCGCCGTCGACGTTCGCTTGGGCGACGAGCTCGCCGTCGACCAGCAGGTCGTACAAGCCGTCCGGACGCGGCGGCGCGCCGGCGTAGACCACCTTGGTGCGCCGGGTTTCCAGCTCGACGACGGCGGCGCTGGTCCGGAACCGCAGCCGCACGCCGGCGGGCTGCGCTTCGGCCATGGCCAGGCGCGGGTCGGTGTTCTGCGCGCGGGCCCGGGCGGGCAGGCGGTGCGGGGCGAGGCCGTGCCCGGTGCGCTCGAGTTCGAGGGCGCCGAGCACCAGGCCGTCGGTCAGGGGGGTGATGATCATGAGGTGGGCCAATCGCGGAGAACGGTGTCGAGCACGGTCAGGATCCGGTGCCAGGACTCCTGGGAGGGCGGCGAGCTGTGGTCGAAGCCGCCTTGGGCCTCGAGGTCGACGTACCCGTGGAAGACGCTGCCGAGCAGCCGCACGGCGTGCGTCTCGTCCGGGCCGGTCACGGCGTAGCCGCGCAGGATCGCGCGCATCATCTCGGCGTGCCGGGGCCCGGCGCTCGCGGCGGCGGTTTCCGGGTCGAGCCGGAACCGCGTGGCGGCGTACCGGCCGGGGTGTTCCCGGGCGTAGTCGCGGTAGACGTCGGCGAAGGCGATGAGCGCGTCCTTGCCCGCCCGGCCCGCCAGCGCGGCGGCCGCGCGGTCGGCGAGCTCGTCCAGCGCGAGCAGCGCGATCTTCGCCCGCAGGTCGTGCGCGTTCTTGACGTGCGAATACAGGCTCGCGACCTTGACGTCGAAGCGCCGCGCCAGCTCCGACGGCGTCACGTTGGCGAAGCCGGCCTCGTCGGCCAGCTCGGCGCCGGCGCGCACGACGCGTTCCGTGGTCAACCCGGCTCGAACCATGAACTCACTCCCTTTTGCCTAATGAGAGTGTAGCTCAGCCTAAAGGCTTTAGGAAAACAGGGCGTCCGCCCAGCTCGACTCGCGGGTCACGCCCGGCGGGATCGCGAAGTGCGCCGAGCCCGTGTGCTGGACGTACTCCATCATCGCGTCCTTCGACGACAGCGCCTGCTGCATCGGGACGTACTGCTTGCGCGTGTCCCTGTTGAACGCCAGGAAGAACAGCCCCGCCTCCAGGTGCCCGACGCCGTCGGAACCGTCGACGAAGTTGTAGCCGCGGCGCAGGATGCGGACGCCGTTCAGGGCCTGGTGCGAGGCCAGCCGGACGTGGGCGTCCTCCGCGATCACCTTCTCGCCGCCCGCGCCGCCGACGTCGAGGTCCAGCTCGTCGAACTCCGCGGCCTGGCCCAGCGGGGCGCCGGTGCCCTTCGCGCGGCCGATGATCTTCTGCTGGCCGTCCAGGGACTCGCGGTCCCAGGTCTCGATGTGCATCCGGATCCGGCGCGCCACCAGGTACGAGCCGCCGGCCATCCAGGCCGGGCCGTCCGCGGCTTCGGCCCACACCTGGTCGCGCAGGATGTCGGTGTCCTCGGACTTGATGTTGTTCGTGCCGTCCTTGAAGCCGAACAGGTTCCGCGGGGTCGCCTGCGCCCGGGACGTCGACGAGCTGCGGCCGAAGCCGAGCTGCGACCAGCGGACCTCGGTGACGCCGAAGCCGAGGCGCACCAGGTTGCGGACCGCGTGCACCGCGACCTGCGGGTCGTCCGCGCAGGCCTGGATGCACAGGTCGCCGCCGCTGCGGGCCGGGTCGAGCTTGTCCTTCGGGAACAGCGGCAGGTCGATCAGCTGCGGCGGCCGCTTGCCCGCCAGCCCGAACCGGCCGTCGAACAGCGACGGCCCGAAGCCGATGGTCAGCGTCAGGTTTGCGGCCGGCAGGTCGAGCGCCTCGCCGGTGTCGCCCGGCGGGGCGTACTGGCCGCCGTCGATCGCGCCGCCCGCCACGACCTCCTGGCCGGCGGTCATCCGGCGGGCGGCGTCGGTCCACGTCTTCAGCAGCTGACGCAGCTTTTCGCGGTCGGGGGCTGTCACATCCAAAGCCACGAAGTGCAGGTTCGCCTGCGCCGGCGTGACGATCCCCGCCTGGTGCTCGCCGTGGAAGTCGACGGTGTTCACCGACGCCTCGGCGTTGCCGCTCGTCGCCTTGTCGATCCCGATGCCGGCGGCGGCGCCCGCCCCGGCGAGCGCGACACCCGCGCCCGCCAGGCCGAACAGCTTCCGCCGCGAAACCCGCGTGCCCTCTGCCGACGTCACTTCGAGACGACCTCCGCAACCTTGCTCAGCGGCTCGCTCAGCGCGTCGACGGCCGAAGCGAACTCCTTGACCTGGTCCTGGGAAAGGTCGGTGTAGAGCTTGAAGCCGTCACCGACGCGCTGCTTGTCCAGCAGGCCCTGGACGTTCGCGAACTCCTTGTCCAAAGTGGACGTCAGCGCGGCGTCCTTCGCCTGCAGGATCGGCCGCAGCGACGTGATCGCGCCCTTCGAACCGTCCAGGTTGGCCTGGAAGTCCCAGAGGTCGGTGTGCGAGAAGGTCTCCTCCTCGCCGGTGATCTTGCCGGTCGCGACCTCGTCGAGCAGGCCCTTGGCGCCGTTCGCCAGGTCGAGCGCGGTCAGCTCGAGGGTCTTGGACTTGGCGACCAGGTCCTTGACGTCGGTCAGCAGCTTGTCCGCGATCTGCGGGGTGTCGGCCTGCGGGCCGGAGACGAAGAGGTCCTTCTCGAGCCGGTGGAAGCCGGTGAACTTCTGGCCCGGTTCGAGGTCGGCCTCGCGGACGTCGATGGCCGGGTCGAGGTCGCCGAACTTCTCGGCGACCGGCTCGATGCGCTCGTAGTAGACGCGCGTGCGGGCGTACGCGGCCTTGGCCTCGTCGACCTTGCCCGTCTTGACGAGGCCGGCGAACTTGGCCGTCTCCTCCTCGAGCGCGGCGGTGTTGTTCGCGATGTAGTCGGCGTAGCTCTTGGTGGCCTGCGCCTTCTGCGCGTTGGCGTCGTTCTGCTTCGCGACGCCGCCGGTGACGGTGAAGTCGCCGCGGATGCCGGCGCCGGCCATGCCCGGCTTGCACGCGGTCTGGTACTTGCCGGCGTCGGCGACCTCGACGATCAGCCGCCGGTTCAGCCCGGGCGCGATGTTCTCGACCTCGCCCATGATCCGGTCGCCCTCGGCGTAGAGGTAGAACTCGGTGACCTTGGTGCCCTTGTTGGTGATCTCGAAGGTCACGTTGCCCGCGCCGGCCGTGGTGGCGGAAACCTCGCACGCGGTGTCGGACGCCGACACCTTGATCGGGCCGCCGTCCGCGGTGGCGCCCGCGGTGTCGCTCTTGCCGTCGCACGCGGCGAGCGTCACCAGCACGGCGGCGCCGGCCAGTACGGCCAGCGAGGGGGTCTTGCGCACGGTCACTCCTTCGAGGCGGCCGCGGCGGCGGGGACCGGCGCGGTCTTCTTGCTGGGCTTGAGGAAAAGGGGCAGCACGATGACGACGTAGGCGACCCACGCGATGGCCTGCAGCACGGTCGTCTGCTGCGAATAGTTGAAGATGCCCTTGAGCAGGGCGCCGTACCAGGACGTCTCGGGCAGCGTCGCCGAAGCGTCGAACGCCAGGGTGCCGATGCCCGGCAGGAACGCGGCCTCCTGCAGGTCGTGCAGGCCGTAGCCGAGCACGCCCGCGGCGACGAACACGAGCAGGACGCCGGTGATCGTGAAGAACTTGCCCAGGTTGAACCGGACGGCGCCCTTGTAGAGCAGCCAGGCGAGGACCACCGAGGCGAGGATGCCGACGGCGAAGCCGATCAGCGGCTGCACGGTGTCCGACTGCGCGGTCTGGACGGCGGAGTAGAAGAACACCGCGGTCTCCAGGCCTTCGCGCCCGACCGCGAGGAACGACAGCAGCAGCACGGCCGCCGGGCCGACGTCCAGCGCGTCGTCCATCTTCCCGCGCAGCTCGGCGGCGATGCTCTTCGACGCCTTGCGCATCCAGAAGATCATCGCGGTGACGAACACGACGGCGACGATCGAGAGGCTCCCGCCGAGCAGCTCCTGGTGCTCGAACGACAGCTGCGCGGTCGTGTAGGTGAGGATCGCGCCGACGGCGACCGACAGCAGCACCGCGGCCCCGACACCGGGCCACACCCAGCGCAGCGCGTGCCGCCGGTCGGTCTTCACGAGGAAGGCCACGAGGATGCTGACGACCAGCGCGGCCTCCAGGCCTTCGCGCAGCCCGATCAGCGCACTCGAGAACAACACGGTTCCGCCTCCCTGAGTTTCTGCTCGCTCCAGGAAGTTTTTAGGTAAGGCTCACCTGTAAGTCCAGCCAGCGTACGTCGGCTCGAAACGATACAACCGGGCAAAAGGGACGCGACCGTGAAGTTAGGTTAGGGTAACCGCAGGTCAGGGCCCTGCGCGTCGACTCGATAACGAATTCTGTGACATCGCTGGCAGTCGACCTGTTTTAACCCTCCGCTTGCCTGGTCAGGCGGCCGGGGGTCCCTCTTGAGTGGCTCCGTAACCTGATCGGGTGGCCGAAACCGCTCAGCCGACCGTCACGCCCCCGTCGTCGCCCCCGGGCGGCCCGCCGAGGCGGTACGTCGGCCGGATCGCCCTTTCACTCGGGCTCGTGGTCACCGGCGTGGTCCTGGTCGTCACCATCGGCGTCCAGAACCCGGACGCGCCGGCCGAGCCGCCGGCCGTCCAGCCTGCGCTTGCCATCCCGCAGCAGCGCCCGCAGCCCGGCGCCGAAGCGCCGCGAGCCGGGCTCGCCGCCCCCGTCGACCGGCCGCAGGTGTCGGACCAGGCCGAGCTGGACGCGTGGGCGACCCGCGTCGCGGGCAAGACGCACATCCCGGCGCGCGTGGTCGCCGCGTACGGGCGGGCGGAAATGTGGATGCAGCGCCAGAAGGCGACGTGCCACCTCTCGTGGGCGACGCTCGCGGGCATCGGCCGGGTCGAGACCGAGCGCGGGGACTTCGACCTCTCGGCGATCAGCGCGAGCGGCCGGCTGGTGAAACCGGTGGTCGGCCCGCCCCTCGACGGCTCGCCCGGCGTCCCGGCGGTGCACGACTCCGACGGCGGCAAGCTCGACGGCGACAAGGCCTGGGACCACGCGATCGGCCCGCTGCAGTTCTTGCCGTCGACGTGGAAGAAGTACCAGGAGCGGGCGAACGGCGACGGTGGCGCGCCGGACCCGCAGAACGTCGACGACGCGGCCTTCACGGCGGCCCGTTTCCTCTGCTCGGGCGGCGACGACCTCGGCACGCCGGCCGGCTGGTGGCGGGCGATCCTGTTCTACAACCAGGCGGTCGCCTACGGGCAGGACGTCTTCAGCGCGGCGGACGCCTACGCCGAAGCGAGCGTCGCGCCTTAAAGCTCCCGGTCGGCCAAGAACGGCGTGACGGCCATCAGCACGAGCAGCAGGACCCCGGCGTAAGCACCCAGTGTGGTGAAGATCGACATTTCGGTTCCTCCCTGTTCCGGTCTGGAACCAGCATCGCCGCCCGGAGGGGGTTCGCGGATCGGCCGACGGGCCCGGCCCGATCGGTCGAAAGTCTGATCCGCGACGGGCCGAACGGCCCTGGCGTCAGGAGTCGCGCAGCGCGATCCGCGCCTTGACCTCGTTGGCCGCTTCGAGGTACTCCGGCACCGGGTTCATCGCCGACGCCATCCGGATCTGGGCCAGCGCCTCGACGAACCGGCCGAGGCGCTGCAGGGTCCGGCCCAGGATGAACCGCGCGTAGTGGTCGGTCGGGTCCAGTTCCAGCACCCGGGTGAACGCCCGCTCGGCGCGCCGCAACTGCGCGGAGTGGAAGTACGCGCGCCCGGCCAGGAGGTGGACCGACGGCTTGTCGTCCTCGGACTCCAGCACGGGCTGCAGCACCTTCAGCGCGTCCAGCGGACGGCGGCGCGCGACCAGGTCTTCGGCCTGGCGGAAGGCATGGAACCGCGACTCCTCGGGAGGCTGCGAAGCAGCTGCGGCGTCCGTCATGGTCACTCCCACGTTACCCCGGAGGAGGGGGATGCACACGCCTCCGAACGGGACGTGATGGACTGTGCCGCCATGAGCAGCGGCTACCGGGGCCTGGCGCCCTACCTCTACTACGCCGACGCCACCGCGGCGCTCGCGTGGCTGACCAGGGTCTTCGGGTTCGCCGAGGAAGTCCGGTTCAGCGACGCGTCCGGCGAGGTCTTCCAGGCGACCCTCCGCGCGGGCGACGCGCGGATCCAGATCGCCGGCGTCGGGGCGGACTACTGGCAGGCCAAGGGCGTCGACGGGCCGGTCGGCCAGCTCAACATCCTCTACGTCGACGACGTCGACGCGCACTTCGGGCGGATCGAGGCCGCGCTCGGGGACGAGGGCGAGCTGGACCCGCCGCAGGACCAGCCCTACGGCGCCCGGGTGTTCACCGTCGCCGATCTCGGCGGCAACAGCTGGACCTTCTGGCAGCAGACTTCGGAGACCGTGGAGCTGCCGCCGGGCTGGCAGGCGATCCGCACCGACGGGTGAGTGACCGGCCGTGCCTCCAACGGGTGAACTGCGGCGACGGCTAGGCTGGGCGCGAACCCGCAGGCACGACGCACCGAGGAGCATGGCGTGGCTCTCATCGAGCAGGTAGGCGCGCGCGAGATTCTGGACTCGCGCGGCAACCCGACGGTCGAGGTGGAGGTGGCTCTCGACGACGGCACCCTGGCGCGGGCCGCGGTCCCGTCGGGTGCGTCGACCGGTGAGCACGAAGCGGTCGAGCTGCGGGACGGTGACACCGGCCGCTACAACGGCAAGGGCGTCGAGCGCGCGGTCGCCGCGGTGCTCGACGAGATCGGCCCGGAGATGGTCGGCATCGAAGCCGTCGACCAGCGGATCGTCGACCAGAAGCTGGTCGACCTCGACGGCACGCCGGCGAAGTCCCGCCTCGGCGCGAACGCCATCCTCGGCGTCTCGCTGGCCGTCGCGAAGGCCGCCGCCGAGTCGGCCGAGCTGGAGCTGTTCCGCTACCTGGGCGGGCCGAACGCGCACGTGCTGCCGGTCCCGATGCTGAACATCCTCAACGGCGGTTCGCACGCGGACAGCAACGTCGACGTGCAGGAGTTCATGATCGCGCCGATCGGCGCGGAGACCTTCCGCGAGGCCCTGCGCTGGGGCGCCGAGGTCTACCACTCGCTGAAGTCGGTGCTGAAGGGCCGCGGCCTTTCGACCGGTCTGGGCGACGAAGGCGGCTTCGCGCCGAACCTGGCGAACAACCGCGAGGCGCTCGACCTGATCCTGCAGGCCATCGAGAAGGCCGGCTACGCCCCGGGCCGCGACGTCGCGCTCGCGCTGGACGTCGCCGCGACGGAGTTCTTCGCCGACGGCGCGTACACCTTCGAAGGCAGCAAGAAGAGCGCCGAGCAGATGTCGGCGTACTACGCCGAGCTGATCCGCGACTACCCGATGGTCTCCATCGAGGACCCGCTGAGCGAGGACGACTGGGACGGCTGGGTCACCCTGACCGCCGAGATCGGCGAGAAGGTCCAGATCGTCGGCGACGACCTGTTCGTCACCAACCCGGACCGCCTCGAAGAGGGCATCACCCGCCGCGCCGCGAACGCGCTGCTGGTGAAGGTCAACCAGATCGGCACCCTGTCCGAGACGCTCGACGCGATCTCGCTGGCCACGTCGTTCGGCTACAAGTCGATGATGAGCCACCGCTCCGGCGAGACCGAAGACACGTTCATCGCCGACCTCGCGGTCGCCACCGGCGTCGGGCAGATCAAGACCGGTGCCCCGGCCCGCGGCGAGCGGATCGCCAAGTACAACCAGCTGCTGCGCATCGAGGAGACCCTCGGCGACGCCGCCCGGTACGCCGGCGAGCTGGCCTTCCCGCGGTTCAGCGCCGAGGGCTGAGCCGGGCATGGCCGACCGGGGGAGGACGACGCGCAACCGCCGAGGCGGCGGCGGAGCCACGCGGGCCAACCGGCCCGCGCCGGCCCGCCGCCCCGAGGCGGTGCGCCGCCGCACCGGCGACGCGGACACCACCCGGGCCCGGCTGCGCCGGAGCCTGGCGGCGAAGCGCGCGTCCGGTGCGGCGAAGGTGCTCGGCATGTCCACCACCCGCCGCGCGGCGGTGGTGGCGATCGTGGTGTGCGCGCTGGCGTTCACCATCGCCGTGCCCCTGCGCACGTACCTCGCCCAGCGGACCGAGGTCCGCGAACAGCAGTCGCAGCAAGCGCAGCTGCAGCAGGAGGTCGCTCAGCTCCAGGGCCGCAAGGCGGAGCTGAGCGACCCCGCGCAGATCGAGGCCGAGGCCCGGCGGCGGCTGCGGTACGTCAAGCCGGGCGAGACGCCCTACATCGTCCAGCTGCCGGAGGACAAGGCGCCGGACGCGGCTCCGCCGGCCGGGCAGCAGCAGGTCGCGGGCGGCTCCTGGTACGAGAACCTCTGGAACCAGGTCTCGGGCGGCTGAGGGCCACGCTCTAACCTGTTCGACGTGGACAACGCGCAGCAGCACCGGTTCGAGCCCGTCACCGAAGCCGACCGCGAGATCATCGCGGAGCAGCTCGGGCGGCCGCCGCGGGCGTTGCGCGCCGTCGCCGCGCGGTGCCCGGGCGGGCACCCGTCGGTGGTGCAGACCAGTCCGCGGCTGGAGAACGGCACCCCGTTCCCGACGCTCTACTACCTGACGTGCCCGAAGCTGAACTCGATGATCGGCACCATCGAGGCGTCCGGGATCATGAAGGAGATGACCGACCGGCTCACCACCGACCCCGAGCTGGCCGCGCAGTACCAGCGCACGCACGAGACGTACCTCGCCGAGCGCGACGCCATCGAGCCGCTCGGGCACCAGGTCACCGCCGGCGGCATGCCCGGGCGCGTCAAGTGCCTGCACGTGCACGTGGCCCACACGCTGGCGGTCGGTCCCGGTGTGAACCCGTTCGGTGACGAGACCCTCGCCCTGCTTAAGGCGAACGGGTGGCCCTCGGGGGACTGTGCCGCGTAACGCTCGCGGCTGGTGAAGAGATAACTGGGCTGGGTGAGCGAAAACCTCCTTCGGGACTCTCGAAGGGGTGAAACCTTGACTCGGGTAGGGCAGGCTGTCACCCGAGAGCGGGATCGATCCGGCCAGGAGGGCTCTGAGTCATGCGTGTGCGGCGACTGCCAGACGCAGTCGGGAGCTACACCCGAAGATTCGGGTTCCGGCACCGCACGGCGTACCCCCTGATCACCGGCATCTTCGCGGTGATCCCGGCGTTGCTCGCCGGCGGCGGCACGCTCGGCTGGCTCGGCGGCAGCGGTGACCACACCCGCGACGCCGCGCTCGGCCAGGGCTACGACCCCGGCCACGCCGCCATCCAGCAGATCGCCGTCGACGGCACCCTCCCCGGCGCGCCCATCCCGCTGCCGCTCCCGGCGTACGAACTCCCCGACGGCCCCCTCGGCATCCCCGCCACCGCGCTCGCCGCGTACCAGAACGCCGCCGGCATCCTCGGCCGCGAGCAGGCCGCGTGCCACATCGACTGGGCCCTGATCGCCAGCATCGGCCGCATCGAGTCCAACCACGCCCGCGGCGGCTACGTCGACGCGAGCGGCACCACCCGCGAACCGATCCTCGGTCCGCAGCTCAACGGCCAAGGCGGGTTCGCCGCGATCCCGGACACCGACCAGGGCCTGCTCGACACCGACCCGGTGTGGGACCGCGCGGTCGGCCCGACCCAGTTCATCCCGGGCACGTGGAAGGGCTACGCGTCGGACGGCAACGGCGACGGCAGGTCCGACCCGAACAACATCTACGACGCGGCGCTGGCCACCGGCCGCTACCTGTGCTCCGGCGGGTTCGACCTGGCCAAGCCGGACCAGCTGCGCGGCGCGATCCACCGCTACAACAACTCCGACACGTACGTGAACACGGTGGTCCTGTGGGCCGACGCCTACCGCAACGGGATCATGCAGGTGCCGGACAGCACGGTCCCGATCGGCGCCCCGAACGCCGCGCTGGCCCCGGCACCGCCGTCGGTCCCGCCGCCCCCGGTGCCGACCACGACGGTTTCCCCGCCGCCGCCGCCGACCACGGGTACTTCCTCGACCCCGCCGACTTCGAAGCCGTCGTTGCCGTGCGCCTCGCCGACGACGACGATGACCACGACCACGGTCATCAGCACGACGACCACGCCGCCGCCGGACACCACCCCGCCACCGCCGGAATCCACGACGGGACCGCCGGCCACGACCCCGGCCCCGACGTGCGGGCAGGTGGTCACGTCGGTCTCGACGACCACCACGACCACGACCGTGGGGACGACGACGCCCGCCGGTTAGGGTGATCGCATGCCTCGTGTTGCCGCGATCGACTGTGGGACCAACTCCATCCGCCTGCTCGTCGCCGAGCTGACGCCGCGCCACGACGGCACGGTCGACCTGCGCGACCTGCACCGTGAGATGCGGATCGTCCGGCTCGGCCAGGGTGTCGACGCCAGCGGGCAGCTCGCGCCCGAAGCGCTCGAACGCACGCGGGCCGCGCTCGCCGACTACACGGTCGCGGCGCGGCGCAAGGGGGCGGAGAAGGTGCGGATGGTGGCCACCTCCGCCACCCGGGACGCCAGGAACCGCGACGACTTCTTCCGGATGACCCGCGAGACCCTCGGCGTCGAGGCCGAAGTGATCAGCGGCGACGAGGAGGCCCGGCTCAGCTTCACCGGCGCCGTCGGGGAGCAGGACCCGGACGACGGCCCGTTCGTCGTGGTCGACGTCGGCGGCGGCTCGACCGAGCTGGTCCTCGGCACCTGGGACGGCAGGCAAGCCGAGGTGCTCGCGGCGAAGTCCGTCGACATCGGCTGCGTCCGCATCACCGAGCGCGCGCTGAAGAGCGACCCGCCGACCGCCGACGAGATCGCCACCGCGCGCGACCTCGCGGGCAAGGTCCTGACCGACGCGTTCGACGTCGTCGACGTCGCTCGCGCGCGCACGTGGATGGGCGTGGCCGGCACGGTGACCACGCTGTCCGCGATCGCGCTGGGGCTGTCGGAGTACGACAGCGACCGCGTCCACCTGTCCAAGCTGAGCCCGGCGGACATCGACCGGCTGGCCTCGGAACTGCTGCAGAGCGACCACGCCACCCGCGCGGCGAACCCGGTGATCCACCCGGGCCGGGTCGACGTCATCGGCGGCGGCGCGGTGGTGGTCCAGACCCTGGCCGAGCAACTCGCGGCCCGCGGCGGCCCGACGGAGCTGGTGGTCAGCGAGCACGACATCCTCGACGGCATCGCCCTGTCCCTGGCCTGACCCCCCGGCCGCCGCATGTCATGAAAGAGTCGTTCACCGCGTCCGACGCGGTGAACGACTCTTTCATGACCTTTGGCGAGGCCGTCCGGGAAGGATGAGAGGGCCGCTTCCGGGCCCCGCGCCGCAGGCCGGGACGCCGCGGCCGGTGCGTGCCCGCCGCCGATCCGAGTGACCGTCCGGACGTTCGAAAGGGCTTGTGCCGCAAGGGAAACCCTGGGTGAGCGCCCGATGACCAGCAGTCCGCGCTGGGCCGTCCGGAGCATCCGCTTTCCTACCTTGGTTGTGCTCCAACCAGGTGGTCCTGACGGTCGTCACTGATTTGCAACACCGCGATCCTGTGATCGGCTTCACCGCCCCCGATAGCGTGCGTCTCACCTTTCGGGCAGACGGAGATGGAGGGGATCATGCGGCGTTCGCGCAGGCTCTGGGGACCCACGGTGGTGATGACTTCGCTGGCACTCGTGCTCGCCGCGTGCGGTGGCGGGTCGGGTAGTTCCACGGGGTCCGGCGGGGCGGACCCGGACGGCGCCGTCAGCATCTACGGCACCGAGCCGCAGAACTCGCTGGTCCCCACCAACACCAACGAGCTGGGTGGCACCAAGGCCGTCCAGCCGATGTTCGCCACGCTCGTCGGCTTCAAGGGGGCGGACGCACAGCCGTTCAACCTGATGGCCGACTCGATCACCACGACCGATTCCAAGGTCTACGACATCAAGATCAAGCAGGGCTGGAAGTTCCACGACGGCACCGAAGTGAAGGCGCACAACTTCGTCGATGCCTGGAACTACGGTGCCTACGCGCCGAACGGCCAGCTCAACACCGACTTCTACTCGAACATCCAGGGCTACAAGGACGTCCACCCGGCGGACGAGAACGCCAAGCCCGCCACGGACAAGATGTCCGGCCTGGTCACCAAGGGCGACTACGAGTTCCAGGTGACGCTGGACGCGCCGTTCTCCGTCTTCTCCATCAAGATCGGCTACACCGCGTTCGCGCCGCTGCCGGACTCCTTCTTCAAGGACCCCAAGGGCTTCGAGCAGCACCCGATCGGCAACGGCCCGCTGAAGTTCGTCTCGCGGACGCCGAACCAGGACATCAAGCTCACCCGCTTCGACGACTACAAGGGTGACGACAAGGTCCACTTCAAGGACCTCGACATCAAGATCTACACCAGCCAGGAGACGGCCTACCAGGACCTGCTGAGCGGGCGCGTCGACTTCATGGAGGCGCTGCCGCCGTCGGCGGTCGCGGGCGGAAAGTACAAGGCCGACCTCGGCGACCGGCTCGTCACCGGGCACCTGCTCGGCATCAGCACCATCGCCGTGCCGTACTACGTGCCCGGGTACGACAACCTCGAGCTGCGCAAGGCGATCTCGATGGCGATCGACCGCGCGCAGATCACCAAGACCGTCATGAACGACACCTACGTGCCGGCCGACGGCTACATCTCGCAGGGCATCCCGGGCGCGCGGCCCGGCGTCTGCCAGTTCTGCAAGTTCGACCCCGCCGGCGCCAAGGAAGCCTTCGCGAAGTCCGGCTTCAAGGGCAAGCTGACCATCGCGTCCAACGCGGACGGCGGCCGCAAGGAACCGCTGGTCGCGGCGTGCAACAGCATCAAGAACACGCTCGGCGTCGAGTGCGACTTCGTGCCCGCGACCGACTTCGGCCAGTGGCGCAGCATCGTCACCGGCAAGAAGCTGACCGGCATGGGCCGGTCGGACTGGTCCGCGGACTACCCGTCCATCGAGGACTTCCTCAACCCGATCTACAAGACCGGCGGCTCCTCGAACGACTCCAGCTACTCGAACGCGGCGGTCGACGCGGCCCTCGCGAAGGCCGACGGCACCGCGGACAAGGACGCCGCCGTCAAGCTGTACCAGCAGGCCGAGGACCTGATCGCCAAGGACCTGCCCTCGATCCCGGTGTGGGACGAGAAGGGTGTCGCGGCGAAGTCGAAGAACCTCAAGTCGGCGGCGCTGGACTTCCGCCGCATGCCGGACTACCCGTCCATCGAGGTCCTGAAGAAGTAGTGGCGCGCTGACCTGCCGCAACCACCACCACGCCGTCGTGAGTGTTCGAGGCGGTTCCCACCGCCCTGAACACTCACGACGGCCGGCGCGCACTAGGAACTCGTCATGATCCGCTATGTCCTGCGACGGCTGCTCCAGCTGATCCCGGTCTTCTTCGGCACCACGTTCCTGATCTACGTCCTCGTCTGGGCCGTGCCCGGCGACCCGTTCTCCGGCAAGTGCGGTCAGACGGCCTGCCCGCAGGCCTACATCGCGCAGATGACGGAGAAGTTCCACCTGGGCGACAACGTGTTCGTCCAGTACTTCAAGTACCTCGGGAGCCTGTTCACCGGCGACTGGGGCGAAACTTTCAACGGCACCTCGGTCGGCGAGCTGATCGCGACGTCGTACCCGATCACGTTGCGCCTGGCCGTGGTCGCGGTCGTCATCGAGGCGGTCATCGGGCTCACCGCCGGCGTGCTGACCGGCCTGCGCGGCAAGGGTTTCCTCGACAACCTGGTGCTGGTCTCGACCACGTTCCTGATCTCGCTGCCGGTGTTCGTCACCGCGATCGTGCTGCAGCTGGCCCTGGGCAGCAACGGCCTCGGCCTGATCGAAGCCAGCGTGTCGGACAACCCGAGCGTCGGCGAGCTGATCGTGCCGGGCATCGCGCTCGGCAGCCTCTCGATGGCTTACGTCGCCAGGCTGTCGAGAACGAGCATCGCCGAGAACCGCCGCGCCGACTACGTGCGCACGGCGATCGCGAAGGGCCAGCCGAACAGCCGCGTCGTCGGCGTCCACCTGCTGCGCAACTCGGTGATCCCGGTGCTCACGTTCCTCGGCACCGACCTCGGCGCGCTGATGGGCGGCGCGATCGTCACCGAAGGCGTGTTCAACATCAACGGACTGGGCGGGCTCATCTTCCGCGGCATCCAGAACCGGGAGAGCGCGACCGTCGTCGGGGTGGTCGTCCTGCTGGTCGTGGTGTACCTGCTGATGAGCCTGATCGTCGACCTGCTGTACGCCGTTCTCGACCCGAGGATCCGCTATGACTGACCCGAACCTGGTGGGCGGCGGCGGGGCCGACGCGGCCGAGCTGTCCCGCCTCGACGACTCCGCCAAGGGCCCGCAGAAACCCCGCAGCCTGTGGGGCGACGCCTGGCGCCAGCTGCGGCGCAAGCCCGCGTTCGTCGTCTCGGCCGTGATCATCGCCCTGATCGTGCTGATCGCGATCGCGCCCGGCCTGTTCAGCTCGCGCGATGCCGGCTTCAGCGATCTCACGCACGCCAACGAAGGCCCGTCCGGGGACGCCTGGTTCGGCTACGACAACCAGGGTTACGACGTATACGCGCGCACCATCTACGGCGCCCGCGCGTCCCTGCTGGTCGGGGTCTTCTCGACGCTGCTGACCGTCCTCTTCGGATCGCTCGTCGGCATCCTGGCCGGCTACTACGGGCGGTTCGTCGACAGTCTCCTGTCCCGCTTCGGCGACATCTTCGCCGGCCTGCCGTTCGTGCTCGGCGCGATCGTCATCCTGACGACGTTCAACGCGCCCGGCGCGAACCCCGGCGCGGTCACCATCATCGTGCAGGTGGTCTGCTCGATCGCGGTGCTGAGCTGGCCGGTGGCCATGCGCATCATGCGCTCGGCGACGCTGGTGGCCAAGCAGCTCGACTACGTCAAGGCCGCGCGCGGCCTCGGCGCCAGCACCCCGCGGATCATCTTCCGGCACCTGCTGCCGAACACGATCGCGCCGGTGCTGGTGTACGCGACCATCGCGCTCGGCGCGTTCATCGGTGCCGAAGCGACGCTGGCCTACCTCGGCATCGGGGTGCGCCCGCCGGTGATCTCGTGGGGCGTGATGATCAGCGACTCGCGGGACTACTTCCGCGTCGACCCGCACATGCTGCTGTTCCCCGGCGCCTTCGTCACCCTGACCGTGCTGGCCTTCGTGATGCTCGGCGACGGCATCCGCGACGCGCTCGATCCGAAGTCGAGGTAGATCCCCTTGTCCGACAACGAACTCCTGCTCGAAGTAGAGGATCTGCACGTCGAGTTCCGCACCGCCGACGGCGTGGCGAACGTCCTCAACGGCGTCGGCTACTCGGTGCACGCCGGGGAAACCCTGGCCGTGCTCGGGGAATCCGGGTCCGGGAAGAGCGTCACGGCGCAGACCGTGATGGGCATCCTGGACATGCCGCCCGGCGTGATCACCGCCGGGGCCGTGCGCTGGCGCGGCGAAGACCTGCTGACGGCGTCGGAGGAACGGCGCCGCGAAGTCCGCGGCAGCGAAGTCGCGATGATCTTCCAGGACGCGCTTTCCGCGCTGAACCCGGTGTTCACCGTGGGCTTCCAGATCGAGGAACAGCTGCGCGTCCGGCTCGGGATGTCCAAGAAGGACGCCCGGAAGCGCGCGATCGAACTCCTCGACACCGTCCGCATCCCGGCCGCCGAGCGCCGGATCAAGGACTACCCGCACCAGTTCTCCGGCGGCATGCGCCAGCGCGCGATGATCGCGATGTCGCTCGCGCTCGACCCCGACCTGCTCATCGCCGACGAGCCGACCACCGCGCTCGACGTCACCGTGCAGGCCCAGATCATGGACCTGCTGGCCGAGATCCAGGCCGAGCGCAAGATGGGGCTGGTGCTCATCACCCACGACCTCGGGGTCGTCGCCGAGGTCGCCGACCGGATCGCGGTGATGTACGCGGGCCGGATCGTCGAGCAGGCCGACGTCGTCGAGCTGTTCCGCGCCCCGGCCCACCCCTACACCGCCGCGCTGATGGACTCGCTGCCGCGGCTGGACCTCAAAGGACAGACACTGGAGACCATCAAGGGCCTGCCGCCGAGCCTGCTCGACATCCCGCCCGGCTGCGCGTTCCACCCGCGGTGCAAGCGCGCCGAGGCCCGCTGTTCCGAGGAAGTCCCGCCACCGCTGGGGATCGGCTTCGGCCGGACCAGCGCGTGCCACTTCGCCGAAGAGGTGGTGAACTCCCGTGCCTGACCCCATCCTCTCGGTCACCGACCTGAAGAAGTACTTCCCGGTGCGCACCGGCATCCTGTTCAAGCGCACGATCGGGCAGGTCAAGGCGGTCGACGGCGTTTCGTTCGACCTGCAGCCCGGCGAAACCCTCGGCGTCGTCGGCGAATCCGGCTGCGGCAAGTCGACGTTGGCCCAGGTGCTGATGCGCCTGGAGGAGCCGACCGCCGGCACCGCGAAGTTCGAAGGCCGCGACATCTTTTCGATGCGCGGCGCCGAACTGCGCAAGCTGCGGCGCGAGATCCAGATCGTGCTGCAGGACCCGTACACCTCGCTCAACCCGCGGATGACGGTCGGCGACATCGTCGGCGAGCCCTTCGAAATCCACCCCGACGTCGCGCCGAAGGGGTCGCGCGCGGCCAAGGTGCGTGAGCTGCTGGACGTGGTCGGGCTCAACCCCGAGCACCTCAACCGCTACCCGCACCAGTTCTCCGGCGGGCAGCGCCAGCGCATCGGCATCGCGCGGGCGCTGGCCCTGCGGCCCAAGGTGATCATCTGCGACGAGCCGGTGTCCGCGTTGGACGTCTCCATCCAGGCGCAGGTGATGAACCTGCTCGGCGACCTGCAGAGCGAGTTCGGGCTGTCGTACGTGTTCATCGCGCACGACCTGTCGGTGGTGCGCCACCTGTCCACCCGGGTCGCGGTGATGTACCTCGGCAAGATCGTCGAAGTCGGCACCGACGAGGAGATCTACGAACGACCGTCCCACCCGTACACCCAGGCGCTGCTGTCCGCGGTGCCGGTGGCGGACCCGGCCGTGCGCGGCCGCCGCCAGGTGATCCGGCTGACCGGTGACGTGCCGAGTCCCCTGGATCCCCCGTCCGGGTGCCGGTTCCGCACGCGGTGCTGGAAAGCGCAGGAGAAGTGCGCGGAGGAGGTGCCCGAGCTGGTGCCGCGGACGGACGGTCACTTGTCAGCTTGTCACTTCGCGGAGCAGAAGTCGGTTGTTCCATAACGTCCGTTAGGCCGTTGTGGCTGCATTGTCCGGTCTATACGGTGCAGGAACCGCTTTCCCGAGGAGGAGAATCGTGAAGAGACCCAGGCTTTTCGCCGCGGCCATGGCCGTCCCGCTGTTCGGGGCGATCACGGCCGTCGCGGTGCCGGTGGCTTCGGCCCAGCCCGCGCTGGCCGGCCCGGCGACCGAGTTCACCGTGCTCGCCAAGGACGTCCAGAGCATCGCGACCGCGCAGCAGGCGATCCGGGCCGCGGGCGGCACGGTGCTGGAGACCAACTCGGCGGTCGGCCTGATCAAGGCCAGTGCCCCGGCCACCGGCTTCACCGAGCGCGTGTCCTCGAACCGCGCGGTCTTCGGCGCCGCCAAGGCGCAGGTCATCGGCTCGGTGCCGAAGGACGGCAAGAAGACCAAGAACAACAACGTCGAGAAGGAAGGCCGCGGCGCCGCGTCGAAGAAGGCCGCCGCGAACAAGGCCGTCGGGATGGACCCGCTGGACGACCAGCTCTGGGGCCTCAAGTCCGTCCGCTCGGACCTCTCGCGCACCAAGCAGCCCGGCAGCAAACAGGTCAAGGTCGGCGTCATCGACACCGGCATCGACGGCACGCACCCGGACATCGCGCCGAACTTCGACGCGGCCGACTCGCGCAACTTCGTCAAGGACATCCCGTTCGACGTCAACGGCGTCGAGGTCGACGGCCCGTGCGAGTTCCGCGGCTGCGTCGACCCGGTCAACCACGACGACGGCGCGCACGGCACGCACGTCGCCGGCACGATCGCCGCGGCGGCGAACGGCTTCGGCATCTCGGGCGTCGCGCCGAACGTGTCGCTGGTGAACATCCGCGCCGGGCAGGACTCGGGCTACTTCTTCCTGCAGCCGACCGTCGACGCGCTGACCTACGCCGGCGACGCCGGCATCGACGTGGTCAACATGTCGTTCTACACCGACCCGTGGCTGTACAACTGCACGGCGAACCCGGCCGACTCGGCCGCGGAGCAGGCCGAGCAGCGCACGATCATCGAAGCCACGCAGCGCGCTCTGAACTACGCGCACAAGAAGGGCGTCACGATGGTCGTCGCGCTGGGCAACCAGCACACCGACCTGGGCGCGCCGCAGCCGGACACCACCAGCCCGGACTACCCGGCGAACACGACGCACCCGCGGCAGGTCGACAACAGCTCCTGCCTCAGCCTGCCGGTCGAGGGCAACCACACGATCGGCGTGAGCGCGTTCGGGCCGTCGCAGGCGAAGGCGGACTACTCGAACTACGGCACCGAGCAGATCTCGGTTTCCGCGCCGGGCGGCTACTTCCGCGACGGCTTCGGCACGCCGTGGTTCCGCACGGTCGAGAACGAGATCCTCTCGGCGTACCCGAAGAACGTCGGCGTCGTCGAGGGCAACATCGACGCGGACGGCAACATCACCGAGGCCGGCCTGGCCGCGGGCATCAAGAAGGCGACGGCGCCGGACGGCCGGGTCGGCTACTACCAGTGGCTGCAGGGCACGTCGATGGCGACCCCGCACGCGACCGGCGTCGCGGCGCTGATCGTTTCGCAGTACGGCAAGAAGTCGCACGGCGACTTCGGCCTGGACCCGGACAAGGTCCAGCGGGTCCTCGAGGGCACGGCGTCGGACATCGCCTGCCCGGTGCCGCGGACGGTCGACTACACCGACGAAGGCCGCGGGCCGGAGTTCACGGCCACCTGCGAAGGTGACGCGTCGTTCAACGGCTTCTACGGCAACGGCGCGGTCGACGCCTACGCGGCGGTGACCCGCGGGTCGCAGTACCTGAAGTAGAAGAATTTCGAACGAACCGCCCCGGACAGGCAACCTGTCCGGGGCGGTTCGCGTTTACCGCGGGACTGGGGGGAGTTCCGTTGAACGTGCGTGAACCGGCGCTACCGGTCGATCCGCGGTGGCCGGGCGAGCCGACGGTGCTGGAAGTGGGCCGGGCACGGCGGTGGCTCGCGCGGCGCGGGGTCGCGGTCTGGTTGCCGACCCGGGTGCTCGCCCTGCGCCTCGGCGGCCGGGGCATCGGAACTCGGGGGACTCCCGGTTTCGCGATCGTCCTCGCGGTGTTGTGGACGCTCACCGGGGTCGCGTTCAAGCGGAACGACCTGCCGGGGGAAGCGGCGGTCCTCGCCGTCCTCTACGCCTCGTTCCACGTGGCCCGCTGGCGCCGGGCGCAGCGGCGCGACCGGCTCGCCGAGAGCTTGACCGGGGCCACCGCACCACCGCCGCTGCGGGTGGCGGTCAGGCAGGTCGGCTGGTGGTACCTGGTGTCGACGGGCCTCACGTTCCTCGGCGGGGCGGCCTTGTGCGCGGCGGCGTTCCTGACCGGGCCGCGGTTCACCTGGAAGCACTGGTACCCGCCGGAGGTCGCGATCGGGGTGAACACGGTGGCGCTGGCCTTCGCCGCCGGCGCGACGGCGCTCGTGCTCGGCCGGGTGGTGCGCGGGCCGGTGATCGCCGAGGACGCGGCGTCGCACGCGGTCGACGGGGCGTTGCGCACCCTGGACCCCTACCTGTTCGCCCCGACCGCCCCGTACGTCGTGCTGGCGATGCCGGTGTACGTGGTCGATTGGGCGTGGCCGGGCCCGCTGGGCTGGATTTCGCTCGCGTACCTGGTGACGGTCTTCGCGCTCCAGCTGATCGGCTGGTTGCTGGCTCGCCGCCGGTCCGGCGCGCTCCCACCCGGCTGCTACGGGGGGTAAACCGGGCCGGCTCGTCGGGCGTTACCACGGGACAGGGGAGGTCCGATGGTGGAAGTGGCGTCGACGACGCTCGCCGGGAGGCAGGCCGCGCTGACGTGGCTGGCTCGCCACGGCGCGGAGGTGGACGAGCCGACGCCGCTGCTCGCGGTGCGCGTCGGGGCCCGGGTGCCGGCCACGCGGTCTTACCGGTTCTCCAGCGCGCTTTCCTCCGTGTGCTGGATCGTCGCCGTGCTCCCGCCGATCCCGGTGCCGGCCCGGTTCCCGGGGTTCACCGCGCTCGTCGTGGCTTACCCGCTGCTGCAGTGGCGCCGGGTCCGCGCGGCCGATCGCGTGGTCGCCCCGGGTACCCGGCCATCGTTCCGGGTGGCGGCGGGGCAGGTCGGCTGGTGGTACCTGGCGACGGTGGCGACGACCTTCGGCGGCGGCGCGGTGCTGCGCGCCGCTCGCCGCCGACCCGGTGGGCTGGGCCGCCGCGCTGGTGCTCGGCGCCGCGAGCCTGGCACTGGTCCTCGGCCAGGCCTTGCGCGCCCCGGTGATCGCCGAGGACGAGGCTTCACGCGCCGTCGACGCGGCCTTGCGGACCTACGACACCCGGGCGTTCGCGATGCCATTCGCGTTCACCTTCCTCGCGTGGATCGACCTGTCCGCCGACTGGCCGTGGCCGCCGGCGCGGTTCGTACCGGTGGTCGCGTACTTCGTCCTGGGGGTGGTGCTCCACCTTCGCGCCGTGTTCGAGGTCCGGGACCGCCGCCTGCCGCCCGGCCACTACGGAACCGGGCCCCGGTGAGCGCCTTGACGGAGGCGGCGGTGGTTCGCCGTCGGGTCGGCGTCGCTGGTTTCCGGCGGTGCCGCTGATCACCTTCGGCGGCGGCGGCCTCAGGCCGCGTTCGGCGGAGTCACGGGAGAAGTTCGGACACGGTGAACCGGCGCGGCCGGGGCAGGGGGAGGTTTTCGTGGGTGGCGGGGTACCGAGACCGATCGACGCGGCGATGGCCGTGCAGTGGCTGGCCCGGCACGGGGTGGTGGTGGGGACGCCGACCCCGTTGCTGTCCCTGCGCCTCGGCGTGCGGGAACGGCTGCGCACCAGGCGCCCCGAGCTGGGCTTGGTGGTGGGGCTCGTCATCGGCTTCGTCGCCCCGTTCGGCATGGAGCTGGCGCGGGAAGCGTTCGGGGACCTGCCGATCGGCAGCGGCTTCCTCCTGGGTGCGCTGGCCGTCCTGGCGCAGGTCTGGCGCTGGGTGACGGTCCGCGAGTCCGACCGGCCGGCGGCCGCGCTGGTGCGCCCGGCCGCGCGGCCGGCCCTGAGCTGGACCCTCGGTCTTCTCGGCGCCTGGTACCTGACATCGGCGGTGGTCGCCTACGCCGGCGGGCTGGTGCTCTTCCTCGTGCTGGCCCCGGTGGCGCCGGCGGCCGCGTCGCTCTGGCTCGGGCTGCTGGTGCTCGGCGCCGTCCAGTCCGGGTTCGTCTGGTGGTCCGTGCTGCGCGAGCCGGTCGTCGCGGTCGATCCCGCGTCGTTCATGGTCGACGCGGTGCTGCGGGTGGAGGACGCGCACTCCTACGCGGCGCCGGCCGTCCTGCCGTACCTGGCCTGTGGTGACCTCCTCTTCGCGGTGCCGGTACCGCCGTCGTCCCGGCCCGCGGTCGTCGCCTACGCGGTGCTCGCGGTCGGGACGCAGGTGGTCGGCTGGGTCCTGCACCGCCGGCGGTCCCGTGTCCTCCGGCCCACCCTGGCGGTGGTTCCCCGATGAGGTCCGAACCGAGCCGCGGCGAGTTCGTGCAGGCCGCGGTGTGGCTGGGCAAGCACGGCGTCCGCGTGGGGATCCCGACACCCCTGCTGGCGGCGCGCCTCGGCGTCCGCGCGGGCGGGGACCTGCGGACGCAGCTGATCCGGCTGGCGGTGTTCCTCGCGCCGGCGGTCACCGGCGCGGTCGGCTACCAGTGCCTGCAGTACCTGCCCGGCGTCCGCGGCGTGGAGATGACCGAGAGCAAGATCCTCTACTTCGTGGTGGCCGGCTTCCAGCTGGCCTTCTGGTTCGCGATCCGGCGGCAGGACCGCCAGGCCGCGCACCGGCTGGGCGGCCGACGGCTCGACCGGCCGCGGCCGTCGTGGCGGGAGCTGCCGGTCGGCTGGTTCCTCGCGTCGGCGGCGGTGACGTTCGCCGGGGGAGCCGCACTCGGGATCACGATGTTCTTAACGACTCCGTACAAGACCTACGCCTGGAGCTGGCTCGGCGTGCTCGCGCTGGGCGGAGTCGTCTCCGGCGTGATCGTGACCGGGATCGTGCGGCGGCCGGTGCTCGCGGAGGACGAGCCGTCCGCCGCCGTCGACGCGGTGGTGCGGATCGAGGACCTCTACCTGGCGATGCCGTCGTACTACGCGTGGCCGGTGCTCTTCGACCTGCTCACCGGCAACCGGCAACCGCCCGGCTCCGGGCCCTGGCTCATCGGGTACGCGGGACTCGCGCTGGCCCTGCAGATCGTCGGCGGCCTGCGCTACCGGCGGTACCGCCCGGCGCTCCCGCCGGGCGACTACGGCGTCCCGCTGCCGGCCCAGCCCGGGGTGGCCCGGTGATCGCGGTGACTCCCGCCGAGCGGGCGGCGGTCAAGTGGCCGGCGCTGCGCGGTGTCCGCGTTTCCGAGGCGACCGAGCTGCTGACCTACCGGCTGGGCGTCCGCCGCGGGAAGAGCGACGCCGGCGCCTTCACACCGGTGTTCGTCGCCGACGCGCTGCTCTGCGCCGGCCTGCTGGCCTATCAGCTGCTGCCCCCGAGCCACGCCGACCGGCCCGACGCCGGGATCCCGTGGTTCATCTGGACGTCGCTGGTCCTGACGAACTGGCTGCAGATCCGCGCCGGCGACCGGCGGGCGGTCGCCTGGCTGGGCGATCGGCGGCTGATCCGGCCCCGCCCGCGGTGGCGGGAGGTGGTGAACGGCTGGTACGCGGCCTCGCCGGCGGTCACGTTCGGCGGCGGCGCCGTCCTCGCGCTCACGATGGTGGCCGGCGGCTCGGTCTGGGCACGCTTCTGGCTCGGCCTCCTCGTCCTCGGCGCGGCGGTCGACGCCGTCGTCCTGACCGGCATCCTCCGCCGCCCGGTCATCGCGGAGGACGAGGGCTCGCTCGCGGTCGACACCGTGACGCGGCTCCAGGACGTCCACTTCGCCCTGCCGTCGTTGTTCGCCGTCCCGGTGGTCGCGGACCTCGGGTACACCGACCTGCCGGGCAAGCCGTGGCTCGCCGGCTACGTCGCGCCGGCGGTGACCACGCACGTCACCGGGTGGTTCGCCCAGCGGCGGCGGGTTCCCCCGCTGCCGCCGGGCGCCCGCTACGGGCCGGAACTCAGCGGTTCGAAGCCTTCTTGACGAACTTCGCCAGGTCCTTCGACTGCTGCACCCGGGTCGGCTCGTGGACGTACATCATGTGCCCCGCCGGGTAGTACGCCGTGTCGATGTTCTCCCGCAGTTCCTCCGGGATCTGCAGCCGCGCCAGCACGTGCTCGGCCGCGAAGTAGGCCGTCGCGCCGTCGTAGTGGCCGAACGCCACGTGGACCTGCAGGTGCGGGTTCGTGCGCATCGCCGAGGCGAGCGAGTCGACCACCGACACCGAGCGGCCCTCGAACTCCTTGTACGACCAGGCCTTGAACGTGTCCTCGTGGATGATCTCGTACGGCAGGTCGTTCTCGTACCCGAGCTCCGCCCGCACGTAGTGGTTGAACGCCGCCGCGTAGGCGCCGATCACGCGGGAGATCGACGGGTCGTCGCTCATGTGCTCGCGGCCGCCGTCCGGCTCCCACGTCGTGAAGCGGCCGTCCATCCGGCCGACCGTCAGGCCCCGGTCGCGCAGCAGCTCGGTGAAGAACCGGACGTGCTCGATCCGCAGGTTCACCCGGTCCACATAGGACTCGGTGAGCCCGGTCAGCGACGCCAGCGTGGCCACCGCGTCGGTCCGGTCCTGCGTGGACAGCCGCGCACCGCGCGAAAGCGCCCACGGCAGGTCCTTCGCCGCGAAGTCCTCGGCGTCGGCCAGGACGTCGTCGAGCGGGCGGTCGCCGTGCAGGCCGTGGTAGTGCGCGATCGCCGCGTACGTCGGCACGTACAGCGAGTACGGCAGGTCGTTGCCCTCGGTGAACTGCAGCGTGCCCAGGTCGAGCACGGAGGAGATGAGCAGCAGGCCGTTCAGGTAGAGCCCGTGCCGGTCCTGCAGGTGCGCGGCCAGCCCGGCGGCGCGCAGCGTGCCGTAGGACTCACCGGCCAGGAACTTCGGCGACAGCCAGCGCTGGTGCCGCGACACCCACAGCCGGATGATCTCGCCGACCGACTCGATGTCGCCCTGGTAGCCGTGGAAGTCCTTGGTCTCCTCGCCGCCCGCGACCCGCGAGTAGCCGGTCGACACCGGGTCGATGAAGACCAGGTCGCTGTGCACCAGCAGCGTCTCGGGGTTGTCGGCCAGCCCGTACGGCGGCGGCACGAGGTCGTCGACGTCGCCGGAGAGCACCCGGCGCGGGCCCAGCAGGCCCAGGTGCAGCCAGATGCTCGACGAGCCGGGGCCACCGTTGAAGGCGAACGTCACCGGCCGCGTGCCCGGGTCGGCGTCGTCGAGGGTGTAGGAGGTGACGAACACCTCCGCCTTCGCCTTGAAGCCCTCCGACTTGCCGTCCTTGACGACCTCCTTGCGGAGGACGACCCGGCCCGCCTTCGCCGTGTACGCGAGTTTCTTCCGCTTCACGGTCAGCGTGTGCTGGGTCGTGACGATGTCGTCGGTCGGCTCGGCCGGGATCTCCGCGGTGTCCGGCGTCTTCTTCTCGGGAGCCTCTTCGGGGGTCGTGTCCGCCATGGCCCCAACTTAGTTGTGGCAGGGTGACTTGGTGCACACCGGGGACTGGCCGTCGACGGCCGAGGAGGCCCTCGCCGTCCAGGAAGCGCTGCGCGGCCGGGTCGAACTCCACGGCGACCTGCCGGAGCTGCCGCCGACGGTGACCGGCCTCGACGTCGCCTACGACGAGGCCGACGGCATCGCCGCGGCGGTCGTCACCCTCGAAACCGCGGGGCTGACCGTGGTCGAGGAGCGGGCGCACCGCGCGAAGGCCGTCTTCCCGTACGAGCCGGGCCTGTTCGCCTTCCGCGAGCTGCCGCCGCTGCTGGCCGCCCTCGGCGAGCTGGAACACCGGCCCGACGTCCTGGTCTGCGACGGCCACGGCCTCGCCCACCCGCGGCGCTTCGGCCTGGCCTGCCACCTCGGCGTGCTGACCGGGCTGCCCGCCTTCGGCGTCGGCAAGACGCGGTTCGTCGGCTCCCACGACGTGCCGGGGCCCGAGCGCGGGTCGTCGGTGCCGCTGGTCGACGCCGGGGAGGAGGTCGGCGCGGTGCTGCGGACCCAGGACGGCGTCAAACCGGTGTACGTCTCGGCCGGCCATCGGATCGACCTCGCGCACGCCTGCCGGCTGACCCTCGCGCTGACCCCGCGCTACCGGCTGCCGGAGACGACGCGGCTGGCCGACCGGCTGTCCCGGGTGGCGCTGAAATGAGGTCGCTGGCCGAGCTGGACGTCGCCGTCGCGGGGTGCCGCGCCTGCCCGCGGCTGGTGACCTGGCGCGAAGGCGTCGCGGGCACGAAGGCGGCCTTCCGCGGCGAGGAGTACTGGGCGCGCCCGGTGCCGGGTTTCGGGCCGCCGGACGCGTCGCTCGCGGTCGTCGGGCTGGCGCCGTCGGCGCACGGCGCGAACCGCACCGGCCGCATGTTCACCGGCGACCCGTCGGGTGACTTCCTCTTCCGGGTGCTGCACGAGGTCGGGCTCGCGTCGCAGCCGACGTCCGAGCGCGTCGGCGACGGCCTGGAGCTTTACGGCACGCGGCTCGTCTCGCCGGTGCGCTGCGCCCCGCCGGAGAACAAGCCGACGCCCGCCGAGCGCGACACGTGCCGCCCGTGGCTCGCGGAGGAGCTGACGTTGTTACGTCCGACACTGCGCTCGATCGTGGTGCTCGGGGCGTTCGGCTGGCAGGCGTTACTGCCCGTGCTCGCGGCGGCGGGCTGGCCGGTCCCGCAGCCGCGTCCGGCGTTCGCCCACGGAGCCGTCCTGGAACTGGACGACCTGCGTGTTTTCGGCTGTTACCACGTGTCGCCGCGCAATGTCCAGACACACCGCGTGACCCACGACATGGTGGCGGCCGTCTTCCGCGCCGCGACCTCGGTGACAGGTCACGACTGAATCGTTACGGAAACCGCAGCGACGCTGGTCACAGCCGGATGGGGTCCCCGAGCGGGGTGCCCGCGAAGGTGTCACCATGAGGACATGGCTGCTGCGAAGTCGAAGTCGGAACCGACTCGGATCCTCGTCCTCGGTGGTGGGTACGTCGGGCTCTACACGGCGTACGGCCTCCAGAAGATGCTCCGGGCCAACGAGGCCTCCGTGACCGTCGTTGACCCGCAGCCCCACATGACCTACGCGCCGTTCCTCCCGGAGGCCGCGGCCGGCGCGATCGAGCCCCGGCACGTGGTCGTGCCGCTGCGGCGGGTGCTGAAGCGCTGCCACGTGCTGACCGCGCGCGTCACCAAGATCGAGAACGACAAGAAGTCCGTCACGGTCGAGGCCGCCGACGGCCACATCGAGCAGCTCGGCTACGACGTCCTGGTCGTCGCGCTCGGCGCCGTCGCGCGCATCCTGCCGATCCCCGGCCTGGTCGAAGAGGGCATCGCCTTCAAGACCATCGGCGAGGCGATCTACCTGCGCAACCACATCATGACCAAGCTCGACGAGGCCGCCAGCACGCTGGACCCCGAGCTCCGCAAGCGCCTGCTGACCTTCACGGTCGTCGGCGGCGGGTTCGCTGGCATCGAGGCACTGGCCGAGCTCGAGGACATGACCCGGTTCGCGGTGGAGAACTACTACCCGAACATCCAGCCGTCCGACGTCCGCTGGGTGCTGGTCGAGGCCGCCGGGCGCATCCTGCCCGAGGTCCGCGAGACCCTGGGCGTGTACACGGTCGAGCAGCTGGAGAAGCGCGGCATCGAGGTCTACCTGTCGACCGCGGCGAAGTCGTTCGAAAACGGCCACGTCGTGCTTTCGGACGGCACGGAGTTCGACACCGACACGATCATCTGGACCGCGGGTGTGAAGGCCAACCCGGTGGTGGGCCAGTCGGACCTGCCGGTCGACAAGCGCGGCCGCCTCGAGGCGACGGCCGCCATGCAGGTCGTCGGCCACCCGGACGTCTGGACCGCGGGCGACAACGCGGCGATCCCGGACCTCTCCCGCACGGAGGAGGACCCGACGGCGACGTGCCCGCCGAACGCGCAGCACGCGGTCCGCCAGGCGACGCTGCTGGCGAAGAACATCATCAAGGTGCTCCGCGGCGGCAAGCCGAAGGACTACTACCACAAGAACCTCGGCGCGGTCGCGAGCCTCGGCCTGCACAAGGGCGTGGCCGACGCGCTGAACCTGAAGATCAAGGGCTTCCCGGCGTGGCTCTTCCACCGCGCGTACCACCTCAAGGCGATGCCGACGTGGAACCGCAAGATCCGCATCCTGTTCGACTGGATCCTGGGTGGGCTGTTCCGGCGTGAGGTCATCTCGCTGGGGCAGATCAACAACCCGAAGGACGAGTTCGCGCGCGTTTCGAAGTCCTGACGTTTCGCTTCCCGAAGGCCTCCCGCGGTTGTGTGGGAGGCCTTCGGCGTTTCAACCGCCGGTGGAAAAGCGGACTCGCTCGTTTTCGGCGAATTTCGAGAAAGCCTGCCACTTCTCGGCGGTCAGTGCCGCGACGCTGGACGGCAACTGCGTCCGTTCAAGTTCGTCGAAGTTTCCGAGGGAGAGCATCAGGACCAGCGAGACCAGGCGCTCCCGTTCGGCCGGTGAAAGCTCGATCGCTCCGTCGACGACCAGGAAGACGGCAGTCATCCGTTCCCACTCCCGAAGCTCCACCTCGGGGTGCAGATCGCGGTAGAGGTCGGAGAGGAACGTCGTCAAGTCGCCCACGATTCTCGGGTGGGCTCGCCCGAGCGTGCTGACGACGTTGGCCGCTCGGATGACGACGTGCCCTTCAGCTTCGAAGACCTTCGGTAGTGGAGCCATCGCCAACTCGTCCGGCGAAACACGCAGGATCTCGTCCTCCGGGCCGGGACGACGCATGAGCATCCGGAACAGTGACATCTTCGCTTCGAGATCCGGCCGGATCGCGCGCAGGACCTCGGTCGCGATGTCTTCGGGGCCGCGATCCTTGCTCACCACCGCGAACTTGTCGGCCAGCGGTGGTGAGAACGCCAGAATGTCCTGGGCCTCGACGTTGTGCCAAACGGGGACGATGATCTTCTCGTCGATCGCCATCTCCCGGGCCGTGAGCCCCCGGAGTTCGTACTCGGTCCAGCGTCTCGCCAGGAACGCCGGGCTGAGCACGACCAAGCGTGGCGGGCGGTCGCGAGCCCCTTGTCGATCGACCGCGACAGGCTGTCGCCCGCTTTCAGCGAGATGCCAGTTCCGTGACACCAGTCTTCACGATGGCGTGCGCGGGCGCCGTGGTGCCCCGCAAGTCGCTCTGGCCACTCGGCTCCCCGGCCGCGTACCCGACGACCCCGCCGCCCAGCACCGCGCCGATGGTGAACGCCAGTGCCACCGTCCGGAACGCGCGCCCGGCCCCGCAGTGGATCTCCATCCCGACCACTTCCCGTCACTCTGACGATTACTGACCCGACGACGGTAACCCGCCCCGCCAGTTAACGTCAAGGTGACGATTAAGGACGGCTCCGCAGCATCGCCGGGTGCAACACGGTCGCCGGCCCGCGGCGGTACAGCGCCGCCGGGCGGCCGGGCTGCCGGGAGACGCGTTCGCCGGTCGGGATCAGGAACCCCTCCACCCCCATGATCTTGCGGTGGAAGTTGCGTGGGTCGAGCTGCTCGCCCCAGACGATTTCGTACACCTCGCGCAGGTCCGTCATCGTGAACTCCGGCGCGCAGAACGCCGCCGCGAGCGTCGTGTACTCCAGTTTGGCGCGGGCGCGCTCCACCGCGTCGGCGATGATCTTCTTGTGGTCGAACGCGATCCGCGTCCGGGGCCGCAGGACCTTCTCGACCGGCACCAGTACCGCGTCCCGCGCGTCGCCGCCCGCGATGGGTGCCGGAAGCTGGGGCGAGAACGCGACGTAGCAAACGGTGATCACCCGCTGCCGGGGATCGCGGCCGGGCGCGCCGTACGTGCGCAGCTGCTCCAGGTGTAACGCTTCCGCGTCCAGACCCGTTTCTTCGGACAGCTCGCGGGTGGCGGCGTGGTCGAGGTCCTCGGACGCGGAGGCGAGGAAGCCGCCGGGGAGCGCGAGCATTCCCTCGAACGGGGGAATTCCCCGCTTGATCAGCATGATCTGCAGGGAACCGTCGTGGATGGTCAACACGGCCAGGTCGACGGCGAGCGCGACCTCGGGGATCGTCCACTCCTCGGCTTCAGGCATGTTCGACAGCCGGGGGAGCGACCGTGACGGAACTGTCCATAGTGCACAGTGTACCGCCCGGTCAATATTCGTCTCGTTGACGAGAACGGTCCGTCAGGACTACCTTGCACCCTGCAAATCGCAACGAGGGAGGAAACGCCATGGTGGAACGCGGGGAAGCGGTGGTCACGTGATCGTGGTCCTGACCGCACTGGAGATCGAGCGGGCCGCCGTGCTCGACCGGATGACCGGCGCCGCGGTCCGCGCGCACCGGGCCGGCACGCTGTTCCACGTCGGGCAGCTCGGCCGGCGCCGGGTCTCCCTCGGGCTGGTCGGGGCGGGCAACGCCGCGGCCGCCGCCGTCGCCGAGCGCGCCGTGGCGGAGTTCTCGCCGGCCGCGATGGTGTTCGTCGGCGTCGCGGGCGGGCTCCGCGACTGGACCCGGCTCGGCGACGTCGTCGTCGCGACCAAGGTCTACGCCTACCACGGCGGCCGCAGCACGGACGCCGGGATGCGGAGCAGCCCGCAGGCGTGGACCCCCTCCTACCGGCTGCTGGAGCTCGCCCGGTCGGTCGGGCGCGCGGGCGAATGGTGCGCCGCGGTGCCGGCGGGCGGCCGTCCCGGCGTCCACTTCGAGCCGGTCGCCTCCGGCGAGGTCGTGCTCGACTCGCGGACGTCCGAGGTCGCGCGGTGGCTGCACGAGAACTACACCGACGCCGTCGCCGTCGAAATGGAAAGCGCCGGCTTCGCGCTGGCCGGCCACCTCAACGACGACCTCCCGGTGGTGAGCGTCCGCGGCGTCAGCGACCGCGCGGGCGGCGCCAAGGACGTCACCGACGAGGCCGGTTGGCAGCCGGTCGCGGCCGGCAACGCGGCCGCCTTCGCCGAGGCGCTCATCGCCGAGATCGAGGACGAGGACGAGGAAGCACCCGGCGGTCCGGCGGAGGAGCCGCGCGGGTTCAGCAACCAGAACGTCGCCAACGACCACGCGCGGGTGGGCCAGCAGATCGGTGCCGTGTACGGGGACTTGACCGTCGGGTCGCGACGAGGAGACCGGAAATGACGTTCCCCCAAGGGTTCCCCGGCGTGCGCAACACCAACGAGGCGAGCGGCCAGGCGCACGTCGAGCAGCAGGTGGGTGCGATCTTCGGGGGCACCTTCCACCGCAACGAGACGACCTACCACATCCACGAGTCCGACCCGCCGGAGCGGAAGTTCGAGGTGGCCCTCAACCACCTGCAGGGCGGCACGTCCCGGATGGCGGAGTCGATCTTCCAGGACCTGCTGCACCACGGCGACGCGTCGACCCGGCTCGCGTACTACTACGCGCTGTCGGTGTTCAGCGAACGCTCCCTCAACGAGATCGACGACGAAGTCTACCTGCGGTTCCGCGCGGCGGACCTGACCGCGCGCCGGTTCCCGCACGACAGCTGGCGCGCCGCGTTCATCGTCGTGGCGGAGCTGGTTTCCTGCGTGTGGCGGCAGGAGATCGGGGAGACGCTCGATTCCGCCGACCTCGCGAAAGCGAGCTCGAACTTCGGCGACCTGCCCAGGGAGCGGCAGGGCGAGATCACCCGGCACCTCCGCGGGGTCCTCGGCGGCGCGCTGCAGGACAGCCTGAACGCCGAGGACGCGCAGCGCGTCCGCGAGGAACGGCTGCAGCCGGACCGCGCGGGAAGGGCGTGGAAGTTCTTCGAGCCGGACCCCGCGGCGCCGCGGTACTTCACCACCCCGGCGACGTCGCTGACGCGGCCGGGGTGGGCGAAGCCGGTGCTCGGCGGCCTCGGCCTGCTGCTCGGCCTGATCACGTTCCTCGGCAGCTTCGGCACCGGTCGTCCCGGGATCGCGATCCCGGCGCTGCTGATCTTCGCGGCCGGTGTCGCGGCCGCGTTCTGGGGTGGCGCGGAACGGGAAGTGGCGCTGCGCCGGCTCGTCCAGCGCGATCGCGAACACGGGATCCCGTTGCAGTACCAAGCCGCGGCCTCGCCGGGCCACTGGGTGCGGACGGACTTCGTCCAGCAGATCCACAAGCTGGTGGAGGCACGCTTCTGGGACGCGCGCCCGCACGTCGAAGGCAGCTGGCTGAACGACACCAGGGGTCTCTGCGAGTACTACAAATGGCGGTTCGTGGCCCTGTACGGCAACGCGCAGGTCGAGGCCAACGCCGTCGACTGGCTCATCCGCTGGCACGCCAAGCGGGTGGCGGCGCAGTGGCGCGCGGGGACGTTGTTCGCCTACCGGCAGGAGCTGCGGCCGTCGGGCACGGCGGTCGCCGTCCACCGGGCCGGGATCGGCGCGTCGATCGTCGGCGCGCTCACGATGGTGGGCGGGCAGAACGGTTTCGCCGTGGCCGCGCTCTTCCTGGCGGCGGGCGGGTTCTTCGCGCTGAAGGGCGTTACGGAGATCGTCGCGGACCGGCGGCACCGGGCCGAAGAGGAACTGCGCGGACAGCAGCTGCTCGCGGAAGAAGAGCAGGGTTACGCGGACTGGCTCGCGGTCCTGCGCGACCGGCCGGACGACACGGAGATGGCGGACTGGCTCGACCTGGACAAGACGTTCCTGACGACCGAGGCGCTGCGCCGGTCCGGCCTGAGCAACCGGGATCTGGTCACCTACGTGGTGCTGACCGAAGGGGCGGCGAACGCGCTGCGGGCGCGGTTCATCCACGGTCCGATGCGGTACTCGCGCTACGTCGTGCTGATCTTCCTGCTGTCCGGGAGCGGCGTGCGCGAAATCGAGGTCGAACTCGATTTCCTCACCGGGAACGTGCACAACGAGCAGCGGACGTCGTTCCAGTACAGCTCGCTCGCCGCCGCGCGGGTGGCCGAAGTGGGCGTCCGGTACGCCGACGGCTGGCGCTACCAGATCCTCAACGGGGACCAGGCGACGCTCCTGCAGTCGGAATCCCTGCGGCGCCGCGCGTTGCGGCTCAGCCTGATCAGCGGTGAGCAGATTTCGGTGGTGGCGGAGAGCTTCGACGGCCTGACCGACGCCAGCCTCGAGAGCGGGACGGCGCTCCAGCGGATCGCGCTCGAGGTGTCCGGGATCTCCGGCGCCCTGCACGTCCTGGAAGCGGTTTCCGCGGAGGGGCGCGACTGGATCAGCCGCGAGCGGGAGCGACGCCGACGTCGCTCGGAAAACCGGCCCCGCGACGACCGCGGTCCCGGGTTGCTCGAGGCCGGTGCCGCCGAGGAATAGCGGTGTCCGCTGTTCCGGCCTTCTTCGCCGGAACAGCGGATTTCGCCGGATTGTCGGGAAAAACCGGTTGTGTGCCGGTGAGTGACATGGTCTGGACAACTGGGCCGGTGAGCGGGTAAACCCTTTCTTCACAACGCGGAATAAGTCCGCTCCGGCTCCCTCCCCTCACGGTCCCCTGGAGCTCCCATGCCCTTTTCCCGTACCAAAGCCGCTCTCGGCGCGGCGGCGCTGAGCGCCGCGGTCGTCGCGATCCCGTCCACCGCGGCCGCGGCCGGGCCGGCGTTCCCGGCCCACTACGCGGCGCCGTACCTGCAGATCAGCGACGCCGACGCCGGCCAGCTGGCCGCCGACATGAACGCCACCGGCACGAAGTTCTTCACGCTGGCGTTCCTGACCCCGCAGTCCGGCTGCACGCCGGTCTGGGAGGCGAACGGCACCGGCGTCGGCTCGTTCAAGTCCCAGATCAGCTCCCTGCAGGCGGCGGGCGGCAACGTCATCCCGTCCTTCGGCGGCGCGGAGGGCGGTGAACTGGCCCAGACCTGCACGAACACGGCGAGCCTGACGGCGGCGTACGCGAACGTGGTCACCACCTACGGAACGCCCCGCCTCGACTTCGACATCGAGGGTGGCGTCCTGAACGACACGGCGTCCAACCAGCGCCGCAATTCGGCGCTGGCGGCGTTGCAGCAGCAGAACCCGGCGGTCCAGGTCGACTACACCCTCGCGGTCGACCCGACGGGCATCCCGTCGAACGAGCTCGACCTGCTGCGCGACGCGAAGAGCAAGGGCGTCAAGGTCAGCGTGGTCAACCTGATGGTGATGGACTTCTACGACGGCCAGCCGGTCCTGGGCGACGCCCTCTCGGCAGCACGCGCATCGGCCTCCCAGCTGGCGAGCCTGTACGGCATTTCGACGTCGGCGGCGTACGCGATGATGGGCCTGACCCCGATCGCCGGCCGCAACGACGACGGCGCCCAGTTCAGCCAGTCCGACGCCCAGCAACTGGAGAGCTTCGCCGCGGCGAACGGCGTCGCGGAACTGTCGTTCTGGGAGCTCCAGGACTACGACCGCGCAACGGGCTACGCGTACTCACGCATCTTCAACGCGATCACCGGCGGCACGACCACCCCGCCCCCGTCCACGGGCGGAACGATCACGGGCTACGGCGGCAAGTGCGTCGACGTGGCGGGCGCGTCGCCGGCGAACGGGACGGCGGTGGACCTGTACACGTGCAACGGCACGAACGCACAGCAGTGGACATCGTCGGCGGGCACCCTCCGCGCGTTGGGCAAGTGCTTGGACGTCGCCTCGGCAGGCACGGCGAACGGCACCCGGGTCCAGCTGTACGACTGCAACGGAACGGGCGCCCAGCAGTGGACCCGTTCGGGTGCGCAGCTGGTGAACCCGGCGTCGGGCAAGTGCCTGGACGCGACGGGCCCCAGCTCAGCGGACGGAACCCCGCTGCAGATCTGGACCTGCACGGCGGCGGCGAACCAGTCGTGGACGCTGAACTGAGCGCGTGACCTAGAGTGTGTGGTGCCCCCGTAGCCCAATCGGCAGAGGCAGTCGACTTAAAATCGATTCAGTGCGGGTTCGAGTCCCGTCGGGGGCACCAACGCAATCCGCACGTTCGTCGTCTGTCCTGGCCAGCCCGCTGGCCGCGTCCGCGACGTCGGTCAGCCGGTCGGCAGGCAGGTGGATGCTGATCGTTGCGCGGCGCCCCGCACCGTGCAGCCGGACCTGCAACCGGGTGACCTCGAAGAGTGGTCGTAGGAGGTCCTCCGGGGCCTCTAGCAGGTGGGCGGCCAAGTAAGGCAGTGCGTCGAGCAGTTCCAGATTCTCCAGCGCGGGTCGGTTGGTCGCAGTGGTCTTCGCGTTGGCGACCAGCGCCGCCTGGGTGGCCGCTTTCTCTGCGTCGAGCTCGTTGTATGTGGCCCGCAGGGCTTTGGTGAAGGGGTCGTCCGGGTCGCCGTCCATGGCTTGGCGCAAGACGGCAGCTTGGCGACGTTCGATGTTCGCCACGGTCCGCTTCAGGCGGTCTTCGTCGGCTTGCCGCTGACGATCGGCAGTGTCGTCGATGCTGCTGAGCTCGGTCGCCAGGGCTGTGCGACGGTCTTCGCCGAAGATCCGCTCGGCGAAGAAGCTGGTCACGGCGTCCAGGATGCCGTCTTCGCGGACGTAGACGCTGTGGCTGGTCTGCGTCTTGTTGTTCTTGTCGGGTTTACACTGGTAGTACGAGGTGGTGCCGCGGCGTCGGCAGCCGAACATGCGGCGGCCGCAGTCGCAGAGCACCATTCCGCGGAGCAGGTACTTCCTGCGGGCTTGGGGGTGCTTGCTCAGCCGGTGGCCGACCTCAATGGCACGTCGCTGCGGCCGGCGGCCCGCAGCGATCTCGTCGTACATCCACTTCGGGATCAGCGGCTCGTGGACCGGCTCGGGTGACCAGACCCAGAGCATGGGGTCGTTGACCTTGCCGTGCCGTGAGCGGCTGGCCCGGCGGTTGAACACCTGGTACCCGGTGTACTTCGGGTTGCAGAGGATCTCGTAGACGCTGGTCTTGCCCCAGTGCCCCCGGGCGCGGTCCGGGTTCGGCGGTGTTGGCGGCGGGTATTTCTCGAGATCTTCGTTCAGCCGGTCCGCGATTGCGTCGTAGCCGAGGCTCTCGTGGTGGCGCCAGCCGGCGATGTGGGTGACGGTTTCACCGCATCGCCCGTCGGGCTCGAGACGCGTTTTCGTCTGTCCTTTGGCGGCCTTGGTCGGGTTGGGGTGCCGGTAGGTCTTGGCGCGGTACCCGTAGGGCGGTTTGCCGATGTTCCAGCCGTCGCGGACGTGGGTGCACAACCCGCCCCAGGACTGCTCCAAGGTGTTGAGGACCTCGTACTCGGCGACGGACTGGTTGATGCGCCGCTGCAGGATTCGCTGGGCGCGGCTGCCGGAGAGCGTGATCGGCTCGTTGGAGGCGAAGAGCGGAGCGTCTGCCTGCTCGAGAGCCCGTTCGATCGACAGGCCTTCGAAGGCGCGCCGTGCTACGCGAGAGATGCTCTCGCAGATGACCACATCGAATCGGCGGTCCGGCCTCCTGCTTTCGATCAGAAGGTCAGCGATGCCGCCGTCACGGGCAATCGGGACGTCGAAGCGTTCGTAGCCGGAACCTTGACCGCGGCGGTCCAGTTCCATCCGGCCCGACTCGACGTCGTAGAAGTGAGTGACAATGACCCAGGAGGCCGGAATAGTGGCTTTGCAGTTGCCGAGCTGGCGTATCAAAGACTGACGTGGGTCCTGCTGGTCCTCGGTGGAAGTTCGCCCAAGAAAGGCAACTCGCACTTCGCCGCGTAGGAGGGCTGTCGGCATCCCGAGTGGTGATACTGCGTAATCCGAGAGCCCGGATGGACCTGAAGCGAAAGAAAGACCGTCGTCCACCACTATGCCGCCTCCCTGCTGTTTGCTGTGCTGCCGCCGGTTTCTATTGAGGCCCAACGTAGTAGACTTCGAACAGTCGAGAATAATTTTCTCTGCAGTTCTTCTCCAGTGTTCCCTTCGATAAATTGTACATCGACGCGAAATTCTGGGAAATCCGTGCTGGGTGGCTGTGTGGTGCGAGTGCTCGGCATGGCGGCGCTCCTGGCAGGCGAGGCATGGTGCCTCTGACTCCGCGTTCGAGACCCTGTGGAGACACGGTTGGTCAGATTGATACATGCCAGGGAGCCACACCAAGTGCAGCCCTACCTGAAGCGGTGCGGCACATTGTCGACAACCTGAGCGGTGACGGCCTCGACACTTCAACGCGATTCTTCCACCGCCGAGCCATGTGCCTCAGTCGCCGTCCCCTCGGCGAGACGCGAGTTCGAGTTCGGGCCTCAGCAGGAAGAAATACGCGTATCGCTCGTTGAGCTCGTTCTTCGGTACGAGGTGGACGGCCTGGGGGTGTCAGTCCGCAGCGAACGGCCAGCTTCCAGAAGGCGTCGATGGGGTAGGTGGTCATCTCGGCGAGCCCGGACCGGTAGGCACGACGCCTCGGCTTGGTCCACCAGCGTCCGGCGTCGTACTTGATCTGGATCAGCGCCAGGCCGCCCGGGGCGAGCACCTCGGCCGCGATCCGGAGCAGCCGCTCGCCGTACTCCGGTGGGGGATCAGCTCGAAGACGTAGAACGACAGGAACATGTCGCACCAGCCTTCTACCTGGGCCACGGCCGTCTCGGGCTGGGCGACGTCGATCGCGATCGGCCGGAACGGTGTTCCGCACACGGCCGCGACCTGCTTCTCGCACTCCTGCAGCGTCTCAACCGAGATGTCGACGCCGACGAACTCCTCGGTACGCGGGGCGAAGTGCACGACGTTGGCTCCGCCGCCGCAGCCCCACTCGAGGACTCGCTTCCAGGGCCGGGTGAAGCCGGCCATGCGGGCGCCCGGATTCGAACAGGGCCAGGTGCTCGCCGCCGATCCGCGTCCACAAGTCACTGCCGTGGAAGACCGAGGCGTCCTGCCAGCGGGAGTTCCCTTCCCATTTTTCGCCGGAAGGGTGGCGCCATTAAGCCTGGGCGTCCGCGGAAATCTCTGGTTTCAGCCTGCTTGACGCCGATGGTGGCGAGGGCACGCTGGGCGAACTCCTCGGCGTCTCGTGCGAACCGCTTCGTGGCGGCAGGGAGTTTCGGGCGAGGCGCGAGGGGCTGTTTTCGGGCATGAGCAAACCTTTTCGCTGTTATCGGAAGACATACGCGGCCGAGAACCGCGTGCGAGATGTCCCGGCGGCCAGCCGGGCGGCAAGGGTCTTCAGGCAGTGAGCGGAGGTCCGCGGCGGGCGCGGGTGCGGCGCAGGAGAACGTCGGTCGCGGTGTTCGCCGAGCGGTTGCTGACCACCGAGACCCACCTCGGAGCCTTTGCCGGTAGAGACGTCAGCACCCTGCGCAGGGCGGTGACGACGACTTCGAAGACGGCCAAAACTGCCGCATCGGCGCGGGCCAAGAGCAGGCCCACGATCAGCACGACTCCCACGTGACCGGCGATCATCAAGCCGAGGGTTCGTGCCGGCCAAACCGTCGGTCCTGCCGCCGAGCAAGCTCGGAGGCAGGACGAGGACGATGTGCAGGAGCAGCTGGCCCACCGCGAGCACGGCGATCGTCGCAACGGGGACTCGGCGACGGTCGGCGTAGGCCGTGCCGGCTCAGCTCGCGAGGCCGGCGACCACGAACGTCAGCGCGGTGTCCGGCAGCTCGCCGCCGCCCAGCACGTGCGCCGACACGCCCAGCCCGGCAATCACGCCACCGAGGACCACCCCGCGCAGCGCGCGGACCGTGGTCGGCAGGCGCTGGGCTGGAGGCGTCACGAAATCAGCGCATCCGGAGTGCAGGTCTGTCCAGTGCCAAACGACCTGCTCGACGGTCACCAGGTGCAGGGCTAGCTGTTGTGTTTCCGGCTTTCGTCCGACCTCGTCCGGAGGGCGAACGGGATCAAGGCCAGATGGATCTCGCGATCGGGATCGTCCTGAGCGTGCATCGTGAAGTCGATCTGCTCGTCGCCGCGCTGCGGGCCGGTCCGTTTGTGGTTCGGGTGTTCCTCGATCTTCTGGACGGCTTTCTCGATGACGGCCGTGACGTCCTTGTTCCGGATGAACAGGAGGATCGCCGCCTTGGTGTCCCGCCAGACGAGGTAGCCGAAGAGCTGACCGAGCGCGTCGTCCATCGTCTTCGGGCCGGACCACACCTTGCATTCACCGATGAAGATGTTCCGGTCGTCGACGCGGATGAGGATGTCCGTCTTGCCTTCGCCGTTGAACAGCTCTCCGCCCACGGCGCCTTCGAACTGTGCGTTGAGGCCGACCAGGAGAAGGTCGCGGATTTCCTCTTCCTTGAGCTTGGCGGCGACCGACGGCGTTCGCTCCAGCGCGTTCCGCTGGTTCCGGAGGACACGCAGTGCGGCCTGGTAGTCGTCGTCCGTCATCGCGGGTTCGGGTCTGAAGGGTGCCCGGCCGCCTCGCGGTGCTGGTTCCGGGCGGACCGCTCGGCGCCGCATCGGAACGCCGTAGGTGTCCGCGTCGGGCCGGCGCCGGATCGGGAATCCGATCTCCGCCTGCAGGTTGCGGACGGCCAGCTGCTCTTCGCGCCGCTTAGTCACCAATGTCGGTACTTCGGCCTCGATCCGCTGGTTGTGCTGGTCGATTTGTGTGCGCGACCAGGTCAGGTGCTCCTCGAGTTTGGCAATCTGCTGGTCGAGCGCTGACTTGACCTGGGCGGCGTCGCCAGGTGATCCATCGAGGGCGAGACGGACCTCGCCGTCGCGCAATTGCAGCACCCGTGGCGGGTTGGCCGTGTAACGGTTGGCGCGCAGAGTAAAGATGATCTTCTCGCCGTCATAGGGAACGACGAGGGTCAATCGAGTCATCCGTCGGGTGTAGCGCCGGCCGAATTGCTCGAAGTTCTCGTGCACTTCGGCAGGCTCGGGCATCCAGGCTTGATCGATGAGCAGCGTGGGGCAGCGCACCGACCCCATGTCGATCAGTCGGGCGATGACGTCGTCGACGGGGGTCTTCAGCAGGTCGTCCGCGTTCCAGTTCTGCAAGTGCTCTGCCATGGCCTGGGCGGTCTGCCGGAGCGCGTCATCGAGGTCGCCCTGCCAGAACAGGAGTACGTCGTCCATGTCGTCATGGTGAACCCGCGCGGTTGTGCTTGGGCGCGACACGCCCGAGCGGGGGGTAGTTCGAGCCCTGCCGGGTGATGGCAGTGTTGGCCGGCTTTGTGACCGATAGGACTTATATACCCCCTAGGGGTAGTTGCCTCGATCGCGGGCATAGTGAACCTTGGTGCCGTCGCGGCCGCTGAACTGGGCGTCGATCTCGGTCGGCTCGCGCTGGTCCCCGACCCTGGTGCTGAGGTCGTCGCGGTCGTCTTGGCGCTGATCGACGGGTTCGACCTGGTGGTGCTCGGCTCTGCTGCCGCCCGCGGCATCCAGCCGCAGGTCGCCCGTCGGCTGACCGGACGCGTCCGCAATCTAGGCGCCGTCCTGCTGACCATCGGTACGTGGGCCGGAGCCGATGTGGAAACTGCGAGTCTCGAAGCGGCGGTGGCGCGGCGCTACGGACGACGGGTTCGGTCATCTGAAGTTCCGCGACGTCGTCGTGACGAGCCGTGGCCGCGGCGCCGCGGCACGGCACGGCCACAGACTCTCGCGCTGCAGCTGCCACCGCCTGGCGGCCCCGTTGCTGCCGGGCCGGCGCTTTCGGCGCGACGATTGACCGGCAGCTCGGGGACGTTGCGGTCGAGTCGGTCCGTGCCCGGGCCACCTCGGCCTGGCCGATGATCGGTGACCAGTCGGGCAGCAGCGTGCGGTCGGGCACCCGAGGCGAGTTCGGCAGGCTCATCCCGGTCCGGCCGGGTGCGGGCAAGCGAGCCATCTGCCTGCGTGGCCACCGGCTCGACCTCGACCTGTACGACAAGCTCGCGCCTACAGCCACCGTTACAAGCTGCACGGCACGCTGTGCGAAGTCTGCCGCGCGCAAGAAGGCCTCGAACCTTCTGAGCGTCGCCTCGCCGAATGGGCGCAGCTCGACGTCGCGACCCAGTACACCCCGGAGACAGCTCCCGGTGACAGGCTGGTCGTGGTTGTCTACCAGCCCGTCGCGGGGTCGCTCGGCGGTCGGGTCGAACTTCGGCTCGACGGGTGCGAGGTCGCCACCGCAGCCGTCTCGATCTGCGTTTCCTTCCGGACGGCGACCCTCTACTACGTTCATGTCGCTGCTGAGCACCGCCGCCTTGGCTATGGGCGCACGCTTGTGGCGGCCGCGGTTGCTCGCGCTCCGACCTACAGGTGGACGGCGCCACTGCCCAGCGGTCCAGCGGCTCAGTCGTTCCGCGCTCGCATCGCGATGCGCCGCACCGGGGCGCCGCGCGTCCACACCGGCGCCGCGGATCTCAGGCAGTGAGGGCCAGCGGAGCCGCCGGGAAGCGGCCGTCGAGCAGAACTAGCAGGAGGTCTGGCAGCTCGGCCGGCAGAAGCTTGTCGCGGCACTCCGAGACAACGGCGGCCGGCCACCAACGGCGCTCGATGAGACCTGCCCGCTCATTGGTCGAGTACCGGGTGGCGATCCGCGGTGCCGTGTCGTCGGTGCGGGCGAGGTAGACGTGATCGAGACGGTGGTGCTCGCGGCCGCGGTAGCTGAACCGGCTTTCGCGGGTCCAGAGCTTGCGACCGATCTTGTCGAGGACGAGCCCGGTCTCTTCGGCGATCTCGCGGCGGGCGGTGTCCTCGAGCTTCTCGCCGGGTTCCTGGCCGCCGCCAGGCAGCTCCCACCAGCGATGGGCTGGGGCGTCGGGGTCGCGGGCGTGAATGAGCAGGACTTCGTCGTCGCGGTTGAGCAGCAGGATGCGTGCGCCGACCCGCAGAGCCGGTTCGCTGGCGATGATCATCCTGTGGGTCCTCGTGCTCGGCGGCTCGGTGGCGGCCGGGCACGAGCAGCCAGGTTCAGAAGAGCGTTGCCTCGCGGTCCGCGGCCGGGTCGGACGTTATCAGCGGCGCGGTCGCGGTCAGCGTCAGCGCGACGGCGAGTCCCGAATGATCGGTGAGAGCCGGGTCGCCGGCGCGGGTGTCGTGGACGTACGAGCAGTCCTCCAGGTGCTCGACCAGCGGGGTCGAGGCGTGGGCGTGGTCGTAGCGGTAGCCGAGCTCGGCGCGGCGGGCCCAGCTGTGCTCGACCGCGGTCGGGTGCAGCGCGCGGAAAACGTCGGTGAGGCCGTGGCGCTGGGTCAGCTCGGTGTAGAACGCGGTCTCGAACGGCGCGAACTGCCCGCGATGCGGCGGCACGTGTCCAGGTTCGAGGACGTTGAGATCACCCAGAAGAAGGACAGGGGTGTCGTCGGCGGTGGCGTCGTAGGCGTGGTGGAAGGCGTCGATCCATTCTCGCTTGCGGGTGGTCTTCGCCTCGGTGGCGTCGCGGGAAGGGACGTAGGCGCCCAGGACGCGCACCGGGCCGCGATCGGTGTGCACGACGATGCCGGCCAGCCGGGCGGACAGGTAGGTCATCGCCGCGCCGATGGGGTCCACTGTGGACTCCGGTTTGGACAGCAGCATGACGCCGCGTTCCTTGTCGGCGTGTTCGGGGTAGGTGACCGACCAGCCGGCGTCGCGGTAGGACTCGGCGATGAGGTGGGTGCCGGGGCCGGAGCCGGTTTCGGTGAGTACGAAGACGTCCTCGGTGCGGTGGGCGAGCCAGTCGCGTTGGCGGCGGGCCCGTTCGAGGGCGGGGTTGCCGATGTTGAGGGTGAGGACGGTCAGGGGCATGCCGGGCTCTCCGTGAGGGTGCGGTGGATCAGATCGACGATCGTGCCAGCCGTTGTCTGCGGGTCGTCGGCGCAGTCGACAACCTGGACGGGCCAGCCCTGCTCGTGCAGGAACGTCGTGGCGGCCAGGTAGCCGTAGGTCTCCCGGAAGCTGCTGCCCGGTGCGCGCTCGAAACGGCTGTGCCCGCCGCGGGCCCGCAGGCGGCCTTCGATGTCGCCGGGGGCCGCGCTGAGGGCCACCACGAGGTCAGGTTGGTAGACGCCGTGGTTGAGCGCCCAGACGACGTCGAGTGGGATGTCGTCCATGCTTTGCAGGACCAGCGACGAGGCGACGTACCGGTCGCAGAGCACGATCTTGCCCTCGGCGAGGGCGGGGAGGATCTCGGTGGTCAGCTGGTGGTGGCGGTCGGCGGCGCAGAGGCAGGCCAGGGCCATGTCCTGGTAGGTGTCGGTGCCGTGGCGGGCCAGCTCACCCAGCGGCCCGCGCGATGGCTGGATGGCGGGGTGGACGTCGACGCCGTCGGCGGTGAGCAGGTCGGCGACCAGCGTGGCGATCGTGGTCTTCCCGACCCCGCCAGGGCCTTCGAAGGTCACCAGCTTGCCGGGCAGCCGCGCGCTCACGCGACGTCCAAAGGCAGGAGCCGGTGCTGGTCGTCGGCGGTGACGGGGCACTGCTCGGTGTCGATGTCGCCGATGCGTTTACCGTTGGCGACGACCGCGGCCGGGCAGCCCTTGCCGCAGGCGGGCTCGAGATCGCAATGGAAGCAGGTCGGGTTCGCACCGACCTTGAACCGGTCGTGGAAGCGGTAGGCGTCGAGGCGGGCGGCGAGGTCGCGGTCGGTGAAGATGTTGCCGACGATGAAGTCGGTGTCGGGGTGCCGCGAGATGGGGGTGCGTGCGGCGAAAACGAGGTAGGGGCAGACGGTGACCTCGCCCGGGGTGAAAACGTAGATGATCGTTCCGGCTTCGCACCCGGCGAGGGGTTTGCGGCCGGTGTTGGGGAAGCGGATGTGGGCGACGTCGAGGTCCGGGCCGTCGAACGGTGCGGTCAGCTCGAAGATCTCCTGCATGTGCATGGCCGTCTTGGCCAGCCTGCGTTGGGATGTCACGCCGCGGCCCATGCTGCCGAGCGGGTTGAGCAGGACGTAGCGGGCGCCGTTGTCGCGGGCGAACTCGCACAGCCGGACGTATTCGTCGTTGGCGGCTAGGGAGTTCGGGGTGCACAGCAGGCCCTGCAGCAGCCCGGCTGCCGCGAGCTTGCGGGTGTTGGCGACGGTGACGTCGAAGGAGCCGCGGTCGCCGCGGAAGCGGCCGTGGGACTCGGCGGCGAACCCGTCGAGCGAGACGTTGACGTGGACTCCGGCCGTGGCGAGCTGCCGGATGAGCGTGTCGTCGAGCTGGGTGGCGTTCGTGCAGATGCCGACGTCGATGCCGGCGTTGCGGAAGGCGTGCACGATGCCGAGGAAGTCCGGGTGGACGGTCGGCTCGCCGCCGGTCAGCGTCACTCGCCGGACGCGGGCGTCGGCCAGGCGGGGGACGACCTTCTTCGCGATCTCGGTCAGTGGCATGTCCTTGCCGTGCTTGGTCGCGGAGACGAAGCAGTGCGCGCAGCGCAGGTTGCACCGCTCGGTGATCTGGACGAGCGCCTTGCGGTAGGGGGTGTCGACGGTGGTGCGGAAGTAGCAGCTCGCGGCCTGCTCGTCGACGGCGATCGGGCGGACGGTCATCGTTTGGTCCTTTGGCGTTCGGTCGAGCGCAAGGTCTCGACGGCGGCAATCGATGTGTGGATCTGCTGGGCCTCCGGTCCGAACGCCCAGCACGGCACGGCGATGGCGGACATCACGCGATCTCCGTGGCGTTAGGCCTGAACCCGGCGGGGATTCGCCAGGCCGGATGCGGATCGACGAGGACGCGGTGCATCACCCGTCGGCCGGTGAACGCGGTCCGGCCGTGCAGCCACCGGCGGTTGTTGACCACGTAGCCGCAGCCGGTAGCGGCCGGGATGGTGATGGTGTGGCGGTCGATGACCTCGGCGAGTACGGCCAGCCGACGCCGGGTCTGCGGAGCGAATCGGGCAAGCTCGTCACGCCGGAGCCGCATGCCCACCAGCCCGCCGGCGCCGACCTCGAACACGTTCCCGACGACGCCTGCTGCGCCTCCGAAGTACGCGCCGCGCCGCGTTGAGAGGTCGGCCAGTGCGTCCGGTGCGGTCGCGGCGAGTTCGTCGTGGACGGCCTGACCGTCCACCAGGACGAAGTCGCCGCCGCGCCCGGCCGTGCGGGCGCAGCTCATGGTGACCACCAGGGGCGGGATCGGCCGATCGGAACAGTCGGTGTGCGGAGCCAGCGCGTGGCGGGTGAATCCGGCCAGGCCCGCACCCGGCCGGGGCGCTCCGCGGTCGGTCAGCACGGTGACGGCGGAGGCGTTGCTGTCCCGGTGCGGCATCAGCCGCCCAAGTCGAGCTGCCAGCTGCAGCAGGTGCGCCTCGTCGTGTATCCGGGTGAACAGCGCGACGCCGTGGTGCGCGAGCACCGCCGCCAGCTCGCCGACGCCGCCGGCTGCGCCGACGTCGACCTGACACTCCGACAAGGTGGTGGCGATCATCGCGGTGCCCTTTCGCGCCGATTGGTCCGTTCAGCAGATCGGTGCGGAGCCGGGCGCGTCCACTGACAGATCGTCAACCGCGGGCGGGGGCCGGGACGAGATCGCCCTGCTACGGTCAGTGACAGAGTTCGTGCGTGGGGAGGTCGGTCCAGGTGGCGGAACCCGGGTATCCGGTGTCGATCAAGGGCGTGCTCGTCCGTGCCGACCGGGTGCTGCTGGTGCACAACGAACGCGACGAATGGGAGCTGCCGGGCGGCCGCATCGAGCCAGGCGAAAAGCCGGAGGACTGCGTCGCCCGGGAGATCACCGAGGAAAGCGGGCTGCCCATCGAGACGGCCGAGATCATCGACGCGTGGGTCTACCACATCGAAGTGGCCCGCAAGGACGTGTTCATCGTGACCTACGGCTGCACCTCGACCTCGGATGCGGCGCCGGTACTCAGCCACGAACACAGCCGGATCGGCGAGTTCCGTGAGGACGAAGTCGCCGGCCTGCGGATGCCCGAGGGCTACAAGCGCTCGATCGCCTCCTGGTTCGAGCGGCTCCGCGCTCTCCACGCCACGCGGTAGACCGTCATGGCCGGCTGCGAGCGATGCGGTGCGAACCTCGGGCGCTTCGCCCACGACGCCGTGTGCCCGACCTGCCGCGCCGGCACCGCGCTGTCCCCACGCCCGGCGCGGCTGGCGCCCGCGGTCTGGATGTGGTCCGACCGCACCGCAGCTACCGCGCTCGCCTCGCGCGACCTGGCGACCATCCTGCGTGCCTACCGGGTCGCGAACGGCCTGAGCCAGGAGGCGCTGGCTGCGCTGCTCGCGTACGACAAGTCGTACGTCGCCATGATCGAGACACGCAAACGCACCCCCGGTGACGTCGCCGGGCGCCGGCACATCGCCCGCGCTCTGGGCCTGCCGTACCACTTTCTCGGTGTCACCGACCCTGACGACGCCGACTTCGCCACGCTGATCCAGTTCGGTGACAGCGTCGTCCGGCTGGCCGAGGTCGCTCGCCAGTCCGGCCGCGTCGTCGAGGCTGTCAACGAGCTGTGGCCACTCGTTGCCCGGCTTGAAGCGCGCGCCGCTGAAGGGCGTCTCGAGCGCGACACACTGCTGTTGCTCGCATCCGCACGTCTTTCGCTCGGCGTTTCCCTCGGAACCGTGCTGCCCGAAGAGCGGCTGACCGGCGCGGCCGCGTGGACCGGAAAAGCGCTCGTCCTGGCTCGCCACCTCGACGACGCGGAGTTTTTGGCCGGAACCCTGCGAATGCACGGCAACGAGCTGCGCAAAGCCGGTCGGCTGCAAGCCGCGGTGGCACGTCTGGAGAGCGCGGCAGCCGTCGCCGTCGACGACGGCGGGCGTGGAGCCGCCTTCGCGCTGCTGGCCCGCGCCGCAGGGGAGGCCGGCCTGCCCGACCGGTTCGCCACCGCGATCGACGAATGCCGCACCCGGATGGAAACCGCGTCGGGGCACGAGATACTTCTCAATCCCTTCACGCTGCGGGAAATTCACGCACGCGGGCTGCTTGCGCTCGGTCGCGTCAACGATGCGCTGGCGGTCCTCGATCGCACTGCCGGTGACCCGGCCGCGCCGCAGTGGCGCGTGATCGAACGCGTGACCACGGGCGAGATACTTGCCGCCGGTGGCGAACGCGTGGGTGCGGAGGAGGCGCTCATCGCGGCTATTGCGACCGCAGAGCGGCGTCGTCTTCCGCACCAGCTGCAACGGGCGATCCGAGCCGCCCGGAAAACCGGCTTGGAGTCGGCCCGGGCCAGCGGACGAGCTGCCTTGCAAAGGCTTCATTCCTTGCTTGCACCGGCAGCTTCGCGCGCTCAACATGCGTCGACCAACTCTCCGTAGTCAACGGTCCTTTTTTGTAGAGTCGCGAAGGTGGAACGATAGCGCCGCACTGTGTCCAAATCGGACAGGTAGACGGCTGCGTGCTCGTGTCGCAGGACGACAGTGAAGGTCTTGGCCGCGGTCTGGTAGACGACAAAGGGCGCGGTCGGTCCGGCCGGGCCCAGGTTTTCCCGGACCACGCCTGCCTTCACCAGGCCAAGGTCGGCGAGCGCGGTGATGTGCCGGAGCTGGGCGCGTTGTACCTCCGGCGGAACGAGTTCGTGATTCACCGCTGCCGCGCCCAGCAGGACGGTGTGCCGGTGTCGCGGATCTCGGTCGAGCTGCCGGACCTGCCGCGTCAGGATCTCCTGGTCGACGTCGTCCGCCGGAGCGACGCGTCCCAGGACCGCGTGGGCGTACTCGGCCGTCTGCAGAAGGTCCGGCACGACGTGCGGGGCCCATTGGAACGTGCGAAGCGCGTGCTGCTCGTACACTTCCTGCAGGCTGGGTGTGCCGGACGTCAGGCTCTCGATGTAACTTGTGCGCTCGGATTGCCGGTGAAGGTGCGTCAAGAGCTGGCGTTCGGCGGGCTCCACCTGCAGGTAGCCGAGAATCCAGCCGAGCTGCCCGGGTTCGATCGCCCGCTCTCCGGTTTCCCAGCCGGAGAGGGCGGACGGACTGAATCCCAGTTTGGCGGCCAACTGGCGGAGGCTCACGCCGCGGCTCGTGCGGCGCTCTCGAAGTGCGCTGCCCAGTACGTAGAAGCCGGGCCAATGTGAAGGTCCATCGGTCATGCTGAACGCCGTTCTGTGAAAAGGAACTGCCGCGGAGTCGGGATGACACCTGTTTTGACGTCGGTGGCGTGAGATTGGAGAAGGTCCAGCAGTTCTTCGACCTGGCCGGAGACTCGGTGCTCCTCGTCCGAAGTCGCGGTTCCGTCCTGCAGCTGAACGGCGAGAAGTCCGATCCGCCACTGTGTCGCCTTGATCGCGTCGATGAGCTTGGCGGTGTCGCGGGGCACAGAAGTGCCGGTCGAGGGACTGATTGTGTCTGAAAAGGACAGTCGGCGGAGTCCGTTCAGGACGCGGCAGAGGCGCACGTATTCGACATGCTCCGCGCATTGCAGGTATACGTCGGAAGGCCATCCGTTCTCTTCGCCCCGTTCAGTGCTGTCCATGTCCTACAGCGTGATCAACGGTTTGAGGGGAGGGAAGCGGGAAATGGGCCGGGGTGGGCCTGGGTGGGCACAACCGGGGCCCCTTCGAGGTCCCCCCGTTGCCTGCGGCGGACGAATCGTTCACACTGATCGATAGCCGTTGATGGGAGAATGGTGATGGAGAACTGGACAGCCCAGCGCGCGGCCGCATTATGCGCGGCCATGGGGTACACCCTCGCCGAGTTCGCGGAATACCTGGGGCTGTCCCGGTCTACAGTCGCCAAATGGAATCGTAAGACCAACCCGAGAAATCCGGGACGCGAGGCACAAGACTTGCTGGCGGTGGCGTTGACGAAAGCGTCGCCGGTCGTGCGAGCGCAGTTCCACCGGCGGCTGGGTGAAGTGCCGCAGACCAGGGCGGGTTCGTACGGGGAGACGGCGGGCGATCCGCGGATGCAGGTGGTCGATTCGGCTACGCAGGCCGAGCAGTTGGCCAACGATGTCGCCGCGCTGGGCTCGGATGCGGACTTGATCGACTATCAGCGTGCTGAGCTGGGTCGCCTGGCTGTCGAGTACGTTCATGCGCCGTTGCCCGGTGTATTCGCGGACTTGCGGCATGTTCAGAACACTTTGACGCAGGCGCTGCGGACGCCGCAGCGGCCCAGCCAGACACACGACTTGATGTTCCTCGCCGGGGTTACGTCGATTCTCCTTGCCCATGCGAGTCAGAACCTGGGCGACCACGGCGCTGCGCTGAAACATCTCCGAGCCGCAGCGACGTTGGCGACCGCGGTGGACAGTACCGCGCTGCGCGCATGGGCATGTGGTTCTTCAGCGCTGTTCCACGAATGGTCGCGGCAGCCGGGCGTTGCGGTGGCCGACGCTCTCAAGGGGCTGCAGTACAACGCCGGACCCCAGACGCGTCGCCGGCTGTTGGCGATCGCCGCGCGTTCTGCGGCACGCGCGCGGCGACCCGACGTGGCGCGTGAGCTGCTCGCCCGGCTCGACGAGCCCCCGGAGCGAGGATTCACCTCCGCGGACTCGGTGGAGGACTTCGGTGGGCTGCTGTCCTTCCCCATGAACAAAAAGGTCTACTACGTCGGCGGGACCTACGCACTGCTCGGTGATCACGACAACGCGGAGCGGTTCTCCGCGCAGGCGATCCGTTCCTACGAAGAGGGTCTGCCGGAGGAGCGCTCGTACGGAGACTTGGCCCTGGCGCGCCTGGACCACGCGCACGCGTGCCTTGGCCAGGACAACCTCGTGGGCGCGGCCGCGTCGGTCACGCAGATTCTCGGCCTGCCCTCGGCGGAGCGCATCAGCCAGCTCGACGAGGCGGTGACCTCGCTCCGTGATCGGGCAAGGAAGCTCGCCGGTCGGCAACACCGCGCCGCCGGCGAGCTGGCGGACAGCCTCACCGGCTATCTCGTCGGTAGCCCCCGCGCCCTACCATCGGGATGTGCCTGACCTCGTTCTCCAGAAAGTGCTCGACGTCGCCTGCGGTCGTGCGGGTCTTGACCTCGCCGGTGTGACGCCCCTGCGTAACCACGCCAATGACGTCTACCTGCTGCCGTCGGCCGGTGGCAACGGTGTCGTCGTCAAGGTCGCCCCGAAGGCGACGCGGGATCGCGCGGATCGAGCGGTTCAGCTGACCCTCTGGCTGATTGAGCACGGTTTTCCGTGCACGCGGCCGGCTGAGGTCGAGCAGCCTGTCGAGTTCGCCGACCACGTGGTCACGTTCTGGCGCTTCTACCCCCAGAGTGACCGTCGCGTTCCCGGCGCTGGGCACCTCGGCGGCCTGCTCCGTCGGCTGCATCACCTGCCCGCGCCGCCCATCGAACTGCCGCCCGCGGCGCCGCTGTCCTCGTTCTGGGACGTCGTCACGGCCGACACGACCCTGTCGGAAGACGACCGGCGGTGGCTCGTCGAGGAACGCGCCCGCCTGCTTGAGGACTTCGGTCGGCTGACCTTCCCGCTCGGAATCGGGCTGATCCACGGTGACGCCTACCCCGGAAACACCCTGTGGGATGGCGAGGACGTGGTGCTCGGTGACTGGGACGAGCCGGCTTGGGGTCCTCGCGAACTCGATCTCGCCAACACCGTCCAGGGCGGACTTCGATTCGGTCGCTCGACCGCTGAGCTGGATGCTTTCGCCGCGGCTTACGGCTACGACCTCCGTGGCTGGGACGGCATCGACACTTTGGTGGGAATCCGCGACCTGCACACGCTCGGCAGTTTCCTTCGACGCGCTGCACTCGGTGATGACGGCGCGGCGGCCGAGCTACAACGGCGCGTTGGATCCCTGCGGCAAGCAGACCGAGCGTCTTGGGTTGCAAGTTAGACCGGTGGTCGAACACATGTTCTAAGTCTCTGGTAGGTTCGCCACGTCGATGTCGGATCGTGAAGCCGGGAGGTGGTCGTTGTGGCGTGGTTGCTGAGGGAACGGGCGACTGGCCTCGAGTGGCGTTTCGGCCACAGCGACCTTGCGTGGGAGGCGGGCGGCTATGACTCCGCGCGCTTCGAACTCCACGTCCTCGACGAGGAGGTCAGCGGATCTCCCGACGGCTTGCCGGAGCTGTCTCGACTTGACTCATGAACGTGCCCGATATCTTGAGCGAGGCCGTTCGACAAGACGCGCGCCCGAGCACTGTTCGCGCGGTGAACCCCTTCCGTGGGGTGCGCGCGTTGTCGGGTATGGAGCACGGTTCGTTGAGGTCACGTTCTCGCGATCAACCTCGGCAGCTCGGCTAGAGAGTCGATGACCAGGGTCCGCGGCGGATCAGCGCGGTGCACAACCCGGCGATGTGGCCGGCGATGACGTCGTTGTCGCGATGGTCGCCGACGTACAGCAGTTCGCTCCGCGGCACGCCGGCCAGCTCGACGACACGCTGGAAGAATGCCGGATCCGGCTTCGCCACCTCCCAGTCGGCCGACGTCGCGACGGCGTCGACAGGGAGGTTTAGCCGGCGGATCTGGTCACCGGCTTTCGCGCTTTGGTTGCCGGCGAGACCGAGCCAGATTCCGCTCCTCTGAAGCTCGGCGAGCGCGGGGCGGGCGTCAGGGTAGAGGTCGGATTCGTCGATCTGCTCTCCGTGGCCGACTTCCTCACGAAGCAGGCGTTCAGCGGCGACGTCGAAGCCCGGTCTGAAGTACTGGAATGTTTCGGCGTTGTCCCGGCCCGTGGCGGTGACGGCGCCGAGCACAGTCGAGAAGGTGTGTCGGCTGACGCCGATCCAATCGGCCCAGGCGTGCCACTCACGCGTGTCGTCGAGCACGGTCTCTCCGATGTCGAGAACGACCGCCTTTACCGGCATGGTGTGCCTTTCCGTCGGAAGCAACCGCGCGAAGTCTTTCACCCGGTCGATGAGGCTCGAGTCAGTGTTCACGCAGGCCTTGCGAAAGCGCGAGGAGCTCCTTCAGGTCCGCGTCCATGCCAGGATCCGCCGGTCGGGCGACGATGTGTACGCCAGTCCGAGGCTCGCCTTCGTTGCTTCGGAGAAGGCCCTCATGTAGCCGTTCCGCGGACAACGTCGATGCGCCGTCACTGGCCTCGTCCGGTTCGAGATAGGGGCTCAGACAGACCAAGCCGTCCCTGCATTCGATCGCTCGCCGGTAGAAGTGCAACCGCATACGGCGCACGCGGAAAGCCTCGCGTGCTTGCGATGTCTTCGGCAGCAACGTGATGTCCGGAAAGGCCTGGGACAAGGCAGCCCACAACGGCCTGAGCTGGCGGTAGTGCTTGCGATCCACGACCCACAATCGAACCTTCACGATCCCTGCGCGAACACCGGGGTAGGCGACGCCGAAGAAGAAGATGGAGATGCCCAGAGCCAGGAAGGGAGAGGTCCAGATGTCAGTGCCTGGAACAACGTCCTGCCGAAGTACCAGTCGGCTGGCGGTCGAAGCGATCCGAGGTAGATGTGTTCCCAAGCAGCAGATGACAAGGCCCGCACTCGCGACGCGCAAACTGAGCCGTACTCGCGACTGGGCTTGGTCTCCGGCCCGCCAGGTCAGGGCAGCGCCGCGTGCCGTGGCGTAGGCCATGTAGGCGTTGCCGACCAGGTAGAAGAGCAGTTGCATCGTCGCCGAACCGGCCGCCTCGTAGCCGAAGCTGCCGGGGTTCTTGTCGGCGAGGACGAAAGTGGCTGCCAGTCCGCAGCTGGCGACCAATGCGATCGCCATCTCGATCAGGCCCCGCGACGCAACGTCACGAGAATCCACTATGGACTCCAGCAGGACGATCAGCAGGGAGAAGAAGAACGTCAGCACGACGTTCTGGAACAGCTTTGGCAGCTGGCCCGAGGATGCCGGCAGCGCGGAGCCGGGATCTGCCGCGAGCTGGGCGGTCAATGCGAGGAAGACCAGAAAGGTGCATGCGGTGATCACTTGAAGGCCGCGGTCGGCTGGAACGCGGACCAGCTGGGAGATCTTCCAGCTGGAAGCGCCCGCGGCCGCACCCCACATCGCGAGGTTGGGCAGGCTCATCACAGCCAGCCCTGGTGGTCGTCGAAGGCTCCGTGCAGTTGTCGGCCGGCCCTGCTCGTCTGGGCTGGCGAGAACTTCAGGGCCTCCAGCAAGGTCGCCCACTCCTTGATGACCGTGGCCACCATTTCGGCCTCGCGTTCCGCGACGAGGCTGTAGCCGTCGCGGCGCAGAGCGTCCCTGACGACTTCGGCCGGGATGTCGGGAAACAGGGCGGCGAGGTCGGTCGCGCCGCCCTCTGTGCTGTGACCACTGATCATGTGCCCGACCTCGTGCAGGATGATGTGGTCCTGGTGGGCGGTCGTGGTGTGCTGCTGGTACAGGATCCGGTCGGCGCCCGCGAAGGCGATCCATAGCCCGAACGCGCCTGGGGCCGGCAGCGGATACGGCACGAGCTCTATCGGCCGCCCGCGGTGGTCGGCGAGCTTCCGGCACAGGTCGCGGACGTCGAGCGGCGTGTCGACGTCCAGGTCGCGGAGAAGCTTCTTCACCCCTCGGCGCAGCTGCAGATCGTTGCGCCAAGCGCCCTCGCGAGGACTACGACGCGAGCGCAACTCGATCGAGGATTCTCGTGATCGCCGCCGCGGTCGCGGTCGGGTGGCTGACCAACCCGTTGTGGCCCCCGGGCAGCTCGGCGAACGGGACGCCCAGATCGCTTGCGAACTGCTCGGCGCAGCGGTACTCCCATTGGCCTCGTGAAAGATCGCCGCCGGTGAGAATGATGTTCGTCGACTTCGCCGAGTCGGCGAGGTCTTCGGCCACCAGGGCGGACCTCCGGACAGCGGGGAAGTCGCGTTCGAAGAAGTGCTGGAGGTTTGCCATCAGGTCACCCGCCGGTGGTGCGGGCCGAGCGCCGTCTTCCATCGAGTCGCGCGCGCCCGTCAGCGATCCCATCTGGCGGATCGCGGCTAGGACATCCTCTTGGGCCGTCGCCGCGACTTGGTCCAACGCGGCCTCTCGTACCGGATCGAGCACGACCGCGCTCATCGGCGGCTCGTGGGCCACCAGCGTCGCCACGCGATGTGGCTCCAAGGCGACCAGATGGAGCCCGATCAGCGCGCCAATGCTGGCGCCGACGACGTGCGTGGGCTCCGAGGTGGACGCCGCAAGTACCGCGCCGGCGTCGGCGGCGTGACGGGCCATCGTGACGGGATCCGATTCGGACGAGGTGGTACTCCGCGAAAGGCCTCGCCGGTCGTAGGAGATAACGCAGAAGCGGTCGGCCAAGGCGGTTGCGAGTTGCTCGGTTGCCCCGGCTTCGCTGATGCCGCCCTGGATGAGCAGGACGGGCGTGCCCTGTCCTCGGGATTCGACGTAGAGGAGTGCACCATCGCACTCGACTTCGAGTTGCTCTACCTGCATCGGCCATCCTCGATCTCGTCGGCGGGAGATTTTGCCATCCTGGCAGCGGTGGCCGCGCTGACGAGCGAAGCTGTCACGACGGTCCTCCCAGCCCGTTGGTGATCAACTGGCCCCGATGGTGGCAGATCGGCGCCGCGCGGCTTGACACCTCCAACGCATGTCACTCGGACGTGTGATCGTTGGCCGTCTCCCTGCTGGCCTGGAAGTCGATGAACGCGCGCACGTTGGAGAGGGCGTCGGGCGAAAGGGTGCTCGCCCGGAGTGCGACGTCGCGAACTCCGTGGGCCGACAGTTTGGCGAGGAGGGCGTACTGCTCCTGGAGCTCACGCGCCCGCCGGCTGTTGCCGAAGTACTCGAGGTCGACTCCGAAGTAGGCCGCAAGTTCCTGTACGAGTCGGAGCTTTGGTTCGTTCGCTCCGTTGATCAAGTTGTAGAGCTGGCTCTTGGAGATGCCGACGTCCTCGGCGACCTCGGCTACCGAGTAGGACCGGCCATTCGGGTGCTTCTTGACGTTGATCAGCCGTTCGAGCAGCTTGCCGAATGGCTCGGTCTCGGCCGGGTCCAGATCTTTGGCCTCGGACACCTCGCCCCCTTCGATCGAGATTCCAACTTATTGGAATTTTGATCTCGATGCGTCCGGAATATTTGACTACGCGTCCAGCTTTTCGTACTGTCCGTATTGATCATTCCAACATATCGGGCAGCATGGTCTTCGGGAACCGCTGGAGACTGCTGTCGCTCGATTGGGTCCCCGCCCAGGTAGACGCCCCAACCGGTGCGTCTGATGCGCGGGGAGGCGCCATGAGGAAGATCGACAGCTTCGCGGCAGCTGTGCATCGTCAGCGGCGGCAGTGCGGGCTTTCCCTCGGCGAGCTGGCTGCGAAAGCCGGGTATAGCGCGAGCTACCTCTCAAAGCTGCTTCATGGCCACCGCCCGCTGCTGCCGGCCGTCGTCCACGACCTCGACACGGCGCTGGCGGCCGATGGTGAGCTGGACAAGATCGCCGCCGAGCAGCGTGGTGACGCGCGTCCGGTCACGCGCCCGATCCTACTGCCGCCGGCCGCGGCCGAATTCGTCGGCCGCGACGAACAGTTGCAGGCGATGGACCACGCGTTGGTGACCCAGGGCCGCCCTGGTGCGACGGTCACGATCGTGATCGAAGGCGGGTTCTGGACCGGCAAGACCGCCCTCGCCGTGCATTGGGCGGCCCGCGTGCAGGCCCGCTTTCCAGGCGGATGCCTGTTCGCCGACCTTCGCGGCCTCGCACCCGGTGCCCCAGCCGATCCAGCGGAAGTCCTGGACGGATTTCTTCTGGCCCTCGGGGTGAACTCCGCTGAGCTCGGCACCACCACTTTGCAGGCCAGGATCGCGCGCTACCGATCCCTGCTCGCTGACCGGCCCGCGATCGTGATCCTCGACAACGTGGCCGATTACCGGCAGGCGGAATGGCTGCTCCCTGGCGCAGGCAGCGTCGTGCTGGCGACCAGCCGCGAACGCCAGGCCGGCCTGCTGGCGCGTACCGGCGGTACCGTCATCGACCTCTCGCCACTCGCTCCCGAGCAGGCACTCACCCTGCTCGGCCGCCGGGTCGGTGAGGCGCGCGTGCGAGCCGACGCGACGGCCGCCGAACTCGTGGTCGACCGCTGCGGCTGCTTGCCGATGACGGTCCTCATCGTCGCCGAGCACCTCCAGCGCCACCGTGACACGTCGCTCACCGGTCTGGCCGAGCGCCTCGACTCCGAAAAGACACGCCTCGACCTGTTCACGTCCAGCGACCCCGCGGTGAACATCCACGGCGTCGTCGATGTCTCGTACCTGACCTTGTCACCGATGGTGAGACGGGTGTTCCGCTACCTCGGCATCGGCCCGGCGAACAACGTCACGGTCGAGTCCGCGGCGGTGCTGGTCGATCTGGACGTCGGACGTACCGGTGATGCCCTTCGCCAGCTCGCTGAGGCGCATCTGCTGGAGCAACTGCCCGACTGCCGTTACCGGCTCAGCTCCCTGCTGCGGGCGTACGCCCACCAGCGTGCTTTGGTCGAAGAACCGCTTGCCGAGGTCGAGCGCGCTCACGACCGTGCACTGCGCTGGTACGCCGCGACGGCCTGGGAAGCGAACAACACGCTCATTCCGAGCTGGGCAGACAGCGTCATCGATCCGCAGAACGTCAACGGGATCGAACCGATGTCGTTTCGCGCCGGCGGCTTCGACGCGGCAATGGCTTGGTGCGAGCAAGAGGTCGCGACCGCGCTGCAGGTGGCGCGAAACTCCCGGACCTACGGAGCCAAGGACGTCTTGTGGCTGCTGCCCACCGCGTTTCTCCCGTACTTCGTGCTCACCCGCAGCTGGAACACCTGGCTGGTGGCCGCCCACGACGGGCTTGCCGCAGCACGGGCGGCCGGCAGCGACGCAGGCGTCGCCCGGAGCCTGGAAGCCCTCGGCTGGGTCGAACACGAACTGGGTCGTAGTGACGATGGCGTCGCACACCTCGAGGAGGCGCTTCACCGGCATGAACAGCTCGGTGACGATCGATCCCGAGCCTGGACCGCGTACGGCCTCGGACAGGCGCACTCGGCCTCCGGCCGGGTTGCCGAAGCGCGGCAACTGCACGAACTCGCGGACCGCCTGTTCGGAGCTTCGGGCGTCAAGATCGGGCTTGCGGTGAACCGGGCTGCGTTGGCCGAGATCTGTGACCTGGCAGGCGCGCCGGACAAGGCGATGGAGTACGCGCTCGACGCGCTGAATCGCGCGCAGATGTTCACGCCGAAAGCCGTTCTCGGCATCGCCCACCAACGGATCGGCACGCTGCTCGCTCGGCACGGCCACCATCGGATGGCGCTGAAGCACTTCGACGACGCGCTGGCCGTGCGCGGCCGGAGCTGGCAACGCTGGGGCTCCGCAGAGACGCTGATCTCGCGTGCCGATGTTCTCTGCGAACTCGGCGAGGTCGAGCAGGCGCGGGAGACGTTCGTCCGAAGTCTGAAAGTGCTCGAGGCCATCCGCGACGGGAGGGCATCGGAAGTACGAGCTCGGCTGGCTTCCATGGAGGCCGCGAGCGCAGGCTGGCTACGGGGGACGTCCGCCTCTGGCTGACACTCGCCCACAACCGCGGGATCGGCGTATTCTCGATCCTCGTGAGGCGTGCGAGGGTGGGAATTCTTGCGATGGCGTGCGTAGCGGGATTGGCCGCGTGCGCACCCGGAGATTCACAGACGGACAAGACCGCGCAGCGGGTCGCCGACGCGATCGATTCGCCACCGCAGACCTCGGCGGCGAACTACGCGCGGAAGGCGATCGAGGCCGCGCACGGCAGCTCGGACTTCGCCGTGGTCGAGATGCGCGACAGTCCCTCCGACGATCTGGACGCGGTGACAGCGCATCTCGTTTTCCGCGTGTACCACTCAGGAACGCAGGACGAACTCTTCCCTCAGGATCCGGTGACGGCCTGCTACAAGGTGGGCTTCAACTTCCGCGGCCTCGTCGAGTCGCCACGTCGAACGGACTGCCCTGCCAACGCGTCACCTCTGGATCCGCCGCCGATTCCGGTCTGGGAAGTGCCCGAAGGCTTCGATCGGGCGTTGCGGGCGGTCTTGACCGGTCTGCCGGCATCCGTGACCGACGAGCAGGCTTCGGGTGCTCTGGCGCGCTCAATGCCGCCTCTGCCGCTCGACCCGGAGACGCAAGCCCAGGGGCGTGCTCCCGTACAAGATGTTGCTGTGCACGGCAACGACGTTGGCGTCGCATACCGGGCGGGTGATCGGTCCACCGGTGGCATCGACTGCCTTTTGGGGTCGCGGATCGGCGGCTCGACGCTGGTTTGGCGTCCATCGTGGGCACAGGTTCAACCGGGCGAACTCACATGCACGGCGGAGACCGCGTTGGGCCGGCAAGGCGTCACCCCTCCGCATTGACGCATCCTTTGTTGGCAAAGATTGGCGTCTTGACTCGATCGGCACAAATTCGGCACTGAACGAGCACAACGCTGGGTTGATGGCGCAGTTCCATCGATGCGGCGCCGGGTCCACAGTGGATTCAACAGAGCCTCGCGAATCAGGCTGGCTCTCCTTGAATCCCTGGAGTAACTATGAGTTCTTGGGCCCTGCGCGCCAAAGCCGTTCGTGCCATCTGCGTCCCGTTCGCGGCGCTGACAGTGTGCGTCGTAGCCGCGAGTCCGGCCGGCGCAACGACCGAGAACCAGCTTCGCGAAGGCTGCGGCTACCTCGGCTGGGGCGACTACCGGCATTGTGACGGCGGTACCGGCTCGCGGGTCGACCTGGACGTCGAAGACGTCTGGGGCAACCTTTACCGCTACTGCGTCGGGCCTGGAACAACCAACCTCCAACCGGTGATCCGGTGGCGGATCACCGGCGCGTGGTGGAACGGTGGCGTCGGGTGCCATCCGGGCTTCGAAGGCCCGGCGTAGCTCGAGGACGGCTCCCGGTCCTCGGCCAGTCGACGCGGCGGGCGTTCGTGCCCTCCTTCGATAACGCCCGCCGCGTCGGCGAATCAGGAAGCGACTGCGAGCGTCACCGCCATCGCCACGAGGAGACACGGTCCGAACGGCACGGCACGGCTCGCCCTGAGGCGGGGGACGAGTAGGAGCGCCAGCGCGACGAGCGACGCCAGGACAACCGCGCCGGCCAGCTCGGCCCAGCCGACCCAGCCGGTCACCAGACCGACCACGGCCGCGAGGCCGACGTCTCCGGAACCAACACCGCCTTCGACGAGAACCGCAAGCAGCAGGTAGAAACTCGCTGCCGCGAGCATCGCCCACAGGGCACGGAGCCCGGGAGCCGGATCAGAACGCGCCACGCACAGGAGCGCGAGACCGAGTGCGGCGCCTACCAGCTGGGGCACGACGACGATTCGAGGTAACCGATGTTCGAGCCAGTCGATGATCGACAACGGAATTCCGAGCGTCAGCACGAAGGCGTAGACCGGCAACTCACCCCGCGCGCCGACGCGCCAGGCGAGGATCGTGAGCACCAGTGCGGTAGCGAACGCGCCAAACCACCACGACGACGCGATCCGCGACCGTCGGTCGGCGAGCTGTTTGGTGATCAGGCTTCCGGCGGCACCGAGACCGAACCCCGCGACCGCGCTGGTGATGGCCGGCCAGCCGTTCACAGCTTCACCGCCGGATTGTCACTGCTTGCTCTCCCCACAAGGCAATGCTGGCCAGCTCGTGGATCGATCGCACTGCTTGTCCTACCAACGAGTGAACTTCCACGGAGGTGGTCTCCGGCGCGGGACGGCCAGCTGATCATTCCAACGGGAGGGGAAGTCATGAATCTACGTCACGGTGCTGTCGGTGTCTCTCTGGTCCTGCTGCTCGGGGCTTGCAGTTCCGCCGAGCCCAGCGGACCGCCGGCGTCTTCGAGCACCGCGGCGACGAGGAGCGCGCTACCGCAGCCGGTCGACGAAGCGAAAGAGCGCGCGGTCGCGGCGTACCTCGGCATGTGGAGCGACATGGCCGACGCCGCTGTGACCTCGGACTGGCGATCGCCGAAGCTCGCGTCGAACGCCACGGCCGACGCCCTGTCGAGGATTTCCCGCGGCCTCTACGCCGACCACTACAACGGACTCGTCACCAAGGGGAGACCCGTCAACCATCCGACGGTCGAATCCGTCGAGCCCGCCGCCGCGCCGACGACGGTGAACGTCGCCGACTGCCGGGACGACAGCCAATGGCTCAAGTACCGCGCCGACACCGGCCAGCAGGCCGACGACGGACCGAGCGGGCGTCGGCACATCGAAGCAAAGGTCAAGAAGGCCGTGGACGGCTCCTGGAAGGTCGTCGACTTCGCGATCCAGGACGTGGGGACATGCTGACGCGCGCCCCGGCTGTCGGCGGAGTGATCGCCGCACTGCTACTGAGTTCGGCGGTTAGCGCGTCGGCGGGCGGCTGGGGATCCGTCGACTGTGCCCAAGAGTCGTCGCCCTACTGCGAACTCGGAGCCGGGAAGACCGGAAAGGCGCCCGGAGGCGGCGACCGAGTGCCCGACGCGCCGAGCCCGAAAGGGGGCGGTGGCAAGGCCACTCCGCCGCCCGGTGACCGGATCGTCGGCGGTAACTCGCCCGCGGCGAGCTGCTCGTACGTCCGGAGCAACTTCCAGCCTCCGGCGACCGGCGTCCAGACCGTGGTGTTCCGCGGTGCTGCGAGAGCTGTTCCGCCAGTCGTTCTCGCGTCCGTGCCGCTTTCGCGCGCACGCGGCCTCGGCGCGCAGCAGGGCGGGGCGTGGTACGTCTACCGGTGTACCAGCGCTGGTTTTCGCGATGGCCTGTACCGAGTTCCCATCTGGCTTCCCGATGGAGCAGCTCCTGCCGGAGCGCGCCTGCCATCTCCGCAGGAGCTGGCCGAGCAGGCTCGAACTCAGCTGCGCTTGCCCTCTCCCAGCATCGAGGCAAACCCGGCCGGCGACAAACTGGTGAGCCTGCCGACCTGGCTGTGGCTCGACCGCGGCAATTGGGGAACGCAGCAGGCGACGGCCGCCGTTCCCGGTGTCACGGTGACGGCGGTGGCGACGCCGAAGTCCGTCTCCTGGTTGACGGGCGACGGGGATACCGTGAACTGCTCCGGCCGCGGAACCCCGTTCACACCCGGCGGAGACGCCTCGGCAGCGTCCCCTGATTGCGGCCACACCTACCGCCGGTCGTCGGCGACCGCACCAGCACAGCTGTTTCCGGTCAGGGCAACGATCCACTGGACGATCACCTGGTCCGGCGCGGGACAGAGCGGCACGTTCCGCGATCTGACCACGTCGGCGTCAGCCGCATTCCGGGTCGCCGAAATCCAGGCGCTCGGTACTGGACACCGCTGATCGATCGAACAATCCCGCTTGAGCTGCGCACCAGCTGCCACGAGGTGCGCGGCGCTGTCGAACCATGCCTGGGAGGCACCTCGTGACCAGCATCCGTACCGGTGATCGCGACACGGGAACCGAGACCAGTTCCGTGTCGTGGCTGGGGAAGAATGGTCGGCTGGTCGCTGTACCGGCCGGTCGGCGGACGCGACGTCGCCTGCCGCACCTGCTCGTCGGCGTCTTGCTCGTCCTCGCGTGCGTCGGCGGTGCTCTGTGGTGGACCACCAGCGCGCAGAGCCGGGTTTCGGTGCTGGCAGTCGCCCGGCCGCTGAGCATCGGACACGTTCTCGAACGGACGGACGTCCGCGAGGTCGAGGTCTCGGTCGCTGACACGGTCGAAACCGTGCCGATGGAGCAGGCAACCGCCGTGCTCGGCCGGCCGATGGCGACGAGCCTCGGCCCGGGTGCCTTGCTCACCCCGGGCAGCGTCGGCCCAGCGTCGGTCCCCGGCGCCGGGCACGCCATCGTGGCCGTCGCGCTGAAGCCGGGGCAGTTCCCACTCGAGGTCGCGGCCGGGACGGCCACCCTCGTCGTGGTCACCGCGCCATCGTCGACCAGTTCGCCATCCCTACCGGAGACCGGGCAGACGTGGCCGGCCACCGTGACCGGGCTGGTCAAAGCGGAGTCCGACCAGACCACGGTGATCTCGCTGCAGCTCCTCGGCAACGCCGCGCTGGCGCTCGCCCGGGTGCCGGTCGGCCAGGTGTCGCTGGTCATGCTCGCGGGCGGTGAGCGTTGATGTTGATCGCTCTCGCCAGCGTGAAGGGCTCGCCGGGCGTCACCACCTTCGCCCTCGCTCTCGCCGCAAGCTGGCCTGCCGGCGTCCGTCGCGTCGTCGTCGAGTGCGATCCCGCCGGCGGTGACCTCGCGCAGCGATTCGGCCTGGCCGCGTCGCCCGGGCTGCTCAGCCTCGCGGCGGTGGCCCGCCAGCCGGTGGATCCCGACGTCGTCTGGAGCCATACGCAACCGCTCTCCGGCGGCCTGCAGGCCATGCCCGGCCCGCCCGGAGGCCAGCAGGCGCGGGCCGCGCTGAGCACCCTGGCCTCGCCTTCCTCACCGCTCTACGGCACCGCGCGCCAGCCGACGGTGGTGTTGTTCGCCGACTGCGGGCGCCTGGACCCGGGCTCGCCTGCCGAAGCGGTAATTCGTCACGCGGACGTCCTCCTGCTGCTCTCCGGCACCTACAGCGACGAGCTCGCGCACCTTGCCACCCGCGCCCACGAGCTGGGCCACACAGCCGCCCGGGCGTGCCTTGTGCTCGCCGGCCACGGCCATCCGACCCACACCGTGGAGCGTGAGCTGGGCATTCCGGTCATGGCGAGGATTCCGCACGACCCGAGCGCGGCCGCGCGCTACACCGGGCGAGCAGCCGCCGGCCGACGACGAACGGGTGGGCTCGTCCGGGTCGCGAGCGACGTCGCTCAAGCCCTGTTCGGTGATTTCCGCTGCGAACCGGCGCCGCCGATCCCGGACCTCGTCCAGCAAGTGCCTGGTGTACCTGCACAGCACACCGCGTCGTCGGGCGTTCGTGTTTTGTCACCAGACCTGCACAACGGCCGCCCCCAAAGCAGTTCTCCCGGAAAGGACGTCCGGTCATGACCGTGCTCGACGAGCATCGCCGGCCCGATCCGGCAACCGACTCCGGCCCCGCAGCACGTTTACGGGAGTTCCTCCGGCGCACGCTCGCCGACGAGCTGCCGAGCCGGGCCGGCGCTGCCACGCTGATGACTGCGGTGCGCCGTCGCGAGCTGGCTCGCGAGCTTCTTAGCGCCGCAGGCGCCGCGCACAGCGAGGCCGAGTTGCAGGCAGGCCGGGTCCTGCTGTCGCCGGATGCCGAGGCACTGGTCGTCGAGGCCGTCCTGGACGAGGTCTTCGGGCTGGGCGGCCTGCAGCCGCTGTTGGACGATCCCACGGTCGAGACGATCAACGTCAACAGCTACGACCGCGTGTTCGTGCAGTACGCCGACGGCACTCGCGCCGAGGTGGGTCCGGTGGCGGCCTCGAACGACGAGCTGACCGACCTGATCCGTACCCTCGCGGCGCGCGCCTCCTCGGAGGAACGCCGGTTCGACCGCGGCTCGCCCGCACTGAATCTCCAGCTCCCGGGAGGCGAGCGGCTGTTCGCCGTGCTCGGGCTCACCGTCGGCGGGGTCACGGCGTGCTCGATCCGCCGCCACGGCTACCTCACGACGACTCTCGCCCAGCTGCGCCGCCGCGGCACCCTCGACGCTGGTCTGGAGCGATTCCTGCGCGCGCTCGTGCGCGCTCGCAAGAACGTCCTGATCACCGGCGGTACCGGGATTGGCAAGACGACCCTGCTCCGCGCCATGGCGGCTGAGATGGATCCGCTCGAGCGCATCGTCACCATCGAAGACGCCTTCGAGCTCGGCCTCGGCATCGACCCCGGGCAGCACGCGGACGTCACGGCGTTGCAGGCACGCGAAGCCAACGTCGAGGGAGCCGGCGCGATCGGCCAGGCCGAGCTCGTCCGCTGGGGCTTGCGGATGTCTCCGGACCGCGTGATCGTCGGCGAGATCCGCGGGCCCGAGGTCATTCCGATGTGCAACGCGATGTCGCAGGGCAACGACGGCTCGATGGCGACCCTGCACGCGAGCAGCTCGAAGATCGCGTTCACCCGGCTGGCGTCCTACGCCGCGCAGGGCGCCGAACGGCTGTCGCTGGAGGCGACCGCCTTGCTCGTGGCGTCCAGCGTGCACTTCGTCGTCCACCTGGCCAAAGCCGGAGATCGCACGACGAGGGTGGTCTCCTCGATCCGCGAGGTCGTCGACGCCGACGGCGGCACCGTCGTGTCGAACGAGATCTACCGCCCCGGCTCCGATCTCCGCGCACGTCCGGTCGCCGGAGCGCTCCGCGCCGACACACTCGACGACCTTGTCGCGTCGGGGTTCGACCCTCAACTCCTCATCCAGCCGGACGGGTGGTGGCAGGCATGAACAGCACCGTGATCGGGTGCGTGATCGGGCTCGGGACCGCCGTCGGGCTGCTGCTCGTCCTCGTCGGCCTCCAGCTCGCGCGACCGGCGACCGGACGCTCGGCGGGCCGGGAGCTGCCATGGCGAGCCGATCGGCGCTGGGGTTTCCGCGTGGCGCTCGCGGCCGGCATCGGTCTGCTGGCCGCCGCGGCGACCGGCTGGCTCGTGGGCGGTGTTCTCGCCTTCGCCGCGGTCTGGTTCCTGCCGGCGCTGGTCGGCCCTGACCGCGTCCACGCTCGCCGGGTCGCTCGCATCGAGGCCGTGGCGTCGTGGACCGAGATGCTGCGCGACACGCTGTCGGCCGCGGCCGGTCTGGAGCAGGCGATCCTCGCCACGGCACCGCTGGCACCGGCAGCGATCCGTCGCGACGTCGCTGGCCTCGCCGCGCGGTTGCGGAGCGGACACCGGCTTGCACCGGCCTTGCGGCTGCTGGCGGACGAGATCGGCGACCCGATCGCGGACCTCGTCATCGCGTCCCTGGTTCTCGCCGCCGAGCACCAGGCCCGCCAGCTCGGAGAACTGCTCGGCTCCCTGGCCGAAACCGCGCGGGCGCAGGCGGCGATGCGGATGCGCGTCGAGACCGGCCGCGCTCGCACGCGCACCTCGGTCCGGGTCATCGTCGGCACCACCATCGCGTTCGCTGTCGGGGTCGTCGTACTGAATCGCGACTACCTCACGGCGTATGACAGCCCCCTGGGGCAGGCCGTCCTGCTCTGCATCGGTGCGCTGTTCGGCAGCGGATTCGCCTGGCTGGCCCGGATCGTGGCAGGCCGAACCGAGCCGCGCGCGCTCTCGATTCACCAGCACCCGGAGCCGGAACCGGTCACCGCGGCCGCGTGGGGAGGCGAGCGAGCATGATCGCCGTCATCGTGATGGGCATCGGAACCGGGCTCGGCTTGTGTTTGATCCTGACCTGGGCAATCCCTCCACAACAGACACTTCGAGAACGTCTTTCCGATCCAGGCGGGGGAGAGGCTTCGGTTGGCGAACCCGCCGAGGTGACGTGGGCTACCGCCTTGGCGCGTCCGCACCTGCCCGGTCTGCGTGCGCTCGGCTTGCCGGGGAGCGGCCTCGAACGCGACCTGCGCGTGCTCGGCCGGGGCGTCGACACCCACCTTGCCGTGAAGCTGGTACTGAGCTGTGCCGGACTCCTGATGCCGCTGCTACTGCAAGGCGTCCTGTCCCTCGGCGGCCTTCAGCTCGGTCTCGAGCTTCCGTTCGTCGTCGCGGTCATGCTGGCCGCTGCCGGGTTCCTCCTGCCCGACCTCGAGGTCCGGGCGAAGGCGGCACGTGCACGTGCAGAGTTCCGCGCTGCGTTATCGGCGTTCCTCGACCTCGTCTGGATCACCCTCGCCGGCGGCGCCGGAATCGAGTCCGCCTTACTCGCAGCCGCAGAGGTCGGCTGCGGCCCGGCCTTCACCCGGATCCGCCGCGCCCTCGCCGGCGCCCAGCTGACCCGCATCACGTCCTGGGTGACGTTGCGCCGGCTCGGCGAGGAGCTGGACATCACCGAGCTCGCCGAACTCGCCGCATCGATCTCCCTCGCCGGGACCGAGGGTGCCAAGGTCCGCGCCTCGCTCTCCGCCAAAGCCGGCGCTCTTCGAACACACCTCGTCGCCGACGCCGAGGCCGAGGCACAAGCTGCGACCGAACGCATGGCGCTGCCGGTCACCCTGCTGTTCCTCGGATTTCTCGGATTCATCGCCTTTCCAGCCGTCACGCAGGTCCTCAACGGCCTCTGACCGTCCACAGGAGACCCCATGCTGCTCTACGCTCGAATTCTCTGGAACCTAGTCACCGCTCGGATCCTGCGGGTCCTGGCCGATGACGACCGCGGCGAGATCACGACCACCGTCATCGTCACGGCGCTCATGGCGGTGCTGGCCATCGCCTTGATCGCGATCATCGCGGCGAAGCTGACCGCGAAGGCGAACAGCATCGACCTCGGCCTCGGAGTCTGACGTGCTCTCGCGCGTCCGGCGTGTGTTGGCTGGAGACCGGGGAGAAATGAGCGCCGAGCTGGTCATCGCGACGCCGCTGTTGCTGCTCGCGCTGCTGGCGATCGTCCAATTCGCACTGTGGTCGCACGCAGTCCACGTCGCTCAAGCAGCCGCTTCGCAGGCACTGTCCGCGGCTCGCACACAGGACGGTTCAGCTGCGGCCGGACGTGACGTGGGCAAGCGGTTGCTCGATGACCTGGTTCGCGGACCGCTGCGTTCGCCGCGCGTCGGGGTCGTTCGCACTCCGACCTCGGCATCGGTGAGCGTGGAAGGCGAGGTCGTCGCGGTCCTGCCCGGCGTGCACCTGCACGTGCACGCCGAAACTGCCGGCGCGGTCGAACGGTTCGTCCCGGACCTCTGAGCCAAGGAGAGAAGCCATGCCACTGCTGGAAAAACCGGGAGCGGTGACCGTCGGCGACTTCGCCGACGGATCGGACACCATGCTGTGGAATCCCGCTGTCACGGCGGAACGTTGGCACCGGCTGGTGAGTCGCGCCTTCCTCGAGCACCTCGTCTCGACTCGCTGTGCGGCAGGACTGCTGGTCCTGGCACTGGGTATCGCCGCTCCAGGAGCTCTTGCCGGAGCGATGACTGTCGGCGGCGGCATCGCGCTTCTGCTGAGCGGCGTCTGCAACGCGTTCGTCGCCGCGGCGTGCCTCGCGACCGATCACGAGCATCGGCAGGGACACCGATGTCGTCTGGAGCGCTCTCGCGGCGAGTTCTTCCTTCGAAGCGCCGACTTCACAGCGCTCGGCGAAGCGGCGACGTACCAGGCCGGGCTCCTGGTCGACCTCCTGAGTGAACTCCACGACTCCAGGGCACGCGACTGGCTCGACTCCGAGCTGTGCGACCGAGCCCACCAGGTCGTCTGGGCCGCGCTGGTCCGCCTGACTCGAACGGAGTCTGCTCGCCAGCACGCTGCGCGCCTTAAAGCGGCACCGGGCGAGACCGAGCTCGCGGCCACGACCGCGTCGGCGATCGCCGAGTTCGACACGCAGCTCGACGAGCTGATCTTCCACCTCCAGGGATGCGTCACGCTGGCCCGGGAATGGGAAGCCAAGCTGCGTCACGCCGAGATCGTCGAGCACACGGAGACCGTCCACGCCGGACTGCGAGCCGCGTCGATCCGTCCCTTCGTCGTGGTGGCCGAGGAGCTGCCGCAATCCGTCTTCGCCTACGTCACCGCGGCTCGGGACCTCACCGGAGCCGGGCGGTTTCCGTGGGAACCGCCGGCCACGGAGCCGATCCGGTGACCGGGGCGCGGCGCAGCCGGACGGCGGGGTGGTGGCGTGACCAACGTGGGTCGGTGACCGCCGAGGCGGTCCTGATCGCGCCGGTTCTGGTCATGCTGCTGGTATTCGTCGCCGTGGTCATTCATCGGGGCGTCGACGCGCGGCTGCGGCTCGATGACGCAGCTCACCAGGCCGCGCGCGCCGCGAGCCTGCAGCGTTCTCCGGCGGCCGCCAGCACCGCCGCGGACGCGACCGCGACCTCGGCACTGGCGCGCGCCGGTCTGGTCTGCCGCGACGCTGCGGTCACCACGACGACCTCGGCGAGCCCGGGTGGCAGCGCCGTCGTCAGCGTCCGTTGCACCGTCGACTTCGGTCAGGCTCTTGTCCTCGGCGTGCCCAGCAGCCGGACGCTCAGCGCCACAGCCTCCGAGGTCATCGACACCTACCGGTCCCAGCCCACCGCCGGAGGCACATGATGGACGCCCGCCGCGCAGCGTGGTGGCGAGCCGAAGAGGGTCGCGTCTCGGCCTTCGTCGTCGTGCTGACGGCCGGGCTGCTCGCCTTGGCCGGCCTCGGGCTGGACGGCGGCCTCGCGCTCGCCGCGAAGGTCCGAGCCACCGGCCAGGCCGAATCCGCCGCCCGGGCCGGCGCGCAAGCGATCGACCTCGCCGCCTACCGGGAGACCGGCGCGCTGCGGCTGATCCCCGCGGACGCCGACGCACTCGCCCGCACCTACCTCGCCGGTGTCGGCGCCACCGGCGAGGTGACCGCCACCGTCGACACCGTGAGCGTCACCGTCACGACCAGCCGGCGCACCCAGCTGCTGTCGCTCATCGGCATCCCGTCGATCGACGCCCACGGCAGCGGCGCCGCCCATCCTCAGCGCGGCGTCACCGCTCTCGAACCCTGAACACCGAAGAAGGAAGCCATGATCACGACCGACGAGATCGAACGACGCGTCGAGAAAGCCGACGCGGAGAAGAGCGCCCGGAGGATGGCCGCGGCACGCGAGGTCGGTGAGCTCGCACGCCGCCGAGCCGCGTTGGCCGAGGAGCTGGCGGAGGTCGAACGCACGCTCGGCACCGTGCTCGCCGCGGCGGCGGACGTCATCAGCGTCGACGAGCTGGCCGAATTCACAGACGTCACGGCCGCCGATCTCACCGGGTGGCTGACCGCCGGCAAGCCCCGCGCCCGGCGAGGCCGACCGCCCGGCAGCCGCCGGCCGAAACCGGACACCCCACTCACGACCGCGCCTGCACCACCGGAACTTCGGCCAAGCCCGACGACGCCGCAGCCGCCAGCCCTCCAGGGCCAGCGAAGCTGAGTCAGGGACGCTGTTGTGACTGCAGAACGGCTGATCGGAACCCAACCACGGCGAGCTCGCCGTGGGTTCGTGCGCGGTGCAGAGCGCCTGCTGCAGGCCGGCGCGGCGCTCGCGCTGCTCGCAGGGTTGGCTGCCGGGCTGCCGTGGGCGCTGGCCCGATTCATCGGCTGGCCCCTCCCAGACCACCTGCCCACCACGGCAGAGATCGGCACGGTGCTGGCGGCCCCGCTGTCGACAAGTCTGCTGCTCGACGCCCTTGCGTGCGGCGCCTGGCTGCTGTGGGGCGCATTCCTCGTCGAACTGGCCGGGTACGTGCGGGACCTCGTCCTCGCCGCCGGGCGACCGAACCTCAGCCAGCGAGGCGGGCCACTCCGCCGGGTCGCCGCAGTACTCATCACCGCCGTCGTGGTGTCGTTCATCAGCCGAACTGCCGTCGCTGCAACCGGCGGGAGCAGCCCGGTGGGCGCGCCGGTCGCGGCGACATCGGCCGCTGACGGCCGATCGGCAGACATCGAGCTGGCGCGCCCACCCCGCGACGGGATCCACGACTCGCTGTACCGGATCGCGCAGCGCCGCCTCGACGACGGCGACCGGTGGCCGGAGATCTGGCGCCTGAACGACGGGAGCGCCCAGCCCGGCGGTCGCACGCTGACCTCGCCCAGCCTGATTCACCCGGGTGATCGGATCCGCCTACCGCCGACGCCCCGGCCCGTCGATGCCAAACCGTCGCAGCAGCAGTCGCCGGCTGAACCCGCGGATGTTTCTCCGCCACCGAGCCCGGCATCACCCTCCGCCGTTGCGTCGAACCTCGGCTCGTCGTGGGAGCCCGGCGTGTACGTCGGCCTCGGGCTGGCGGGCGCCATCAGCACCGCGGTGCTGGTCGCCCGTCGACGGCACCGTGCCGGCTACCGGCCCGGCAGCGGCGAACGCGGCGACGACCTGCGCGTGGCACCGGTCGTCTACCAGCTGCGCCTGGCACACCAGCGCGCCGAAACCCAACCCGACGAGCTCGATGTCACCGACGCCGAAGCGGACGGCGACGTTCCCGAGCTGGGTGAATCCGCCGATGAGGCGGCCGTGGAACTGGCGTTGGACCTCGCTTCGACACACGGTCTCGGTCTCATCGGCCCCGGCAGCCACGCCGCCGCCCGCGCGCTCCTGCTCACGGCGATGACCTCCACCCGCGGCACACAGGTCGTCGCGCCGGCCGCGGACTTGCGTGGCTTGCTCGGCGTCCCGGAACACGGGGCTGAACTGCCGGCGTGCGTCCACGTTGTCGCCGACCTCGCAGACGCGCTCACTCGCCTTGAGAGCCGAGATCCGCTAAAGGGCATCCGCGAAATTCTGATGGCCCGCATGCCGACCGGCGACCCCGATCACGCTCGACTGCAACGCGTCTTGGCCGACGGCGGCCCGAGCACGACCGTGCTGCTGCTCGGCCAATGGCATCCCGGCGTCACCGCCTACGTGGACGCCACGGGCGTCATCACCGCAACCTCACCTGGTCCGGGGGAGACGCTGCGTGGCCGCCGAGCCTTCTCTCTCCCCGAATCGGCGACCCGCGAGCTGTTCGCCCTCTTCGACGCCGCGCGGGACGATCAGCCTCAACCGGCTCTCGAGCCGACCCACGGGCTGGAGATCGCAGCACCGCCGGTCCCCGAACACGCCGAAGCGGTACCCGAGCCGATTACCGTCGACAACCAGCACGCCGCGACTACACCGCTGGTGCTGTCGGTGTTCGGGCAGCCGACGTTGTCGTGGCGACCGGACCTCACCCACCCGGACCGGACGGTCGAAATCACCGGCAGCCTGTCGCGGCGGCTATGGGAACTGCTGCTCTACCTTGCCCTGCACCCGCACGGCGTTCCGCGGGCGGCGATCATCGACAGCGTCTGGGCCAGCCGTCCCGCGCAAGACCCGGCCGCGGTGCTGCGCACCGTCCTGTCCCGCCTCCGCAGCACCATCCACAAAGCCACCTCGCCCGGCATCGGCGACCTGGTGGTTGCCGAGCACGGCCGGTATCGCCTCGCGCCCACGGTCGTCGAGGTCGACTACTGGTCGTTCGCCGACGCAGTCGCTCGACGTCGCACCACGACCGATGACCGGCAACGCGTCGCCGCCAACACCGCGATCGTCGCCGGCTACGGAGGTGAGCTGGCGGCCGGCATCGAAACCGAATGGATCACCGCGCTGCGGGAAGGTGTTCGCCGCGACGCCCTCGACGCCGTCGCCGCCCTCGCTCGCGGCCAGGTCCAGAACGATCCTGAGTCCACACTGGAGTTGCTCGAATCGGCGCGAGACTTCGACCCGCACAACGAGCTGCTCTATCGCGACATCATGCGTCTCGAACACAACCTCGGCCGGCACGACGCGATACCCAGGACGCTCCGCCTGCTCGAAGCGCGCCTCGCAGAGATAGACGAAACACCGACACCGACAACAATCGAGCTCGCCGAGCACCTCGGAGAAATCTCGGTCAGCGCGGCTGAAATACCTCGACGCTGAAATAGCTGAGCGGGCCTGATGGATGTTAGTGTCGATGTGCTGAACGTCATTTCGCAGAGAATCCTCCCGGTGTACTCACTCAAAGTTGCTGTCGTTCGTTGCGTCGCCCTGCGCTGCTCTGCGGAGACGTTCACCGCGTTGCGCCGGCTTGCTGGACGACCCCTTGTCGCCGGGGCATCGAGCTGGGATACCGGTCCCTCGCCGTTTGACCGCCGCCAGGGGTTCCCTTGCACCCGCCGATCTCCCCGGCGCTCTGCGGACCGGCTAAGGCGGATCCTCCGTGGACGAGCGTATCCGCAGCTCAAGGCCCTTGTGTGGGGGTCCGCCGGTATCCCAGACTCGCTTGGCGGCAAGCAGGTAAGCACATCGGGCCCGGCAGGTCGGCCAGGCTGCTACATCCATGTCCCGGTTGTCCCGCTCTGGCGGTCGACTCACCTTGTCCCTGTGATCGCTATCTCTTCTTTTCTTGTATCGAAAGTAGCGCGAATTCGCCCAATTCTGCTGGAGCTGTTGCCGGCCACCTTGCGCTTGCTGGCCTGCGCAAACGTTGTCGCGGAGGTTTGTTGGTTCCTTTTCTGGTGGCGAAATTTGTCACCCTAACGGGGCGTGAATACCTATTGTGCACGGCCGGTTTATCGAGTTACTTTTGATGTGTCGCCAGGGGAAGCCGGAAATAAAACCCGGGGACTGTCCCGATATGGACACTATCAATGAAATGGGGAACACTATGTCGAACGACCCGGGAACTGATCCCATTGTCATCCGCAACCTTCGCGATATTTACGTAACGGCCTACCGGGTCACCGTCGACGACCGGAAAATCACCGTTCACGGCCCGGACGGTCCCCGGACCCGCACGTGCCGCCGCCGCAACGGCTACGCGCAGACCGCCATGCTGCGGGAAATGGGCTACGACGGTCTTTTCGCGCTGTGCCCCCACGGCACCGACGACTCGTTCTGCTACACGACCACGCTCCCGTTCTGACCGCCGCGACAGCTACCCGCACGACTGAAAGGGACACCCGCGATGACTACGCCCACTCCGCCCGCTGCGGGCCCGGCCACCCCGGCGGGTGCGACAGCGACCAGGCTCCGCAATGGTGAACTTCGTGCGATGGTAGCGAAAGTTCTCGCCGACGACCCCACGACCACCCACACCCCGGGCGGGATCGCGCACACCCTGAACCGCTCATCCGGCGCGGTCGGCAACGCCTGCAAAGTGCTGGCGGACAGGGGAGAAGCCGAACTCGCGAGGACCGCGCCACTGGGCTACCGGGCAACCGCGACGACAGCGGCCGCCGCCGCGTCCGTCATCACCCCCGCCCCGCCGTGTACACCCCGCACGCCACGGCGCAAGCCACTCGCCACGCCATCGACCACCTCCACCCCGTCCGGGTCCGGCAGTGCCGCCAGGCGACCGGCGCGCATGGTCACCGGCCCGGTGAAGCGTCCGAACGGGATGGACTACCACCCCCGGCTGCTGTCCGGGATGCCCGACGTCACCGCGCTGGAACGGCTGCGCGACGCCGGAGTCGCCGCCCTCCTGTACGGACCGCCCGGCACCGGAAAGACCTCGGTGGTGGAGGCGGCGTTCAACGACTGCCTCACCGTCCAAGGTGACGGCGACACCGTGGTCGCCGATCTGGTGGGCGACTACACCAAGACCCCCGGCGGCGACTTCGTGTTCGTCCACGGCCCGCTGGTCCGTGCGATGCGCGAGGGCGTCCCGCTGTTCATCGACGACGCAACGCTGATTCCGCCGACCGTGCTCGCCGTGGTGTACCCCGCGATGGACGGACGCCGCGAGATCGTGGTCAAGGCCAACGCCAGCGAAGTCGTCAAGGCTGCTCCAGGGTTCTACGTCGTTGCCGGACACAACCCCGGCGTGCACGGCGCCATCCTCACCGACGCGCTGTCGTCCCGGTTTTCCGTGCACATCCAGGTCTCCAGCGACTACGCCCTCGCCGAACAGCTCGGGGTCGACAAGAAAGCCGTGCGCGTGGCGCGCAACCTCGCCACCCGGCAGGAAAAGGGCGAAATCGGGTGGGCACCCCAATTGCGCGAGCTGCTGGCCTTCAAGAAGCTCGCCGACGCGTGGGACCTCGACGCCGCCGCCGGGAACCTGGTCGGCATCGCGCCCGAAGAGGACCGCGTCACCGTCGCCGCCGTGGTGCGCGACGTCTTCGGCAAGACCGTCACCCCGCTCGCCCTCGGAGCCCGCGTCACCACCAAACCCTGATCGTTCAACGGAATCCGCGAACCGTCGCGAAAGGACCCGCGTCATGAGCGCCCACTTCACCGCCACCGGTGCCGCCGTGTTTCCGGCCGGTCCGGAGTGGCTGACCCTGTCCGCCGCGTTCGCCGACGAAGTTCCCGTGATCGCCGACCGCGACGACCTCGTGGTCAGCGTCGCCCCCGGCGCTGGTGGCAATGCCCCCGCGTGCTTCTACCCGCACCGCGCACTGATCGAGATCGACGGCGACCACCTCGGCGTGGACCCCGCCACCGTGGACCCCGCCAACCTGTCCGACCGCGACCGCTACGCCCCGGCGTGGGGTGCCCTGACTCACGAGTGCGGACACGCCAAGCACTCCGCGTGGGATCCGCCGGACGACGCCCCGTCCGCCGTGGTCGCCGCCGCGATGCTGCTGGAAGAGCCGCGCATGGAAGCGGCGCACCTCCGCCGCCGCCCGGACGACCGGCACTGGCTGCGCGCGTGCGTCAAGGGCATCGTCGCCACCGACTTGCACCTCTACGCAGACCCCGCCACCGCTCCGAAGATGACCCGCGCAGACGCTGCCCGGTCAGCCGCGCTGCTGCTGGGAAGGGTCGATGCCGGGGTGCTCAGTCCGCCCGAAGTCGACCCCGTCGCCCGGGTGGTCGAGGACGTGCTCGGCGCCGACGTCCTCGGGAAGCTGCGGGCGGTGTGGCGGCAAGCGCTGCGGACCGCCGACGACGCGGGCGAGGAGATGCTCGAGCTCGGGCGGCAGTGGTGCGAGATCCTCGGCACCGACCCCGACAGCGCCGACTCGACCTCGTCGCCGGCCTCGCCCGGCACCTTGGACCCGACGGGCGGTTCGCCTGGACCCGGTGCTCCTACCGTCCCGTCTCCGCTCGCGGAGGCCATTGCTGCGGTGCTGGGCGGTGTGGCGGCGAGGGTCCGCGCTGAGCGGGCACCCGAAGACCCGGCCGCCGTCGCGGCCGCCGTGAAGGAAAGCGAAGCGGCCGCCGAGAAGAAGGCGGGCACAACGGCGCGGCGGGTGTTCAGCACCGGCGGCCCCCGCGGCGGCAAAACCGGGATGACGGGCACCCGCCCGCCTACACCCCAGGAATGCACGGCTGCGCGGGTGCTGGCGCGGGCACTGGACACCGCCGGAACCCGAGAGCGTGTCGTCGTGCGCTCCACTTCGGAGGTGCCGCCGGGACGGTTGCGGATGCGCGGTGTGCGCGCCGCCGAGGCCCAGCGTGCCGCCGGGGCCGTGGTGACCGCCGAGCCGTTCATGCGCACCACTCGCACGCCGGTCACGGTGCCGCCGCTTCGGGTCGGAATCGCGTGCGACGTGTCCGGCTCGATGGGCTGGGCGCGCGATCACGTGGCCTCGGCCGCCTGGATCCTGGCCAACGCCGCCCGCCACACTCGCGTGCCTGCCGACAGCGCGAGCGTCATCTTCGGGCACCACGTGCGCCCGCTGACCCACCCGGGTAAACCGCCCGCCGAGGTCACCGAGTTCGAGTGTGACGACAACTACGAGGACATCCCCCGCGCGCTCGACGCCCTAGACGGCGCCCTCGGCCTGTCCCGCCCCGGCGCGGCCCGGCTGGTGGTCATCGTGTCCGACGGCAACTTCCGCGCCGACCCCCGCCGCGACGGCCAGAAGAAGCTCGACCGGCTGCGTGCGTCCGGCTGCGCGGTGCTGTGGCTGACCACCAGCCCGGCCGACACCCCGCTCGACGGCGCCACGGTCCACGTGCTCAACGACCCCTCCACCGCCGCCCGCGCGATCGGCCACGCGGCCACCGCAGCACTCCGTGCCACCCGCCGCTAGACCCAACCCGAAAAGTCACCAACACCACCCCAGGAGAAACGATGACTGAAACAGCAGCTGCCGAAACCACTGCCATGGTGATGACCACCATCGCCGCTCAACGGATCATCGAACGCGCCGGAGAGCTCACCTTCGACCAGGTGAAGGCCGCCTTCACCGCCGCCGTTTCAATGCTGGACGGCGAAGCCGCCGAAGAAGTCGGCTCCGGCGGCTACTTCGACGGCCCCGCACTGTCCACCCTGAACGCGATGGCTGAAGCGGCCGGGCTCGCCCGCTTCAACCCCGAGGACTTCGCGAGCGAAGAAGACTTCTTCTTCGAGCCGCTATGAAATAGCCCGGCTGACGCCATACGGCCGGGTGGAAGCCCTGCCAGAAGCGGAACGACGGAATCTCATCAGGGAGGAATCCGTGCTCATCGAAGACAGCTGGAAGCCGGGCGTGTGGATCGACGGTGACCCATCTTCCAACGCGTCCAACGGCGACGCCATCGGTACGTACGCTCACCTCGTTCACGACGACCTGCTCGCCGCGCGTGCTACCGGACGTGTCGCCGCACACGTCGAGACCACGATCAGCGCCTCCATCATCAGGCCGCTGTGGGGAGACGAACTTCCCGTCTGGTTGGTGCACATCCGATTCACCGGACTCGCCGATTCCCTGAGCGCTCCCGCCCGCGCCGAGGTTACGACCGAAGCTCTCGCTAGCCTGGACAAGCATGGCTGTGAGCAGGTGCCGCTTGACATGGTCGACCGCTACGCCGGTCGGCTGTTCTTCGTTGACGGAAGCGGAAATCCGCAATATAGCCGCACACACCATCTCCGCGCGACGTGACCACCGGCGCCCGCTGCACCCACCATCAACCCGGTGCTCAAGTCCGGGACGCCGTCGAACGCTCACTCTGACCGACCACAAAGGACCAGTTCAGGGCCGCACTCGTCGCTGGGCTTGAGGGGACTCGATGACGAGGCGGTCGATCAGGTGTACTCCGGCCCTTGTGGGGTTGGCAACGAACTCGGTCCGGTCGCTGGGATGGCGACCGGACCGAGTTCGTCTGGGGCTGTAAGTCAGTTGATGGTAAAGCGTTTCGGTGCCTCGCACGTTTTCGTCGCCAGGCCGTTGGTGACGAGCTTCTCCAAGGCGTTGTTCACCGCACCGCTGGACCGGACCAGTTCCACGCCGATCTTGGCGGGGCCGAACTCCTCGCCGGGATGCGCCTGCAGGAATCCCAGTACCATGTCGTACAGCCCACCCTTCGGCAGTCGGTCCTTTTTCGGCGTGACTCCCGGCGTTGCTGGGTCGCAGGCGGCGACGTCGGGGTCGGGCACGGGTGAAGGGCCGGGTTCCTGTGCGTCAGGTTCAGCGGCCGGAACGTTCACGTGCTGATCTGCCGCGTCTTCGGTCGTCGCCACTTCGGCGGTGTCGTCGTTTTGTTCGTCGCGCAACGTCCACGTGACGGGCACCGACTGGTCCTTGCCTGCCGTCCGGGTCACCAGTCCTTCGGCTGCCAAGCGCGAGAGGACCTTGGTGGCTGCGGAGCGGCCGATTCCGGCCGCGCTGGCCAGTTTTGCCGCAGTCGCGCCTGGGGCTGCTGCCTCTAGGGCTCGGCGCACCTTGGTTTCTGCGGTTTCGGGCTTGGCGTCGTTCGTCGCGGTGTCCAGAGTTGAGGGCATGACGGGCTCCGTTCGGTGAAGAAGGTGGATGGTCATGCCCCGGCCGGGGCGTTCGCCCGCCGGTGCGCATCCGGTGGTCGGGCTACATGTCTATGGACGCTCCATCAACCGGTTCGTGTCAAGCCATCGTCCAAACAAGACATACGTATCGCCCAGAAGTGATTGTCCGACAGCGTCAGCGGGCTGCGGTCGGCCTGGTCGCACCGAGATAGTCGTCGCCGGGGTAGCGGTACGGCTCCACCTTCACAGCTCGCCCGAAATCCGGTGCATCGATCATGTTGCCGCTGCCGATGTACAAACCGACGTGGTGGACACGTCCGGCGATCGCGTAGAAGACGAGGTCGCCGGGTAAGAGTGCTGCGCCGGCCGGCACGTGCGGTCCGGCGGCGTACTGCTCGCGCGAGGTCCGCGGCAACGGGATGCCGGCGGCGCCGTAGGAGGCTCGGGTCAAGCCGCTGCAGTCGAATCCGGCGTCGCCGTCGTCCGGGCCGTTGCCGCCCCAGACGTAGGGCAGCCCGCGTTGCCCGCAGGCGTAGTTGATGGCGGTGAGCGCAGCGGGCGTCGGCGCGGTGATGCTCGCGCAATCTCCGCCGCCAGTGTGCTCGCAGGTCACTCCGGCGACCGCGGCGACGATGACCTCGGCGTCCGCCTGGTGCCGTCCGTAGGCGTTCGGTGTGCCGGACCGCTGGACGGCCTGGGCTGCGTCGTTGAGGCTCATCTGCTGCCACCCGGACACGGCCCGGAGGTGCCGGTAGAACTGCGTTGCCGCGTAGGTCGGGTCCATGACCTGCTCGGGCGTGCCCCAGCCTTGGGAAGGGCGTTGCTGGAAGAGGCCGAGGCTGTCGCGGTCGCCGTGGTCGAGGTTGCGCAGGGTGGATTCCTGGATGGCGACGGCGACCGCGATGACCCACCCGGGCTCGGGAACCTGCAGCTGGCGGCCGACCGAGGTGACGATCGCCGCGTTGGCCAGCTGTTCAGGTCCGTAGCCGGGCACCTCGCCGGCAGTTCTCCCGGCGGGCGTGCAGGTCGTGCTCCCGCTGCCGGTGAGCGACGTGACGACGGCCTGGGGCACGGCGCCGAGCAGCACGGGAAGCATCGCGAGCGCGACGGCGACACCGACCGCGATCTTCGAACCCATGACGCACTCCTCGCGTGATCAGCACCCGGGGCGGCGAGTTCGGCCGGGGGTGGCGTCCGGCGGGGTGGGAGAAGGCGGTGGCAACCGGAAGGCTGCGGGTTGGCCGGAATTCACGTCGTCGAGGTCGGAAGTCGCCGCGGGCGCGAGGGCCGGCCAGGCGCGGGCCAGTTCGCCGAGCGCGTGCCGCGGCGAAGCCTGTTGTGTGAGCCGAGTGCCGAGGGGGCGCCAGACCTCGTCGGCCGGACCGTAGGAAGGTGCGTCCGCGCCGAGGAGGTCGGCGGCTGCGGTGGCGACAGGGACGTCGGCAGTCCGGTCGAGGGCGGCGTGGATTCGTGCTAGCGCGGAACGCGCGCTGGCCTCGCGGCGGCTGGTCGGGAGCCAGAAGAGCACCGGGGTGGCGATGCCGGTGGAGTCCGCGAGGCGGGCGTAGGCGAGCAGCTTACGGGCGAGTTTGGTCAGTGACTCGCTGCCGGTGTCGTACTCAAGGAAGAACTCGAGCTCGCCGGTGGCACTTCGCCAGCGGCCGTAGGCGTCCGGGATGACGAGGTCGCCGAAGTGACGGGCGCATCGGGTCTCCGACCACCAGGCCGTAACCTCCTCACCGTTTCGAACAGGGTCACGGCGGCCGCGTGCGATGAGGGCGGTGAAGAAGTCGCCGACGCCGACGGTGTGGGCGAGGCGCTGGTTGTGGGCGATGGCCATCGCTCGGTCATGCCGGTAGCCGAGGTCCTTGACCTCCAAGCCGTGTTCGGCGGCCAGCACGGCGGCACCGGCGGGCCCGAGGACGTAGTGCATCGGTGCCGAGCCGAGCTGGCGGAACGGCTGGAACCGGCTGACGGCGCGCCAGAGATACAGCTCGCGCAGCCGCTGGCGAGTGGAGCGGTCGGAGGGGAACGCGGCGTCCTGGATCTGAGTGGAGGTCAGGACGCGGTGTTCGTAGAGCAGCGCCAGCAGCCACTTGTCCCGGGCGGTCAGGCGCGCAGCAAGTGCGGCTTGATGCTCGACCGAGCCGGCCGCGCGGGCTGTCGTCCGGCCGGGAAGGTGCTGGCGCAGCTGATGTTGGCGGGTGGTCGTGATGATCACGGCGTACCTCCGGGCGAAGCGTTGCGGCGTGAACGGCGGGGATCGATCTTGCGCCCGTGCGGCACCGATCGTGCGGGTGCCTGTGGAGAAGGAGTGCGACCGGCGGGCGCGGAGCTGGCGCTGCGGATGGCCGCGCGGATCTCCTTGGCGCGGCCGGGAACGGCTGGGCGCATCGGGGTAGTGGTCATCGTGAACGGTTCGGTCTCGGCGCCGTTGACGACGAGCCGGGCGCCAACGTGGTAGACGCCGAGGTGCGCGAGGTCGTGTTCGGACAGCCGCGGTGTGGTGTGGCGGGCGAGTTCGCGGGCGTCCTCAGGGGAGGCGTTGAAGAAGATCTTCGACCGGGCGTTGGTCGAGATGCCTTCCTTGAGCTCGCGGGGAAGCTGCCCGAGGTGCTGGTGGGCGAGCGTCATCGCCAGCCGGAAGCCGCGGGCTTCGGCGAGCATGTCCTCGATCGGGTAGGGCAGGTTCAGGAAGTTGTGGCACTCGTCGATGACCAGCGACGCGTCCGGACGTTCGCGCTGCGGAACTCGGGCGCGGCCAGTGGCGGCCTGCCAGGTCCGGGCGACGACCAGCGACCCGACGAGCCGGGTCGTGTCGTCCCCGAGCGAGCCTTTGGGGATCCGGACCAGGCAGATCCCGCCCTGGTCGAGGACGTGGTTCATGTCGACGGTGGAGCGGCCGCCGGCGATAGCGTCTTTGACGAACGGGCGCAGCAGGAAGGCGCGGAGCTTGTTCATCAGCGGGGAGATGACCTGGCTGCGGCTGGAGTCGGTGAGTTCGTCGTACCACTGCCAGAACCCGGCTAGCACCGGGTCGGTCAGCCCGCCGGTGATCCGCGCGCGGAAGGCCTCGCTAGTAAGCAGTTTGGGCAGATCGGCGAGGGTGGGCACGCCGTCCTGAGCGCGGAGGGTGAGGCAGGCGGCGCGCATGAGGTCGTCGGTCCGCGGGCCCCAGAACGCGGAGTATACGCGGCGGAAGACGGAGACGAGGTTGTCGACCTCCCGGTCGGTTTCCCCGCCTTCGAGCGGGTTGAGGCACGGCGGGCGTTGCCGGGAGTCGGCGTCGAAGAGCACGACCCGGTCCGCGGCTTCCCGCGGTAGGCGGGAGAGGACGTCGGTGACGAGGTCGCCCTTGGGGTCGATGAGCACGATGCCGCGGCCGGCGTCCGCGTCGTCGAGGATCAGGTTCCCGAGCAGCGTCGACTTCCCGGACCCGGTGGCGCCGAGGACGTGCAGGTGGTGGCGGGCGTCCGGCACGCGTAGCCCGATTGGACGGGCATGGCCGGAGTCGGCGACCCCGAGCGGCTTGACCTCGGGCCCGGGCATCGCGACGCCCGGCGGTGGCGCGACGGCCTTGGCGCCAGCGCGCTCGATGCCCGGGATCTCGGCGTCGACCGGCAGGTGGGCGAGCGCGGCCAGCTCCGGCACAGACAGCAGATCCCCGCCGTTAAGGCGCCGAGTATCGAGCGCGCGAGCCGGGTGATGAAGCCGGATGCGGCGGAAGTGGTTGTGCTCGGTGTAGGCGGCGAAGCTTGCGGCGAGGGCGTGTGCGCGTCCGCGGGCGGTGTCGCGGGTCCGCCGGATGTCAGCTTCGGCGGACCCATCGGCGAGGTGGGTGGAGACGGCGTAGCGGACGACAACCTCGTACTGGGAGCCGCGCTGCTTGCTGACGATCGCGCGGTTCTGCGCGGAGTACTCCAGCGACAGCTGCGGATCTCGGCTGATTCGCCGGGCATCGCGGACACGTCCGGAGCGCGTTGCCGTGGTGCCCGGCGTGACGAGGTCGAGCAGCCGGCCACCAGGCCGGCCGGACGCACCGGCGTGCACTCGCCGGGCCGCGCGTCGAGCTCGGCCGACCCGCCGGCCGGTGACCGGCCGGGCGAGGATCTGAACGCCGGCGTACTCGTCGCGGCCGAGCCCGACGGGCGCGCCGAGCAATGCACGGATCGGGTCGGCGTCGAAGGCCGAGCGGATCGGCAGCGCTTCGGGCCGTGCGAGTCGCAGCTGACCGCCGACGGTGACGGCGCGCAGTCCGGTCTTCGGCTCGGGCAGCGGCGGGTCGGCCACGACGGTGCGGGTGTGGGCGCCGGGCCAGGCAGCCTCGATCGCCCGCTCGGCCAAGCCCGGCGGGATCACGCCCGGAACCCACAGCCGCAGGGTGACGCCGTGCTCGGAGAACCGGTATTCCCACGCGAGGTGCGGCTGGCCGGTGAACCACCGCCGCCAGCTCGGCCGCAGCAGGCCGACGAGGTTGGACCAGAGCAGGACCCCGCCGGCGGGATCGACGGTGGGCGGCGCGAGCACGGTGACGCACCGCGCGTCAGCCAGCAGCGCGGTGTGGCAGCGGCCTCGCCACCAGCGTCGGCCGACGTCCAGGCCCGAAATGAGGATGGCGAGTGCCGGAACGGCGATCTGGCCCCAGCTCGTCGCCACGTCGATGATGCCAGCGAGCAGCTGGTGGACCGCGTTCCACGGATCGGTCAGGTAGCCGCCAACCCATCCCTCGTGGCGGGTCACGAGCCGACTTCTGCGTCTACGGGGCCGAGATCGACGACGCCGTCGACTGCAGGGTCGCCGAAGTCTTGGGCGATCTCGGCGAGCTCGGCTGGGTCGGTGGTGACCAGGACGTTCTCCGTCGGCGAGGCGAGCGCTTGGAAGGCGACCCATTCGGTGCCGGAGCCGAGCAGCCCTTGGCCCCGGTCGGCGGTGAGCAGGAACTGGCGCTGGCCCTCGGAGAGGTTGAAGGTCGCCGCGATCTGGTCGATGGCCTGCGGGGACTGGCGCAGCAGCACGGACGTGGCGGCGTTCGCCACGATCGCGCGGCCGAGCTCGCTGCACAGGAAGTCTTCGATGTCCTGGCTGGCAACGGTGAGCCCGGCCCAGTGCTTGCGGAACGTCTTCGCCATCCGGTGCAGGAACTTCGCACCTTCCGGGGACTGCATCAGCAGCCACGCCTCGTCGACGACCACCAGCCGCCGGCGCCGGTCGGCCGGATTGGACACCCGCCGCCAGACCGCGTCGAGGGTCAGCAGGGTGCCGATCGCCTTCAGCTCGTCGGGCAGGTCCCGCAGGGAAAATACGACGAGATGGCCGTCCGGTGTAGTGGTTGTGGGGCCGGAGAACAGGTCGGCGAAGGCGCCGTCGACGAACGGGTGCAGCCGGGCGGCGAGGTCCGCGCCGTCTTCGGCAGCCGCCAGGGTGTCGCGGAGGTCGCGCATCAACGGGGCCGGCCGTGTCCAGGTGCGTGGGTCGGTGGTGATGCCGGCGTTCGCGTAGGTCGCGATCAGCGCGGTGTCTAGGACGGCACGCTCGCCGGCGGTCAGCTCGGTGCCCAGGCAGACGGCGAGCACGGTGTGTAGGAATAGGGCGCGCCGATTCAGCGCGTCCTGCGGAGCCGTTCGGCGTCCGGCAGCAGTGGTGTGGATGGGCAGGTCGAAGGGGTTGAGCCGGACCCCGTCCGCGCCCAGGTGGACGTAGGCGCCGCCGACCTGCTCGGCGAGCCGGGCGTACTCGTCTTCGGGGTCGATGACGAACGCCTGGATGTCCCGGTACAAGCTGCGCAAGGTCTCGAGCTTGACCAGGTAGGACTTGCCCGAGCCGGAGCGGCCGAGGACGACGGAGTTGTGGTTGTCGCAGGCGAAGCGGTCCCAGTGCACCAGGCCTTGGGAGCCGACGTTGTAGCCGTAGAGCACGCCGCTGGGCGAGGTCGACGTCGGATCCGTCGCGGGCAGGTCCGGTGATGTGAAAGGAAACGCGGCGGACGCGGCGGCAGTGTCGAACGTCCTTTTCAGACCGAGGGAGTCCAGCCCGAGCGGCAGGGTGGTGACCCAGCCCTGCAGCGACCGGTAGGTGGCGGGTTTGGCGTCCAGCAGCAGCGACGCGCACAGCGACCGCAGCGCCGACACCTCCTCGGCCAGCGCCTGCTCGTCGGGTGCGTGGATGGTCAGATAGAGGCCGAACTTGAACAGCCGGCCTTCACCGCGCGCGATCCGGCGGGAGAGGTCGGCGGCGTCGTCGGCTGCGGCGTCGAGGTCGGGGTCGTCGAGCTGGTCGTGGCGGGCGTGGTGGCGGCGGGAGGACTCGAGCCGGGCCCGTTGCTTCTTCAGGCCGCTGGCCGCGGTGACGGGGTCGATCGCCTGGACGTGGACGGAGACGTCGAGCCGGGCGGGGTAGGTCAGCAGCGGGGCGAGCCAGCCGGGGTAGACCTCCTGCGGGTAGCCGGTGACGCCGAAGGAGGCGACCCATTCGTTGCCGACCTCGAGATGCCGCGCGCCGACCGAGAGCGAGTCCGGCGTGAACGCTTCCGCCGAGCGGGGTTGCTGGGTGCGGGACATCTCGGTCACCTGCCGTCGAAGTCGTCGTAGAGCTCGGCGGCGGTCACGACGTCGCCGGCACCGGCCAGTGCGGCCGAGGGCGGGAGGAAGGTGTCGGGGTTGCACGCCGCGGCGAGCATGCCGGTCGCGGTCGTGGCGTCCATCGCGGTGACGACGATTCCGGCCGCGGTGAGCAGTTCGACCGCCTCGTTGAGGCGCCGGGCGAGCCGTTGCTCGGCGGCCTGGCGCGCCGCCCCATCGACCGAGGGAGCTTGAGGTCGTCGTCGCATGCACCCCAGGGTCGAGCTGACGTTGTCGACGACGGCGGGACGTGTCGGTTCGCGCAGCACGAGCAGGACCTGGCGGCGCAGCAGGTCGGCGTGCTGGCTGAGCTGGGCGAGGTAGTCCGCGTGATCGAGCGCGGCGGCTTCGAGAGCGGGGTGGGGGAGGCCGCCGGCGCGGTCGCGCAGCTCGGTGATCTGCGGGGCGAGGTCGAGCCGCTCGGCGCGGACCAGGAACTGCACGGGCGCGGTCAGCGAATGCAGGTACCGCGCGAACGAGCTGACGAGCGCTTCCTGCTCGGCGGGCGTGCGCAGCGAGAAGTTGACCGTTGAGCACGCGGCGATCACCGCGAGCCCGTCGTCGCCGAGGTCGACGACGCCGGCGGTCGTCCCGTTGTCGACGCCGCGCGCGGGCAGTTCCAGCGGCGTCGGCGCCACGTCATCGCGCTCGCTAGCGAGCCAGGCCGGAACCGGTCGGACACCTTCCGGCGCCGAGACCTGGTGGCGCGGGGTGCGGCGCTGGCGAAGCGCGGCCAGCAGCAGCCGGTCGAGAGCGACGCCGTCGCGGCGGCCGAGCGCGACCACCGTGACCGCGAGCCCGAGCGGGACCGCGACGAGCAGGAACAGCGGTAGCGGCAGGACGCTGCGGGTGGCGCCGTAGAGGGCGTAGAGCAGGAGCCCGGTGATGCCGAGGATTGCCAGCTGCCGCGAGGTGAGGGGACCGAGCACGCGGTCGGGGCGGTCGACGTCGGCGGGAATGCGCACGGGACGGGACATGACTTCGCTACCTCACTTCGACTTGGGGCGGCGTCGCTGCGGCAGATCCAGCGGCAGCGGCAACTGCGTCTCGACGCGCTTGCGCGCCGGTGCGGGCGTCGGCGGCGGCTCGGGTTTCGGCTGGCGGCGGAGGCCGAGGGGGAGCGGGTACTGCCCGGACGCGAGCGGCCGGTTGCCGCTGAAGGCATCGGGCGCGGGACGGCGGTGAGCACGGGCCACGCGGTTGATCTGGCCTGAGGGCGTGATCAGGCCGGGGCCGGTCTGCGGCGCGCGGGTGGTCCGGCCGGGGTCGCCGAGCTCGTCGGCGAGGCTGCGGCGAGCGGGCCGCGGAGTTTGCGAGGGCAGGTGGACCGGCAGCATGCCGTCGCTCGGCGCGATCAGCGCGTTCGGCAGCTTTGCGGGCGGTCGTGCGTTGCGGTTGATCCGTCCGTCCGGGGTCAGGAGGCCGGGTTGCCGCGGCGGCCGAGCGGGTGGCGTCGGCGCGGCGAGGTCGTCGGCGAGCGTGCGACGCGGAGTGCGGTCGGGATCGCGTCGCACGGTCATTGGCAACCCGAGCTGGTCGGCGGGCAGCGCGTTCGCCAGATCCTTCGGCGGCAGCGCGCGCGGGTTGGCCCGGACCGTCGAGTCACCGGTACGCGTGAACAACGACAGCTGGCCCGGTCCGCGGGTTCCGGCGAACGCACCGTCTCGGGACAGCTCGTCCCAGCCTCGGCGCGCGGTCCGTGCCTGGCTGGTGCTGCGGCGCAGTTTCATCGGCAGCATGAACTGCCCGGACCGCGTCGCCGGTGGATCCGGCGGCACGCTCGGCGTGCCGGTTCGAGCTCGGGCAGTGCCGTGGCCGGCGGCTGCGCCGGCGAGCAGGCCCATCGTCTTGTAGGCGATGACGCCGCGCGCGATCCGCCCGAGCATCGAGGGTCGCCCGGAGCGCAGCGGGGCCAGGAACCAGAACGGGATTTTGATCAGCACGTACATCAGCGCGATGCACAGCAGCAGGTTCATCAGGGCCGAGATGGTCGGGCCGAAGAGCGTGAACCCGCCGGGAGCGAAGAAAACCTTCACGGTGACTACGAGCGTGAGTGACTGTCCGATCTGGATGGCCAGCACGCCGCCGCATCCTTTCCACCAGAGGTAGGCGATGCCTTCGGTGTGGGGGAGCGCGTGGAACATCAGCGCGATCGGCGCGGCGGCGATCAGCAGGATCGTCACCATGACCCGGACGACGAAGACGACGAGCAGGACCAGCAGCATCGCGACCAGGCCGAGTCCGAGGATGCCGAGGAAGATCCCGCCGCCGTGCAGCGAGCCCTGCACCATCGTGATCAAGCTGCGGGTCATCTGGGCGGGATCGGTGCCTTCGCCGAGCACGGCGGCCGAGAGCGCGTTGGCGACCTGGATGCCCTTGGTCACCAGGAAGAGCGAGAGCGTGCCGGCGAGGAACCCGATCGTGAGCCGGGGTGCGAGTTCCTTGACGGTGTAGCGGGCCTGCAGGGTCTGGTAGCTCATGATGATCAGCCCGGCCAGCAGCACGAGGATCACGTAGGCGGTGAGCAGGATGTGCCACGAGCCGGTCCACACCGCGCCGAGGCCGGGCAGCTGATCCGGCTCCGGCGTCGTCAGCAGCGTCTTACCGAGCAGGTCCAGCAGCGGGTTCAGCCCGGCAGCGACGACCGCGGCGAACATCGCGCTCGCGGCGACGACCATGCAGCCGGTGAGGTCGGTCAGCCCGCATTCCGCGGCGTCGCCGCCGGAGCCGTCTGGCACCTGGGCTGGTGGCGGGGTGCTCGGCACGAGCGTGGAGGGCTGCGGGATGCAGTTCGGTCCCCGACACGGCGTGCTGGTGGCGGGCGCGCAGCCGAGATCCAACGAGCCGGGGAAGCACGACGGCGGAGCGGGCAGCGCGGTGATCGGCGGCAGAGGCGTCGCCGGAATCGGCGGCGCCGCACTCGCGCTCGGAAGGTGGCATGCCGGTTCCGCAGAACCTGGCTCGCACCCCGGGTTGGAGGGCAGCGGCAACGGCGGCTGAGCCGGAGCAGGCTGGACAGCACTTGCCAGTCGCGGGCCGGTGGCAGCTGCGCTGGACGCGACGCCGCCGAGCACCGCCGCAAGCAACACCACCAGACCGGCGAGCCACATCGAGCGACGTCGCCGCGACGGCCGGACTGAACTCCCGGAGGTGACCATGCGGCGTGAAGCGCGGGCGGGCATCGCCTACACCCCGCCGACGATCGTCTTGAGAATTTCGACGACGAGCGGCGCGAGAGCGGCGAGACCGAACCCGATACCGGCGGCCTTGAACGCGCCCTTCGCCTTCTCGATTTCGCCGGGGTCGTTGGACGCCATCAGGTAGCGGAGCCCGCCGATGGTCAGAAACACGAGCGCGACGCCGGCGAGGATGCCCATGATCCACGAGCGGATGTTCGACAGGACCTGATCGACCGAGTGGGCGAGCGCGACGTACTGCACCGTCTCCCCGTGCGCCGCGGACCCACCGAGCAACAGCGCTGCAGCGGCCAGCGTGCAGCTGAGCACCATGACCGAGCGCCGACACGATCGTGCTCGGGAGGTCGGAGCTTTCGACACAGAACCGGGTCGACGGCAGCGCGTTGCGCGAGCCGCAATTCGAGCCGTCGCGCGGTGTTCGCGCCGGCTCGGCGGCCGGCGAACGAGTGTGCGGTGACCGGGGCAGTGCGAGATCAGTCGCATGAGGACGCCTCCTGAACGGCGCCCGGTTCCGAAGTGGACCGGGATGGGCGAGGACGCGCGGGCAGTCGCGTCCCGCGGTCACCAACTCCGGATTTCGGCGAACGGGGAGACACCGGGCGGCGCGTCTTCTCCGGCTCGCGGGCGACATTGCGCCGGGTCTTCCGGTGCGTCCCCAGGTCGCCGTCGCTGAGGTATTCGGTCAGCCTGCGCTCAGCGCGGTGTCGGGCTTGCTGCGTCGCCTTGTATGTCTGGCCGCGGGCCTGCGCCGCCTCGGCCAGCGACAGCTCGCCGAACCTCGTGTCGCCGATCAGCGCGGCTTCGGCGGCGGTCAGGACACCGCCCTCAACGGCGGCGAGCAGAACGAAATCGGGGTGGCCGCCGACGTACTCCGGCCCGGCCGCGCGAGCGCCGAGGTCGGCGACCGGGGCCGCGGCGTCGAGCGCCTCACGTAGAGCGCGGTGGCCGGCGCGGTAAGCGGCCCAGCGGAGCCGGACGAGGATGGCTGGCCGGGTGAGGTCGACGTCGGTGAGCGCTTCGAGGAAGCCGGTCAGCACCGCGGCGTGGACGTCGTGGACTTCGCCGCGGAACCGGTTGGTCAGCTTGGCCGCGACCGGCAGCAGCACCGGCAGCGCCAGCCCAACGCACACAACCGTCCACGTGCCGCGCTCAGCCCGTGACCGCGTCACGAGCGCCGTCCACACCGCGTCCCGTGTCTGCTGTGGACATCCTTTCGCGACGGTCAGCTGGCCGACTTCGTCCAGCGGTACGAGCCGCGGTGGCAGTCCGCGGACTCGGCGGCCGTCTAGCGCGACCGGGTGCGGTCCGGTGACCAGCCAGGCGAACGCGGTGCGAGCGGTATCGAAGACGCCGGGCTCGCCACGCGGACGTGCTGTCGGGCCGGCTGCGGGATGTTTCGGTGACGAGGGCTGGTCCATGGCGGCGCTCCTGAGCGAGCGGGAAGGTGACCTCGTCAGGAAGCCCTCTGGGGCGCCTCAAAACCGCTTCAAGCCCAGGTCAGAGGCGTGACGAAGCCGCTTCGAAGCCGTTTCACGCCTGCACGTCAGCCTCGAATCGCAGGGCGATCCGGTAGCCGACCTGTTCGGACTTCGCCACGGAGGTTCGGCCGCCGGACGGAAAACACGGATCCGACGTGACGGTGTCTCTTGCCGACCTCGTTCCCGGAGTTAGCCGGCGACCACGCAGAAGCCGCCAACTCGAACAGTCGATGGCCCCGCCCCGGAGGTTCCGCTCGTGACTCGACGCCCACCGTCTTCGGCCAACCGGCCCTCCAATCGAGACGACTCGACCCGGCCGCAGCCCGCTCGGCCTGCCAACGGCATCCCGTACCCGGGAGCTCCCGTTCCCGCCGACCTGAGCGCTCGCATTCGCCGCTCCCCGAAACGACCGGCCACTGGCCGCGAGCTCGCACCGATTCCGCCGACGGTGTGGACGGCCGGGCCCGATCCGATCGACCCGGCGGCCGCCTGGCCGGTGCCCATTATCGAGACCATCGTGACCAGCTTCTCGACCTCCGGCGCTCGGGTCCTGCTCGCGCCATGGCCGACTACTGAAGATGCTGCGAGCCGCACAGCGAGCGCCGTCGAACTGGACGCCGCGCTCGACGCCGTGCACGCGCTCGGTCGCCACCCCGCGATCACCAAGCTCGAACCGACCGCGGACGAGGTGCCCATGAGCGGCGAGGCACCGTCGGACTCGGTGGTGAGCGGTGAGGGAGTCGACTTGGTGATCACGTCACTACCGCCCGCACGTGGAGCCGACGGCTCGGTCGAGGCGGTGGCGATCGCGGCGGCGCGGACACTCGCGTTCGGTGGAATTCTCGCGGTCTACACCCACCGCGACTGGTCGAGCGGCCGGCTGACCGACCCGTCAGGCCCGATGATCGCGGCCGCGCAAAACGCCGACCTGCTCTACCTCCAGCACATCGTCACCCTCCACACCCCCATCCGGAACGGCCGCCTGCAGCCGCTCACCGTGACGGACCGACCCGAGGGGGCTCGCGATAGCCGAGAACTCGGCGCGCCGACGACGCACGCGCGGGCGCACGGCGACGTCCTCGTCTTCGCTCAGGCCCACGCCGACACCGCGCCCCCGGAAGACCTCCGATGACCAGCCGACCGAAAGGCCCAGGCACCGCCATGACCACCACACCGCCGAACACCCCGCCGTCCTCTTCGGCCGACGAGCCGACCATGCCGCTGTCGCGGGCGTTCATCAGCGCCCTCGACACCACCCCGCCCGCCGACGCGTCGACGGACTTCGGTGAGCTGCCGGTGTCGGTGTGGGCGACCGCGCAGACCTCGCCGGCCGCGCAGCGCAAGGGCCGGTACGTGCCGGAGTCGACCGCCCACCCGGCCAAGATGCTGCCCGCCGTCGCCGCGCACGCCATCGAGCACTACACGAAACCGGGCGAGGTGGTGCTGGACCCGATGTGCGGGATCGGCACCACTCTCGTCGAGGCGATCGACCTCGGCCGCCGAGCGGTCGGCGTCGAGTACGAGCCGCACTGGGCCGACATCGCCCGCGCCAACCTCCGCTTCGCCCACAAGCGCGGCCACGACCACGACGCCCAGGTCGTCCGCGGCGACGCCCGCCAGCTCCAGACCCTGCTGCCCGGCGAGTACGCCGGCCAGGTCGCGCTGGTCGTCACCTCGCCGCCGTACGGCCCGTCGGTGCACGGCCTCGTCAACACGAACCGGGAGGCCGGCGTCGACAAAGTCAGCAAACGCCACTACCGCTACGGCAGCGCGCTCGACCGCGGCAACCTCGCCAACATCGGCCACCACCGTCTGCTGGCCGGCTTCACCCGCATCCTCACCGCGTGCGCCAGCGTCCTGCGCCCGGGCGGCCACGTGGCGATCACGGTCCGGCCGTGGCGCGAGCACACCGAGCTGATCGACCTGCCCTCTCAGGTCGTCGCCTGCGGCATCGCGGCCGGGCTGGAGCCGGTGGAGCGGTGCGTCGCCCTGCTCGCCCGCGTGGCTGACACCGAGCTGGTCGCGCGCGGCAGCTTCTTCCAGCGCGACTTCATCCGCAAACAGCGCAAGGCAGGGCTGCCACTACACCTGATCGCTCATGAGGACGTCATTGTCTTGCGGGCGCTCGGCGGCCAGGAGAATGCACACTCCGTGATGCGTCCGGCCGCGATCCACGAGTATGGCGCGATCGGTCCTAGGCACTGGGCTGCGTGACCATGGGGGACGCCGGACCTCAAGACCGGTTCGAACGGAGCAGCGCCAGCGCCGCCGGTGCAACCAGATACGTCCAACACGCCGATTGGTTGAAGATAGCGCATTGAATCCTGGTTTCAAGGTACTCTCATCGTCGTGAGTGAACAGCAGGATGTTATCTCCGAACTCGGCGACGCTGGCGTGCTGGGGGCCGTGCGCTGGGCGTACCGCTCGGCCACGGCGCGGTCTCTGGAGAGCTACTCCGAGAGCGACGGTCACGACGCAGCTTGGCTCGGCAACACGAGGTTCACCCTGTTTCGGAATCGTCTGGACAGGGTGTTCCACTGCGAGCGTTACGCGATCAGCTCCGGTGACGGCGACGCTGACCTCGACCTGCTGTACGCCGAATTGTCTAAAACAGACATCCAGACCATGCCGAAGCTCGAGCCAGGTCTGGTCGTGCGTTCGAACCTCAACGGGAGTCCCGGCTGGGCGCTGGGCGAACGGCGGCTGCTGTTGGCGGCGTGTGCCTTCGGCAAGCTCGACAAGCTTCCGTGGCCTCAGAGGAGCCCGACGAAGCAGCGGGTTGCCCAGCAGCGCAACCCGGAACCACCGCAACCTTCGTTGTTCGAGATTTTCGCCGACGACGAAGTCGGCGGGTTGGAAGAGGCGCTGGCCGCCGACCGTGCGCTGGACATGACGACCTTCGTGGTCGCACACACATTGGACCCGCTCAGCCAGCAGATGGAACTCGTCCTCGGTCGAGCGCGGCTGAACACTGGCGGTGGCCCAGCGTGGCACTGGCGCCAGGACATCCTGGGCATCCCGCCCGCCGAGGGTGGCCGCCGCATTGACGGGACCCCGCAGCCCACCGGGCCCGACACTGTGCCTGACGCACCGGTTCGCTTGCGTCGCCCGGTTACGGAGGAGCGCCGCGAGCGTGCTAATGGTGAGCAGTGAGCCCTCGAACACCCACGACGATTCGCCCGGCGGACGTCGCCGCCACTTTTGATCCAGCCCGCCTGACGCTGGCTCGCCAGCTTGCAGGCTTGCGCAAGAGCGACTTGGCGACTTTGGTCGGCAAGAGTCCGACCGCGGTGACCGGTTGGGAGTCGGGTGCCAAGCGGCCATCACCAGCCACCGTGGCGCAGCTGGCCTTGAGCCTGTCGGTCGAGCCGGGATTCTTCGCGATCCGACAAGACGACGTCGCCGCGCTGAGCGCAACTCCACATTTCCGTTCGCTACGCTCGACCACTCAACTCGCTCGTGATCAAGCCTTCGCTTACGGACAGCTCGCGGTGGACATCGCTGCCAGTCTGGAGAAACACGTCGAGTTTCCCGACCCTGACGTACCGAGTTTTCCGGTATCTGTCGATGACCGCGCGGGCGATAGTCCCGAGCAAGCTGCTCGGCTGGTCCGCGAGCGGTGGGGCATCGAGGACGGCCCGGTCGGGCACCTCGTCCGATTGCTCGAGAACCACGGTGTCCTCGTCGTATTCAGCCCCGATCAAGCCGCCTCTGTGGACGCCTACTCCTTTGACAGCCATATCCGGCCTGTAGTGATCCTCAATCCGATTAAGCATGACTACTATCGGCAGCGCTTCGATGTCGCCCACGAACTCGGGCATCTGATCATGCACGCCGACGCGGAACCCGGCGGCCGGATAGTCGAAGACCAAGCCCACCGATTCGCTGCCGAACTACTTATGCCGGCCGCTCAGATCCGCGACATGCTGCCCTCCACCATGGGTGGCAGCGTTTGGCGTAACTTGGCCCGCTTGAAAGAACAATGGGGAGTCAGCATCCAGGCCCTGCTGTACCGAGCTCGCTGGTTGGGCAGGCTCAGCGACGTGTCCTACCGCAACGCAATGACAACCATCTCGACTCGTGGATGGCGTCGGCATGAACCTGGCCTAGTTGTCGCTATCGAGCAACCGTCACTGCTTGCGCGAGCTGTAGAGCTGCTCGCCGGGGAAGGGATTGCAGACGAACAGCTGATCGCACAGTGCCGGGTCCCCGCTGACCTGTTCCGGATCGTCACGTCACGGGTCCCCTCCGGTGACCGTCATTCGACCGCGTCGAACTCTTCAGAGGCGGAGCCTCCCAATATCGGAGTGGTATCGCTGTTCGAGCGCCGCAGACCGAGTGTGTAAGACCGAGTTCGGGGCGGGTCGGTAAAATCGAGCAGTACCTCGTGGCGCTTAGGGAGCGGATTTCGTGTATCTCAGCCGTCTGTCCGTTGAGGCTTTGCGCGCAAGCGCGAGTGAACGGCTCGAGATTACCTTGCCTGGGCGATTTGCTGTCCTGGTGGTGCGAACGGTGCACGCAAGACCACCGTCTCCGATGCGATCTACCTCGGTCACCGCGAGCATTTCCCTCAGCTGCCGCAGCCTTCCGCTGCCGCGCTCGGCAATGGTACGCGCACGCTGGAGGTCGAGTACTCATTCGAACGCGACGCCGCCGACGAAGGCCTGCTCGGACGTCAGCTTCAAGCCCAATCCAGCCGGAACTCACCGGGAACGGTCGCTACATCATGGACGAAGACACTCACTCGCCGGATGGGCCGGGTCGGTACCGAGAACCTCATCCGCAGTGACTATGAAAGCTTGATCCGCCTCGTTCACCTGCCCGCGTGGCGGAATCCGCTCGACGAACTTGCACGACGCGAAACTCGCATCCTCGTTGAGCTCTTACGAGCACAGCAGCAAAATCTCGGACGCGGGCGAAACCTTGCCGGACTGCGAGCCCGGGCCTCAAACCTGCTGGATGCGCTGGCAACCGACGACCTGCTCGTAGCGCTTGAGGAGCGGGTGGGCAGGCACCTTCATGCCCTCTCTGCGGGGGTTTCGCGACGCTGGCCGTACGTTGGTGGGCAAGTCGTTGACGACCGGTACCTCGCCCGAGTCCTTGAGCTGATGCTTGCAATCATCGAAGGCCGGTCAAATGCGCAACCCCTCGAAGTCTCCGGTCTAGGCTACGCGAACCTGCTGCATATCGCCGTCACACTCGCTGCCATCCCGGACCTTCGAGCACAGGCAGCCGCTAGCACAAGCGCAGGCGCGGACACCGACCGTCACGGTGGCCGCCACCGGCTACGCAAGGACGGGGCGATCGACACCCGGCGGTATCGATCCGTGCAAGCACGGCGGAAGCACTCGGAACCCGTCCAGGCGAAATAACTCGGCTCAGCGCGTGCTGGCACGTAGGCTCTGCGAACTTGGCACGCGAGCAGGAGCACCATGGAGAGGCGAAGCAAAAGTCGACGGCAGCATGTCCCAGCAGGCGCGAATCCCGTGTCGGCCCTCGTCGCACCGTTCGAGGCGCGATCGCTGCTGGCGGTATTGGAGGCCGCCAGCGCGTCCCCGACCGCGGCTCACCGGAACTTGTCGCTCGGACTTCTCGCAGATGCGGTCGTGGACCGCCGGAAGACGGATCGGCGAGGCGGCCGTCCCCCAGGCCGTGCTGCCTGCGCCGCTGACCTGACCATGTTGGTCAACGAAGTCGGCCGGCTCTTGCCCGAAATAGCCGACTTCGAGGATTTCACGCCGTTCGACAATCGCCCCGAGGTGCTGGTCCGGTGGGGTGCCGACCTGTTCCGTTTGATGGCGGGGGCGTTGGAGAGGCCCGTGGCAGTCGTCAACGGCCTGTCGTTGCTGGCCAGGGTGATCGACAGGGTCTTGGTTCCCGAACTCGGCTTCGGATTGGTTGATGCCGGCGAGCTGGTCCTTCGGCGCGTCGACCAGGTCGCGAACGCTTTGGCTGAGGTGTGGCCGGACGGGCCGGTAGCAGGCGTTCGGGATGATGCGCAGGTCACGCAGGCTGAGGTCGACGCTGTGGCAGCGTTGGGTCCGTTCACTGATCTGCCAGCGCTGTGCTCTTCCCCTGACCGCGCCCTCGCTGCTGCCAATCACTACATAGTCAACGCTCGAGACCTGGTGTGCGACCCCTTCGAGTCGACTTCGATCTTCGGTCAAGTGATCGCTGCCCGCGTCCGGGGTAAGACATTCGCGTTGCCTGCTGTCACCCAGCTCGAGGCCTTGCAGACGATCGGTGCGGACCTCGCTGGTGTCGCCGCGAGGACGAACCGACGTAGCGAACTCGCTTATGCGGAGGTGATCAACCGTCGAGTGACCGGCTTGCTTCGAGGGTCCGGGCACGCGATCGTCGGCCAGGTCCGCTTTGGCTCCGGTGAACAGCTGCACTCGGTCATCATTTACCAGGAACGGTTGGTCCTGGCGTTGAACGTTGTCGGCGGGCTTACTCCCGAGTCCATCCGTGCCTCGCTCGCCCGCGGCGACGCCGCGCTGTCGAAGCTACGGCCGGGCGCCGAGCTTCAGACGCCCACGGGCACGCTCCGTCTGCGAAGCGACGCCAAGATCGCCCGCGCCAGCGTGGTCGCCGGTCCGCTGAGCGGTGTACCGCTGGCGTGCCAGCACCCAATTCTGCCGCTTATGGACCTCGAGTGGATCCAGTCCGCAGTCCGAAAGACGCGCGAGGATCTGTGGTACTTCGTGCGAGACATCGACAAGCCGGCGGGCATAGGAGAGACGTTCGCCTCGGACCTCATCGACAAGTTCCAGGTGTGGCGTTCTCGGAAGAGCTTCTACCGGGGCGGGGTGCCCATCAGCTTCATGCACTTCACGCCGCACGAGTCGATCGCGGAGTGGGAGGAAGCCGCAAGTAACGCCGCTGCCGAACAGGCTCTATACTCCGTCGGGCTTCCGCCGTTGCGTGACTGGCCACTGCTAGAACCAGAACATCGCGGCGGGTTTGAAGTCGGGGACCTCGGGCTCGATCGGGTCTACCAGGTTGTGCCCTCGGCAGTGCCGGTCGCGGTCTCGCTGATCGACCATTCGGGCCACACGGGGGAAACGAAGCTGCTGTGGAACGTTGGGACCGACCTGGCGTGGAAGATCGGTCATACCGAGGCCACCTTCGTCGACGCGGCGCAGGCCAGCGCCAGGGCCTCTCTGCGGGTGTACTTCCACCACGACGCCGGTCTCGGTGACGTGCCGCTCGCCTTCCGCTCCCTCGACGGCGACGTCTTGTCGATCAACTGGGGGCCAGGACTGCAGGACGCATTGGCAGCCGACTCCTTCGCGGTGGAGCGGCTGCTCGGCGAAATCGTGTCCCGCAGCCTCGACGAGCAGACTCGCCCGGGCTTCATCGAAGCGTGGGCTGCTGCGCCGCCAGGTATTCGACTCGACGGCCAATACCTGCCGCAACGCGCGCAGTGGCTGCCGGACCCCCTCGAACCGCACGAGGCAGTACGCAGTACCTTTCTGCGCCGCCTCGGCGAGTACCTGGCGGTCGAAGGGGTCGAGCCGGGTACGCGTGAGAGCGATGACGCCCGCGAGTTCGAGAGTCGAACAGTCTTTCCTTGGCTCCTGCGGGCCTTCCACGAAACTATCGCACCCCTTTCCGGCCAGGACCTGCTCTCCTTCGCGCTTGCCCAGCTCGAACAAGCCACCCGCGCCCGCCAGACGCTCGAACAGCAGGTCCGCTGGCAACAGGGCTTCCCCGTGCGCGAGGAAGGACGAGTTGACGACAACTTGCAAGCCAGGTCCCGGATGATCCGCGTGCTGGCGTTCGTCGTCGAGGAGGTGTTGGCCCATCCTCCGACCGGACAGGATGCCACCGATGTTCTGTCCTGGGTGGAAGCTGTTACAGCTGCGGAATTGTGTCTGGACTCTTGCCTGCGCAGCGCCGCCCTGCACCACCAGCTCACCCGCACCACCCTGACAATCAGCGACACCTACGAAGTCGACACCGACGACTCCGGCGAGCCCACCGACGTCGACAACGTCGCCTACCAGCAGGTACGCGCACGCCTGACAAGGCCCGAAGGCATCCCGATCGACCCAGGCAACGCCCTCCCGCCTACCGACGACGCAGCACCACGAGCGTTCCTGGAGTCGATACCGGAACTCACCCCGGTAGACACAGCCATGCGCACAACCCTCGGCTTTGGTGTCGACGCCATGGTCGGCGTGCTCAACGTCGCTACCCAGTGGGAAGCCAGCAGCACCCAGCCTGCCCCTGCCGCCACGGCCGAGGAGGTCGTCGCCGAATGCGTGTCTCTTGTGGCAGGCGCCGAGTCGCACGAGTTCGCAGCGGCGATCGACTGGCTCACTCTGCGCGCAGAAGATCTCCAAAGCGACGTCATTCCCCACTGGGAGACCGAACGGCGTAGCAAGCGCATCGCCACCAGCCCCCTCGTCGCCACTGCCGAGGGGCTACGGGTCCTGCCCTGGTCATCCGGGTACACCTTGCGCATCCTCGCTGCCTACCTGTCCGACGGCCGGCTCCCGTGGCCGCAGAAGGCGCTTCCCTTTCCAGTCAACAAGGCGCTCGACGAATACCGGCAAAAGCAGAACCGTCAGGCGGAGAAGGACTGCGCGGTCAAGCTGACGGTCCCTGAGCTTATTGTGCGTCCCTCTCTGAAGCCGAATAAGGCAGCCAAGATCGGTATCGTCGCGCTTAAGGGTGAAATCGATGTGCTGTGCGTCGACCCGGGCCGGTCCCGAATCTGGGTCGTCGAAGTCAAGGACTCGTACACGCCCTACTCGCCTTACCAGGTTCGCAGGCTGATTGACACCTTCAATCAGAAGTACGTCGAAAAGCTTCTCGCCAACGTATCCACGGTCTCAGCTTGTGCCACTGCGCTCGCGGCAGCTCTGCAGATCGACTCTCCTGACAGGCCATGGAAAGTGCATGGTTTAATGGCCATTCAGCATCCCGAACCAGCCGCCTATGTCGTCGAAGCGCGGGTGCCGTTCTGCCTGGTGGACGATGTCCTGGTGATGGTGACCAGCGATGGAGACCCTGCGCCTGGCCCGCACTTCTCCCTGGTTTCGTCGATTCAGGAGCTATAACCGAAAACTGTGAATGAGTTTGACTAGATGTTCGGCGGTGGCGGCGCGGTCGGGTCTGCGCTTCGCGCGCAAGCGCGGTCACGACCACGATGGCTAGGTCGTCCGCGGCGACGCCCACCAGCTCCAGCTCTGCTGCCGACCGAGTACGTCGGCCAGGTCGCGTTGGTCGTCACCTCCTCGCCGTACGGGCCGTCGGTGCATGGCCTGGTCAGCACGGACCGGGAGGCCGGCGTCGACAAAGTCAGCAAGCGCAACTATCGCTACGGCAGCGCAGTCGACCGCGGCAACCTCGCCAACATCGGCCACCACCGCCTCCTGGCCGGCTTCACCCGCATCCTCACCGCTTGCGCTCGCGTCCTGCGTCTAGTACTGCAACGGCAGTTAGGTGAGTGGGTAGCCTCGTCGTTTGTAGTGGCTGAGGCGAGCTTGGTGTTGTCGTCGACGGCGGAAGCGGGACCAGGCCCAGATGTGGTCGGCGGCGTCGGCGACACGCAGCACCAGCTTGATAAGCAGACGCCTGATCTCCGGTAGCGTGAATCCGATCATGCCCGGCTCGGCGACGCCGGTTCCCCTTTTGCGACAAGGGATCGGGAGACCGCAAGCCAGGCGTGAGCGAGCATGGCCAGGGTGATGTGGGCATACCAAGCCCGCCAGGACCGGACCTGGTAGTGGTCGAGTCCGGCTTCGTTCTTGGCTTGCTGGAAACACTCCTCGATCCGCCAGCGAGTCCCGGCGATCCAGGCCAGGTTCAGCAGGCTCGAACGGCGAGGTCCGTAGCAGACGTAGTAGGCGATCTCGGTCGGGTCTGAGAGTGAGCGGCGGGCGAGCAGCCAGTGTCCACGTCCCGGCTGCCAGCCGATCCGGATCGGCACCCGCGCCCAGTCGTACTCGCGGGGCCCGTGCGCCCCGGCACCGACCGACAGCCGCCGCCACGACCGAGCGGGCAACTGCGCGATCAGTTCGTCGGCGCGGGCTTCGCGACCGCCGGTGGAGACCAGGGTGTCGTTGACCTTGGTGGCCAGCACGTGCGCGGCGTCGTGGGCTTCCAGCCACAACCGCAGGTACTTGACCTGCCCATAGGCCTCATCGGCGGTGATCCAGGTGAACGGCACCTTCGCGGCGAATGCCCGTGCCAGCATCGCCATGGCTTGGCGGGGTTTGGTCTCGAACTCGGTCCCGGCCGGAATCCCTGCTCGCCGGCACCGATCCTGGTCGGCAATCCACGGCTCGGGCAGATAGAGCTCCCGGTCGATCAGTGCATGTCCGCCGGCACCGGCATAGGCCAGGAAGGTGCCGATCTGGCAGTTCTCGATCCGTCCGGCGGTGCCGGAGTACTGCCGCTGCACGCCGGCCGACCGGGTGCCTTTCTTCAGGAACCCGGTGTCGTCGACGATCAGCACGCCACCGGGTTCGCCGAGATGCTCGATCACGTAGTCCCGAACGTCGTCGCGGACACCGTCGATGTCCCAGTCCGCCCAGCGCAGCAGCCGCTGCATCCCGTCCGGCGAGACCTCACCGGCCTGCTCGGCCAGCGTCCACCCGTTCTTCCGCTCCAGACCCGCGACCAGCCCAGACACATACTCCCGCGCCCGACCTCGAGGTTCCGACCGCGCGAACCGGCCCGCAATCCGCTCATGCACCCGGTCCAGCTGATCCATCACCACATCGACCACCACCAGGATGATCTACCACAACACCACTAACTGCCGTTGCAGTACTAGGGCGTGTCTGACAATGCCTTGGTCCAGGTGATCACGGCGTGGAGGACGACCGCAGATCGGTAGACGATAGCCAGCTTGTCGTAGCGAGTTGCCAGGCCACGCCACTGTTTGAGCAGGTTGAACCGTCGTTCGACAACGTTGCGGCCGCGGTAATCGACCGCGTCGAAGGCGGGTGGACGACCGCCGCGGGAACCGCGGCGTTTGCGGTGCCCGGCCTGGTCAGCAGGTTCTGGGATCACTGCGGTGATGCCGCGGTCGCGCAGATGCCCGCGGATCGCTCGTGAGGAGTAGGCCTTGTCGCCTCGGACGCGGACGGGCCGGGTGCGAGCCCGGCCGCGTCCGGCTCGGCGGATTCGCAGGTGTCGCATGAGATGCGGGAACATCGGTGCGTCCCCGGCCTGGCCGGGTCCGACCAGCGTGACCAGCGGGCGGCCGTTGCCGTCGACGAGGTGGTGCACTTTGGTGCTCCAGCCGCCGCGGGAGCGGCCGATCGCATGGTCAGGCGGCTCGGTGCGCAGATCCGTGTAGTTCGACCCAGCCCCCTGTGGGACGGGTGATGTTGGTGGCGTGCTGATGCGCTCGGGCGATCGTGGAATCCACCGACACCGACCAATCCACCAAGCCCGCTGCATCCGCTTCAGCGAGCAAGCGCTGCAGGACGGTGTCCCAGGTGCCGTCGCTGGCCATCCGGCGATGCCAGGTCCAGATCGTCTGCCACGGACCGAACACCGCCGGAACATCCCGCCAGGCAATCCCGCACCGATAGCGGTAGATGATCCCTTCGACCATCGCTCGCGCGTCGGAGAACGGGCGGCCCCGCTTGCCGGTGCGGACCGGCAGCAGGTCCTCGATCAAGGTCCATTGATCGTCGGAAAGCAACTGAAACCGCGACACGACCGACAGCATCCCAGCGACCCGCCGAAACTTTTGTCAGACACGCCCTAGTACTGCAACGGCAGTTAGGTGAGTGGGTAGCCTCGTCGTTTGTAGTGGCTGAGGCGAGCTTGGTGTTGTCGTCGACGGCGGAAGCGGGACCAGGCCCAGATGTGGTCGGCGGCGTCGGCGACACGCAGCACCAGCTTGATAAGCAGACGCCTGATCTCCGGTAGCGTGAATCCGATCATGCCCGGCTCGGCGACGCCGGTTCCCCTTTTGCGACAAGGGATCGGGAGACCGCAAGCCAGGCGTGAGCGAGCATGGCCAGGGTGATGTGGGCATACCAAGCCCGCCAGGACCGGACCTGGTAGTGGTCGAGTCCGGCTTCGTTCTTGGCTTGCTGGAAACACTCCTCGATCCGCCAGCGAGTCCCGGCGATCCAGGCCAGGTTCAGCAGGCTCGAACGGCGAGGTCCGTAGCAGACGTAGTAGGCGATCTCGGTCGGGTCTGAGAGTGAGCGGCGGGCGAGCAGCCAGTGTCCACGTCCCGGCTGCCAGCCGATCCGGATCGGCACCCGCGCCCAGTCGTACTCGCGGGGCCCGTGCGCCCCGGCACCGACCGACAGCCGCCGCCACGACCGAGCGGGCAACTGCGCGATCAGTTCGTCGGCGCGGGCTTCGCGACCGCCGGTGGAGACCAGGGTGTCGTTGACCTTGGTGGCCAGCACGTGCGCGGCGTCGTGGGCTTCCAGCCACAACCGCAGGTACTTGACCTGCCCATAGGCCTCATCGGCGGTGATCCAGGTGAACGGCACCTTCGCGGCGAATGCCCGTGCCAGCATCGCCATGGCTTGGCGGGGTTTGGTCTCGAACTCGGTCCCGGCCGGAATCCCTGCTCGCCGGCACCGATCCTGGTCGGCAATCCACGGCTCGGGCAGATAGAGCTCCCGGTCGATCAGTGCATGTCCGCCGGCACCGGCATAGGCCAGGAAGGTGCCGATCTGGCAGTTCTCGATCCGTCCGGCGGTGCCGGAGTACTGCCGCTGCACGCCGGCCGACCGGGTGCCTTTCTTCAGGAACCCGGTGTCGTCGACGATCAGCACGCCACCGGGTTCGCCGAGATGCTCGATCACGTAGTCCCGAACGTCGTCGCGGACACCGTCGATGTCCCAGTCCGCCCAGCGCAGCAGCCGCTGCATCCCGTCCGGCGAGACCTCACCGGCCTGCTCGGCCAGCGTCCACCCGTTCTTCCGCTCCAGACCCGCGACCAGCCCAGACACATACTCCCGCGCCCGACCTCGAGGTTCCGACCGCGCGAACCGGCCCGCAATCCGCTCATGCACCCGGTCCAGCTGATCCATCACCACATCGACCACCACCAGGATGATCTACCACAACACCACTAACTGCCGTTGCAGTACTAGGCGGCCATGGCGCGATCACGGTCCGGCCGTGGCGCGAGCACGCCGAGCTGATCGACCTCCCATCCCAGGTCATCGCCTGCGGTGCTGCGGCGGGGCTGGTGCCGGTCGAGCGTTGCGTCGCGCTGCTGGCTCGCGTCGCGGATGACGAGCTGGTCGTGCGCGGCAGCTTTTTCCAGCGCGACTTCATCCGCAAACAGCGCAACGCCGGTCTTCCTCTGCACCTGATCGCACACGAGGACGTCATCGTGTTCCGCAAAGCCGACCGACCCGTGGCCAACGACGCGTCCTCCAGTCCGGTTGAGATGCAGCACGCTGCACCGTTGAGCAGGCGAACGGCATGACGATGTCAGTCCCGATTGAACACCCCGGCGAGCCGCGGGGCGCACCACGCCGAGGCCGGCCAGCAGTCGCGCTCGGCCACGCCGGAGTCATCCTCGCGACGAATCTCGAAGCCACGTCGGGCGCGACGTTCAACCTGGAAGTACTCGCCGTTCCGCTCGGAGCCGGGTTCGCGGGCGCGGCACTCGGGTAGCGAGCACCTGCACGATGCTTCGGTCCGCGTGGAGTCGCCGCGGCGATCGGCTGCGGGACCGGTCTGTCGTGGCTGCTTGGGTTCCCCGGCGGTGGCGGCGGCCAGCGCGCTTGCCTTCGTTGTCTCGGAAACGATCGATGCGTTCATTTACGCGTGGCTGATGCGTCGGCGAAGCCGGGCACTGGCGATGATCGGCTCGAACGTCGCCGGTCTTGCGGTGGACAGCGTCGTGTTCGTGGCGGGGACGTTGAGCGCCGGCCTCGGCCTGATCCTCGTGGTGGCGGTGATGACCGCGGGGTAATTGCTCGTGACCGCGTTCGTGGCGCTCCGGCACACCGAGCCGGACGTCAAGGACTCCGACGAGATCACGACGATCGAAGGGCTGCCCGCCACCGTCGGCAAGGACCTGTACCCGATGCAGGAGGCGTGGCTGCAGCTGGACGTCGCCCGGTGCGGGTACTGCCAGCCGGGGCAGATCATGGCCGCGGTCGCGAAGGTCCGGCAGGTGCGGGCCGCGGGCCGGGAGATTTCCGACGCCGACCTCGACGAGATCCGCAACATCTGCCGCTGCGGCACGTACGCGCGGATCCGGGAGGCGATCAAGGCCGGGGCGGAGAACATGTGACCGGGTGCGGTCCCCGGGATCGCGCTTACCCAGCCGGCCGGGCTTCGACAGTCCGGGCGAGGATGCCGAGCGTGGCTCGCAGCGCCGCTTCGGGGATCACCGGGAAGATGTCCTTGTCGCGGTATCGCTGTTCGATCTGGCTCCAGTCGTAGTACGACGTCAGCAACGTTCCCGCGTCGTCGGGTTCGAGCCGGTAACCGTAGAGATGCCTGATCGGCGGCTGAATGGTTCCGGAGATCGTCCATTCGATCGCGGCGTCCGGCTCGAAGCGGGTGATGATCACCGTGACGTCGTACTTGCCCATCGGGTAGTCGTTGAGCGCTTCGCGGTCCATGTGGACGACGAAACGTTCGCCGACCGCGCGGACCGGATCCCCGTCGGCGGACTGGAGCATTCCCGAGCTGTCGATCGCCACGTGTCCCCGGGGATCGCACAGCAGGGCGAAGATCGTGGACGGCGGCGCGGCGATCCGGCGGTGCACTTCGAACCGTTCGGTTGTCATGATCTCCAGCTTGCCATCCCGAAGCCTCGCCGGGGTGTTCGGCGGTCGCCGGCACGCTCGTCAGCGGCTTCCTGCGGCCGGCGATGTCGCCCTGCTCGCGGTGTCCGGATCCCCGCCGGGGGCGCGTGACCGGGGCGCCGCACGAGCGGGCGGGGCACCGGTTTCCCAGTGCCCCGCCCGGTGTTGGCCGCGCCCGTCAGACGGTGTGCGGGGCGTGCGCGACGGTGTTCCAGCCGGTGGCGATGACGCCGGCGTCGCCGCCGTTGCCCGCCCAGCCGGAGTTGCCGCCGGTGGTGCTGCTGGTGTTGCCCGCGTCGCCGGTCGAGCCGGTGGCGCCGGTGTCACCCGAGTTGCCCGACGTCACCGTGGTGGCCGACTTCGTGCCTTCGTGCTTCCAGCCACCGTGGTGACGGCCCTGCTGCTCGTGCCCGCGGGTCGAGGTGACGGCGGTGTTGCCGCCGGTCGAGCCCGAGGTGCCCGAGTTGCCGGACGTGCCGCTCACGGCGTTGTTGTGGCTGGTGGCGTTCCCGGCGTCGCCGGAGTTGCCTCCGTTGCCGCCGGTGGCGGTGCCGGTGACCGAGCCCAGGACGCCCGTCTTGCCGCCCTGGTCGTGCCGGTTCCAGCCCCAGCTGTGCCCACCGTTGTTCATCGCGGAGTTCTGACCGGTGCTGACCACGGTGGCGTCGCCGCCGTTGCCCGCCCAGCCGGAGTTCCCGCCGGTGGTGGTGCTCCAGTTGCCCGCGTCGCCGGTCGAGCCGGTGGCGCCGGTGTCACCCGAGTTGCCCGAAGTCACCGTGGTGGCCGACTTCGTGCCTTCGTGCTTCCAGCTGCCGTGGTGGTTCCAGGTGCTGCCGTGGTTGCCACCGCAGTACTGGTGCCCACCGTGGCCGCGGCCCTTGTCCTGGCCGCCGAGCGTCCACACGATGGCGGAGTTGCCGCCGGTGGAACCGGAGTTGCCCGAGTCGCCGGAGTTCCCGGTCACCGCGTTGTTGTGGCTGGTGGCGTTTCCGGCGTCGCCGGAGTTGCCGCCGTTGCCACCCGTCGCGGAGCCGGTGACCCGGCCCAGGACGCCGGTCTGGCCGCCCTGGTCGTGCCGGTTCCAGCCCCAGCTGTGCCCACCGTTGTTCGTGGCGGAGTTGTGGCCTTCGCTGACGACGGTGGCGTCGCCGCCGTGGCTCGCGTTGCCGGAGTTGCCGCCGGTGGTGGTGCTGGTGTTGCTCGCGTCGCCGGTCGAGCCGGTGGCGCCGGTGTTCCCGGAGTCACCCGAGGTCACCGTGGTGGAGCACTGCGCCAGCAGGCAGAGGCCGTAGGCGCTGTTGCCGCCGGTCGACCCGGAGTTCCCGGAGTTGCCCGAGTTTCCCGACACCGCCGAGTTGGAGCTGGTGGCGTTTCCGGCGTCGCCGGAGTCGCCACCGTTGCCGCCCTTGGCCGTACCGGCCACGGAGTCCACGGCACCGAGGATCCCGCCACGCGAGGAGTGCCCACCGGCGGTGTTCTTGCCGGAGGACGCCGTGGTCCCGGAGCCGCCGTTGCCGGCGTTACCCGAGTTGCCACCCGTGGTGGTGCTGGTGTTCGAGGCGTTGCCGGTGGAGCCGGTCGCGCCCGTGTTCCCGGAGTTGCCCGAGGACACCGAGGTGCTGCACTTGGCCAGGACACAGACGCCGTAAGCGCTGTTGTGCCCGGTGGAGCCGGAGTTGCCCGAGTTGCCGGAGTTCCCGCTGACAGCGTTGTTGCTGCTGCTCGCGTTCCCGCCGGAGCCCGAGTCGCCGCCGTTGCCGCCGGAGGCGGTGCCGGAGACGACCGAGTGCAGCGTGGTGCCGAGCCCGCCGAGCGGGCCCGAGTTCCCGGTGTCCGCACTGGCCACCGCTGATCCCAGCAGGACGAACCCGCCGGAGATGAACGCGGCGGTCAGGCCGCGTCGCACGTACTTGTGCATGACTTCCCTTTCCTTACCATCTGTCCTTTATGGATTCGAGGGTGGAAAGGGTGCGTCAGCTCGGGTGGTCGTTGCCGTAGTACTCCAGCCAGTGCAACGACCACGCGCCCGCGGGCGGCGCTCGCCACGTGCGATCCGTACCCGGCATGACCGAACGGGACGCGGTCACGGCATATTCGCCACCGTGCTGCGCACCGGATCCGGCCGACATCGCCCCGCTCACGCCGGAGACGTCGACGGGCAGCCCGCCGCCACCGGATCCCGACATCGGAACGGCAACACCGATCCGCGAACCGGAATGTTCGGAAGCCGACCGGACAGCAGCGTGCACGACATGCGAACGCTGCGGGTCGGTCGGAGTGACCGAGACCGGAGCAGGCGCAGTCACGCTCGGCGAAGACACGATGTCTTCACGCGGCGCGGGCTTCGCCTGCCGGTCGCCGTCCTGGCGCCCGGTGACCACCGGGACCACGTCCCCGGCCCCGACCGCCCGCGCCACCGGTGCGGTCAGCGGTGCCGTGGCGCGCAGCACCGGCGAGGTCACCGGGGACACCGCGTGCAGCACGGGCTCGGTGACCTGACGCAGGGCCGACAGAGCAGGCTCCGCCGCGCGCAGCACCGGACGCGTGACCGGCGCGAGCACGGGCTCGAGCCCGTTCGTCACCGGCTTCGCGACCTGAGCCACTTGCGACGTCACCGCGTGCACCGGCTCGGTGACCGGCGTGAGCACCGGTTCGACCGGTTTGAGCACACCGTGAGCAGTGCTCCCGATGTGGTCGAGCAACCCGGGCCGATCCGGGGGCGGCCCCTCGGAAGCGTGCGCGGTCCCCGACACGGCCATGGCCAGCAGGGTGAAGCCGAACAACGCGCCGGCGACCACGAGCATCCGCAGCAAGAGCGGCTGCCCCGTCGGTGCGTCATCTGTCAGGGAAGTATCCATCCATCTCACCCCCCTTCGAGTGTGGACTTCACTGTCAGTCGTATTTCGGGGCGATGACCTTCACCGGATTGGGGATAGATCGAAGTTTTTTCTTTCACTCCAATAGGGTTTGCTACCGCTGAGTAGCGGGTAAACCCGCTGATTTTCTTGCCGTGAAGTGCGGAAACCGCTCCGCCGGTGACCCGTGACCACCCGGCTGGACACTCTCGGTCGCCGGCCCGGTTCGCCGCCTGCCACCCGCTTGGGGAATCAACCCATCCGCCCCGCGGACAGCCTCGAACGTGAACTGTCCACGAAGGATCCATCCCCCAGCGCCGGGAGGCTCGGCGGTGGGTGACGCCCGCCGCTCGCGCGCGGGCGGGGAGGAGTTCGTCCGTGTTTGGCAAGCGTTATGCCGCTTCGATGATCAACCGGAGCGCGGAGAACGACCAGGACCGGCGCCGTTTCCTGAAAGCGGCCGGCATGACCGGGCTCGGCGTCGTCGGCGCGGGTGCGCTCGGCGGCCTCGCCACCGGGACCGCGTCCGCCGCGACCGCCCGGCCCACCGCGGCGGCAGCCGCCGCGTCCGCCGAGGTCAGCGACGGCGCCGTCCTCAACTTCGCGCTCAACCTGGAGTACCTGGAAGCCGAGTTCTACCTGCACGCCGTCACCGGCAAGGGCCTCGCCGACTCGATGACGACCGGGACCGGCACCCGCGGCGGCGTCACCGGCGGCCGCGCGGTGAAGTTCAAGACGAAGGCCGCGCGCCAGTACGCCCAGGAGATCGCGGGCGACGAGAAGGCGCACGTCCAGTTCCTGCGCTCGGCGCTGGGCTCGGCCGCGGTCAGCCGGCCGGCGATCGACCTGCAGTCCAGCTTCACCGCCGCCGCCCAGGCCGCCGGTCTCGTGAAGCCCGGCCGCAGCTTCGACGCGTTCGCCTGCGAGGAGAACTTCCTGCTCGCCGCGTTCCTGTTCGAAGACGTCGGCGTGACCGCCTACAAGGGGGCCGCGCCGCTGATCAGCAACAAGACCTACCTCGAAGCCGCCGCCGGTATCCTCGCCGTCGAGGCGTACCACGCGGGCAACATCCGCAGCGCGCTCTACCAGCACACCGACGGCATCCTCGGCCTGGGTCTGCTCGGCCGTGACCTGCGGGAGGCCAGCGTGAAGCTGTCCAACGCCCGTGACAGCCTCGACGGTCCCACCGACGACGACCAGGGCGTGATCGACAGCCACGGCAACGCCAACATCGTGCCCACGGACGCCAACGGCATCGCCTACAGCCGCTCGCCGGGCCAGGTCCTCAACATCGTGTACCTGACGAACAAGGCCGCCAAGTCCGGCGGGTTCTTCCCCAAGGGCGTCAACGGCGAAGTGAACACCAGCGCCGCCAACTGACCCGACGGGGGTGCGGGACCGCCGTCGGGGCGGTCCCGCACCCCGTCACCGGAGGCACGATGCTCGGACTCAGCCCGGAACACCTGCTCGTCCTGCTGGTCGCGGCCCTGTTCATCCTCGGACCGGAACGCCTGCCCGGCGCGATCGCGACCGTGCGCAAGACAGCGCAGCAGGCCAAGGACGCACTCGCGAACGCCCACGAGCAGATCAGCAGCGAAATCGGCCCGGAGTTCGAACAGCTCCGCAAGCCGCTGGGCGAGCTCAACCGGCTCCGCGGCCTGGATCCCCACACCGCCTTGACGCGGTTCGTGCTCGACTCGCCGCCTGCCGAGCCGACGCCCACCCCACGGCCGGAGCCGTCCCCGCGAGTGGCCGGTGTGGACATGGAAGCCACCTGACGCACCACCGAAAGGACCTGCCCATGACCGTCGACCGAGGACTTCTCGCGACTCTCAAAGCCAAGCCCGGCAAGGGCGACGAACTCGCCGCGTTCCTCGAGCAGGGCCGCGAACTCGCGCTCGCCGAGACCGGGACCGTCACCTGGTACGCGTTCAAGATCGACGACACCACCTACGGCATCTTCGACACCTTCGAGACCGAAGAAGGCCGGCAAGCCCACCTGGGCGGGCAGATCCCGGTCGCGCTCGGCCAGGTCGCCGCGGACCTGCTTGCTGCCGACCCGGACATCCGCCCCGTGGACGTCATCGCGGTGACGTGACCTTCGCCTGCTTTTCGAGGTGATCGCCGCGATCAATAGGCATCTCCACCGGCTCGTGGAATCGGACACCGCGCGGCACAGCCGAAGGGACGACGATGAGCCAGCACCCAGAGGCTGCTTCGGTCGCGCATCGGGTGCTGCGGACGCGGGCACGACGACGGCGGCGGACTTCGACGGGAGTCGCGGTGGCCGTGGTCGTCTTGGCCGGCGGCGGCGCCGTGCTTGCGACGGTCCCGGGCGGCGAGGAGGCCCCGGCCCAGCCCGTGGCGGTGACCCAGTGGCCGGCTCGTGGCCCGCTGGCCGGGGACACCGCGCTGGTCGGCCGGGCGAAGCTGGCTTGGGCGAACGCCGGCCCGGCCGGGGCGCCTGGATCGGAAGCCGCAGTGCTCTACGCCGGTCCGCTCGGCGGGCAGAACGCGACGCTGGTCGTCCTGCGCCGCGACGACGCCGCCGGAAAGACGTCGCTGGGCTTCATGACCACGCCGTCGACCACCGGCACGCCGGACACCACGACGCTGATGGTGCGGGCCCAGGTGACCGTTTCCACGAGTGCGCCCGCCCCGGCGGCTTACGGCTTCGTCGTCTCCAGGCCGGCACCCGGGGACCAGGCCCGCGGCAGCTGGGCGGTCGCCCTCGTCGCGCCGGGCATGCCCGCCGCCCGGTTCAGCACGAGCGCCGTGGAGCACGAGATCGCCGACGCCGCTGGCTCGCCCCTCGACGGGGTGCTCACCGTGGACCTGCCGCCGCAGGCAGCCGCGTGGAACACCGAGCTCGCGTTCGGCGACCGCGGGCAACGGGGCATCGCCTCCTTGGCCGCGGCGGCAGACGATCCGGCCACTCGTACCGTCACCGCGACCCCGCGCCTCGACGGCACCTTCGCCGTCACCGGTGCGGCAGACGCGCAACCGGGCGACCTGCTCACGCTCCACGAGGGGCTGATCGGCGTCGTCACCGGCGGCGGCCCCACCGCTTCCGCCGGCACAGCCCTGACGTCGCTGCGGACATCCGGCTTGAACGCCCGGACCGCGACCACCGCTCGGCCGGTCGGCCTGGCCGGCGGCCCCGGTGAGCAGACCACGGTCACCGCCGGTCCCGGCGTGCTGCGTGAGGGCAACCGCATCGTCGCCGGCGGATTCCCGGGCACCGCCGCAGTCATCAACCTCGGCACCGTCCACGCGACCTCGGACGGCACCTGGATCCTGCGGCGGGACGCGTGGTTCCCGGTGACGCCCACGCAGGCCACCCTGATCCGGCACCCGTGAACCGGGGCCGATCGGGTGGACGCCCTCACCCACCAGCATGGCGATGCCGATCTCCGCACCTCGTCGACGCGAACGTCTTATGACAGCGCCGACGAGCAGTGGAGGTCGCAGTGCACACGTTTCGCGCCACAACCATGGTCGTCCACGACCTCCTGGCCGGATTGGCGGTACGGCACGGGCTGACTCTGCTGCGGATCAGCATGGGACTGGTGTTCCTGGGCTTCGGCGTGCTCAAGTTCTTTCCCGGCGTCAGTCCCGCCGAGAACCTGGTCGAGGCCACCATCCACGAGCTGACCGCGGGAGCGGTACCGACGCTGGTTCCCTATCCCGCCGCGCTCGCCGGGACGGCGGCGCTTGAATGCGTGATCGGGCTGTCGCTGGTGACCGGCCGGTGGTTCCACCGGGCCCGGTATCTGCTGGCGCTGGAGCTGGCCGGGATCCTCTCCCCGCTCGTGCTGCTGCCCGGCCGGCTGTTCAGCGGTCCCGGGCACGCACCGACCCTCGAGGGCCAGTACGTGCTCAAGGACATCGTCCTGCTCGCCGCGGCGATCGTGCTCGCCGCACGAGCGTCCACAGCAGACAGCTCCACCGTTCCCGCCGTTCCCGCGCAACGAGATCACCGGGCAGCCGCGGCGCCCGGACGGGCGACCGATCCGGTGGCGGCCGGGTTCCGAACCACCCGGAAACGGTAGAGGAGGAGCGTCATCCCCGGACTCACGATCACGATCGTCACCGGCGGGACCGCCGGGGTGGCGATGGGCTATGTGCTGCAACGAGCGCAGCTGTGCTTTCACGCGACCTTCGCGGGCGCCCTCACCGGACGTTTCCGGCTCGCCCGCAGCTGGCTGCTGGGCGTGGCGATCGCTGCGGCCGGTCTCTCGGTGCTGTTCCTGACTCCCCTTGCCGGTGGCCTGGACGAGGGGCTGCCGTTCACGCCGGTCGCCGATGTCGTCGGCGGGCTCGTGATCGGTGTGGGCATGGCGGTGGCAAGCACGTGTGTTTCCGGCCTGTTCTTCAAACTCGGCTCGGGCATGCTCGGCTGCTTGGCCGGCCTCGGCGGCTGGGCCGTCGGCGAGCTGTCCGCCCGAGAAGTCGTGCTCCCCGGGCCGACTCTGCTGCCACCGGGGCCCGCCGCGACCGTTCCCGCTCTGCTCGGAATCCCGCGGGTGGCGTTCGCCTTCGCGTTCCTCGCTGCCGTCGTCGCGGCACTGGGGTTGTGGCGCCACGCGGATCACCCACGGCGCGGGCAGTGGAACTGGCCGGTCGCCGGGGTGGCGCTCGGAGTGGTAACGATCGTGGGCTGGGTGCTGGCCGGTGCCGGCGGCGCGAGCTTCGGCCCCAGCACGGTCGGCGCGGTGACCGGGCTCGCCACCGGCGAGCCGAACTGGTGGCTGACGGCGTTCCTGCCGGGCATCGTCCTGGGTGGTGCGATCGCCGCCCGCGTGACCGGCGGTCTGCGCGTCCGCAGCGAGCGGCGGGTCCGCTACGTCCGGCTGGTCGTCGGTGGGTTCCTGCTCGGCGCGGGTGGCTGGCTGGCGGGCGGCTGCACCCTCGGGCACGGTCTCTCGGGTGTCGCTCAGCTCAACGTCTCGTCGTGGGTCGTCGTGGCCGCTGTCATCGGTGGGATTGCGCTCGCGCGGGGTGCACGCATCGTCTTGGCCGGGACGCCCGAACACCGGTAATCGTGCGGTAAGGATCATCGGGCGCGAATCGTGTGAGACTGGGGTGATCCGACGAGGAGGTCACCATGACCCGCAGTCACCCGTATCCGGCGTCGACCGGCGGTGCGACCTGGAACCGGTGGAGCCGCGCGGGAATCACGGTTGTCTTCGCGCTGATCGTGGCCGGTGGCGCGAAAGTCGCGTTCGACCTCAGCAGCACCATGATGACGCACCTCGCGGCGGTGGGTGCCTGGATGATCCTCGCGCTGGGCTTGGCTTACGCGGGCGTCCGGATCCGGCCCGGTCTCGGCGGCGCGCTCCTGACGGGCTTCGGAATCGGGGCCCTGCTGGTGGTTTTCTTCGGCGGTATGCAGATGCTCGCCTGACCGCCATCTCTGCCGCAGACCCGGCTCGGAGCCGGTGCTACTTGGCTGTGCCGGGAGTCAGCACCTTGTCGATCACGAAGACCGTGGCGTTCTTCGTGGGGATGTTGCCGCAGAGGATCTTCGCGCCGTTGACGGTCATGTTCTCGCCCGAGCCCTCGATCTTGAGCGGGCCGCCGGCGGTGTTCAGCGTGGCGGCCGAGCCGGCTGTGGCGAGGCCCTTGGCGTCGTAGCGCTTGCCGACGACGTGGTACTGCAGGATCGGCGCGAGTTCGGCGGGATTGCCGGCCAGCTCGGCGAACTTGGCGTCGCCCAGCGCGGCGAAAGCCGGGTCGGCGGGCGCGAACACCGTGATCGCGTCCTGACTGTCGAGGGTGTCGACCAGGTTGGTGGCCCGCACCGCGGCGACGAGCTTGGTCAGCAGCGGGTTCGTCGACGCCGCCGAGGCGACCGGCTGCGGACCCATGGAGTCGAGCGAGCCGGGCGCGGAAGCCTGCGGCAGCCGGCTGCACGCGGGGCCGAACACGTCGGCGTTGGTCGTCACGCCGTCCGGGGATCCCGTCATGCCCGCGGCGCTCGCCGTCATCGACGTCAACGGGGCCATCGAACTGCTGGCGCTCGAGGCGGAGCTGCCGCTGCCGCACGCGGTCAGGGACAGCGCGGCGGCCGCGGTCAGACCGATTCCGGCGGTACGAAGCTTGTTCACGAAAGATCACTCCGAATCAAGCGACCACCGCTGTCCACCGTGGACTCACGATGTCGCCGCCTGGTGTTGGTCGTTCGGCGTCGACGCCGAACCGGGCTCGGGGGCTTCACGGATGCGTTCGCTGCCGTCGCGGGTACGGATGGCCGAGTGTTCCTCGGTTGGCCCGATCGAGTGAGGACGGCCAACTCGAGGCAACACCGAACCGGTCGCCGGCTTTCCGGCCGGGCCATGCCTGGACCACCGGGGCGTCACCCACAGGGTTGGTCCGAGGACCTTGGCCCTGTCCGCCGCACCCGGTCGCCTCGAATGGTCCGTGATCCCGCCGGGATCGGGTCCGATGTTCGGTCGAGGAGAAGGAGATCCACCGTGAGCACACTCCGCCGTCGCATTCTGGCGACCGCCGCGCTGCCCGCCGCGGCACTCGGCTTCCTGCTGGCCGCCCCCGCCGCGGCTTCGGCCGCCACCACGGCTCCGCAGGCAACCGCCTCGGTCGCCGACCACGAACCTGGCCACCACCACTCCTACGGCCTGCACCTGAGCATCCTGCTCGGCCTGCACATCACCGGCGGCCACCACGACGACGAGGGCGACTGCTACGACGGCCTCCTCGGCGGTGGCTTGCTCGATCTCGGCTGACCGCCCCCGCGGCTGCAGCAGACGCACCACGGCATCGCACTCCCGAAGCCCGAAGATCTGCCGGACACCCGGCCGACCGACCAGCGCACCACCCGCGAGACCTACCTCAGCTACGGCGAACTCCCCAAGACCTGCGCGCCGGGTGGCACCCCGCTGACGCTGGACCAGCAGGCGACCTACCGGTTCCCGGTCACCGTCCCCGACGGCAAGTTGGCCTTCGAGGGGAGTGGACCGTCGATTACGAGAAGGCGACCGCGGGCCCGGGCGCGCAGGTGCGGCTCGGGTACACGGCCAAGAGCACGAACCTGGTCCTGGCCGGAACCGGCACGGTCACCGTCTCGACCGACGACGGGCGGCCCCCTCGAACGATCACCGTCAGCGGCACGCCGAACCTCTACCGCCTCAGCCAGACGCCGGACCTGCACACCGGGCAGCTCACCTTGACGATCACCCCTGGCGTCCAAGCCTACCCCTTCACGTTCGACTGAACCGGTGAATCCGGATCCCGGCACCAATCCGGATGGCGAACCGGCCCGAACACCGAACCGGGACAGGCGTCGAGGGAAAGCCGGGTTTCAGCAATGGATTTCGACCAGGAGTTGGCGCGACTCACCGATCGGCTCGCCGCGGCGGCCGAAACGACAGTCGCGCTCAGCGATCGGCCGGATCTCCGCCGGGTCCGGTCCGTGGTCGCCGAGGCCCTCACCTTCGGGGCGTGCCCGGACGATCGGTACGGCGGCGTCCTGCTCGTGATCGACGAACTGGTCGGCAACGCCTACCAGCACACCACCGCGGTCCACGAGCTGCGGGTCACCCGCACCGCCGAGAACCTGCTGGTCGAAGTGAGCGACGCGGACCCGGACGTCACGCCGGTGCACGCCTGCGGGCCTGGATCCGGCCGATTCGGGCTGCGGCTCGTGGGCCAGCTGACCCTGGACTGGGGCGTGCGCGCCGACAGCGTGGGCAAGGTGGTGTGGGCGCTGGTACCGCTCAAGGTCTTTCCCGCTGTTCCCTGATCGGGTGAATCAGGTCGGTCGAGATCACACTGCCGGCCGGGTCAGCCGTGTCTGCTGCGTCGTCAAGAACGACAGCCGGACTGTCCGCCGGGCGGCCGGTGAAGGGCAGGCAGGAAAGGGGATTTCGATGAGCGTGCGTACATCTCTGGTGGCCGTGGCCGTCATGATCGGCGGCGGGCTGGCGGTCACCACGGGGGTTGCCGCGGCGGGCACCACATCCGATTGCACGTACAACACCAGCGCGAGCGGGGTGAACTTCCACGTGAAGTGCTCCCGGCTTCCCGCCGGGTACGGCCAGTACCGCGCGTACGCGCAGTGCGAGAACGGCGCGATCAGCTACGGAATCTGGACGACCGTGGCGGACAGCAAGTACATCGGCTCGGTGGCCGACTGCAGCGGCCGGGGAAACGTTGCCGGTGGCGGTATTCAGCTGCGCTGAGCGCAAAGAAGTCACACCCGGCCCGGGTAGGGCCGGCCGCCGTCAGCGCCCTGGAGTGACCCAGCGGTGACGACGACCGGCAGGACGCCGCCGCTTCGGCGTCCCCCGGCGGCGGATCTCCTGCAATCCGCCGCCAGACCAGAAGGACGGCCGCCCCGGCTCCAGGAGGTAGTGGAGCCGAGACGGCCGTACGGTGTCGGGTCACCCGTCGGCGACCGGACATCTGTGTTTACTTGTTGGTGCCCGGGGTCATGACCTTGTCGATCACGAAGACGGTGGCGTTCTTGGTGGGGATGTTGCCGCACAGGATCTTCGCGCCGTTGACGGTCATGTTCTCGCCCGTGCCCTCGATCTTCAGCGGCCCGCCGGCGGCGTTCAGCGTGTCGAGCGTGCCCGCGCCTTCGAGGCCCTTGGCGTTGTAGCGCTTGCCGACGACGTGGTACTGCAGGATCGGCGCCAGCTCGGCCGGCTTGCCCGCCAGCTCGTTGAACTTCGCGTCGCCCAGCGCGGCGAACGCCGGGTCGGCCGGGGCGAACACCGTGATGGCCGGGGCGCTGTTGAGGGTGTCGACCAGGTTGGTGGCCTTGACCGCGGCGACGAGCTTGGTCAGCAGCGGGTTGGTCGAGGCTGCGGAGGCGACCGGCTGCGGGCCCATCGAGTCCAGCGAACCGGGCGCGGAGCCCTGCGGCAGCTGGGAGCAGGCGGGGCCGAAGACGTCGGCGTTGGTGGTCATGCCGTCGCCGGCACCTGCGTCGGCGCTGGAGGACGGGGCGGCCGCGGACGAGGAGGGCGCGGGCGCACTGCTGGACGAGGAGGAAGCGGAGTCGCTGCCGCTGCACGCGGTGAGGGTGAGCGCGGCGGCCGCGGTCAGACCAATACCGGCGATACGAAGATTACGCACGGGAATTCACTCCAATTGATTACGCGGCTGAGGCTGCCTAGTCGGCGAGAACCTCTTGTTGCTGGTGATTCGGCGCCCGACGGGAGCCGGATTGGTCGATCGGGAAGAAATTCTCAGGCTGCGGTGAACGTGACGTTGTGCCACCCTGTAGCGCCGTTCGGGACAGTTCCCGCCCGCTGATCGGTCTGGGTGTAGCCGGACTTGTCGGTGGCCCGGCAAAACACCTGGTGCACGCCCGCGGGGATGTCGAGCTCGGTCCACCACATCCGCCACGTGTTGAGGTTGACCTCCTGCGACAGTGTGGTTTCCTGCCACGGCCCCTGGTCGATGCGGACTTCGACCTTCTCGATCCCGGTGTGCTGCGCCCAGGCGACCCCGGCGACACGTACCTTTCCCGTGGAGACGTTGGCGAACCCGCGGTGCGAGTCGATGCGGGATTCGGTCTTGATCGGTGCTTCCTGGCTCCAGCTTCGTTTGAGCCAGTAGGCCTGGCGGGCTGCCCAGGTGGTGACCTCGATGTCGACGACCCATTTCGTCGCCGAGACGTACCCGTACAGGCCGGGCGTGACGAGCCGCGCGGGGAATCCGTGTTCCAGCGGCAACGGCTCGCCGTTCATCCCGATCGCGAGCATCGCGCCCCGGCCGCGGTCCTGCGCCGCCGCCACCGGCGTCCCCGACGTCCAGCCGTCGACACTGGTGCAGAACAGCTGCTCGGCCCCGGGCTTCACGCCGGCTTCGGCGAGCAGGTCGGCCAGGTCGACGCCGATGAAGTTCGATGTCGACACGTAGTCCCCGCCCACCTCGTTGGACACGCACGTCATCGTGACCGTCCGCTCCACCAATGGCCGGTTCCGGATGTCGTTGTAGCTGAAGCGAACCTCCCGGTCGACCATGCCGTGCAGCCGCAGGCTCCAGTCTTCGGCGCGCAGCTGCGGCACCGACAACGCGGTGTCGACGCGGTAGAACTTGTTGTTCGGGGTGAGGAACGGCGGCGTGCCCAGCTTGGCGAAGTCGGCGTCGGCCGGGATCATCGGCGCGGTTCGCGCGGGCACCAGCTTGCCGATCGCCTCCCTCGACGCCGTCGCGTCCCGCGTCGAGCTGATCAGCTGACCGCCGAGCCCGGCCGCGCCGGCCCCGACCACGACCCCGGCCCCGCCGAGCAGGAACGATCGCCGCGACGTCCCGGTCTTCTCCTCCGAACCGGTTTCCCGCCACACCCGGGGCGCGATCCGGTGCAGGAGAACGAAAACGACGACACCTACGGCGAGGCTGGCGATCGGTGCCAGCAGCGCGATCAGGGTGAGGTCCGGACGCTGCGACACCGCGAACGCGCCGACGAGCCCGAACACGGCGATGAGCGCGATTCCCGGCACCGGCGACCGTCGCGACAGGACACCCGCCAGCGCGGCGACCCCCACCATGACCACGGCCATGCTGCCCAGCAGCACCAGCTTGTCGTAGGTGCCGAACGTGCGGACGGCGAAGTCCTTCAACTCCACCGGCGTCAGGTCGATCGCGCCGTTGCCCACTGCGAGGTAGGGGGAGGCGTTGATGCTGATGAACCCGGCCACCAGGTGCCCGGCCGCGAGCGCGGCGGCCAGCGCCAGGATGCCGGTGAACGCGGCGGCGAAGAATCGCAGCCGCGCACGCGACGGTGCTGACGGAGCTTCCGGGGTATCGAGCTCGGTGGCGGTCATGCCGGTAATTCGAGACGGCGCGGTCGCGGTATTGGTCCGCGGTGTTTTCGTCTCACTGGATCGGGTGAAAGCTCCGAGTTCACGGGCAGCTGATGACCTGCCCGGCGTAAGTCAGCCCGGCGCCGAACCCGAACAGCAGCACCGGTGCGCCGGCCGCGATTTCCCTGCGCTCGATGAGCTTCGACAGCGCCAGCGGGATGCTGGCGGCCGAGGTGTTGCCGGATTCCGTCACGTCCGTCGCGATTACCGCGCCGGTCGCCCCGATCTTGCGGGCCAGCGCTTCGATGATGCGGACGTTGGCCTGGTGGGTCACGACACCGCCGAGATCGGCCGGGTCGACGCCGGCGCGGCGGCACGCTTCCCGGGCGATCGGGGCGAGTGCAGTGGTGGCCCAGCGGAACACCGCCTGCCCTTCCTGCCGGAACACCGCGGGCAGCGCGCCGGGCCCGGCGGCCTCGAGCGTGATGCAGTGCCCCTTCGCCGGGTCCGAACCCCACACCACCGGCCCGATCCCGGCCGGGGCGCGCTCGACGACGGCCGCCCCCGCGGCGTCGCCGAAGATCACGCACGTCGACCGGTCCGTCCAGTCGAGGAAGTCGCTCATCTTGTCGACGCCGACCACGATGGCCCGGGTGGCCGCGTCCGCGCGGATGGCGTGGTCGGCCGCGGCGAGCGCGTAGGAGAAGCCCGAGCACGCGGCGTTGAGGTCGAACGCGCCGGGCGCGGCGATTCCCAGCCGTTCGGCGACGCGGCAGGCGACGCCGGGCATCCGGTCGAACGCGGTGCACGTGGCGACGATCACGAGGTCGACGTCGCCGGCGTTGTACCCGGATCGCCGCAACGCGGCTTCCGCGGCGGCCGTTGCCATGTCGGCGACCGACTCGCTGGGGGCCGCGACCCGGCGGCTGCGCACGCCCACCCGTTCACGGATCCACGCGTCCGACGTTCCCAGCCGGTCCGCCAGTTCGTCGTTCGTGACCGTCCGGCCCGGCTGGTAGTGCCCGAACGAGACCACTGTCGAGCCTGGCATCGCATTCTCCTCATCGAGTTCACCTCCCGTTCGGACCGGCCGGCGCCGCGGCTTGCCTGATCCACTGTGGACAGCTCCGGCTCACTCCTCCGTGTGGGTGACCGGCTGGGTTTCTCGTCACAGCACCAATCCGGACGAGTCGGCCGGGACGAACCCCTCGTGACACGCCGCCGACCGCGGCGAGTGACTCGGCGCCCGCCGGGAAGGACAGGTGCCATGACCGCCCGCGCAGTCGCGCTCCGCTCCGCGCCCGGCGCGGGGCCGGAGCCGGAGAACACGCCGGAACAGCTGCTCGCCCGAACCGCGCTCGGGGACGAGCATGCCTTCGCCGCGCTCTACGATCAGCTGGCCGGGCCGATCTTCGGCACCGTGCTCCAGGTACTGCGATCCCGCGCCCACGCCGAAGAGGTCACGCAGGAGGTCCTGCTTGAGATCTGGCGAAAAGCGGCGACGTTCGACGCCGGGCGCGGGCGCGTGCAGACCTGGGCGCTGACCATCGCCCACCGGCGCGCGATCGACCGCGTCCGGTCCGAGCAGGCGGGCGTCAACCGGGAGGAACGAGCCGACCGGCTGGACCTGCGCCGCCCGTACGACGACGTCACCGAGACCATGCTCGATCGGCACGACCGGGCGCAGGTTCGTGCGGCGTTGACGGTTCTGACCGATCTCCAGCGGGAGTCGATCCTGCTCGCCTACTTTCAGGGTTACACCTGCCGGGAGGTTTCCGAAAAGCTCGGTGTCGCGGTCGGCACCGTCAAGACCCGCATGCGGGACGGGCTGGTCCGCTTGCGCGACGCTCTGGGAGTGCACCGATGACCACCGCCGACGTCCACATCCTCGCCGGCGCGTACACCCTCGACGCGGTCGGCGACCTCGAACGCGCGGCCTTCACCCGGCACATGGGCGAGTGCCCGGTCTGCGCCGAGGAGGTCGCCGGGTTCCGGGAGACCGCCGCCCTGCTGGGCACCGCCGCTGCTTTTGCCCCGGGCGGGAGCTTCCGCCGGCGCGTGTTGGCCGAGATCTCCCAGACCCGGCAGCTGCCACCCTGCGTCCCGGCCGAGCCCGCCGTTCCGGCGCGGCGGCGCCCGTGGCGCAAGCGCGCGCTGATCGGGATCGCGTCCGTCGCAGCGGCGGCGGCGGTCCTCGTTGGCGGGATCAGCATCGGGTTGGACCAGTCGGTTCCCGGCAGCCCGGTGCCGGTGGCCGATGGCGGTGCGGTGACGTCCGCGTCCGACGCGACCACCGTGCGCGCGGCCGTGGCGGGCGGCGGCTCGGTCTCGGCGACGGTCTCGCGGCAGCTGGGCAAGGTCCTGGTCGCCGCGCGGGCCCTGCCGTCGCTGGACGCCGGCCATGCCTACGAGGTGTGGCTGACCGGGCCGGGTGCGCCGCGGTCGGCGGGACTGGTCGGGCCCGGTGGCTCTGTCGAGGCCGCTCTGCCCGCTGGCGTCGACGGTGTTTCGGTGACCGTCGAGCCCGCGACCGGATCGCTGCAGCCGACCACACCGTCGGTTGCGGACCTTGCGGTCAGCTGACCTGCTGGTCAACTGAAGTGACGGGGTGCACAAATATTCACGTTTGACCTTCACGTCACAGGGGTAACGGTTGAGGGTTAGCCGGGCGAAGGGATGTGTGGGTGACCGCAGAAGGTCAGGTCTTCCCGCAGGATCTGCTGCGCGTGACCTCGCACCGTCCCGACGACGGCTCTTCGGCGTGCGTTCTGGAAGTCACCGGAGAGCTCGATCTGCTCACCGCGCCACTGCTGGAGGAGGCGGTCGCGACGGCGTTCGTGAGCACTGTGGACCTGCTCGTGATCGACCTGGCCGGGGTGTCCTTCATGGCGTCCGTGGGCATGACGATCTTGCTCAGAGCACAGCACACCGCCGACCCGGTCGCGAAGGTCCGCGTTGTCGCTCCTGACGGCAGCGTCGTGGCGCGCACCTTGCAGCTGACCGGCCTGCTCGAAGCATTGGCCGTCGTTCCCACCGTCTCCGCCGCGCTCTCCCGGTGATCTTCCGCAGTGCCCGAGCCCGCTCCCGACCGCTGCCTACCCGCAGATGACGCCACGATCGAGGATCTGCGGTGCGTCGCCGTGCCTGCGGTGCCCGGCCGGCTCGTTCAGCTGCGGGAACAGCTTGACCGGTGGGCCATCCGCGCGGGGTTGGATCTGGAGGCACGGCAGGCGGTGCTGCTGGCGGCCTACGAAGCGATGGCCAACGTCGTCGTACACGCTTACCGAGGCGGCGACGGCGTCCTCGACCTGCACGCGTCGAGCCGCGGCGATGTCGTGGTCGTCACCGTCGCCGACCACGGCCGGTGGCAATCGGAAGCCCGGCCTGGTCCGCTGCACGGCCGCGGGCTCCCGCTGATCCGCTCCCTTTCCGCGGCCGCGGTCGTCGACAAGACCGCCGCCGGCACCACGGTGACCATGACCTTCGCTCGCTGACCGCGCGAGGGCACATCAGCGCGCCGAACGGCGTCAGCACTGGAAGACTCGTCGGTATGGGCGATGCGGGTAGGCAGCCGGACTGGATGATCACCATTCCGTCCGCGAGAACCGATTCCGGCGTGGTGGAAGTGCGGGTGTCCGGAGCTCTCGGCCCGGTGGCGTATCCCCAGCTGCGCGAGAGCTTGCGCGCTGCGCGCGCGTACGCCGCAGCGAGTTCAGCCCGCGCGCTCACCATCGCGCTGTCCGCGGTGACTTACTGCGACGAGGGCCTGCCGCAGGAACTTCGCGAACTCGCCCTCACTTGCACCCGCGATAAGATCCAGCTGCGCATCGACATCCCGCCGGCTCTCCTGCCATAGCTCAGGGAACTCCTGCCCTACCTGCACCTCACGGATGCCACGACCGCGCGCACGTCCCCGGTCACGGTCGTCCCGACGTGGGTCGACCAGGCAACGCTGGTGATCGCCGTGACTGGCGAACTGGACATGGTGAGCACCCCGCACATGCGCGACGATCTCGCGATCATCTTGGCGGGCCGGCCGCAGCGGCTCGTACTCGACCTGGCCGAGGTCAGCTTCCTGGCTTCGACGGGCGCCAACGAGATCGTCCGTCTCGCTCACGCCACGGCCGACGACGCGGTGGCGCTGCACATCGCGGCCGGAGTGCACAACCGGCAGACCTTCGAACTGCTGGGTCTGGCAGGCACCCTGCTGAGCGTGTTCGACACCCGCGCCGACGCCCTCGCCGCCTTCACCAGCTGAACGACGTCAGGCGGCCGCCGGGGGCGCCTTGTGTCGCAAGGGTTTTCAAGCCGGCGCGCAGCAGGGTGTGCACCTGACCGCGAGTCCATCCCGTCTGCGCGGCGATGTCGGTGACCGACCAGTGCCCGGTCACGGCCGAGCGCACCACGAACCGCTGCCGAGGGGGCAGTGACAGCATCGCGTCGAGCAGCAGCGCTTCGTCGACCGCCGCGTCGAACCTGACCGATCGCCCTTTGCGACCCAGCCTGAGGCGCAGAGCCGCGAAGTCTTCCGGCCGGATCCGCCGGCCAGCAGGGCGGTCTTCGGCGGACAAGCCGGGCAACGCCTTTCGGCAGGTCCGGCGGCAAGCTCGCGCGCGCAGCCCGGAGCGGCGGAGCACGAGGTAGGTCGTGGCCAGCAGGCGGTCGGCGATCGGTATGGAGATCGGTCTTACCCATTCGGGTGACGGTGTCGAGGCCGCGGCGCTCACCGTGCATCTGCCGGAAGCTCGGCGTGCGCGATTCCGGCGCTGGTCAGCGCGAACGCGACCTCAGGTTCGTTGACCAGCACCCTGACCCGGCAGCGAGTCCGCTCTGCTCGTAGTGCGGCGTCGCCGATCAGCGCGACGAGCAGTTCGCCGTCGACGGCGCACCGCGTCACGTCGACGAGGACCGTCCCGCAGCACAGCCCGCAGGCTTCGGCGAGTTCGTCGACGACAGATGTGACGTCGTTGTCCGTGCGTATATCGCCGGCGATGCGGAGTGAAATCGCGCCGTCGGCGACTTGGACGTGGCATACCGCCGACGAAGCCGGGCGTAGCGGCTGAACATGCACTGCAGTCATCGGCCCGCCCCGTTCGCTTCACTCGCCCTTGACATCTTCACTTACCCCCGCTCGGCGTGTTCAAACGCCGGTCATCACCTGTTCGTGGCCGTACGTCGGCAAAGTGCCGGTAGTGGCCCTGCCGCACCGCGCACACCCGGAAACCGATAGCCTCCGCCAGTTCTCGCAACGCGTGCAGGTCGAGGACGGCCCAGGGGAACCAGCCACCGGTACCGCCGCGCCGATCGCGTAGCCGCGCCTCGCCGCGCCAGAGCCCAGCGGCGTCCGGGGCGGTCTCGACCAACAGCCGCCCGTCCGGGTGCAGCAGCTCGCGAACCCGGTGCAGCAGCCGCAGTGGGTCACCGCCGATGCCGATGTTCCCGTCGGCCAGCACCGTCGTGCGCCAGGTTCCTTCGCCGGGCAGCGCCTGGAAGACATCGCCCTGGACAGCGGGAATCCCGCGTTCCCGGCACCGGCCGATCGCGGTCGCCGAGCTGTCGGCGCCCAGCGCGGGAATCCCGCGGGCGACGAGGTGCGCGACCAATCGGCCGGGTCCGCATCCGAGGTCGAGGGTGCTGCCCTCGCAGCGGTCGAGCAGCCAGCGGTCGCCGCGCCCCGCCGGCCGCCGCCACCGCCGTGTCCGCAGCGGAAGCACGCGATCGTCGTCCAACTGCAACGTCCTCGCGGTGCCGCGCAACGCGGGATCGAATTCCTGACCGGGCAGCTGCCGGTCGAGCGGCGTGGTCACTGGACCACCTCCACCGCCGCCGCGAATCGCGAACCAGGCAGGGCGCCGACCGCAAGCAGGCAGGTGCGGACCTCGGCCCCGCAGCCGCGACGACGCTCGCTCACCACCCGGGCGCCGCCGCACGCCCGGGCGATGCCGGTGGTGTCGTCAGCCAGCATCGCGGACGACGCGTCAGCTTCGTCCAGACAGAGCAGAATCACCTCGCACTCCATGCGCAGTATTCGAGTCCGTGCGGGGGCGCGGATGGGCGTGAAAGTACGATTTCCTCTTCGAAGACGGCGAGCTGTTCGAGGCTTATTTCTGCTCGAATCGGGAAAGGGACGGACTTTCTTACTGATCGCTTACAGGTCGGCCTGGGACGGATTTCAGGGATTACCGTGTGTGGCGACCTGATCGGGGGCTTCATGCGACGAATCCGAGTCCTGCTCGGCAGCACCCTCCTGGTGACCGCCTGCAGTACACCGGCACCGCCGCAGCTTCCACCGGCCGCCGAACCAGCCGTCTCCCCGCCGGTCGGCCGCGCTCCGGCGGGGCGCACGGTGCGTGTCGGCGACCTGCCCGAGGGCATCGTCGCCGACGGGGTGACTCACCGCGTCGTCGTAGGCGTGCGCAATCCGGATCGGCTGGTGCTCCTCGACGCCGGGACCGGCGCGGTCGTGGCGTCGACGACGTTGCCGGGACACCTGCGGCACCTGCAGCTGGCCGCGCCCGGCGGGCCGGTACTCGTGCCGGACGAGACGTCCGATCGGCTGCTCACCGTCTCCCTTCCAGAAGGGACGGTCACCGGCAACACCCCGGCCGGCTCCTCGCCGCACGACGCGACGCGGGCCGCCGACGGCCGGATCTTCGCGGCCAACGAAAACGGCCGCAGCGTCGTCGTCGTGGAGAACTGCCGTGTCATCCACACCTTCACCGACGTCACCCAGCCCGCGGTACTGGCACCCGTGGGCAACCTCGTCTCACTCGTCGACGTGCGGCAGAACGACCTGAGCGTCTACGACGCCACGACGCTGACCCGGGTCGCGCGGCTGCCCGCCGGAGCCGGACCCACCCACGTCGTCGCCGACCGCCACGGCCACCTCGCGGTCATCGACACCCGCGGTGACGCCGTCCTGACCTACGACCCGGCTACACCGGCCCACACCCTGAGCTGGCTCGCGTTGCCGGGCACGCCCTACGGCGTCACCTACGACCCGACCCGCGACCGGCTGTGGGTGACGCTGACCGCCCGCAACGAGGTCGTCGGGGTGGACCTGTCCGGCACTTCGCCACGGGAGATCGTCCGGCTGCCGACCGTGCGGCAGCCGAACACGGTCGCCGTGGAACCCGGAACCGGCACGTTGTTCGTCACCGGGACGACCGGAGGCGTCGTCGAAATCATCCCGGCTCCCTGAGCGCACTATCGCTCTTGACCGAGCAGCACGGCCGACTTCTCCGCCTCCCTTGCCCGTTCGATAACGGCTGGGCGTTCAATGCGAGGCCAGCCCGCCAGAGCACCGGCGGCCAGGGCGCTAAGCGGCCGGATCGAACTTCGCCTCGACGGTCGCGAGGTCGCCACGACGACCGCCTCCATCTGCGTCCCTTGCCGCACGGCGACCCTCGACTACATTTGCGTCTCCGCCGAGCATCGCGCTTTTGGGGAAGTTCGGCCCGCTAAGTCTGTTTCCGGGCAGGCCGACGGTAACCGTTCTCGACACATGCAGATGATCAGATGGACCGCTCACGGCGGGCGACGGAGAGAGCTACTGTGGTGGATATCCGCAGGTCGGCGGGGGCGTCCCGACGTGCGGATGTTGTCCGAGCCGGGTCGGGGGCACCACGCAGACCATCATCACCCTGATCGGCCTCGGCTGACCGGCACGCTGGTCATCGAGGGCACGTACGACCTCCCGTCGATGCGCGGGAGGTCGTGATGGGCTCCTCGGACGGCGTGACCAGGTTCGTGACCACGATGATGGGCATCGTCATCGGGCTGACCTTCCTCTTCGGTTTCGGCAACGTCCTGGCCCTGGCGCTGCGGATCGGTGTTCCGGCGTACGTCGCTCCGCTCGTGGCCCCGGCGCTGGATCTGACCGTGCTCGGCCTGCTCGTAGGTACTAGGCATCTGGCGATGCACGGCGCTCCGGAAACGGTGCTGCGGCCAGCCCGGCGCCTCCTGCTGGCAGCCAGCACCGCGACGCTGGCTTGAACGTTGCCGACCCCATCTGTGCAGGTCAGTGGGGCAAGGCTGGCTTTGATGCAGTTGGGCCGCTGCTGCTGATTGGCTGGGCCGAGGTCGGTCCCGCATTGCTCCGAAGCCTGCAGATCGTCGACATCGCGCAAGATCAGCGAGAGGATCACGACGGCTCAGCGTCCGACCCGGTGGCGGAGCCGGAGCGCGCAGTCCTGGTCGTCCAGGGGCCGACGATCGAGACGACAGCTGCAGATACCGAAGCGAAGTCGGAACGTGCGAGGAGTCTCAACCGCGAGCATTTGGATCGCTACCAACGTCCCATTTCAGCGGAAAATCTGCGACGCGAGCTCGGGGTCGGAGCTGCGACTTCGAGGAAGCTGTGCGCGGTCGTGCGATCCGAAATGCAGACGGCGATGGCTGCTGCTCCTCCAGGCTGACCCGAGGTGCCGCGAAGCGAATTCATCCGACCCGTCCCCGGTTCCCCGGCGGCATGATGCCGCGGGTCCGAGCGGTGTAGACCCACTTGTGGACGGTCCGCGGTGAAACGGCCGCCAGCTCGGCGATCGTCGGCGCGGGCGGCAAGCCCCGTCTCAGGCAAAGCGCGTAAGCGCTGCGGACCCGGACCAGAAAGTCGTCGGTGATCCGGCTGCCCTGTGGCGGGTCGAGCACCGGGAAGTCGTCGGCCTCGGCAGCGGGAGGCTCAAATGCTTGAGGCATGGAAGCCTGGCGCACGCCTGACTCTGCGAATTGCGCGAACCAGCTTTCCGCGACCCAATTGCTCAAAGATTTTTCGGGGCCGTCGTGCGCTCTGCCCCGGACCGGACCACCGCACCTGCTGCAGTGCCGGCCGCTGTACGTGCCTGATCCCCAGGTCGTTGCGTAATGCGCCGCCAGTCGGTGAAGGTCTGGCCCGGCAACCGCCCGCGCGACTCGGTCCACCGTGAAGTCCGGAACGCAGGTCGGCAGCGCCCACTCGATCGGGCTACCCGGTGCGCCCGTACTTACCCCGCACAGCCGGGTGCTCCGGCAGCCAGCTCGCCGTCCCGAGCCGCCGTTGTGCGTTGTGCCGGCGACCCATCGATGGGGTGAAGGTCGCGTCGGCGAGGGTGAAGTAGGAGACGTCCGAGTGGCATCATGGACGCGCTCAGCGTCGAGTGCACTGTTCCGAATGGACATCCCGAGAGGCTTCCGCCGAGTGATCAAGATTTGCCAAGGCCGTGACGGAAACGGCGCGAAGCGCCTCGTCTTCAACTTGCCCACCGACGAGCCTCCCGGTCGCGTCAGCGTCGTGGGATCGTTCAACGGCTGGACTCCCGGCCGGCACCACTTGCAACCCCACACCACCGGCCGCCGCACCGCCACCGTCGAAGTCGCCCCCGACGCCGCCGTCCAGTTCCGCTACCTCGGGGAGAACGGCTATTGGTTCGACGACCCCGACAATCCGGACGCCCTCGATCGGGTCGACAACACATCGGCGTAGGAAGGGCAAGCTACAGCCACAACAGCGCAAATTCTCGGACTGGGAGCCTGTCCGACGTCGCTCGCGGTTGGCGAGAGTCCGCCGCGTCGGCGCGCTGTTCACTGCCGCCGCGGCCAGCGCGACGGCAACCGTTCTCGACACATGAAGATGATCAAATGGGCCGCTCACGGCGCAGGTCGGCAAGTGCGTCCCGACGTGCAGATGGTGGCCGAGCCGGGTCAGGGCCACCATTCACGCTGGTCAGGGCTCTGGTTTGGGGCGTTGGTCGACCAATCGCCGCGCTTGCACTACCCCGCGGTCGACCGGTGTTCCGCCCTCCCGATCCCCAAGATGGTCAGTCGAGTGTGAAACATTCAGCCCGCCTCAGCGATATTGAACAGCACTGAGATCGCTGAGGTCGGAGGCACATCGATGGGGCGGCGCCGAGGGTTCTTCGCCGAAATGCAGTACCAGGCTGCCAAGGCGCAGAAGGAGCGAGCGCGTCAAGCCGCTACTGCCGAGCGCGAGCGTGTGCGCCTGGAGAGGGAGATGCACCGCACTGCCGCGGCTGCGGCAGCTGCGCGAGAGCGGATGACGCGCGCTGACGCGCAGGCGGCCGTCCAGGCGGAACGGGAGGCCAAGCGGCTCCACGTCGAGGCCCAGCAGATGCGAGTCGAGTCGCTCAACGCGGATTTGCGGGAAGAGCTGGCGGCCATCGACGGTGTCCTCGAGTCGACCTTGGCCGTCGACGACTACGTCGACCTGGAAAAACTTCGCCGTGTCGCTCAGCACCCGCCGTTCCAGTCGGCGTACCTGGTGCCAGTGCCCCCGCCGGTGCCGGTCGTGGCTCCTCCCGAGCCGGTCTTCCGGCCTCCGGTGCCGCCTACCGGCATTTCGGCGGTCTTCGCCAAGAAGAAACACGCGGCGACCACGGCGGTTGCCCAGGGGCAATTCGAGCAGGCGCACGCGATGTGGCGGGCGTTCGTAGCGCAGATTCCCCAGCAGCAACGGGCCGCAGCCGAACAACACCAGGCTGCGGAGGGCGAGCGGTTGCGGAGGCTGGCCGGTGACCGAAAGCGGTACGACGCCGAGTGCGCTGAACGCCAGCGGGTGGTCGACGAGGAGAACCGGCGCCTCGACGACCTGATCGGCAGGCTTGCGGCGGGTGAAGCCGAGGCAGTGGAGGAGTACGTCGGCATCGTCTTCGGCAACTCGATCTACCCGGACGTCATCGCCGCCCACAGCGACATCGACTTCTCGTTCAGCCCGGAATTCCGCGAACTGTCGATCACACTCGTGTTCCCGCCGCCCGAAAAGATCCCGACCACCAAGTCCTTCCGATACGTGCGCGCGAGCGACGAGATCGCGGAGACCAAGCTGGCACAGCGGGATTCCACGATCAGGTACACCGACTTGATCAACAACATGACGTTGCGCACCGTCCACGAGGTCTGGGAATCGGACCGCAGCGGCAAGATCGACAGCATTTCGCTGGTCGGCGGCGTCAACCACGTCGATCCGGCTGTCGGCAAGGACGTGTTCGTCCGGCTGATCGCCTTGGCGGTCGACCGCGCGGACTTCCTGGAGATCGACCTGGCGCGGATCACGCCATCCGAGACTTTGAAACACCTTCGTGCCGTGGTGTCCAAGGCGCCCCACCGCTTGACGCCGATCGACGACAAGAAGGGCGTTCGTGGATGACGTCCTTCGACACGGGGAAGGTCCGGTGAACGGGCTCCGATTCGCTCCGCCGCCGGGGTGGCCGCCGCCGGAGCCGGGCTGGGTGCCGCCGCCGGGCTGGCAGCCGCACCCGTCTTGGCCGCCCGCACCGCCGGGCTGGCAGTACTGGGTTGCCGAAGTGCAGCAGGAAGAACCAACGGCTTCGGGTTCTGCTTGGGAAGAACTGGCACCCGCGACGGGAACGCTTGCGCCCGATGTCCCCGACGCAACGCCCGGCGGCGATGAGTCAGACGAACTCCGGTTCGTGGCCGAGCGGGAATTGCAGGCCCTTCGCGAGCAAATCGACCAGGCGAGGAGTGAGCTGGTCGAGCTCGACGATGCGGCTTTGTTGCAGCAGGTCGGCATCTACGAGTACCACCACCCACTCGAGAACGCCGTGCAGTACAAGGAGGCGCTGACCGCGATCCGTCAGCAGGTGAAGGACTTCGTCAAGAACGGCAGCGCCATCCTCGCCGCTGAACGGTTCGCCTACAACAACTCGCTGGCGCAAGGGCGGAAGATGACCGCCGACTTCTCGAAGTTGATGCTCCGGGCGTACAACGCCGAGGCCGACAACTGCGTGCGGTCGGTGCGCGCCGGTACGGTGGCTTCGGCGAAACAGCGACTCGAGAGGTCGGTCGAATCGATCGCGAAGCTCGGCAAAATGATGGAGATGCGAGTCTCGCCGGAGTACCACGAGCTTCGCCTGCGTGAGATAGAGCTGACGGGGGACTACCAGTTCAAGCTGCAGGAGGAACGCGAAGCGGCTCGGGCCGAACGCGAACTTCTGCGTGAGGAGAAGCGCGCTGAAGCCGAGTTGCAGGCTGAACGTGAGCGCTTGGAGAAAGAACGCGACCACTACAGCAACGCACTCGCGAGACTCGCGGAGCAAGGCAAGCACGACGAGGCCGGCGAGCTGCGTGAACGGCTGTCCGCCATCGAGTCGGCTATCACGCAGAACGACTACCGCATCGCCAACATCCGGGCCGGCTATGTGTACGTCATCAGCAACATCGGTGCTTTCGGCGAGAACGTGGTGAAGATCGGGATGACCCGACGTCGCGAGCCGAACGACCGCATCCACGAACTGGGTGACGCGTCGGTTCCCTTTCCCTTCGACACCCACCTGTTGTACTTCTCGAAGGATGCCGTCGCGCTCGAGAACGAACTGCACACCATGTTCGCCGACCGGCGGCTGAACCGGGTCAACCTGCGCCGCGAGTTCTTCTTCATCACACCGCAGGAAGTTCGTGCCGCGCTGGCGGAGAAGCTGGGGAACGTCCTCGAGTTCAACGACAACCCGGAGGCCTCGCAGTACTTCCAAAGCCGCTCAGGGTGGCCTGAAGCCAGCCAGCGCCGGCGCGACACCGAAGGGATCAGCCGGCGTTCACCGTCACCGGGAACTTCGCCGGCCCCCGCAGGTTGATCCGTCCGTTCCACTCCAGCTGCCCCGCGAACCCCAGGTCCGGGAACCGCTGCACCAGGCGGCTGATCGCCACCTGACCTTCCAGCCGGGCCAAAGCCGCACCCAGGCAGTGGTGGGGCCCGGCGCCGAACGAAACCTGGTGGCGGGCCTCCGGGCGGTCCAACCGCAACTCGTCCGCGTCCGGCCCGAAGAACCGCTCGTCCCGGTTAGCCGAGGCCAAGCAAGCCAGCACGAAAGTCCCCGCCGGGATTTCCTTTCCCGCCACCGAATACGGCGAAGTCGTGATCCGCCGCGTCTGCTGCACCGGCGAGTCGTACCGCAGGAACTCCTCCACCGCGTTCGACGCCAACTCCGGCCGAGAGCGCAGCAAAGCCAGCTGATCCGGGTTCCGCAGCAACGCGTTCACCCCGTTGGCGATCAGGTTGACCGTCGTCTCGTGGCCGGCCACGTACAGCAGCACCACCTGGGCCACCAGCTCGTCGCCGTCCAGGACCTGGCCGTCGTGTTCCGCTGCGATCAACGCCGTCAGCAGGTCGTCCGCCGGGTGGTTGCGCTTCCACTCGATCACCGAACGGGTGATCGCCGACAGCTCGGCGTCCGCCGACGCGATCGCCCGGGCTGTTTCCTCGTCCGCCACGATCTCCAGCGAGCGCACCAGGGTTCCGCTCAGCTCGCGGATGCGCGCGTGGTCCGTCGGCGGCATGCCGAGCATCGTCGAGATCACCGCGAACGGCAGCGGGAACGCCAGCTCCTCGACCAGGTCCGACGTGCCCTTCTCGGCCATCCGGTCCAACGAGGCGTCGACGAGCGAGACGATCTGCGGTTCCAACGCCGCCACGGCCCGGCGGGTGAACACCTTCGTCACCAGGGACCGGAGGCGGGTGTGGTCGGGCGGGTCGCGGTCGAGCATCGACAGGTTCAGCGCGCCGGGGTTCGCGTCCGGGGTCAGTGCGGCCTGCTGGTCGAGGAACGGGCCCGCGGCCAGGTTCTCGATCTCCACCGACAGTCCGGCGCGCAGCAGCGCCGAGACGTCTTCGTAGCGCGAGACGAACCAGAAGCCCAGCGGGTGGCTCTGCACCGGGTCCTCGTCGCGCAGCAGCCGGTACTGCGCGTACGGGTCTTCGAAGAACCCCGGTGCGAACGGGTTGAACAGCAGCTCGTCGGTGTTCGTCATCAGCAAACCCCCAGAGAGACCTACGCCGTGTCGGTGACATACGCAGTGTATGTCGTATGCTCTGCGCATGTCGACCGTCAAGAGCCGGCGGGAGCAGTACTCCGAGGCCACCCGGGCCGCCCTGCTGGTGGCGGCCACCCGCCGGTTCGGCGAGCACGGCTTCAGCGGCACCGCGCTGGAGGACATCGCCGCCGACATCCAGGCGACGCGCGGCGCGATCTACCACCACTTCGCGAACAAGACGGCGCTCTTCGAGGCCGTGTTCGAGCGGCTGGAAACCGAGGCGATGGAACTGTCCGCGAGCGCAGCCGCCCGCGCTGCGGACCCGTGGGCGGCGGCCTTCGCGGCGCTCGACGCGTTCCTCGACCGCTGCTGCGACCCGGTGTACGGCCGGCTCGTCTGGCAGGAAGCGCCGATCGCCCTCGGCTGGGTGCGCTGGCAGGCGGCCGAAGCGCAGTTCGCCTACGGCCTCGTCGAGCAGCTGATCAAGGCGCTGGTGGACGGCGGCGACTTCGACGAGCAGCCGCTGGAGACGACGACCCGGCTGGTGTTCGGCATGCTCGGCACAGCCGGGATGGCGCTGGCCGAGGCGTCCGATGTGGACAAACCACAGCTGAAGGCGGAGTACACGTCCGTCATCGGGAGGATGGCTTCCGGGTTGCGCAGACCGGCTTGACAGCGCCCCGGCGATGATTCGCCGGGGGCGACGCCGCCTCGTCCGGAAAGAACAGTGCCGTGCGCCTTTTTCAAGAGGATTTCTGCGGCTGTTCGGACACATTCGTGTTTAAGGGGGCACCCTGCGTAGCACTTGTGGTGTCTGTGTAAGCTCCGGATTCGCTTGACCGGGTGATCACTCACCCGAATCGGTGGCCGCCGCGATCGACGCTGCTCATCTGCGCGGTCCCCACGTCGTGGTTCGGGCTCGGATAGGAGATTTATGCAGGTCAGGTCCACTCTCGTGCGTGGCGGGATCGCGGTTCTCGCCGCGGCCGCCGCGGTCATGGTCGGCGCCCCGTCGGCCCTCGCGGACGACGGCGCGGCGCGCGGCCGGGTCAGCGAAAACGCCGGCACCGTCGGCTACCGCCTGAACCTCGACGGCGGTGGTGACTACATCACCAAGCTGTTCTCGCTGAAGCTGACCGACGGCAGCACGCTGAAGCTCTACTGCGTGCAGATCACCGTCGGCATGCGCACCGACGTCGACATGGTCGAGCGCCCGTGGAACAAGTACCCCGCCGCGAACTCGCCCTTCGAGAAGAACAGCGCGAAGATCAACTGGGTGCTGCACCACGGCTACCCGGGTGTCGCGCTCGACGCGCTGGGCAGCGCGCTGGCGAAGTCCGGCGTCAAGGTCAACGACGGCATCTCCGAGCGCGAGGCCATCGCCGCGACGCAGGCCGCCGTGTGGCACTTCAGCGACGGCGTGAACCTGAACCTCACGAAGCCGCTGGCCGAGAACAACCCGGCCGAGGCCAACGCCGACGTCGCGTCGCTGTACAGCTACCTGACCGGTGACGAGAACAAGGGCATCGGCGAGCAGCCGAAGCCGGCGCTGAACATCGCGTCGCCGAAGACCGAGGGCAAGGCGGGCACCAAGATCGGCCCGTTCGAGGTCGCCACGTCCGGTGACATCACGTCGCTCACCACCGAGCTGCCCGAGGGCGTCAAGGTCACCGACGCCGACGGCAAGGAGCTGAAGACCGCGGACGTCAAGGACGGCAGCAAGCTGTTCGTCGACGTCCCGGCCGACGCGAAGCCGGGCAACGGCTCGTTCTCGCTCAAGGTCACCGGCGAGCTGGACACCGGCCGCCTGTTCGTCGCCGACAACTACGCCAAGAAGCCGGCGCAGTCGCTGATCGTCGCCGACTCGGAGAAGACCCAGGTGACCGCGAAGGCGGCCGCGACCTGGACCGAGGCGGGCGCCCCGGCCACCAGCACCGCGCCGACCACCACCCCGGGTGGCGCGCAGTCCGGTGGCGGCGACCTGGCCAACACCGGTGTCGACGCCGCGGTTCCGTTCGGCGTGGGCGGCCTGCTGCTGGGCGGCGGCGCGCTGATGCTGCTGGTGAACCGGCGTCGCAGCCGCGCGTAAGCAAGACCCGTGAACGGGGCCGGTCCACTGTGGACCGGCCCCGTTTTCGTGTCCGGACTACGACGTTCGGATTGCGATCATCGGGGCACAACCGGACGAAACGCCCGGTAATTGGTCTAGACTTTTCCGCCATGCGCGGTACCACCGTTCCGCCGGGGACGCCCTGCCCGCCGCCGCGGGCCGGCGAACTGCCGATGCACCGGCTGGAGGTGCCGGCCCCGAACGCGCCGCCGATCGCCGTCGGCACGTTCGATTCGATCGGGCCGCTGGCGCGTGCGGATTTCCCGCACCGGCACACCTTCCACGAGCTCGTCCACGTCACCGGCGGCACCGGGACGCACGTCGTCGAGCTGGCGCGCTGGCCGCTGCGGCCGCCGCACCTCGGCTTCATCGCCCCGGGGCAGGTGCACCAGTGGGCGGACGTCCGCGGCCTGACCGGCCACGTCGTCGTGTTCACCGACGACTTCCTCCTCGACTACCCGGCCGACCGCGAGCTGCTGCGACGCCTCAGCGCACGGCCGTGGCTGGGGCTGGACGCCCGCGCGAACGCCGGCGTCACGCGGCTCATCGCCGATCTGGAGGACGAATACCGCCGCGGTGGCGACGACGCCGAGTCGGTGCTGCGGGCGCTGCTGCACGTCCTCGTCGTGCGCGCGGGACGGCTGCCGGGGACGCCGGAAGCGCCGCCCGCGCCCGCCGGGGCGGTGGCCGCGGAGTTCGCCCGGCTCGCCGCCCGCACCGAGCTCGGGCTGTGGTCGGTGACCGCGCACGCCGAACGCATCGGCGTCACCCCCGGTCACCTCACCGAAGCGGTGAAGGCGGCGACCGGCCGCACCGCCGCGCAGCTGCTGCGCGAGGCCCGGACGCGGGAGGCCCAGCGGTTCCTGCTCCGGACGGACCTGACCGTCCGGCAGGTCGCGAGCCGCGTCGGGTTCGCCGACCCGGCCTACTTCTGCCGGTTCTTCCGCCGCGAGACCGGGCTCAGCCCCGGCGACTTCCGCCGCGTCGGGGAGATTCACCACGACTGACCGGTCCAGTCCATCGTCGCCCACCCGGTGCGCTGCCTACGTTCGAGGGGATCCCCCGACGCCCCCACGAGGAGCAAGGCATGGACGAAGAGAACAAGCTCAGCCGCAAGACGGTGCTCAAGGCCGCGCTCGCGGCGGGTGTCGCCGCGCCGGTCGCGCTGATCGGCGGCCCCGCGCTCGCCCGCACCACCGTTGCCACCGGCACCGCCCCGGCGCTGACCCCCGAGTGCCACGACGGCGACGAGCCGACGATCGAGCAGACCGAAGGTCCCTACTTCAAGCCGAACTCACCCGAGCGGACCAACCTCGTCACGCCCGGCACCCAGGGCACCCGGCTCACCGTCACCGGGTACGTCTTCGGCCTCGCGTGCCAGCCGGTGAACCGCGCGCTGCTGGACTTCTGGCAGGCCGACGTCAACGGCGCCTACGACAACACCGGCTACACGTTCCGCGGCCACCAGTACACCAACGCCCAGGGCGCGTTCACGCTGTCCACGATCGTGCCCGGCCTCTACCCGGGCCGGACGCGGCACATCCACGTCAAGGTGCAGGCCCCCGGCCGGCCGATCCTGACCACGCAGCTCTACTTCCCCAACGAGCCGCGCAACAACACCGACACGATCTTCGACGCGCGGCTGCTGATGACCGTGCGCGACAACGGCTCCGCGAAGGAGGCCGCGTTCGACTTCGTGCTGAACGTGCCGCAGACCGGCACCCCGACCCGGCCGACGTCCACGACGACGCCGACGAGCGGGCCGACCACCTCCACGCCGCCCGGGGGCACCTCCTGGGCGGTGGGCACCACCTACGCGGCGGGTGCCCGGGTCACCTACGGCGGCGGGGGATACGTGTGCCTGCAGGGGCACACGGCCCAGCCAGGCTGGGAACCCCCGAACGTCCCCGCCCTGTGGCGGGCCGGGTGACATCCCCGCCGAGGCGCTCCTGAGGAGGGAGGGAAGAACCGGCGGGTCCCGGTCCGCACACCGGGGCCCGCCGACCCCAGAATCCGCCCGTTAGGGGTCGACGCGGGGCGGGGCGCCTGCCAGATTGGCGAGCATGAGCATTTCCCTCGAGGCCGCGGAGTGGATCCGGCGCTTCCACCCGGCGCCGACCGCGCCGGCGCGGCTGGTGTGCTTCCCGCACGCCGGGGGCTCGGCGAGCTACTTCCACCCCGTGTCGGCCGCGCTGGCGCCGTCGGTGGAGGTGCTGGCCGTGCAGTACCCCGGCCGCCAGGACCGCTACGCCGAACCGCCGGTGGACGACCTGTTCGTGCTCGCCGACCAGCTGGTGGACGTGCTCGCCCCGGAGCTCACCGGGCCGGTCGCGTTCTTCGGCCACAGCATGGGCGCGAGCCTGGCGTTCGAGGTGGCGCGGCGGCTCGAGGAGCGCGGCACGCGGCTGCTCGCGCTGTTCGTCTCCGGGCGGCGCGCGCCTTCGGCGTTCCGCGACGAGCGCGTGCACGAGAAGGCCGACGACGAACTGCTGGCCGAGGTCAAACGGCTCAGCGGCACCGATTCGCGGGTGCTGGAGGACGACGAGATCCTCCGCATGGTGCTGCCCGCGCTGCGCAGCGACTACAAGGCCGCGGAGCTCTACCGCTACCGCCCGGGCCCGGACGTGGGCTGCCCGGTCGTCGCCCTGATCGGCGACCGCGACCCGAAGGTCACCGAGGCCGAGGCGCGGCAGTGGGCGGAGCGCACGTCCGGCGGGTTCGAGCTGCACTCGTACCCGGGCGGGCACTTCTACCTCAACGACCACGCCGCGGCGGTCATCCGGCTGATCGGCGAACGGCTCGCCCGCTGAGCGAGCGAGCCGTCCGCGTCCCGGATCAGCAGTAGAGGTTCGCGCCGGGGTCGACGCCGAGGACCGAAGCGATCTGGCGGTACTTCGAGACCCGGCTCTCGACCTGGGCGGGGTTGCCGCCGTTGCACTCGATCGAGCCGTTGATGCTGCGGATGGTCTCGCCGAAGCCGCGGCCGTTGACCATCGCGTTGTGCGGGGTCATCGTGCCGGGGCCGCTCTGGGTGTTCCAGTACCAGAGGCCGGTCTTCCAGGCGACGGCCGAGTTCTGCTCGACCTGCCAGGGGTTGCCGAGCAGGTCGATGCCGAGCGCGTCACCCGCGGCCTTGTAGTTGAAGTTCCAGCTCAGCTGGATCGGGCCGCGCCCGTAGTACGCCGCCTGGCCCGCGGGGCAGCCGTAGGGCTGGCTCGCGTCGCAGTAGTGCGGGTAGTTGGCGGTGTTCTGCTCGACGATGTAGACGAGGCCGCCGGTCTCGTGGTTGACGTTCGCGAGGAACGCGGCCGCTTCCTGCTTCTTCACGGTGTCGCTGCCCGTGTTCGCGAAGCCGGGGTAGGCCGACAGGGCCGCGGTCAGGCCGCTGTAGCTGTAGAAGCTGTTGCGGCCGGGGAAGATCTGGTTGAACTGGGCCTCGCTGACGACGAACGAGCCGGGGTTGCCGGGGTTCGTGCCGCCACCGCAGTCGTACGGTTCCCAGTACCAGGTGCTGATGACGGGGTCGTAGCCCGGGTTGGCGTTCTTGGCGCGGTAGTAGCCGCCGTTGGTGTACTTGACGACCGCGCCGACGTCGTACCACTGGCCGGCGACCCAGTTGGGCGCGGTGCAGGTCGTGCCGCCGCCCCCGCCGTCACAGCTGTAGGGCTCCCAGTACCAGGTGCTGATGATCGGGTCGTAGCCCGGATTCGCGTTCTTGGCGCGGTAGTAGCTGCCGTTGGTGTACTTGACGACCGCGCCCACGTCGTACCACTGGCCCGCGACCCAGTTGGGCCCGCTGCAGGCGGCGGCCGCGGCCCGCGGGGCCTGGCCGGTGGCGGCGGGCACGCCGAGCACGAGTGCGGCGGCGGCGGCGAATGCTGACAGGACCGCGACAAGACGTCTTCTCAAGACTGGCTCACTCCTTCGGCCACGACGGAGTCCGGACGCGGGGGCGCCCGGTGTCGGAGGGGGTTGTGCTCATCCGGCCGAGACGAGGGTGACACCGGTCACTAGAGCAGATTGGTCTAGTCCAGTCAAGAAACCCGGCGATCCGGGCAACGGGTCTGCGCGAACGTCCGCCGGGACGCGGCCCTGGATCCGGTCGGCGAGGCGGTACTTCACCGCGGGATCACGCGGTTTCGAGGTCGTGGCCGTGCGTGGGTTCGAGCGCGGGAGTGGCCGGGACGGTGCCCGGCCGTCCCTCGTCACCGCGCTTGCGGGATCCGCACCCGTGCGGCCGGCGCGAACTGCAGGATGCGCTGCAGCCGGGCGCGGCCCAGCCGGTGGAGCATCTCCCCGAGCTCCTCCGGCGCGATGCTCCCTTCGAGGTCGACCCGCGTCACCTTGACGACGCGGTCGATCTCCGAGGCGGGGAGCCGCCCCGCGAACTCCCCGGCCAGCCACACCCCGACCTCGTCCACGACGTCGTCCGCCCGGTGGCTCCGTACGGTCATCGCTCTCCTCGTTTCGGATCGCCCTGCTTCTCCAGGTCGAAGCCGGAAAATCCCGGTCCGACGCAGGTCGGACGACGCAGCCGGGGACCCATGACGCGGAATCGCCGAAGTTCCGCGCACAAATGCTTTCCGTGTCGTGACCGGTGGGTACCGTGACCGCTTTTGTCACTCACACGGACCGTCCGCCGCCGGTAGTTGTCCGCCGATCGGGTGGAAAACGAGGGAACCTCGCCGATGGCGCGTCCCGGCCAGGACCCTGGAGACGTCCGGTAGTGCGGGTGTTCCTTCGCGGGACGCGGAAACGGAGACGCGATCGATGGGCCGGTACGACCGGACCGACCTCGGGGCCTACAGCCTGGGGTTGCTCGAGACCGCCGAGGCGGCGCGCGTGGAGCGGCACCTGGCGGCGTGCCAGGACTGCCGCCAGGAGGTCCGCGAGTTCGAGGCCGTCCGCAGCATGCTCGACCACCTCGCCGAGGTGAAGTCCACTTAGGACGGTCGCCGGAAACTGTCGGTGCCCGCCGGTACGGTCCGCGGCGTGACCGACGACCAGTTCCTCGACCCCACCCGGGCCACGTACGCGATCGTGGCCGAGAGTTACGACAGCTTCGTGCCCCCGCTCGCCGAAGACGTCCAGGACCGCGCGCTGTTCACGGCGTTCGCCGACCTCGTCCGCGGCGGCCCGGTCGCCGATCTCGGCTGCGGCACCGGCCGCGTGACGGCGTTCCTGGCCGAAGCCGGCCTGGACGTCGCCGGTGTCGACTTGTCGCCGGAGATGCTCGCCGTCGCCCGTCGTGAACACCCTGACCTGCGGTTTTCCGAGGGATCGCTGCTCGCGCTGGACCTGCCGGACGGCGGTCTCGCCGGCGCGGTGGCGTGGTATTCGATCATCCACACCCCGCCGTCGCGGCTGCCTGCGGTGTACGCCGAGCTGTTCCGGGTGCTGCGCCCGGGCGGCTACCTGCAGCTGGGCTTCCACGTCGGCGACCGGCGGCACCACCGCAGCGACGGCTACGGCCACGACGGGTTTTCGCTCGACATCTACTGGCTGCCGGTGGAGCGGGTCTGCGGGCTGGTGACCGACGCCGGGTTCGAGGTCGTCACGCAGGTGCTGCGCGATCCGGCGGCGCGGGTGCCGCAGGGGAGGGTGCTGGCGCGGAAACCGGAGTGAACTTCAGCGGGACGCGGCGGCCTTGATCGTCCGCAGCACGGGCGCGGTCTCCAGCGTCCGGATCGCGTCGAGCGCGCCCAGCCGGTGGGTCAGGTAGTGGTGCAACGCGGCCGCGTCCGGGCAGAGGGCGAGCGCGACCAGGTCGGCCGGGCCGGTCGTCGCGGCGACGAGGGCGAGTTCCGGGTGCGTCGCCAGCGTCTTCGCGACGTCGTCGAGGTGTGCCGGCGCGACGCCCATCCAGAGCAGCGCCTGCGTCGTCGCGCCCAGCAGGGCGGGGTCGAACTCGAGGTCGAAGAACACGGTGCCGCCGGCCCGGAGATCGGCCAGCCGCCGGGCGACGGTCGCCGCCGACCAGCCGGTGGCCGTGGCCAGTTCGGCGAGGCTCGCGCGCCCGTCGCGCTGGAGCGCGGCCAGCAACGCGGCGTCGTCGCCGGTCAGCGGCTTGCCTTCGCCCGGCGACGGCGGTGTCAGCGCCACGACCTGCGCCGCGTCGAGCGCGATCGCCCGGCCGAGCCACGCGGTCGGGCCGCCGAAGTAGCGGTGCAGGAGCTGGTGCGCCGACACAGCCGTGACGCTCGCCGTGCGCGGGATGTCCCGCAGCAGCAGCGAATGGTCGCTCGCGGCGGGCGTCTGGACGTTCACGCAGATTTCGGTGCCGCCGGACATGAGCTTGATCCACGCGGTATCGGCGCGGCGCGCGAGCGCGCGGGCGAGGTCCTGCGCGGCGTGCGGTGTCGCGGTCAGCCGGACCATCCACTCGGCTTGCCCGGCGCGTTGCGGATCCGGCAAGCCGACGACGCGAAGTCCCGCTTCGGCCCGAAGCCGCCGGTAGCGCCGCGCGACGGTCTGCGTGGAGACACCGAGGACGTCACCGACCTTCGTGAACGGCGCCCGGCCGTCGACGTGCAGCGCGCGGTCGAGCACGGCGGCGTTCGATCCAGAGTGGCGGCCGACGAAAGGGGGTACCTCGTGCCGACCACCACGCGTCACCGCTGGGCCGCGAACCTGCTCGACGCCACGATCGTCCAGTTCGCGGGCCCGGGATCCACACGGCGCTCCCGGGCCCGGCCGCCGACATCCCGTGGTTCAGCGCGGCGTACACGCTGCCGTTCGCGGCGTTCCTGATCACGGGCGGCCGCCTCGGCGACGTCCTGGGGCGCGCCAAGGTGTTCAAGATCGGCGCGGCGGGCTTCGTGCTCGCGTCGCTGGCGTGCGCGATCGCCCCGGACGCGGGCGTGCTGATCGGCGCACGGGCAGTGCAGGGCGCGGCAGCGGCGCTGGTGATCCCGCAGACGATCGGCTTGATCCGCGCCCTTTTCGAGGGCCACGAGCTGGCGAAGGCACTGGGCACGATCGGCCCGGTGATGGGCCTGTCGGCGGTGACCGGGCCGCTGCTGGGCGGACTCCTCACACAGGCGGCGTCGTGGCGGGCGGTGTTCTTGGTGAACGTCCCGCTCGGCCTCGCGGTGTTCCTGGCCGCCCGGCTGCTGCGCGAGGATCGGGCCACCACCCGCCCGCTCAACCCAGTCGGCGCCGCGCTCGCCGACACGGAGTCGCAGGCAGATCGACCCGCCACCGGATCGCGGCTTGATCTGGTCGGCACCGCAGGTCTGGGTGAAGATCGGGCGGCCGCCCGCCCGCGGCTCAACCCACCCGGCGCGGGGCTGCGTGAGGAACAGCCCATTACCCGCCCACAGCTCGACCCGGCCGACGTGGCGAGGCCGCGCAAAGACCGAGCCACCCCGCGGCTCGACTTGGTCGGCACCGCGCTCGTCGCCGCCGGCGTAGGACTGCTCGTGTTCCCGCTGATCGACCCCACCGGGCCTGACTGGCGCCTGCTCGTCGCCGGTGCGGGGTTGCTCGTCGGGTTCGGGTTCCACCAGCGCCGGTCGGCCGCCCCACTGGTCGAGCCGAGCCTCTTCGCCCACCGCGGGTTTCCGGCCGCGCTCGTCGGCTCGCTGCTGTTCTTCGCGGCGATGACCGGGCTGATGCAGGTCGTGCCGATGCAGCTCCAGCTCGGCCTCGGCGCCGACGTCCGCACCGCGGGTCTCACGCTGCTGCCGCTCTCGGCCGGGCTCGCCGTGTCGTCGTGGTTCGCCGGGGCGAAGCTGGTACCTCGGTTCGGCGCGCGCGTGATGTTCGGCGGGCTGGCGCTGCTACTGATTGGGATCCTCGCCGCGATCGCCGTCGACGCCTCGGTGCGCGGCTACCCGTGGCCGCTGCCGGTCGCGCTCGCGCTGTGCGGGCTCGGGATGGGCACGTTCACGGTGCCGTTCTTCACCGCGGCGCTGGCCCGCGTCCGACCGCACGAGACGGGCTCGGCGGCCGGGGTACTCAACGCCGTGCAGCAGCTGGGCGGCACCCTCGGCGTCGCCCTCCTCGGCGGGCTCTACCTGGGCAGCGGCACGGCGGCGGCACCGCTCGGCCTCGGGGCCGGGCTGGTGGCCGCCGCCGCTGCCGCCGTCGTTCCGCTCAGTAGTCGTCGCGGCCGGTGAACTGCTGCTCCAGCAGCTCCGCCGCGCCGGCGACGAGCTCGAGGGGGTCGGTGAACTCGTTGATGTCGAGGTTGATCAGCGGGAGCGAGTGGCGCAGCACGAGGTGGTCGCCCATCACGGCGATCCCGCCCACCACGATCGCCTCGCCGACCTCGGTCAGCACGGCGAGGAGGTCGACCTCGTCGTGCCGGGCGAACGGCGTCGCGATCTGCACCCAGTCCTCGCGCTGGTCGAGGATCTCGCGGGCGATCACGACGATCTGGGCGCGCTGTTCGGTGTCGGGATCGTCGCCGAAGATCAGGCGGATGCGGATCTCGTCGGGCTCGTCGCGCACCACCCGGTACGACTCCCTGATGTAAGCGACCAGATCGTCCCACTGCGCCACGCTTTTCTCCGTTCTCGTGCCGGTGTGCGCGCTCAGCGTAGCGATCAGGGGGCGCCGATCCGGTCGAGATCGGCGAGAACGTCGGCGGGCAGTTCGAGCTCGGCGGCGGCGAGGTTCTCCCGCAGGTGCTCCGGCGACGACGTCCCCGGGATCAGCAGCATCGACGGCGACCGCTGCAGCAGCCAGGCGAGCGCGACCTGCATCGGCGTGGCCCCGACCCGCGCGGCGCAGTCGTCGAGTGCGCCGGACTGCAGCGGGCTGAACCCGCCGAGCGGGAAGTACGGCACGAAGGCGATCCCCTCGGCGGCGCACTTGTCGACGAGGTCGTCGTTCTCGCGGTGCGCGAGGTTGTACTGGTTCTGCACGCACACGACGGGCGCGATGGCCTTGGCCTCGTCGAGCTGCTCGGCGGTGACGTGGCTGACGCCGAGGTGCCGGATCAGCCCCTGCCGCCGCAGGTCCGCGAGCACCCCGAACGGCTCGGCGAGCGACATCGGCACGGGGTAGTCCCCGGCGGCGTTGCTCAGCCTGAGGTTGACGACGTCGAGCGCGTCGACCCCGAGGTTCCGCAGGTTGTCGTGCACGGCCTGGGTGAGCTCATCGGCCGACAGCGCGGCCGGCCAAGCCTTGTCCTCGCTGCGCTTCGCGCCGACTTTCGTGACGATGCACAGGTTTTCGGGGTACGGGTGGAGCGCTTCCTTGATGACCGCGTTCACGGTGTGCGGCCCGTAGTAGTCACTGGTGTCGAGGTGGGTGACCCCGGCCCCGACGGCTTCCTTCAGCACGGCGACGGCGGTGTCGTGATCCCGCGGCGGCCCCCACACGCCGGGGCCGGCCAGCTGCATGGCGCCGTATCCCATGCGGGTGACCGGGATTTCGCCGCCGAGGGGGTAGGTGCCGCCCAGGTTCGCCATGCCGCTCCTTTGCTTCGAGTGCGTCTCGTGAGGAGTCTAGGCGAGGTCCTCACGCGACCGATTTTGTCGGTGGTGCGCGGTAGGATTGAACTGGGGGCTGCTCACGACGATTTCCGTTGTGGGGCAAGGGAAATCATTGGTCGGGTTTCACCCGATCCAGCGATGATCTTTCGCACGCTTGTTCGGTAGCGTTGGTGGTGTGGCCGGGAGAGTCGACCTGCGAAAGGAGATCGTCATGAAGGCCTGAGACAGCTCGACCTAGGAGGAATGGCATTGCGAAGAACCACCCTGGTTCCGGTCCGGGACAATCTTCCGGTGGATGCGAAGACGTACGTCGACAACACCATCGATGCGGGCCGGGACATCGGAACGGTCGTGCAGGCAGGCACCATCGGAACTGTCAACCTGGCCGCCTCTCCGGCCGGCACCGCCGTGGCCGTGGTGCTGCCGGTGCGAAGTGACGTCGGAGCGTACGCCGAGGTCTTTGTGGGCCGCGAGGACGAAGTCGAGCGCCTGTCGTCGCAGCTGCAGCCCGGTTCCGGGGCTTCGGTCTCGTACGTCGCCGGGATGGGCGGTGTGGGCAAGACGGCGTTGGCGTTGCACTGCGCGCGGGCTGTGGGCGAAGCCGGTTGGTTCCCCGGTGGCGTCTTCTCAGCGGACATGCAGGGTTACCGAACTGACGGCGGCGTTCCCGCACGAGCGATGCTGCGACCGTTGATGCGGCTCCTGGGGGCCGACCCCCACGAGATCCCCGTGGACGTGGGCGAGCAACTGGCCGCCTACCAGCAGGTGCTCGACCAGTTGGACCGGTCGGGTAATGCGGTCCTGCTGGTTCTCGACAACGTCTCCAGCGCGGAACAGATCCAGGGGTTGCTTCCCGCCGGCGGTGTTCACCGGGTGGTGGTCACGACCCGCGAGACCCTGAGTCTTCCCGGGGCTCGCGGTTTCTCCCTCGATGTGCTGACGAACGAGAACGCGAGCGTTCTGCTCGACAGGGCCATCTGCGATCTGACTCCGGACGAGCGGCGGCTGTCCGCGGATCCGATCGGGACGCGGGAATTGATCCGTACCTGCGGGCGGCTCCCGCTGGCTCTGCGGATCGTCGCGGCCCTGCTCGTGGACGAACCTGCGTTGACACCTGCCCGGCTGGCCGCCGAACTGACCGAGGCCGGGATCGTGGGCTTCGCGCACGGTGAGCGAGCGTTGGCGGCGGTGCTCGACCTTTCCTGGCACCGCTTGCTCCGCCGCAACCGGGCCGCGGCCCGGCTGTTGCGGCTGCTCTGCCTGACCGTGGGGCCGGATTGCCCCACGGAAGTCGCCGCCGTCCTCAACGGCTCGTCCGACGCTCGCACTGTGCCACTGCTCCGCACGCTGCGTCAGGCACATCTGCTCGCCCATGCCGACCAGCGCTGGCGGATGCACGACCTCGTTCGTGCCCATGCGGAAACCTGCGACGCCGGTCTCAGCGCGTCCGATCTTCAGGCGGCTGACACGCGCCTGGTCGACCACTACGTCTTCACCGCACAAGACGCCGTGTTTCGCATTTCCGACCTTGCGAAAAGACCGGGTCACCACCGTTTCGACCGCACCGAAGATGCCGACCGCTGGCTGGTCACCGAATACCCCACGCTGCTCGCGGTCGCGCACAAGACCGCTGAAGCAGGGAACCACCGCTACGCCATGGTGCTGTGCAGTCACTTGTTCGCGTACCAGAACAGGCACGGCTACCTGACCGATCTGCTCATGACCTCCCGACTCGGTTATGCCGGCGCGTGCCTTTCCGGCGAGATCGCGGCCCGCGCGGACGCGGCGAGCAACCTCGGCATCGCGCTGAACAAAGTCGGACTGATCGCCGAGGCGATCGACTTGTTCCGGGTCGCCATCGACCTGCACACCGAGAACGGCAGCACCCACGATGCCGCCAAGGCCTGGAACAACCTGGGAAACACGCTCGGCGCGGCGGGGCGGCGCGACGAGGCGGTGCACGCTTGCCGCACCGCCGTCGACGCTTACCGGAGAGCCGGCAACGTTCGAAAAGAGGCGGCCGCGTGGATCAACCTGGGTAGCGCACTGGCAGCTGATGAGCAGCCGGAGAACGCGGTCCTCGCCTTTGAGAAAGCCGCCGAGATGTGCCGGGAGACCGGCGACGTGGGGACCGAGGTGACGGCCTGGTCCAGTGCGGCGGGCGCGCTGCTGGACGCGGGCCAGTCCGAGGACGCCGTCCGGGCGGGCAACACCGCCGTCGCGGTCGGCCAGGCGAACCGGAACGTCGGGGCCGAGGCTGCCGCGTGGGCGAGTCTCGGCTTCCTCTACCAGCGCCTCGGCCGCTCCCGGGAAGCCGATGACGCTTGCCGGCGGAGCATCGCGATGGAGGGCCGGGAAGAGCCGACGGGGACGGTCGCGTTGCGGTGGACCCAGTTGGGCCACGCGAGATCCGAAGAAGGGGACCACACCGGAGCCGCAGCGGCGCACCGGGAAGCTGTTCGCGCTTATCGCCGCATCGGCGACTGGCACGGCGAGGCGATGACATCGAACAACCTCGGGCACGTTCTGGCGGAGTCGGGCGATCTCCGAGGAGCGGCGGCCGCGCACCAGACCGCGCTGGGTCTCACCCGGGCCCACGACGACCTTTTCGGGCAGGCCATGACGCTGGCGAACATCGGTGCCCTGAACAACAGGACGGGGGAGGCAGCCGCGGCCGGTGCGGCCTTCAGCGAAGCGACTGCCCTGTTCCGCCGCATCGGAGATGCCAAACGAGAAGCCGACGCGTGGCTTCACCTCGGTATCTGCCTGCACGACCACACTCGGGCGGAAGCGATCGCCGCCTACAAAAACGCGTTGTCCATCTATACGGAGGCGAACAACAAAGAGGGCATCTCGTCGGCAACCCGATGGCTGGTGAGTTTGCTGGTCCCCCGATGACGAACGAATCCGGGAGCGAATGACCGCTACCCGAGCTGGTCGCGGCGACGGCTCAACGACGCCGTTTCCGCGGTGTTCCCCGCCAGCTCGATGGCCCGGTCGTACGCCTCCCGTGACTCCGCGCTCCGGCCCAGCCGGCGCAGCAGGTCGGCGCGGACGGCATGGAACGAGTGGTACGCGGCCAACTTCGGCTCGAGCCGGTCGACCGCCGCCAGTGCCACCTCCGGGCCGTCGAGTTCGGCGACCGCGATGGCCCGGTTGAGGGCGACGATCGGTGACGGGTCGACGCGGACGAGCTGGTTGTACAGGGCCAGGACCTGCGACCAGTCCGTGTCGCGCATGTCGCGGGCGGACGTGTGCACGGCGTTGATCGCCGCGAGGATCTGGTAGCGGCCCGGCGCCACTCCGGCGGCGAGGCGTTCGCGGACCAGCTGGTGGCCCTCGGCGATCAGGGACGTGTCCCAGGCTCCGCGATCCTGCTCGTCGAGGGCGACCAGTTCGCCGCCGGCGGAGAGGCGGGCGGGGCGGCGGGCCTCGGTGAGGAGCATCAGGGCCAGCAGGCCCGTCACCTCGCCGTCGGACGGGAGGAGGGCGCGGATCAGGCGGGTGAGGCGGATCGCCTCGGCGGTCAGGTCCTGGCGGACGGGGTCGGTGTCCGGACCCGTCGCGAGGTAGCCCTCGTTGAAGACCAGGAAAAGCACAGCCAGCACACCGGACACGCGAGAAGGGAGGTCCTCGGCGGAGGGCACACGATACGGAATGCGCGCGGCTTTGATCTTGGCCTTCGCGCGGGTGATCCGCTGGCCCATCGTGGTCTCGGCGACCAGGAAGGCGCGGGCGATCTCGGGCACCGTCAGGCCACCGACCATGCGCAACGTCAGCGCCAGGCGGGCGTCCGTCGCCAGCGCCGGGTGGCAGCAGGTGAAGATCAGCCTGAGCCGGTCGTCGTCGATGGCGCCGAGGGGCTCGGGTGGGTCGTCGTCGTACACCATCAGAGCCTCCTTCTGCTTGTCGTCGCGCTTGCTCTCGCGGCGGATGCGGTCGATCGCCTTGCGGTTGGCGGTCGTGGTCAGCCACGCGCCGGGGTTGGGCGGGACGCCGTCGGACGGCCAGCGCTCGACGGCCGTCGCGAACGCCTCGGCCGCCGACTCCTCGGCGATGTCGAGGTCACCGAAGCGTCTGGTCAGCGCGGCCACCACCCGGGCCCACTCCTCGCGGTGGGCCCGGGTCACCGCCTCCTCGACGTCGCTCACTGGAACGGCCGGACCTCGATCTTGCGGTCGCAGACCCGGGACGCCTCGGTGGCGAGCTTGAGCGCGACGTCCAGATCGGGGGCCTCCCATACCCAGATCCCGGCGAGGTACTCCTTGGACTCGAGAAAGGGCCCGTCGGTGAGCACCGCCTGCTCGCCGCGGCTGTCGACGACCGTGGCCGCGTCGGTGTCCGCGAGGCCGCCCGCGAAAACCCAGTAGCCCTCCTCGATCAGGCGGTCGTTGAACGCGCTGATGGCGGGCTGCCGGTCCGTGCTGCCGGGGTTGTCCTTGTCGTCGATGACGGAAACCAGGTAGCGCATCGGGAAATCAACTCCTGTCGTTCGAGGGATGAGGACTTCACGCCGCCGGCGCGTACCGCGGGCGACCGGCCGGCCGGAAGACCTGGGTCGTGACGCCCTTCGAGTCAACCCGCGACTCGACGAGGTCGAGCGCGAGATCGGGGCCGCTGGCCGGGAACAGTCGCGTGCCCTGGCCGACAACGACCGGGATCACCAGCAGGATCATCTCGTCGACCAGGTCGTTCGCCAGCAGCCACCGGGTCAGCGTGCCACTGCCGTGCACCTGCAGCTCGCCGCCCGGCTTGGCCTTCAGCTCGCGGACGGCCGCCGCGAGGTCGCCGGGCAGCACCGTCGTGCCCGGCCACCGCGGGTCGGTGAGCGTGGCCGAGGCGACGTACTTCGGGGTCTCGGCCAGTGCCACGCCGATGGGGCTGGTGCGCAGCTGCTCGATCGTTCCCCAGGAGCCGGCGAACAGGTCGTAGGTGCGCCGGCCGAACAGGAACGCGTCCGCGCGCTGGTAGGTCCGCGCGATGAACGCCCGGGTCTCGTCGTCGCCCTTGCCGAGGGCCCAGCCGCCGCGGTCGAACCCGTTGCGGCGGTCCTCGGCGGACGCGCCGCCGTTGCCCTGCACGACTCCGTCGACGGTCAGCTGGGTCACGGTCGTCAGCTTCATGATCGGGGCTCCTCGGCCTCGGTGCCGCCCCCGCGGGCGGCCTCACCCCTGCTACGAACACCCCCGCGCCGATCCGACACCGTCGCCGGAATTATTTTCGGAGACCCGCGGCGGACGCCACGAGGGCCATCGGCCAGCGCGCCGACGGCGGCCACGGCCCGGCCACGGCGGCCAGCTGTTCGGCGGGGAGCCGGCCGCCGGTGGCGAGGCAGCAGCGGACGAGGGCGCGGACCTCGTCGACCGCTGGGCCCGGCTCGAGGTCCGGCGCCGGGCCGGTGGCGGCCGGGCCGGCCAGGATCGGCGCGTCCTGCCCGCCTGGCCCGAGGTCGACCGCTGGGCCCGGCTCGACGTCTCGTGCCGGGCTCGGCCCGAGGTCTCGTGCCGTGCCCAGCTCGAGGTCTCGTGCCGGGCCTGGCTCGAGGTCCCACAGCTTCAGCGCGTGCACGGCCGCTCGTCGTGACAACTCCGGCGTCGACGCGTGCCAGTGACCGCTCATCCGGCTCCGCGGCGGATCACCGGGTGCCGGCGGCCGCCGGCCGAGCCGCTTCTCGTGCACGCGCGACGCCACGTACGTCGTGACCTCCGCGCGCCACACCGCGCGGCTGGCCTCCAGCGCCTCCAACGCGCGCAGCAAAGCTCGCTCGTGCCGCTGGTACGGCCCGGTCAGCTCGGCGAGGAAGCTCAGCGTCGCCCGGTGCCCGATCGGGTGGTAGAGACCCACGCACGAACACAAGGCCGCGACCCGCCGGTCGTGCGCCATGCGACCGTCCCGCACCCGGCGTGCCCGCTCTCCGAACCCCATCGGGCGACACTACCGATCTCTCGGCGGCGCATCGAGCGGGAAAACTCAGGCGCAGAGGCCCTTGCCCCGCAGCACGCGCGTCACCGACTCCTGCACCCGCGCCGCCGGCAGCTCGCCGGACTGGACCGCCTTCACGAGCCGGTCCAGCACCTCGTCGACGCGGCCGCCGGAGGACCACAACGCCTGGTCCGCGCCGGCCTGCAAGGCCTTCAGCACCGCTTCCGGCAGCGAATACTGCGCCGTGATCGCCTTCATCGCGCCGAGGTCGTCGGTGAGCACCGGGCCGGTGAAGCCGAACTCGCCGCGCAGCAGCTGGTAGGCGGGCGGGGAAAGGGACGCCGGGACCCCGCCGGTCAGGTCGGGGACGTCGAGGTGGCCGACCATCACCGCGACCGGGCCGTAGTCGGCGAGGTCGCGGTAGGGGACCAGGTCGACCGCGCGCAGCTGCGCGAGCGGGGGCGTCACCACCGTGCCCTTGTGGGAGTCGCCCGAGCCGTGGCCGTGGCCGGGGAAGTGCTTCAGCACCGGCTGGATGCCCGCGTCGCGCAGGCCCTCCGCGAACGCCTTCGCGTACGTCTTCACGCGCGCCGGGTCCGGGCTGAAGGACCGGTCGCCGATCACGTCGTCGTCCTCGGCGCCGGTGACGTCGGTGTCCGGGGCGAAGTCGACCGTCACGCCGCGGGCGCGCAACTGGCGGCCGCGGTCGGCGGCCAGGGCGCGGACCTGCGCCGGGGACTTCGTCGCGGCCATCGTCCGGGCCGACGGGATGTCGCCGTCGAGGTCGTCGATGCGCTGGACGCGCCCGCCCTCCTCGTCGACCGACACCGCGACCGGGACCTTGGCCACCGCCTGGACCGCGGCCAGGGCGCGGTCTTTCAACAACGCTGTTGCGTTACCCCCGATGAAGATGCCGCCGACCTGGTGTTCGCGCACCAGGGAGACCGTGGCCGCGGGATTGTCGCCGGTGACCCCGACGACGACCAGCTGCGCGACCTGGGCTCGGACGCCGAGGAGGCCGGCCTGCGACGCGCAGTCGCCCGGACGGGCCAGGCGTGACGTCGGCGCGGGCGCCGCGGGCGGAACAGCCGCGCTGAAGGAAGAAGGAGCGGGGGAGGCCAGGGGCAGCGCCAGCCCGGACACGGTCCGCGGTTGCAGGCCCACGACCAGCAGACACCCGGCCACGATGGAGAACGCCACCCCGAAGGCGGCAAGACGTCGGCGGTTCATCGGTCCCTTCACTCGTCGGCGTGCCCCACGACCGTAGTCGACTTCACGGCGTGAAGAACGGCTCCATCGCGGTTAGAGAATTCGTGAAGGCGCCATCAGCAGAGTGAGGTTGTCGGAAAATGGCTGAGGAGGGCTCGATGGAGCAGGTGCGAGTGGCGGCGTGGGCGTCGGACCCGATCGCCCTGACCGGGCTGATCAACCACCTGAAGACGCGCCCGGAGCTGCTGGTCGTGCCGCGGGCCCGCCGGGGCGAGGCGGCGGTGCTGGTGTTCGCCGTCGGCCAGGTCGACCGGGAGGTCGTCGCCGCGCTGCGGGCCGCCTCCGCCGAGTCGCCGGCCGCGATCGTGCTGGTCGCCGGGCACGTCGACCCGGCGCACCTGAGCGTGCTCGCCGACTGCCACGTCTCGGCCGTGCTGCCGCGGACGGCGCTCGACCGGCTCACCGAGAGCGTGCTCGCGGCCGCACGCGGGCGCACGACGTCGTTGCGGGACCAGGTCGAGGCGCTGGCGCAGGAAGGCAGCGGCGCCGCGTTGACGCCGCGCGAGGTGGATGTGCTTCGCCTGATGGCCGAAGGCTGGGACACTGCCGAGATCGCGGGCAAGCTCTGCTACTCGGAGCGGACCGTGAAGAACGTCATCTACGCCATGACCAACCGGCTCAACCTGCGCAATCGGCCGCACGCGGTCGCGTACGCCGTACGGGCCGGGGTGATCTGAGGGAGCCCGTGCCCACGACCGTCCGCCGGACCGCCGCCGCGGTCGCCGCGTTGACCCTGCTCGCCGCCTGCGGCCCCGCCGACTCCGGTGGCCCGACGAAGCTCACGATCGCCACCTTCGGCGAGTTCGGCTACGCGCCGCTGATCGCGGAGTACCAGAAACTGCACCCGGACATCACGGTGCAGAACCGCGTCACCGACTTCGACACCCACCACAAGGGCCTTGCGACGCAGCTCGCCACCGGCCGCGGAGCCGCCGACGTCGTCGCGATCGAAGAGCAGTACATCCCGCAGTACCGGAAGGCGAAGGACAAGTTCGCCGACCTCGCCTCCTTCGGCGCCCGCGACCTCCAGCGGCAGTGGGCGCCCTGGAAGTGGGCGCAGGGCACCGACGGCGACTTCGTGCTCGGCCTCGGCACCGACATGGGCAGCCTCGCCCTCTGCTACCGGCGTGACCTCTTCCAGGCCGCCGGCCTGCCGACCGACCGCGACGAGGTCGCGAAGCTGATCCCCGACTGGCCCGCCTACGCCGCCGCGGCCGACCGCTTCACGCAGAAGACGCCGGGCGTGAAGTTCGCGGACTCGGCGGGCACCGTCTACACGGCGATGCTCAACCAGTCGCCGGAGAACTACTTCTCCCAGCGGGACGACTCCTTCATCGCCGACACCAATCCCAGCGTGCGCACCGCTTTCGACCTCTCCGGCGGGATCGCCGCGAAGGGGCAGACGGCGGCGGCGACCACGTTCACGCAGGCGTGGAACGTCGCGATCAAGCAGGGTTCGTTCGCCACCGTCGCGTGCCCGGCGTGGATGCTCAGCCAGATCAAGGAAGCCGGCGGGGACGCCAACAAGGGCAAGTGGGACGTCACGACCGTGCCCGGCAAGAGCGGCAACCAGGGCGGCTCGTTCCTGACCGTGCCCAAGCAGGGCGCGCACCAGAAGGAGGCCTACGAGCTCGCCCGCTGGCTGACCGCGCCGGAGCAGCAGAAGAAGCTCTTCCTCTCCGACGGCATCCTGCCCAGCGAACCGGCCGTCTACGAAGACCCGCAGGTCGTCGCGCACACCGATCCGTACTTCGGGGACGCGCCGATCGGCCGGATCTTCGCGGCGTCGGCCGAACAGCTGCGGCCGAACTACCGGGGCCTGCACGACGCCGACGTCCGGCCGGAGTTCGGCCGCGCGCTCGGGCGGATCGAGGACAGGACGCAGACCGTCGACCAGGCCTGGGCGCAAGCCGTCCAGCAAGCCCGAGCGCTGCTGAAGTAGTGCGCCACCGGCTCGCCCGCTTCGACCGCGAAGTCACCCCGCTGCTGTTCGTCGCGCCGTTCTTCGGGCTGTTCGCGGTCTTCGGCGCGTACCCGCTGCTCTACACGGCGTGGGTTTCGCTGCACGACTGGAACCTGCTCGAAGGCGGCCAGGGCCGGCTCGGCCTCGCCAACTACGGCGAGCTGCTCGCCGACCCGCACTTCTACAACGCGCTCGCCAACACGGTGAGCATCTTCCTGCTGGCCGCGGTCCCGGAATTCCTGCTGGCACTGGGCATCGCGGCGCTGCTCGACCGGCCGTTGCGCGCCGCGACCTGGTGGCGCACCGGGATCCTGCTGCCGAACGTCGTTTCCGTCGTCGCGATCGGGCTGGTGTTCGGGCAGCTGTTCAGCCGCGACTACGGCGTCGTCAACGAAGTGCTCGGCTGGGCCGGCATCGCGCCGGTCAACTGGCAGGCGACGACGTGGACGTCGCACCTCGCCGTGGCGAGCATGGTGCTCTGGCGCTGGACCGGCTACAACGCGCTGATCTACCTGGCCGCGATGCAGGCCGTCCCGAACGACCTCTACGAAGCCGCGGAACTCGACGGCGCCTCGCGGTGGCGGACGTTCTGGTCGATCACCGTGCCGGGCATCCGGCCCGCGATCGCGTTCACCGCGGTCGCCGGCACGGTCAACGGCCTCCAGCTCTTCGCCGAGCCGCAGCTGTTCGACGCCGGTGGGTCCGGCGCCACCGGGGGCAACGACCGCCAGTTCCAGACCCTCGTCATGTACCTGTACGAGAAGGGCTTCACGCAGTTCAACGCCGGGTACGCGGCGGCGCTGACGTGGGTGATGTTCGTGGTCTGCGCGTTGTTCGCGCTGGTCAACTACCGGCTGGTGCGCCGGTTCGTGAGGGCGGCGTGACCGCGCGGCGCCGCCCGGGCGGCTGGGTGTACGCGGTGCTGACCGGCGTGCTCGGCGCGTCCGTGTTCCCGCTGTACTGGTCGTTCGTGGTGGCCACGCGCGACAACTCGGCGATCGGGGAGGCGGCGCCGGTGCTGGTACCGGGCGGGCACCTCGTCGAGAACGTGCGCCGCGTCTTCGACACCGTCGACTTCTGGCTCGCCATCGGGAACTCGCTGATCGTCGCGACCACCGTCATGGCGGCCAACGTCGTGCTGGCGAGCCTCGCCGGGTTCGCCTTCGCGCGCCTGCGCTTCCGCGGCCGGAACACGCTGTTCCTGCTGGTCGTCGGCTCGGCGATGGTGCCGGCGCAGCTCGGCGTCATCCCGCTGTACCTCGTCGTCGGCGACCTCGGCTGGTACGGGCGGCTGGAAGCGGTGATCGTGCCGGCGCTGGTCAGCGCCTTCAGCGTGTTCTGGATGCGCCAGGCCTGCGAGAACGCGATCAGCGCCGACCTCGTCGACGCCGCCACCGTCGACGGCTGCTCGATCCTGCGCACCTACTGGCACGTCGCCGTGCCCGCGCTGCGCGCGCCGGCCGCGGTGCTCGCGATGCTCACCTTCATGGCCACGTGGAACGACTACTTCTGGCCGCTCGTGGTACTCGACCCCAACGAAACACCGACCGTGCAGGTGGCCCTTTCGCGGCTGGCGAGCGGCTACTACACCGACTACGCGCTGATGCTCACCGGCGCGACCGTCGGCGTCGTGCCCGTCATCGCGTTGTTCCTGCTGCTGGGGCGCTACCTCGTCAAGGGAATCCTGAAAGGGGCACCAGTGTGACCGGACCCGAATTCCCGCCGGGGTTCCTGTGGGGCGCGGCGACCGCGTCGTACCAGGTGGAAGGCGGCGTCGGCGAAGGCGGCCGCGGACCGTCCATTTGGGACACGTTCGCGGCCGCCGACGGCAAGGTGCTCGGCGGCGCGACCGGCGAAGTCGCTTGCGACCACTACCACCGCTACCCCGAAGACGTCGGCCTGCTGGCGGACCTCGGCCTGAACGCGTACCGCTTTTCGGTCGCCTGGCCGCGCGTGATGCCGGACGGGCGGACGACGTCCGCGGCCGGCCTCGCCTTCTACGACCGGCTGGTCGACGAGCTCCTGAGCCGGGCCGTCGTCCCGGTGCTGACGCTCTACCACTGGGACCTCCCGCAGGCGCTGGAAGACGACGGCGGCTGGCCGGAACGCGACACGGCCCGGCGGTTCGCCGACTACGCCGCGGTCGTGCACGACGCCCTCGGCGACCGCGTCAACCAGTGGACGACGGTCAACGAACCGTTCTGCGCGGCCTTCCTCGGCTACGGCAGCGGCGTGCACGCGCCCGGCGTCCAGGACCACGACACCGCGCTGGTCGCGGCCCACCACCTGCTGCTCGGACACGGCCTCGCGACGCGCGCGCTGACCGAGCAGGCGCGCCCGGGGCACGAGTTCTCGCTGGCGCTGAACTTCGCCCCGGCGATCCCGGACGGCGACACCCCCGCCCACCGCGAGGCGGCCCGGAAGTTCGACGGCATCCACAACCGGTTCTTCCTGGACCCCGTGCTGGGCAAGGGATATCCGGAAGACGTCATGGCCGACGTCGAGCACCACGGCGGCCGGTTCGCCGCGGCCGTGCGCGACGGCGACACCGACGTGATCGCGGCGGCGATCGACTGGCTGGGCGTGAACTACTACGCCCCCGCGCGCGTCACCCCGCTCGAAGACCCGCTGGGCCCCGGCAACTGCCCGCTGCCCGGCTTGCGCGGGTTGGACGTGCTGCCCGCGCCGCCGCCGCTGACGGCGTTCGGCTGGGAGCAGTCGCCGGGCACGCTGACCGAGCTGCTGACGTGGATCCACGAGCGGTCCGGTGGGCTGCCGCTGGTCGTCGCCGAGAACGGCGCGTCCTTTGTGGACGATGTGGTCGACGGCCGGGTGCACGACAACGACCGCGTCCACTACTTCGCCGAGCACCTGGAAGCGGTGCACGACGCCCTGCGCGGCGGCGCCGACGTCCGCGGGTACTTCGCCTGGTCGCTGCTCGACAACTTCGAGTGGGCGATGGGCTACACGCAGCGCTTCGGCCTGGTGCACGTCGACTTCGACACGCAACGGCGGACCGTCAAGGACTCCGGCCGGTTCCTCGGCCGGGTCGCGAAGGCCAACGCGCTAGGTGCGCCGCCGGACGGCGTCGGCGACACCGGAGCGTGAGGGCGTTTCCAGCTTCCCGAGCAGCCGGGCCACGTGGGCCTGGACCGTCCGCCGCGGCAGCGACAGCTCGGCCGCGATGTCCGGGTTGGAGCGGCCTTCGGCGACGAGACCGGCGATGCGGACCTCGATCGCCGTGAGCGACTCCCAGCCGTGCCCGGGCCGGATCGGTGAGAACACCGCACCGCGCCGGACACCGAGGCGGCGCAACCGGGTTTCCGCGCGCCGCAGGTCCCAGCGCGCGGACAACGCCGTGTAGAGCTCGGCGGCCTCCTCGAACGCCGCTTGCGCCGCGTCCAGCCGGCCCGCGCCGGCCAGCAGCACGGCCGCGTCTTCCAGCGCGGCCGCCAGTTCCGGGCGGCGGCCGACCGCGCGAAAGTGCTCCGCCGTGGCCAGTACCGCGGCCGGGTCGTCCTCGATCAGCCCGCGGCACCACGACGCCGCCGCGTGCGCTCGAGCCGGCCGTCGTTCCTTCGCCGCCTCTTCTTCGCAGACGTCGAGAGCGCGGCGGGCGCGGCCGAGGTCGTCCTGCGCCATCGCCAGCCGCACGAACGCCGGCAACCATTGGTGCCGCAGCATCATCGCCGCGTACGTCGGGTTCAGGATCGGCTCGAGGACGGTCAGCGCGCGGGCGCGGTCGCCGCGCTGTTCGGCCGCGAGGGCGTCGGCGACCATCAGGAAGTCGAAGCTCTCCCGCTCGGCGCTGGTCGCCGGGGCGTACTCCTCCGCCGCGTCGAGGTGGGCGGCGGCCTGGGCGCGGTCGTCGCGGCGGCCCGCGATCAGCGCCGCGACGCCGTGCAGCAGCAGCGCGGCCGGACCCGGCTCGCGCAGGCCGTAGAACGTGATCGCCGGGCCGTCCTCGATGACCGTGTCCAGCTCGACCAGCGCCTCGTCCCAGCGGCCTTCCCAGTACCGGTGCACCGCCGCGGAAACCTGTAACCCGACGGGCAGCGCGTGCCGTGCCGCGACTTCCCCCGCCGCGCGCAGGGCGTCGCCCGCCTCGGCCAGGCGGTCGAGGTTCTGCAGCGTGAAGACGCGGTTGTCGAGCAGGTCGAGGTGCAGGTCGGCCAGCTCGTGCTCATCGCCGACGGCCTCGATCGCCGCGTCGACGTGGCCGAGCGCGCGGTCGTGCTCGCGGCGCACGGAATCGACCAGCCACAACGTCTGCAGCGCGTGCGCGGTCACGTACCGGTCGCCGCCGGCGAGCGACTTCGTTTCGCGCGCCGCCTTTTCCGCGGTGTCCAAATCGGACAGATCGCCGCGCCGGAAGTTGGCCAGCAGCTGCCGGTGCTTGACGCGCCAGAGCTCGGGCACGGCCGGGTCGTCGACCGCGCCGGCCAGCGTCGCGACCGCGCCTTCGGTGTCGCCGCGACGGTGCCGCAGCGCCGCGGCCACGTGCCGCATCTCCTCGACGGCGTCCGGATCGGTGGCGACCTCGATGGCTTGCTGCGCCTGGGTTTCCGGGCTGCGCTCCAGCCGGAACAGCACCTTGACCAGTGCGACGAGCAGGACCTCCCGGCGCGGGTCGGCGCCGTCGATCGCGGCCAGCGCGCGTTCCAGCAGCTCGACGGCGATCAGCGGCGCCCGGTTGGAGACGGCCGCGTGGTGCCCGGTGAGCCAGTCCAGCACCCATTCGTCCACTGTGGCCGGTGCGGCCACCAGCTGTTCGGCGACGCGCTTGACCGGCGCGCCGATCCGGGCGAGCGCCTCGGCGGCCTGGCGGTGCAGCGCCGCTCGCGTCGCGCCGGGCAACCGGTCGTAAAGCGCTTGGCGCAGCAGGGGATGGCGGAACGCGAGCTGCGTCCCGGTGTCGATGAGGACGTTCGCCGCGACGGCTTCTTCGAGCGGCTCCAGCAGGTCCGACGGCCGGGTGCCGAGCACCGCGGCGACGTCCCCGACCGCGAACTCCATGCCCAGCAACGCGCCCCAGCGCAGCACTTCCTGCGTCCGCGCGGTGAGGAAGTCGAGCCGCCGGTCGACCGCGGCGACCAGCGAACCGGGCGCCTCGAACTCGGCCGGGTCGCCGACGTCGGCCTCGCCGCCGCTCACCTCGACCGCGCCGGCGCGCAGCAGGACGTCGACCATTTCCTTGACGTACAACGGGTTCCCGGCACCGCGAGCGGCCAGCTCGCGCAGCCCCGGCCCCGGCGGCGCCCCGATCCGGTCCTCGATCAGCCGGCCGACGTCTTCGCCGGTCAGCGGCGCGAGGTCGAGGACGACGCCGTCGCGCGCCTGGACACCGCGGCGCAGCTGGGCGAGCTCGGCGCGGTCGGGCGCCGGGCGGGTCGCGGCCACCAGCAGCAGCGGCAGCTGGCGGGTGGCCGCGCAGAGCCGGTGCCAGACCAGCACGGACGCCTCGTCGGCCCACTGGAGGTCGTCGATCACCAGCACCTGGGGCGAGTGCGCGCAGAGTTCGTCGACCAGGGCCAGCAGCCGGTCGACGGCGCCGAGCACCGGGTCGGCCGGGCCCCAGCTGCGCCGCACCGGGCCTTCGCCGGCGAGCTCCTGCGCCACCCGCGCGCGCCGTGGGTCGGCCGAATGCACGTCGATCGCCAGGCACTCCAGGATGACCTGCAGCGGGAACCGGGTGCTGAGCTCGTCGGCGGCGGCGGAAAGCCGCTGGTAGCCGGGGCCGTCGGGTAGCGAACCGGCGAGCAGCTCGGACTTGCCGATGCCCGCCTCGCCCTCGATCCAGACGGCCCGCCCCCGCCCGGCCCGGACGTCGGCGACGAGTTCGGCGAGGGTCCGGGTTTCGGCTTCCCGCCCGAACAGCCGGTGCCCGGTGACCACGACCGGCGCCGCGGGCGCGTCGAGTCCGGGGTCCTGGGCGAGGATCCGCTGGTGGAGCCGTTGCAGGGCGGGTCCGGGCTCGACGCCGAGCTCCTCGACGAGGGTGGCGCGGGCGTCGCGGAAGACGTCGAGCGCGTCGGAGTGCCGCCCGCTGCGGTAGAGGGCGAGCATGAGCGACTCGCGGAGGGATTCGCGCAGCGGGTGCTCGCCGGCCAGCACGGCCAGCTCCGGCGCGAGGTCGAGGTGCCCGCCGAGGGCCAGCACCGCTTCGGCCCGCCGTTCGAGGGTGTTCAGCCGCAGCTCGGCGAGGTATTCGCGGTGCCGCTCGGCGAACCCGCCCGGCACCCCGGAAAGCGCTTCACCCTGCCAGAGGGCGAGGGCGGCGTCGAGCTCGGTGACGGCGGCCAGCGGATCGCCCTGGCGGAGGTGGTCCCTTGCGAGCTCGCGGTGCCGTTCGAACACGGCCGCGTCCAGCGCGTCTTCGGCGAGCAGCAAGGAGTACCCGGCCGGATCCGACACCAGGACACTGGCCGCCGACCAGCGCGACCGGTCCGGTTCGAGCGCGCGGCGGAGCCCGGAGACGTAGGTGTGGACGCTGCCCTCGACACTGGCGGGCGCGGAGTCGCCCCAGACACCGGCGATCAGCTCGGCACGGGGGACCGGCCGCCCGGCGTTGACCGCGAGCACCGCGAAGATGGCACGCTGACGCGCGGGGCCGAGGCCGATTTCGGCCGCCCCGCGCCAGGCCCGCAGCGGGCCGAGCACACCCACCCGCAGGCCGGTGTCCGCATCCCCTGCCATGTCAGTGCCGTCCCCTCTGGGGCGTGCGCCCCAGACCCCGTTTCCCCCAGGGACATCTCGGTAACGACTACACCGGTGACCTTACTGACGTGGCAACCCCCACCCGGGTTGCGCTCGACCCGAAGCGGTGCCGTGGTTACTCGCCGGCGGCGGCGGCTCGCTGGCGGACCGCGTGGGCGCGCCTGATGCCGAACGGCTGCATGCGGGCCTCCGCGCGGCGGACGTCCCACACCGCGCCCATCCCCGTGTACGCCGTCAGCGCGGTCCGGAACGCCGTCCGCGCCTCGTCCAGCCGGTCCGACTCGGCCAGCAGGATCGCCGCGTCCTCGGTCGCCTTCGCCTGCTTGAGCAGCCGACCGGCCGCCCGGTAGTGGCCGGCGGCGGTGAGCACCGGCTCGGGGTCGCCGGCCACCAGGCCGCGGCAGTGCGCGGCCGCCGCCGCGTGGGCCGGCGGGACGTCTCCCTCGACGTCGAGCAGGCGCAACGCCTGGTGGGCGCGCTGCCCCTCGCCGAGGCGCAGGGCGAGCCGGACCAGGTCCGGGAGCCACTGGTGGCGGGCCGCGGGCGGGTAGTTCTCCTCCAGCAGCGGCAGCAACGCGGCCAGCGCCGCCTCCGGCCGGTCGTCCTGCTCGGCCAGCAACGCCCGCGCCGCGAGCAGGAAGTCGCCGCCGTCGGGCTCCAGGCCCGGGGGCCACTGGCGCCGGTCGGCCGCTTCGAGGTGCGTCCTGGCCCGGCCCGGGTCGCCGCGGTGGCCGGCGATCAGCGCGCCGACCCCGTGCACCAGCAGCGCCGAACCGGGGCTGCGCAGCACGTACGACGCCGTTTCCGCGCCGTCGCGGATCACCGCGTCCAGCTCGTCGAGGGCCTCGGGCCAGCGGCCCAGCCAGTAGTAGTGCACCGCGCCGGCCAGGTGCATCTCGCCCGGCACCGCGCGGGTCGCGGCGATCCGGCGGGCGGCGTCGAGCGGCTCCGCGGCCTCCTCGAGGCTGTCGAGCTTCGGCACGGACAGCGCCGCGTCGTCCAGCGGGTGCAGCCCGGCGGGCGCCAGCGCCGTCTCCTCGCCGAGCCGCTCCAGCGTGGCCAGCAGCGACTCGTGCCGCCCGCGCCACATCTCCGGGACGTCGGTGTCGTCGAGGGTCCGCTTCAGCTCGGCGGTCGCCTCGGCGAAGTCGCCGCGCCGGTAGTAGACGTAGGCGAGGATCCAGCGCATCTCCGCCGCGCGCCTGCTGTCGGCCGTCCGCGCCACGACCGACCGCGCCTCGGCCTCGGGCTCCCGGCCGAGCCAGAACAGCAGCCGGGCCAGGGTCGCGGTCAGCGTCTCCCGCGCGTCCGGCGGCAGCGTGCCCTGCGTGACGGCGTGGCGCAGCAGGTCCACGGCGATCCGCGGGGTCTCGGTGGCGACCGTCCCGATGTGGTCCAGCAGCCACGTCGTCACCCACGGGTCGACCTGCGCGGGCGCGGCGGCGAGCTGTTCGGCGACGCGGACCGCGGGCGCCCCCGCGGCGGCGAACGCCTCGGCCAGCTGCCGGTGCAGCGCCACGCGCATCGCCGCCGGCGTCTTTTCGTAGAGCACCCGGCGGACCAGCGGGTGCCGGAACGCCAGCCGGTCGCCCGACTCGACGAGCACCCCGGACGCGATCGCCTCGTCGACCGCGCCGACCAGCGCCGTCGGCGGCCGTTCGGTGGCGACGGCGATGTCCGACAGCGAGAACTCGCGGCCCAGCATCGCGGCCCAGCGCAGGGTGTCGCGCGTGCCGCTGGAGAGGAAGCTCAGGTACAGCGTGATCCGCGACCCGAGCGGCGCCGGGATGGTCTGGCACGAGTTGCCGTCCAGGTGCGCGTGGACGCCGTCGAGCACGATCATCGACTGCGCCAGCAGCGTCTCGACGATTTCCCTGGTGTAGCGCGGGTTTCCGGCGCCGTAGGAGACGAGCAGCCCCAAGCCCGGCCCGGGCGGCGCCCCGACCAGCTCGGTGGCCAGCTCTCGGGCCGCGCTTTCGGTCAGCGGCGGCAGCGCCAGGACCGTCGTGTCATCGTTGTCAAGCTCGGCTCGCAGCTCGTCGAGCGCGGCCGGGCGTGGCACCGGGCGGCAGGCGCCGACGAGCAGCAGCGGCAGCTGCCGCGTCTCCCGGCTGAGGTACCGCCAGACGCCGAGGGTGGCGTCGTCGGCCCAGTGCAGGTCGTCGACCACGAGCACCAGCGGCGCCTCCGCGCACAGCTCGCGGACCAGCGCGAGCAGGCCGTCGACCGGATCCTCGCCGGGGTGCTCGGCGAGCCGGGCGGCGAGGACGGCCCGGTGCCCGGCGGCGCCCGCGTGCACGCCCAGCGCGTCGAGCAACGGCCGCAGGGCGAACCGCTGGTCGAGCGAGTCGGCGGCGGCGAAGGCGGGCTGGAGGTCTTCGGCCATGGCGAGCACTTCGGCCAGCAGCGCCGTCCGGCCGCTGCCCGGCTCGCCTTCGAGCCACACCGACCGGCCGATCCCCGCTTCGAGCCCGTCGACGGCTTCGCGCAGCCGGGCCAGCTCGGCTTCCCGGCCGAGGAAGAGGTCGGCGCGCTCGGGCATCGCCGCGACCGGGAGCCGCGTCGGGCGCGGCGGTGGCGCGGGCTTCGGTTCCGGCGCGGGCGCGGGCTTTTCCCGCAGCTGGTCGTAGAGCCGCCGCAGCGCCGGGCCGGGCTCGGTGCCGGACGACTCGACGAGCCGGTCGCGGACGTCGGTGTAGACGGCGATCGCTTCGGTCCGCCGGTCGGCGCGGACCAGCGCCCGCATGAGGAGCCCGCGCAGCGTTTCGCGGAACGGGTGCTCACGGGTCAGCGCGGTCAGCTCGGCCACGAGCTCGGCGTGCCCGCCCGACTCCAGGACGACCTCGGCCCGCCGCTCGACCGTCGCGAGCCGCACCTCGGTCAGCCGCGCGCGCTGGGCGGCGGCGAACGGCCCGGGCAGGCCGGACAGCGGGACGCCGTGCCAGAGCGCGAGCGCTTCCTCGAGGTCCTCGCGGGCGCCGCGGAGGTCACCGGCCGACTGCTTGCGCTGCGCCTGTTCGCGAAGGGCCTCGAACCGGTGGACGTCGATCGCGCCGGCGTCGAGGCGCAGGGAGTAGCCGGACCCGATCGACGCGAGCAGCTGCGGGCCTTCGCCCTTGGCGCGGCCGGGCTCGAGCGCCCGCCGCAGGCCGGAGACGTAGGTGTAGATGGAACCCTGCGCGCTCTGCGGCGGCGCTTCGCCCCAGACGGCGTCGATCAGCTCCTCGCGCGAGACCGTGCGGCTCGAGTTCATCGCCAGGGCGGCGAGGACCGTCCGCCGGTGCGCGGAGCCGAGGTCGAGCTCCAGTTCGGCGCGCCATGCTTTGACCGGGCCGAGCAGCTGGACACCCAACTCGGTTGGGGGGTCCAGGGGGGCTTGCCCCCCGGCCGGGGTCTGGGGCTTGGCCCCAGAGGGAGGCAGTGCGGAGCCGTCCGCAGCCGACATCGGTCTCCCTTCGTGCGCTGACGAAACGTCACGCGCCGGATGCCTGACGTGAGCATACGCGGCCGTCGTGAACCGGCAGGCAATGATGGCGGACATTCGGGCAACGGCCGGGAGCGGGGGTTCCGCCGGTGCGCGGGGTTTGCCACCCTCGGGACGCCCGAGAGGAGTTCCCGCATGGCCACAGCGGCGCCGACGGACGAGATGCAGCGGGCGGCCGCCCGCTTCGCGCACACCATCGAAGCGGCCCGCTCCCGGCTTCGCGACGTCAACAGCGAGATGGCGGAGGTGCAGGCGTCGTGGCGGGGCGAGGACGCGGTGCGCTTCGGCCAGGCCATGAGCGACTGGGAGCAGGAGTACGACGTGATCCTCTCGCGGCTGGCCCGGCTGCTCGAGACGACGGGCGGCGGCCCGGTGCCGCGGCAGCGCGTGCCGTGACGCGCCAGGAGCTCGAGTTCAGCTACGCCGGTCTGGTGCTCGACCGGATGGGGGCGATCACCGGCGAGCTCGGCGAGCTGCTCGCCGAGCTGGAGACCGACGTCGAGCCGGAGCTGGCGGGCTGGACCGCGGCGGCTCAGGAGGAGTACCGGCGGGCCAAGCGCGAGTGGGCGCGCGCGGCCGAGCGGATGCCGGGCTGCCTGGAGCGGGCGCGCACGGCGGTCGGGGGACTGGAGACGTCTTCACGCGCGTGAAGACGGAATAGGGAAGGCGTGAAGGCGCGCCCGCCACACTGCGTCCATGAAGCCCGTGGAAGTGACCGTCCTCGCCTCGGACCCGATCACGCACGCCGGCGCCGAGAGCCTGCTGGAGTCCCATCCGGACATCCGGGTGACCGACCTGGTCCCGGACGTCCTGCTGGTGATGGAGGAGCACGTCACCGAGGCCGTGCTGGGCGAGATCCGCGCGGCCAAGGCGTCCCACGTGGTCCTGGTCGTCGAGCACTTCCGCGAGAGCGACCTGATGTCGGTGCTGGAGTGCGGGGTCGTGGCGATCCTGCCGCGGCGCGAAACGGGCGGCGCCGAGCTGGTGACGGCGGTGCTCGCGGCGGGCGACGGCACGGCCAACCTGCCGCCGCGGCTGCAGGGGGCGCTGCTCTCGCAGGTCCAGCGGATGCGCAAGGACGTGCTGGAGCCGAACGGGCTGACGCTGTCCGGGCTCGCCGCGCGCGAGTGCGACGTCCTGCGGCTGGTCGCCGAGGGTTTCGGGACCGAGGAGATCGCGGCGAAGCTGTGCTACTCCGAGCGGACGGTGAAGAACGTCCTCTACGGCCTGATGACCCGCTGCGGCCTGAACAACCGCGCCCACGCCGTCGCTTACGCGCTGCGAGCGGGAGCCATCTGAGCCGTTCCGTGGGCTAGGGTCGCGATCATGGTGCTGACGGCAGTGGAGATCGCGGCCTCCGTCCGGGCCGGGACCCTCGACCCGGTGCAGGTGACCCGGGAAGCGCTGGACCGGATCGGCGCGGCCGACGGCGTCGTCGGTGCCTTCCGGCGGGTGCGCGCCGAAGAGGCGCTGAAGGAAGCCGCGGAGGTCGCCGCGCGGCCCGATCTCGCGTCGCTGCCGCTGGCCGGGGTGCCCGTCGCCGTCAAGGACGTCACGGAGATCGAAGGCGAATTCGCTTCGCACGGTTCGCTGGCCGGCCCGTCTTCACCGGCCACCGCGGACGGCTTGGTCGCGACGCGGCTGCGGGCCGCGGGCGCGGTGCTCGTCGGGCTGACGCGCGTGCCGGAGCTGTGCATCTGGCCGATGAGCGACACCCCGGACGGCATCGCCCGCAACCCGTGGGACCCGACGTACGCCTCGGGCGGCTCGTCCGGCGGCAGCGCGGCGGCGGTGGCGGCCGGCCTGGTCCCGCTGGCCCACGGCACCGACGGCATGGGCTCGGTCCGGCTGCCGGCCGCGATGTGCGGGCTGGTCGGCCTGAAACCGGGCGCCGACCGGCTGGCCGAGGGCGGCTGGTTCGGCATGTCGGTGCACGGCCCGCTGGCCACGACGGTCGCGGACACGGCGGCGCTGTTCTCGGTCCTGGCCGCGGACCCTTCGCTGGCCTCGGTGCCGACGCCCGAGCCGGTCCGGATCGGCATGTCCACGACGGTGCCCTTGCTGCACACGCCGGTCCCGAAGGAGCTGGTGGCGGCGGTCTCGACTGCGGCAGGTCACCTGTCCAGGGCGGGCCACACGCTGTCCACGGCGGCCCCGCGCTACCCGGCCACGATGGTCCTCGGCATGACGGCCCGCTGGCTGGCCGGCCCGGCCGTCCAGGCGGAGGGCTTCTCGTTCTCCGGGCTGCAGCGGCGGACGCGCGCGCACGTTCGCGCGGGACGGCTGATCCAGCGTGCGGGGCTGGTCCGCGAGCGGACGCGGGAGCTGTGGCTGGCGCGGGCCTCGGAGTTCTTCGACGGCCACGACGTGCTGATGACGCCGACGTTGTCGCACTGGCCGGTGAAGGCGGGCCGCTGGCACGAGAAGCGGTGGCTGACGAACGTGCTGCCGTCGACGCGCTTGGCCGGCTTCACGGGCCAGTGGAACTTCGCGGGCTACCCGGCGATCACGGTCCCGGTGGGGCGCTCGGTCGTTTCGGGCTTGCCGACGTCGGTCCAGCTGGTGACCCGCCCGGGCGGCGAGTCCCTGCTGCTGGGCCTGGCGGCCCAGCTGGAGTCGGCCAACCCCTGGCCCCGCACCGCCCGCAAGTAAAGCGCCCCAACGCCACATTGAGGTTTTCTCAGTAGCGTCCGTGGTGTTCGTGGTGGGTGAGGACGAGGGCTGCTTGGACGATGGCGCCGATGCGGTGGGGGCAGAGGCTGATGTGCTGGAGTGCTCGCCAGCGGGTTTTGAGGATGGCCATGGCACGTTCGCCGAGAGCGCGGAGTCGGCTGTGGAGCAGGTTGTGGACCCGCTGGCGGGTGCCGAGGGGTGGTTGACCTGCGGCTTTCTTGAACGGGGTATGGATTCCGATGCCGGCTGAGTGGTAGGCCTTATCGGCCAGTGTCGGCAGGCCTACGGCTGCGGCGGCGGTCAACGCGCCGGCGATGCCGAGGTCGCGGGCGGCGGAGAGGTCGTTGCGGGAGCCGGGCAGCACCGGCGAGGTCCAGAGCGGGAACCCGCCGGGGCTGGCCAGGAACTGGATGTTTCCGCCGAAGGTGCGGTGCTTGCCCGAGTACCACAGATGCACCGTGGCCCCACGGTTGCGGCCTTTGGTTTTGGTGGTGGTCGCCGCGACCCGGTCACAGGTGAACAGGGAGCCGTCCAGGACCACGTGTGTATCGCCGGTATCGCGGCGTTGCGCCAGGACCTGGTGCAGGTCCGGGGCCTGGGCAGCCAGGGCGGTGATGGCTTCGTGCAGGTAGCGGTAGGCAGTGGCGATGCTGATGCGGTGGTCGGTGGCCAGCCGGTGCACCGGGATGGCGTCGCGGAACCATCGCAGTACCAGCACCGCGTGCCGGTAGGGGGTCAGCGCCCGCCGGCCCCGGCGCGTGCCGCGCCGTAGCCGTTCCGCCCGCAGGACACCGGCGACGAACCAGACCAGGTCACCTGACACATCGAGCGTGGCGCCATAATTGATCACGTGGGGCCTCTGGAACCTCGGACTTGATCTTCGCAAATCCAGTCCTACCAGGGGCCCCACGCCTCATCTCAGGGCAGCACGCACCTGTCCAGCCCCAGTCTTACTGAGAAAGCCACATTGGGGCGCTTGGGGGTGTCTAGGAGCCGGGCTTGCTCGCGGTCGGGGAAAGCGGCTTCGCGCTGTTCCCGTTGCCGTTGGCCGGCTTCGTGGCCGGGCCGTTCGAGTTCGCCGGGGCGTTGCCCGGCTTCGCCGCGGGTGCCGGCTTTGCCTGCTGCGGCGCGGGCTTCGCGGCCTGAGCCGGCTTCGGCGCCACCGCGGGCTTCGCGGGGATCTGCGGCTGCACCACCGGGACGACCGGGGCCGACGGCGTGGTCGCCGATTCCGTGTCGCCGCCCACCAGCTTGGACGCCTGGGGGATCACCGCTTCCTCCGGCAGCGTCGCGAGCTGCGTCTCGCTGCGGTTGAGGATGTCCTCCGCCATCGCCAGGCTCTTGCGGGCCTGCTCGCGGATTTCCGCCAGCCGCTCGACCTTGCGGTTCGCCACTGTCGTGCGCTGGGCGGCCTGGGTGGTCGCCTCGTCGAGGCGGCGCTTGGCCTCCGCCGTGGCCTCGTCGAGCCGTCGCTTGGCCTCCGCCGTCGCCTCGGCGATCCGGCGCTCGGCCTGGTTCTTGCTCGCCGTGCGCTGGTCGGCGATGTGCTTGTCCAGCGCCGTCTTCTGCGCGGACTGGGAGGCGTCGAACTCGCGCTCGATCTTCCGCCGCTTCCGCTCCGCCTCGTTGTCGAGCAGCTCGCGCCGCTGGGCCGCCTCGACGGTCAGCCGCTGCACCTCGGCGCGCGTCTCCGCCAGCGCGTTCTCGTGCTCGGAGTGCAGCAGGTCGGCCTGCTTGTCCAGCTCCGCGACCAGCTTCGTGTACCGCTCACGCAGCTTCGTCGACGCCTCGGTCGAGCCCGCCCACGTCTTCTCCGCGGCGGCCTCGGCGCGCTTGACGATCTCGTCCGCGCGCGCCTGCGCGAGCGTCACCGTGCGTTGCATCCGCTCGTCGAGGTCCTCGAGCCGCTCCGGCGGTTTCTTGAGCTCCTCGACGCGCGCTTCGAGCGAAGCGACCTGCTGCCGGGCGGATTCCGCCTCCCTGGCCGCGCTCGCGGCCTGCGCCACGGCGGCGTCGCGTTCGCTGAGCACCCGGCGCAGCTGCGCCTCGACGTGGTCGAGGTATTGGCGGACTTCGTTGCGGTCGAAGCCGTGCCAGGCCTGGGTGTACTCACGACGGAGGGGGAGGAGGCCGTTGAGGGCGGTTGCGGCGGGGTCGCGCTCAGGAACCATGCGCCCGACCGTACCTGGGCACGGACCGCTTACGCCCTTCGGCTTAACAAATCACCAACACGTGTCGTGGTCCGGGCGGCGCGTCGCCGGAACGGCCGCACCCCGGAAACGCTGCGTCACCAGTGAAACCCGCGCGACAGCCGGGCGAGCGCCATCGCCGCGCGGGAAAGGTGTTTCTCGCCACGGCCGATCTTCAACCCGCCCGAACCACCCGCCGCGGCCGAGTCCGGGAAGATCCGGAAACCCTGGTACGCGACGGCGTCGGTGAGGCCCGGCGTGAGCGTGTACGCCAGCCCGATCGCCTGCCCGGCGGGCGTGCCGATGTGCTTGGGCCGCTCGACGAGCGCCTTCAGCACCATGTCCGCGGCCTGTTCCGGCGACTTCGTCGGGAACGCGTCGTAGATCTTCGTCGGGCGGATCATCGGCGTGCGCACCAGCGGCATGTGGATGGTGGTGAAGGTGATCCCGTCGCCGTGCGTCTCGGTGGCGGCGATCCGCGAGAAGTAGTCCAGCGCCGCCTTCGAAGCCGCGTACGCCGAGAAGCGCGGCGCGATGCCCTGCACGCCGATCGACGACACGTTGACGATGTGCCCGAACTTGCGCTCCGACATGTGCGGCAGCACCGCGAGGATCAGCCGGACGGCGCCGAAATAGTTGATCGCCATCGCGCGCTCGTAGTCGTGCATCCGGTCGTAGGACAGCTTGATCGACCGGCGGATCGACCGGCCGGCGTTGTTGACCAGCATGTCGATCCGGCCGTGCTCGGCCAGCATCGCGTCGACGGCCTTGCGCACCGAGTCCTCGTCGGTCAGGTCGGCCGGGTACACCGACGCCGTGCCGCCGGCGGCGACGATCTCGTCGCGGACCTCCTCGAGTTCGTGCTGGCGCCGGGCGACTAGCAGCGGCACGCCACCGGCGGCGGCGACCTTCAGCGCGGTCGCGCGCCCGATGCCCGACGACGCGCCGGTGATGATCACGCGGCGGCCGTCCAGCTCGCCGCGCGGGCCGTGCTGGCGCGCGCGGAACGGGTCGAGGTGCTCGCGCCAGTAGCGCCACAGCGTCGGCGCGTACTCCGCCAGCCGGGGGACCTCGACGTTGCCGGCGAGGGCCTTGCGCGTCTCGGCCGAGGAGAACACCGACGGGAACGCCATGGTGTCCAGCAGCACCGGCGGGATGCCGAAGCGCTCCATGACGGCGTCGCGGGCGATGGTGACGCCGGGGATGTGCTCGGTCAGCTTGACCAGCCCGACGATCCGCTTGGAGAGGCCTTCGCCCAGCTGGACGGAGATCGTCGGGGCGCCCGCGGCCCGCGCGAAGGCGTTGTAAACGGACACGACCGGCTGCGGCTCGGGGTTGACCAGGTGGAAGGCGCGGCCGTCGAGCCCGGGCTTGACCACGAGTTCCAGCAGCGCCTTGGCGACGTAGTCGACCGGCACGATGTTGGTGTCGCCGAGGTCGGGCCCGACGATCGGCAGCACGTCGGGCAGCCCGGCGAGCCGGTTGATCGCGGGGAAGAGGTAGTAGGGGCCGTCGATCTTGTCCATTTCGCCGGTTTCGGAGTGCCCGACGACGACCGCGGGCCGGTACACCCGCCACGGCACCTCGGTCTGCTCGCGGACGATCTTCTCGGCCTCGAACTTCGTTCGGTGGTACGGCGTGATCAGCCGCTGCCCGGCGTCGAACATCTCCTCGGTGAAGACGCCTTCGTGGTCACCCGCGACGGCGACCGACGAGACGTGGTGCAGGCAGCCGGCGCGCAGGTCCGCGGCGAGGTCGACGACGCTGCGCGTGCCGTCCACATTGGCCTTGACGCTGGCCTCGTCGTCGGCGGTGAGGTCGTAGAGCGCGGCGAGGTGGACGACGTGGTCGACGTGCCCGCGCAGCTCCTCGCGGTCCGCTTCGGACACGCCGAGCAGCGGCTCCCCGAGGTCACCGGTCACCAGCGTGACGCGGTCGGAGTGCGGCCACTGGTCGACGAGTGCGGCCAGCTTGGCCTTGCTCGACGCGCGGACCAGCAGCGCGATGCGGTCGTCGTCGGGGCGGGAGAGCAGCAGCCGGGTGAACTGGCGCCCGATCAGTCCGGTCGCCCCGGTCACCAAGAACGTCGCCATCGTCTTCACACCTCTCGCTCCACGCCCTGACCCTGGGCATTCTGCTGCATCGGGGTGTTCGTGACCACCGTGGCGCGACGTGAAGTTACTCACGGGTAACTTATGCGGGCTCCGCGATGACGATGCGGTTCTCCTCGTAGCCGTCCGAACCGCCGACCCAGCGGCCGCCACAGGTCGCCAGCACCACGCGGTGCGGGCCGGACTGGCCGAAGAGGTCGTCGGCCTGGGCGGGCAGGTCGTTCTTGTGGACGGTGAGCAGCTGGGAGATGCGGTAGCGCCAGGTCTTCCCGGCCTTGTCCACGATGGTCACCTCGGCGCCGATCCGGGCGTTCCACAGCTCGGCGAACGGCCCGGTGGCGCCCCGCCAGTTGACGTGCCCGGCGAAGACGCTGGCACCGCCGGCCGCGTCGAGCTCGGCGCCCCACCAGGTCGCCTGGCCGAGGTTGTCGGGGACGGGCAGTTCACCGCCGGGGCCGAGGTCCTTGCGCACGAGGGTGGCGGTACCGCCGGCGGGGAGCCGCACGGTGCCGGGTTGCTGCGGAGCCGGCGGCGCGGTGGACGGCTGCGCGGCCGGGGCGGCGGGGGTGCTCGTCGCCGGCGGTGGCGGTGGCGGCGGTGTGGGGGTGGGTGCGGCCGGCCGGGCGGCTGGGGCGGCGGCACCGGCGGCGGGCAGCGCGGTCCCGGCCACGACGGCCACGGGTGGCGAGGTGACCACGGAGGACCCCAGCTGCAGGCCGACGACGGTCGCGGCCCCGAGCGCGAACCCGACGAGCAACCGCCCCCGACGCGCCTTCGGCCCACCCGGGCGGCGGCAGTCGCCGGGTTGCGAAGCGTCGGCGGTCGCCCAGCTGGTTGCCGGGTGCTGCGGGTCGTGGTCGGCGGCCAGGCCGGTGCCCTGCCGCTGCGAAGCGTTGGCGGTCGCCCAGCTGGTTGCCGGGTGCTGCGGGTCGCGGTCGGCGGCCAAGCCGGCGCCCTGCTGCTGCGAAGCATCGCCGGCCGCGGCCCAGTCGGTGTCCCGGTGCGGCTGCTCCTCACCAGCCGCCCAGCCCACTCCCTGGTGCCACTCCTCGATGAACCAGCTCTCGCCCCGCCAGCGCTCGCCGGCGTCGTTCGCCACGCCGTTACCTCCGCGAAGCGCGCCGCGCCGCGAAGCCCGCCAGGCCGGCGCCCAGCAGCACCAGCAAGCCGATCCCCGCCAGGCCCAGCCCCGAATAGCTCGTCTCGACCGTCCCCCGCATCATCGCGACCGGGGCGTCGCCGGCCGGGATCGCGCGCGGGACCTCGTTCGGCTTGTTCGACACCGTCAGCGCCAGCGTCTCGCCCGGTTTCACCGTGCCGCACGCCGACGGCGGGTTGCCCGGGTCGTAAGCGTTCGTGTACCCCGGCGGCGGGCTCGCCTCCACCACGCAGATCTCCTGCGGTGCCCGGAGGTTCTCGACCGTCACCCCGCCGGTCGCGCCGTCGGTCGTGACGACCGCGGGCTTGCCGTCGGCGCCCGTCAGGGGCTTGCCGTCCGCACCGAGGGCCGCGGACGTCTTGTCCGCGCCCGTGATCCGCAGGACCGCGCCGCCGACGCCCTTGCCCGTGTTCGCGTCCGTCTTCGTCACCTGCACCTTGCCGGGCTTCGCGACTTCGACGACGCCCTGCGCGGTCAGCTCCTGCTCGCCGCCGGTGGAGACGACGCGCTGCGCCGCCGTGTCGACCGGCAGCCGGACGTAGGGCCGGGCGGCCGGCGCGGACAGCGACGCCACCAGCTTCGGCCGCTCGCCCGTCGGGGTCAGCTTCACCTTCACCGTGCCGTCGGGGCCGGTCTTCAGCGTGACGTCCTTCGCGGCGGCCTGCGGGCTCGAGTTGCCCGCCGGGTCCCCAGCCGGTTCGCCGAGGGTGCCGGCCGTCGCCGTCAGCTTCACCGGGACGTCCGGGACGCCCTTGCCCTTGGCGTTCTTCACGGTCGCGGTCCACTCGGCCGGTTCACCGAGGTGCTGGTCGCCCTTCGGCGCGGTCACCGACGCCGTCCACGGCCCGCGGTTGGTCTCGGCGTCCGTCCGCAACCGCTTGACGGCGTCGGCGGAGTCCTTGCTCATCGCCTTCAGGTACCCGTCCGCGTCGTAGGCGATCTCGTCCGCGGGCAGGTTCGGGTCGAGGTCGCCGGAGGTGCGTGATGGCGCGGTCCACGAGTGCAGCAGGTGCGCGAGCGCGGTCGCCTCGTCGGGGTTCTTCGTGCCGCCGTAGCGCAGCAGCAGGTACGAGATGTTCGCCGCCACGTCCGCGGGCAGCTTCGTGCCCCACTTCGTCAGCAGTTCGTCGCCGGGTTTGTACGGCTCGTCGGTGTTCGGCGCGCGGAGCCGGAAGCTCACGCAGAACACCTGCTCCCCGCCGACGACGTACGACCCCAGCCAGACCGGGCGCGGCGCCGGGTCGGCGCCGACCCGGTGGCCGATGCCCTCCTGGCTCGCGGCCGACGCCGCGGTCGCGGAGAGCGCGCCGAGCAGCGTCGCGGCGAACAGGGCGATGAGCACGCGGATGCCCGCGCGCGGGCGTGTCGACCACCTCATGGTGTGCAGGCTCCTTCGTCGGCCGCGCGGCGACGGCTCACAGCGTCTCCGCAGGTCACACGATTGATCAACTCCCCGACGCGCGTACGGTGAACGACCGGGCACGCCAGGTGAGCGTCGCGCCGAGGGGGCCCGGCTGTCTACCGCCCTTCGAGTGGCGGTCGCCGAACGGTCGTGATCGTGGTCGCATAACGTGTCCGCCGTGGCCAGGGGGCCGCCGTCGAGTAAAGTCGTCTTTACTCGACGGGAACCGCACGTCCCCGGCGGTCGTTGAACCCGATGCAGCGTCGATCCACAAAGCAGCAGATCCAGGAGGATCAGGTGCGTTCCAGTAGCAACCCGGCGTTCCGCAACCTGCCCCACGGCGGAACCCAGACTTACGGGCAGTACGGCCCCCCGGTGGGCTTCAACCAACCCCAGGGCGGCGTGCCCGGGTACGGCCCCGGCCAGGCCGCCTCCGGCGAGGGCGACCGCCCGATGACCGTCGACGACGTCGTCGTCAAGACCGGCATGAGCCTCGGCGTCGCGCTGCTCGTCGGGATCGTCACCGCGATCTGGGCCCAGAACACGCTGGCCGAGACCGGCCGGCTGTCCGGCCCGCTCCTCGGCGCGATGCTCGGCGGCCTGGTCGTCGGGCTCGTGATCTCCCTGGTGATTATTTTCCGCCAGAAGCCGAGCGGTCCGCTGACCCTCGTCTACTCCGCCGCCGAAGGCCTGTTCCTCGGTGCGCTGAGCGGTGTCTTCGAGGTCGTCTACAAGGGCATCGCGCTGCAGGCGATCGTCGGCACCGCGGGCGTCTTCATCGGCATGCTGGTGGTCTACAAGACCGGCGCGGTGAAGGTGACGCCGAAGCTGACGAAGTGGATCGTCGGCGCCGTCGTCGGGGTCGCGATCCTGATGCTGTTCAACCTGATCAGTGCGCTGGTCTTCGGCTTCAACCCGCTGCGTGACGGCGGCCCGCTCGCCATCGTCTTCAGCATCGTCTGCATCGGCATCGCGGCGTTCAGCTTCCTGCTCGACTTCGACCAGGCCGACCGGATGATCCGCGAGGGCATGCCGTCGAAGTGGGCCTGGTACACCGCGTTCGGCCTGATGACCACGCTGGTCTGGCTGTACCTGGAAATCCTCCGGCTGCTGTCCTACCTTCGTGAGTAACCCTGGCTCATAGCTTCCGAATGACTACACAGTGAAGGCGCTCCGTAATCAACGGGGCGCCTTTTCTGTGGGTAATTCGTGCATTCGGGGACCCCGCTGCGGATCTCGCTCACCCTGCGTGTTTGATGTGCCGGTCGGTTCTTCATTTCACATGTGTGAGGTTCACAGTGAGCGTTCCCCCTCCGGCCCCCGGGGGCCAGCAGCCGGTGGGTCAGCCCGATCCCTACGGACCGCCTCCCGGCGGTCAGCCGCAGCAGCAGTACGGCCAGCCCGGCACGCCGCCGCACGGCCAGCCGCAGGGGCAGCCCGGCCAGTACGGCCCGCCGCCGGGGCAGTTCCCGCCCGGGCAGTTCCCGCCCGGCCAGGGCTTCCCGCCCGCGCCGCCGGTGCCGAAGAAGTCGAAGGCCGGCACGTTCATCAAGTTCGGCATCGTCGGCGTCGTCGTGATCGTCGCCGTCGTCGTGGGGATCGTTTCGTTCGCGAACTCGCCCGCCAGCTCCGCCGCCGGTGACTGCCTCACGATCACCGAGTTCACCCGGGGCGGGGACGACCCGGCGAAGGCCGACTGCAACGACCCGAAGGCCAACGTCAAGATCGCCGCCAAGCTCGACAGCGCGTCCGACCAGTGCCCCGGCGGGTCCGACGCCGGCTACGACACCTACTCGGTCAGCGGCCGCAGCTCGTACAAGCTGTGCCTGATGATCAACGCGAAGCAGGGCGACTGCCTCGCGAACTTCACGTCGCAGACCAAGGGCTACCTGAAGGTGCCCTGCACCGACCCCACCAAGGACGGCGAACTGGTGAAGGTCGTCTCGGGTCAGGCGGACAAGGGCCTCTGCGAGGGCACGGAGGCCACGCGCGTGGCCGTCTACCCGTCGCCGGCGACGACGATGTGCGTCAAGACGAACGAATAGCCCGCCGGTCACCGCGGCTCGTCCCACAGTGTGCGACGAGCTGCGGTGAATCGATCACCGGATCTAGCTTTGGCGGGTGGCGACGACCGAATCCCCAGCCGGTGACCAGAAGTTCCTCGAATTCCCCACCTCCTGCGCCGCGCCGGCGCCGCGGCCGGAGGAGCCCGTCCGCGGCGTGCCGCTGGCCGTCGCGGGTGCGCTCGCGGCCGGCCTGACCTGGTACGTCTGGGCGAGCCACGGCGCCAAGTTCGGCGTCCTGCTGCTGCTCGGCCTGGGCCTCGGGCTGGCGCTGTTCCACTCGCGCTTCGGCTTCACGTCGGCGTGGCGCCAGCTCATCGCCGTCGGCAACGGCCAGGGCCTGCGGGCCCACACCCTCCTGCTCGGCACCGCCGCGACGCTCATCGCGCTGATCGCGGGCACCGGCAGCGGGCTGTTCGGCAGCAAGCCGGCCCCGACGGCGGGCGCGCTCGGCCTCGCCCTCTTCGTCGGCGCGACGCTCTTCGCGATCGGCATGCAGCTCGGCGGCGCGTGCGCGTCCGGCACGCTCTTCGCGGTCGGGTCCGGCCAGTCGACGATCGTGCTGACCCTCGGCGGCTTCATCGCCGGCTCGGTGCTCTACACGTGGGCGTACCCGGTGCTGTCGGGCTGGCCCGAGTTCAAGGGCGTGCTGCTGGCCGACCACGTCGGCTGGTTCGGCTCCTGGGCGATCACGATCGCCGTGCTCGCCGCGATCGTCCTGGGCACGCGCGCGGTGCAGCGCCGCCGGACGCCGCCGCCGACCGACGTCGTGCCGACCGCGCGCGGCTTCGCCCGTGTCTTCCGCGGTTCGTGGCCGATGCTCGCCGGCGCGGTCGTGCTGGGCGTGCTGGCCGGCGCGGTGTTCCTGGTCTCCGGCGGGATCTGGGGCGTCACGAGCGCGTTTTCGTTGTGGGGCGCGAAGATCCTGCAGGTCTTCGGGCTGCACCCGGAGTCGTGGGAGTTCTGGCGGCAGAAGGCGAACGCGACGTCGCTGGCCAACCCGATCTGGCGCGACAAGACCAGCCTGACCGACATCGGCATCATGATCGGCGCCGCGGTGGCCGCCGCGGCCGCGGGTGCGTGGAAGATCCACAGCTCGATCCCGTGGCGCACGGCCGTCGCCGCGCTCGTCGGCGGGATCCTGATGGGCGTCGGCGCGCGGATGGCGGGCGGCTGCAACATCGGCGCGTACCTCGGCGGCATCTCCACCGGCAGCCTGCACGGCTGGCTGTGGGGCGTCTTCGCCCTCGGCGGCACGTGGGTCGGCCTGAAGCTGCGCCCGCTGTTCGGCCTGGCGAACCCGGTGCCGACCGACAGCGTCTGCTGAAACCACGGCGAAGGCCCCCACTCGGGAGTGGGGGCCTTCGCCCGTTTTCAGCAGACACCGTCGGGATCAGGAAAGGCGCTCGATGATGAGCGCCATGCCCTGGCCACCGCCGACGCACATCGTCTCGAGGCCGAACTGCTTGTCGTGGTGCTGCAACGAGTTGATCAGCGTCGAGGTGATCCGGGCGCCGGTCATGCCGAACGGGTGACCGACCGCGATCGCGCCGCCGTTGACGTTCAGCCGGTCCAGGTCGATGCCCAGGTCCTGGTACGACGGGATGACCTGCGCGGCGAAGGCCTCGTTGATCTCGACGAGGTCGATGTCGCCGATGGACAGCCCCGCGCGCGAGAGCGCCTGCTTGGACGCCTCGACCGGGCCGTAGCCCATGATCTCCGGCGAAAGGCCGGTCACGCCGGTGGACACGATCCGCGCCAGCGGCGTCAGGCCCAGCTCGCGCGCCTTGGTGTCGGACATGATGACCAGCGCCGCGGCGCCGTCGTTGAGCGCGCAGCAGTTGCCGGCGGTGACCCGGCCGTCGGGGCGGAAGACCGGCTTGAGGCCGGAGACGCCCTCGACCGTGACGCCGGCGCGCGGGCCGTCGTCCTTCGAGACGACCGTGCCGTCCGCCAGGGTCACCGGCGTGATGTCCTTGGCCCAGAAGCCGTCCGCGATGGCCTTCTCGGCGAGGTTCTGCGAGCGGACGCCGAACTCGTCCATCTCTTCGCGGGAAACGCCCTTGAGCCGGGCGAGGTTCTCCGCGGTCTGGCCCATCGCGATGTAGACGTCCGGGACGTTCCCGTCGGTGCGCGGGTCGGTCCAGGTGTCGGTGCCGGACTCGGCGGTCGCCTTGGTGCGGCCTTCGGCGTCGGCGAAGAGCGGGTTGTGGGTGTCGGGCCAGGAGTCCGAGCTGCCCTTGGAGAACCGCGAGACGGTCTCGACGCCGGCCGAGATGAAGACGTCGCCCTCGCCGGCCTTGATCGCGTGGAAGGCCATCCGGGTGGTCTGCAAGCTCGACGAGCAGTACCGGGTGATGGTGCAGCCGGGCAGGTGGTCGTAGCCCAGCTCGACGGCGACCGCGCGGCCCATGTTGAAGCCGGACTCGCCGCCCGGCAGGCCGCAGCCGAGCATCAGGTCGTCGATGTCGGTGGGGTCCAGCTGCGGCACCTTGGCCAGCGCGGCCTGGACCATCTGCACGGTCAGGTCGTCGGGCCGCAGGCTGACCAGCGAGCCCTTGTTGGCGCGCCCGATGGGCGAACGCGCGGCGGAGACGATGACAGCTTCGGGCATGACGGACACATCCTCGTATCGACGGTCACTAAGCGGTTGCTCACATAGTGCCGCCTGGATCCCGGTCCGCAAAGTCGGAGCCGGTGTGAGCTTGCCTGGCCCTACCGGATCCGGAACCGCTCGCGGTACTCGCCCGGCGTCGTCGTCAGCCGGCGGCGGAACGAGCGGGTCAGCGTGGACACCGTGCCGAAACCGCAGGTGGTGGCGACGCGGGAGAGCGTGTCGTCGGTGGTTTCCAGCCGTTGCCGGGCGGCCTCGACGCGCGCGTGCTCGACGTACGCGGCCGGCGTCATGCCCAGCTCCGCCTTGAACACGCGCGTGAGCTGCCGGTCGGTGAGGTGGGCGTGCGCGGCCAGGTCGGCGACCGTCAGCGGCTCGGCGAGGTGGGTGGCGACGTGGTGGCGCAGCTCCTCGACCCGCCGGGTCGCGGACGCCGGTTCGAGGGACACGCTGAACTGGCTCTGCCCGCCGGGCCGCCGGAGGAACATGACGAGCTGGCGGGCGACGCGGGCCGCCGGCTCCGGGCCGAAGTCGTCCTCCACCAGCGCGAGCGCGAGGTCGAGGCAAGCGGTCAGGCCGGCCCCGGTCCACACCTCGCCGTCGCGGATGAAGATCGGGTCGGCGTCGACGGCGACCCCGGGGTGCTCGGCGGCGAGCTGCCGGGCGGTGGACCAGTGCGTGGTGGCGCGCTTGCCTTCGAGCAGCCCGGCGGCCGCGAGCACGTGCGCCCCGACGCAGACGGACGCCACCCGCCGCGCGCCCGCGGCCAGCTCGCGCACGGCGTCGACGACGACGGGATCGCACTCGGCGACGATCTCCCGGTTCTCCCCGACGGTCACCGCACCCGGCACGATCAAGGTGTCGATCGCCCGGCCGGCCAGCTCCCCGAAGGTCACGTCCGGCAGCACCCGCACGCCGGCGGACGTCGTCACCGGGTCCGCCGCCCCGGCCGCGAGGACGACGCGGTAGCCGGACGGCCGGTCCAGTTCCCGGTGCAGCAGCGAGAAAACCTCGGCGGGGCCGGTGACGTCGAGCAGGTCGGCCCCGTCGAACAGGACCACGACGATCAGCCGTTCCATCGGTCTTCGCTCCATGTCGGTTTCTGCGTCTCGCATGTCATTGCCGACACGCCCGGCCGACTTTAGCGTCGGTGGGGTCAACGAGAGCGGAAGGACGAAAAATGCCGAGGACGACGCTGCGGGAGCTCAACGGGCTCGACCGGACCCCCGCCGCACTGGCCGGGTCGACGCTGGTCCTGGTCGACTACCAGAACACGTACACGCGCGGGGTCATGGAACTGGACGGCTGGCGGCCCGCGCTGACCGCCGCCAAGGACCTGCTCGCCGCGGCGCGGGCGGCGGGCGCGAAGGTGATCCACGTCGTCCACGACGGCGGCGCGGGCAGCGCGTACGACGTCCGGACCGACATCGGCGCCATCCACCCGGACGTCGCCCCGGTCGACGGCGAGCCGGTGGTGGTGAAGGCCGCGCCGAACGCCTTCGTGGGAACGGACCTGGGCGAGCGGATCGACGCGGCGGGCCACGAGGACGTGATCGTCGTGGGCTTCATGACCAACATGTGCGTCACGTTCACCGCGGAGGGCGCGTTCCTGCGCGGCAACACCCCGACGGTGGTGGCGGAGGCGTGCGCGACCCGCCCCTTGGCGACGGCGGTCGCGGAGGTGACTTCCGAGCAGCTGCACCACAGCGCGCTGGCGACGATCGCGGATCTGTACGGGGTGGTCGTGGCGACCGCGGCCGATCTGCGGTAGCGCGGCCCGGCGTTTCGGTGGCGGCCGCTTGGGAGCCGGGCCCCGGGTGGCGGTCGCGGCGGCGGGCCGGGCCGGAACCGCGCCGGGTTTCGGTGGCGCTCGCCCGGAAGTCGGTCGCGGGCGGCGGTCGCGGCGGCGGATCGGGCCGGAACCCGCGCCGGGTTTCGGTGGCGCCCGTCCGGAAGCCTGCCGCGGGCGGTGTGGTCGCGGCCGGTGACCGGACCCGAGCGCGGTCGATCTGCGGTAGCGCGGCCCGGCGTTTCGGTGGCGGCCGCTTGGGAGCCGGGCCCCGGGTGGCGGTCGCGGCGGCGGGCCGGGCCGGAACCGCGCCGGGTTTCGGTGGCGCTCGCCCGGAAGTCGGCGCCGCCCGGAAGCTGGTCGTGGCCGGTGACCGGACCCGAGCGCCGCCGAACCCGGTGTGCGACCGGGCGGTGACTGGCAGGATCGAACCCCGTGGCCAACGAACTCGAGCGCGTGCTGCGGACCAGGACGATCCTGCTGTGGGGCGCCGGGCTCCTGGTGCTCGCCGCGCTGGCGGCCACCCTCCTGCTCGCCCTGCTGGGCGGCGGCCGTCCGGAAGACTCCGCCCGGCTCGACGCGCTCAAGACCGCCGCCAACATCGTCGTCGGGACCGGGGGTGCCGCCGCGCTGCTGCTCGCCGCGCGGCGGCAGCGGTCCGCCGAGCTGGATCTGGTGCAGAAGGACCACGACGCCACCGAACGGCGGGTCACCGAGATCTACGGCAAGGCCGCCGACCAGCTCGGCAGCGACAAGGCGCCCGTGCGGCTCGCCGGGCTCTACTCGCTCGAACGGCTCGCCGGCGGGTACCCGGAGCACCGGCAGACGATCGTCAACGTCCTCTGCGCCTACCTGCGGATGCCGTACGTGCAAGGCGACGAACACCGCGAGGAGCTGCAGGTCCGCAAGACCGCGCAGCGCATCCTCCTGATGCACCTGCGGCCCGGGAAGCCCGAAGCGCCGAACACCGGGTACTGGCCGGACATCGACCTCGACTTTTCCGGTGCGACTCTGGTCGGGCTCACCCTCACGCACTGCGTGATCCGTTCGATCGTCTGCTACGACGCGGAGTTTCTCGAACTCACGCTGTTCCGCGGTACCGAATTCCGCACCAAAGCCGACTTCAACAAGGCCCAGTTCAAAGACCGCGTCGATTTCCGGGGAACCGTTTTCGGCGGCGAGCGCGACTCCTTCAACGGCGCCGTTTTCGCTGGTCCGGCCGATTTCGGCACGAAGACGACCGCGCGGCTCGCCGGTGCGGAGGCGCAACGCGGGTTTCCGCGGACCTGGCCGCCGGGCTGGGAAGAACGGCCGATCGCCGACCGGCCGGGCTGGGCGGAATTGACACGAAAGGGTGAGCCGGGGCAACCGGCGGGCCGATAGGATCGTGTTTCCGATGAAGTCGCCGTTCCACGACACGGGAGGTGAACTGGCGATGATCACCACCTGGGCCGCTCGCTCCGGGCCCTTGATCCTGCGGACGGACTGCCGCGTGCCGATCGGCGCCGGGCGGACCCTCCGGGACGGGATGACGGCTCAGCGTGCGGCGGCCCTCGGGCCGGAACCGGTGTGGACGAGCGGCTTGGTGGCTGCCTGAAGGGTCCTCGCCGGGCGGTCCGACCTCGCCATCGCTGCCCGGCATCGCCGACGCGCACCCGGAGGCCCCCGGACCCCGATCGCGCGTGAGTGGACCGTGAGGTGGACAACGCCACCGGTCGGCCGTTTAGGCTGGCGGTCGTGGAGTACGCAGAGCACATCGCAGACCTCGTGGGCAACACCCCGCTGGTCAAGCTGAACTCGTTGACCAAGGGGCTCAAGCCGCTCGTGCTGGCCAAGGTCGAGTACCTGAACCCGGGTGGCTCGGTCAAGGACCGGATCGCGCTGCGCATGATCGAGGCGGCCGAACGCTCCGGTGAGCTGCGCCCCGGCGGCACGATCGTGGAACCGACGTCCGGGAACACCGGCGTCGGCCTGGCCATGGTCGCGCAGCGCAAGGGCTACCAGTGCGTCTTCGTCTGCCCGGACAAGGTCAGCGAAGACAAGCGCAACGTCCTCAAGGCCTACGGCGCCCGCGTCGTGGTCTGCCCGACCGCGGTCGCGCCCGAGCACCCGGACTCCTACTACAACGTCTCCGACCGCCTGGTCCGCGAGATCGACGGCGCCTGGAAGCCCAACCAGTACGCCAACGCGCAGAACCCGGAGAGCCACTACCTCTCCACCGGGCCCGAGCTGTGGAAGCAGACCGACGGCAAGATCACGCACTTCGTCGCGGGCGTCGGCACCGGCGGCACGATCTCCGGCACCGGCAAGTACCTCAAGGAGGTCAGCGACGGCCGCGTGCAGGTGGTCGGCGCCGACCCGGAGGGCTCGGTCTACTCCGGCGGCAGCGGCCGGCCGTACCTGGTCGAGGGCGTCGGCGAGGACTTCTGGCCGGACACCTACGACCGGAACATCGCCGACGAGATCATCCCGATCTCCGACGCCGACTCCTTCCAGGTCACCCGCCGGCTCGCGCTGGAAGAGGGCCTGCTGGTCGGCGGCTCCTGCGGGATGGCCGTCGCCGCCGCGCTGAAGCTCGCCGAGCGGCTCACCGAGGACGACGTCGTGGTCGTGCTGCTGCCCGACGGCGGCCGCGGCTACCTGACGAAGGTCTTCAACGACACCTGGATGTCCTCCTACGGCTTCCTGCCGCCGGACTCCTCCGGCGCGACGGTCGCCGACGTGCTCACCAAGAAGAGCGGGCACCTGCCGACGCTGGTGCACTCGCACCCGAACGAGACGGTCGCCGAGGCCATCGCGATCCTGGCCGAGTTCGGCGTCAGCCAGATGCCCGTGGTCAGCGCGGAGCCGCCGGTGATGGCGGCCGAGGTCGTCGGCGCGGTCAACGAGCGCGACCTGCTCGACGCGCTGTTCACCGGCAAGGCGCAGCTGGCCGACCGGCTCGACCGGCACATGTCGCCGCCGCTGCCCACGATCGGCGGCGGTGAGCAGGTGGGTTCCGCGATGACCGCGCTCGAGAGCGCGGACGGCGCCCTCGTGCTGGTCGACGGCAAGCCCGCCGGGGTCGTCACCCGGCACGACCTCCTGGGCTTTCTGGCCGGACGCTGAACTACGGCTGAGAAGTGTCTTAATCGGCGGACCCGGCAGGGGCGTTACGAGCGCCCTGCCGGGTGATCCGATAGCGTGAGCGCGAGTAGAACACTTTCGCGTCCTCGTCAAGGGGGTTCAAGACCCACATGAGTGCACCGCAGCCACCGAACCAGCCGTGGGGTGGCGGCCAGCCACCTCAAGGCCCGCCGAGTGGCCCCCAGCCGCAGCAGGACCCGTTCGGCAGCCCGGAACCGACCCAGGTCGTCCAGCCCGCCCAGCCTCAGCAGGGCGGTTCCCCGTTCGGGGAGACGCCTGAGCCGACCCAGGTCGTCCAGCCGGGTGACGGCGGGGCGGGCGCGACCCAGGCGATGCCGCCGGTCGACGCGAACGCGACCCAGATGGTGAACCCGGTCGGCGGCGACGCCCCGGTCGCGGACTCCACGCAGCTGGTGCCCCCGGGCTCCCAGCCGCCGGCGATCCCGTACACCCCGCCGCCGAGCGCGGCCGACAACCCGGCCGCGGCGTTCGGCCAGCAGCAGGGCGGCTTCGGCCACCCCGGTCAGCAGGGCGGGTTCGGGCAGCAGCCGGGCGGCTTCGGCCAGCCGGGGCAGCAGCCCCCGCAGGGCTTCGGCGGCCCCGGGTTCGGCGGCCCGCAGCAGCCCGGTTTCGGCGGGCAGCCGCAGCAGCCGTTCGGTGCCGCTCCGGCGGCCGGCGGCGGCAACGGCCTCTTCGGCTACATCGCCGGCGGCGTCGTCGCGGTGCTCGGCCTGATCGCGCTGATCATCTCCTTCGGCTACATGGGCGACGCGAGCGACTACTCGAAGCTCTTCGACAGCGCGCCGAGCCAGGAAGCCATCAAGGACGTCCTCGACCGGCTGGGCATCATCGGCCCGGGCACCGTGTGGTTCTACGTCGTGATGATCCTGGTGGGCTCGCTGCTCTCCCTGGCCGGCGGTGTCGGCCTGGCGCTCGCGGGCAAGCTGGGCGGCATCAAGAAGTTCGTCCCGATCGTGGTCGTCGCGGGCGGCGCGCTCCTCACGCTGTTCGCGCTGCTGCTCAAGATCGGCATGACGCCGAACGCCGAGGCGCTCGCGCAGGTTTCGGCGTCCGCCAAGGACACCTTCGGGCTCGGGCTGCCGCCGCTGATCATCGGCGTCCTCGTCCTCATCGCGGGCGTGCTCGGCCTGGTGCCGGCGACCGCGCAGTTCGTCGGCCTCGGCGGTGGCGGCGGTGCCGCGGCACCGGCCGGGCCGCAGGGCTTCGGCGGTCCGCCGCAGGGCTTCGGCGGCCCGCAGCAGCCGGGCGGCTTCGGCCAGCCGGGTCAGCCCGGCCCGCCGCCGCAGCAGCAGGGTTACGGCCAGCCGCCGCAGGGTTACGGCCCGCCCCCGGGCTACGGCCAGCCGGGCGGCCCCAACCCGGCCAGCGGCGGGTTCCCGCAGCCGTCGAGCGGGGGCTTCGGGCAGCCGGGCCAGCCGCCGCAGCAGGGTGGCTACGGCCAGCCGGGCCAGCCGCCGCACGGCTACCCGCAGCAGCCGGGTCAGCAGCAGGGTTACGGCCAGCCGCCGGGCCAGCAGAGCCCGCCGAGCGGCGGGTTCGGCCAGCCCGGCCAGCCGCCGCAGCAGTGGTGAACTGAGCGCCTTTCGTGCCCCGGAGCCTTTCGGCTCCGGGGCACGCTGCATTTATAGCGGAATTCGCAATTGTCCGAAGAGGACAAAAGGCGTCCGTGCGATCGCGTGACATGATTTCTGCCGCTACCGCACAATAATGATCTTGGGTTCCGCCGTCCGGCCGAATTCCGTTCCGTTTCCGGACTACTTCCCGCATTCCGGTCTAAGGTGAGCGCCGTCGTACTTGAGCTTGCCCGATGGGGGACTGGTGACCGGCTATCCGGTAGCGCGTTCGCATTCGTATTCATCGACTCGGCCATCCGGAGTAACGGCGGTGCTCGCGGGTCTTCTCGGAATTCCGGCCGCGGTCGCGGCGGGCTACGTACCGGTCAAGATCTTTCTCGACATGCCCGCCGAATTCAGCCTCGGCGCATTGCCGGGTCTGGTGCTGGTGGACTTCGCCGGCTACCTCGTCGCGGGGCTCGTCCTGCTCATCGGTTCCCTGGCCACGCTGTTCCGCGCGACGGCGGGCGCGGTCCTGCTCGGCATCGGCGCGCTGCTGGCCATCGGCGCGCTGCTCACCGAGCCGCTGTCGGTCGGCGTACCGCCGGCCCGCTTCGCCGACGCGATGTTCACCCACGGCGGCCTCGCGATGGTGGACCGGGTCGGCCTCGCCACGCTGGCGGTGCTCGTGCTGGTCCTGGCGTTCCTGCCGCCGACGTTCCGCTACCTGCGCTACCGCGCCGCGCTGCCGGTGATGTCCGGTCCGGGCGCGTACCCGTCTTCGTCGCGGAGCTGGTGACTTCCGCCCCCGAGGAGCACGCACGGTAACCGGCCGTATCCTCATCAGCCGTACCCGCCCCGGCCGCAGGGCGGCCGACCACCTGGCCGGTGACCGCTTGACCACCTCCACCGAAGGCCGCACCGCCCTCGCCGCCGCGGCGCTCGCGCTGCTCGGCGGGCTGCTCTACGCCGCGGGGTTCGTCCTCGACGTCGTCACGCTGGTCCGCTTCCCGGCCGACGCCGCCCGCGCCGCCCTCCACGCGGCGGTCGACGCCGTCCTCGCGTCGGTCCTGCTGTCCGGTGGCCTCCTGCTGCCGCGGCAGCACCCGGCCGGCCGCCTCGGCTGCGTGGCCGGCAGCACGGCGGCGCTGCTCGCGACGCTGACGTCGCTGGTGCTGGCGGCCACCGGGCTCGCCGTGGTCGACCTCGGCGGCCCGGGCGACCTGGCCGCCGGCGGGGTGGCCGCGCTCGCGCTGGTGCTGCCGCCGTCGGTCGCCACCCTGGCGCTGGCCGCCTCCCGCCCGGCCGCCCGATGGGTCGGGGTGAGCACCGTCTGATCTCCGGCCGTGCGGAGTTGAAGGCGCCGGTGTCGATCTCCGCGGGCCCGGTGACCTGGGCCGCAGGCGGACCGGCTCACCCGACTGAGTCCCATCCCACCTGACGGGAATGTTCAGGCCAGGCCTTACGCTGAACAGATGGTGGACGACTACTCCGAACTGGGCTTCGAGACCCGCGCGATTCACGCGGGGCAGAAGCCCGACCCCCGCACCGGCGCGGTGATCGTGCCGATCTACCAGACCTCGACCTACGCGCAGGACGGCGTGGGCGGGACCCGCGAGGGCGACTACGAGTACTCGCGCACCGCGAACCCGACCCGTTCGGCGCTGGAGGAGGCGCTGGCCTCGCTGGAAGGCGGCCGGCACGCGCTGGCCTTCGCGTCCGGCATGGCCGCGTCCGACGTGGTGCTGCGCAGTACCCTGCGCCCGGGTGACCACCTCGTGCTCGGCAACGACGCGTACGGCGGCACGTTCCGCCTGATCGACAAGGTGCTCAGCCTCTGGGGCGTCGAGCACACCGTCGCGAACCTGGCCGACCTCGACGAGGTGCGCGCGGCGATCCGCCCAGAGACCAAGCTGATCTGGTGCGAGTCGCCGACCAACCCGATGCTCGGCATCGCCGACATCGCGGGGCTGGCCGGGGTGGCGCACGACGCCGGCGCCCGCCTGGTCGTCGACAACACCTTCGCGACGCCGTACCTGCAGAACCCGCTCTCGCTGGGTGCGGACATCGTCCTGCACTCGACGACGAAGTACCTCGGCGGGCACTCCGACGTCGTCGGCGGCGCGATCATCACGAACGAGGACGAGCTGCGCGAGCAGTTCTTCTTCCTCCGCAACTCCGCCGGCGCGGTGCCCGGCCCGTTCGACGCCTGGCTGACGCTGCGCGGCATCAAGACCCTCGCCCTGCGCATGGAGCGCCACAGCGACAACGCCGAGCGCATCGTGCAGGCGCTGGTCAACCACCCGAAGGTGGCGAAGGTCTACTACCCGGGCCTGCCGGAACACCCCGGCCACGAGATCGCCGCGAAGCAGATGCGGCGCTTCGGCGGCATGGTCTCGTTCAGCCACGCGGACGGTGAGCAGGCGGCGTTGGACGTCGCTTCGCGCACGAAGCTGTTCATCCTCGCGGAGTCGCTCGGCGGCATCGAGTCGCTGATCGAGCACCCGGGCAAGATGACGCACGCGAGCACGGCGGGCTCGACCCTGCAGGTCCCGGCGGACCTGCTGCGCCTTTCCGTCGGCATCGAAGACGGCCGCGACCTGGTCGCCGACCTGCTGGCGGCGCTGGACTGAGTCAGTCCAGCTCTTCGGCCAGCCCCACGATGATCCCCTCGGGACCGCGGACGTAGCACAGCCGGAAGATGCCCCCGTACGGCTCGATCTCGCCCACGAGCTCGGCGCCGTGCGGGCGCAGACGGTCGAGGACGTCGTCGAGGTTCTCGTCGAGCGCGAACATGATCCGGCGGTAGCCGAGCGTGTTCGACGGCGCGACCTTCGGCTCCGGCACGACGGCCTTGGGCTGGTGGAACTGCGCTAGCTCGATGCCGCCCTGGCCGTCCGGCATCCGCAGCATCGCGATGTCCTGCTTGACGTCCTCGAGCCCGATCACGCGCTCCGCGAAGCGCCCTTCGAGCGGGCCCTTGCCCTCGAGCCGCATGCCCAGCTCGACGAAGAACGCGATCACCGCGTCCAGGTCGTCGACGACGATGAGGATGTTGTCCATCCGTTTGAGCGCCAACGGGGTTCCTCAGGGGTTGTAGTTGCCGTGCACCACGCCACCGGACTTCGGCGTGCCCGCGGCCGGCAGCTTCGCGCCGTCGACGCAGCCGCCGACCAGCTCGACGTGGCTGTCGTGGCGGATGTACTGGGCCGGTGAGCCGCAGGAGGCGCTGTCCACCGTGATGTACGCGGCTCCGGTGAGCGCCGCGGCCGAGGCCAGCCCGATCACGAGCGGGACCAGCCCGGCGGACCGGGTGGCGCGAGCCCGTCGAGCGTCGTTCCCCCGTGCCATGAGTTGCTCCCTGTTTACCGCGTGTTGACGGGACCCAGGGTACCCGGCCCGCGGTCCGGTCAACCTGTGGATCTCCTGAGTG